>DASZWO010000027.1:0-56621 GCA_035546595.1 Opitutaceae bacterium
AGCAAGGCGGCCAGCAAGGCGGCCAGCAAGGCGGCCAGCAAGGCGGCCAGCAAGGCGGCCAGCAAGGCGGCCAGCAAGGCGGCCAGCAAGGCGGCCAGCAAGGCGGCCAGCAAGGCGATGGCAAGCCGGGCGGAAGCAATGCGGGGGCCGCCGGTGCCTCCTCCCCAGGCGCCGCCAACGGAAGCGGCGGCGAGGGGACCGCCGCCAGCCAACCGGGCGGCGGGTCCGCCAGTGCATTCGATAACGCGGCGGGCGGGGCCCACCATAACGGCTTTTCCAGCGGCTTGGCTCAGGCCGCCGCGCAGATCGATCCACTGCAGGTGACCGACCTCACCATCCAGAATCTTCAGCAAGCGGCGCTCGGCATCGAAGGCGGCGATCTCAGCGCCCTCGGCACGCTCCAGGCAGCGGCTGAACAAGCGGAATGGGTCATAAGGGACGCCAAGGTCTCAGCCGAAGCTAACCCCCGCGCGCTTAGCAGCCAAGCATCCGGCGTCCTGAGGTACAAGGTCACCCTGACGCCAGAGATCCTCAAGGCGCTCGCGCGGCAAGCGCGCGAACTCGCCAACACCCTGGAGACAGCGAAGGCCGGCGCCCGGCGCGACGAGCTGATGCGGCAGTACCGGCCGGACGACATCGACCCGGAGTTCCGCCAGGCGGTGGAGGATTATTTTGAGCAGCTTTCCCGCGAGGGCACCGGCCGATGACGGACAGCGCGCCCCGATTCACCTGGATGGGAATGGGCTGGCTGAACGGCCAGCCGGCGGAGAGGGCCTGGCTTATCCTCGGCTCCGCGGCCGCCCTCGGGCTGCTGATCATCGTCCTCAGCTATTCGTTCACGCTGGTCCCGATCGCTCCCTGGCGGCGGGCGGTGCTTTGCGCGCTGCGCTTCGCTCTTTGGATCGCGCTTCTCCTCATCCTGGCCGCGCCCACCCGGGTCGAGCGGGTCTTCGACAAGCCGCCGGCGCCCCGCCCTCTCGCCGTGCTGGTCGATCGCTCCGACAGCATGACCACTCCCGACAACCGGCATCACAGGCGCATCGACGAGGCCCTGCTCAAATGGCACCGCATCGACGGCGCCGCGCGGGATCATTTTGGCGCCGTCTCCGCCTTCGCCTTTGCCGAGGGCCTCGCGCCGGTCAAAAATCCCGATGATCCCGGCCGTCTACCGGGCGGGCGCACCGATCTCTTCTCCGGCCTCCAGTCCGCCTTGAACCGCGCCCCCGTCGGCGGGTGGGGCGCCCTCATAATCCTCACGGACGGGCTCGACACCAGCGGCGCCGAGGTGACCGAGGCCGCAAGGACGGCGGTGCGCGACGCCCTGGCGGCGGGGACGCCGCTGTATTTCATCAGCGGCCACAACCGCTCGGTCGAGCCTCCCTTCTTCCGCATCCGGGAATTCAATCTCCCGCCGCAGGCCGCTCCCCATTCGGTGGTGCAGCTCGACGCCGTCTTCGACAGCTACCAAGCCGCCGGCCGGCAGATCCCGGTGGAGCTCGCGGTCAACGGCGTGCCGCGGCCGCTGCAACCCCTGGCCGTGGAGGCGGGAAGGCACATGGAGGCCTGGTCCGCCGAGGAGCCGGTCGAGGCTCCGGGCGCGATCCGCTTCGAGCTGCGCGCCGGCGCCGAGATCGCCCGGGCGGAGGTCAGGGTCGCCGCGCCTGCGTCCAATCGGATCCTCTACGACGAGGGCGCCCTCGATTGGGGATACCGCTTCCTGGCCGACATGCTCCGTCGGGGCAATGCCTTTACGGTTACCCCCGTCTTCGACTTTCCCAACGCGGGCCTCGCGCTGCCGCCCGGCGCCATCGCCCAAATGCCGGTCTCGGCACAAGGCCTCGCGCCCTACAGCATCATCGTGCTGGCCAACGTCGTGGCGAACCAGCTTCCCACCGCCGAGCAGCAGGCCCTGACCCAATGGGTCAATGACGGAGGCGTCCTCATTTTCCTCACGCCGGACGACGACTCGACGCAGGGATTCGCCGGCAGCGAGCTGGAAAAGATCCTGCCGGTGGTTTTCTCCGGCCCCGAGGCTGCCCCGCCGGCGGCACTGGCCCAGGATCAGGCCCGCTTCCGGCCCGGGCGGCCCGGCTCCTACATCCCCGCCCGGCCGCCGGCCATGATGCCCTTCGCTTGGGACAGCCCGGCCGTGGTGCAGCAGATCCTATCCTCCGCCGCCAACGCCCCGGTCGAAGACCAGACCCCGCGCTTTTCCTCCTATGCCCACATCGAGCGCGCCAAGCCCGGCGCGCAGGTGCTGGCCCGCCATCCCACCGAGTCCGGCCCCGACGGCCGAGGTGCGATCCTGCTCGCCGTCCAGCGCTACGGCCGGGGCAAGAGCGTGGTTTTCACCACCGACGCGCTCTGGCGGTGGAAGCTGGGCGAGGCCAGTTCGGCGCGCGGGGTGGAGCTCTTCTGGGAGAACTTCTTCAGCTGGCTCAGCCGGGACCGCGCCGAAGGGTTCTATTTCAACCATCCGCCGGTCCGGTCCACCATCAACGCGCCCGTAACCCTGCGTATCGCCGGGGCGGGAATGGCGCCCCTGCAGGTAGCCGCCAGCCTGGGTACGCGCAGTGTATCCGTGACGGAGCAGGCGGCCGAGGGGGCCTCGCGGGTCTTCCGCTGGAGCCCGCCAGCGCCCGGACTGTGGGAGATCGAAGCGCGCGGCGCGCCGGGGGAGCGAGCGCATGCCTGGCTCCTCGCCGTCAAGGAAGGCAACCGGTCCCGCGAGAATTCCGGGGCCGCTCCGGATGAGGAGTTGCTCAGCGCCCTCGCCACCCAGACCGGCGGCGCGGTGCTGGACGACGCCCCGGCCGATTGGAAGCGGAAGCCGCCCCCGCCGCAGCTCCTGGCCGAACGGCGCCAGCCGCTCTGGGACCGCCGCGGCCTCTTCGCAGCCATCGTGGGGCTCTATGGCATCGAAATGATCCTGCGCCGCCGCTGGAGGCTGCTCTGAGGCATGTGCCGAAACTGTCATTCCCCTGGCGAGGCCGGGACCCGGAGGCGGTTCCTCTCCCAGATCGTCGCCGGCGCGCTGGCTGCGCCGGCGCTCCTGCGCGCCGCATCCGTTCGGGCCGCGGCGCGCCGCGGCGGAGCCGCGCGGCTGATCACCCCCAACTTCAACTGGAACTTCCACATCCGGCAGGAGCGCCAATTTGTCGGCTACCTGAAGAGCCTTCCCGGCCTGCCGCCGGTGTCGTTCGAGGGCGGCGTCCGGCCAGACCAACTCGAAAAGCTATGCGATTATTCAATCCTGTGCACCAACTACCTCACTGCCGTCAAAAATCCCGACCACCTTTCCAATCTCCGGGAGTACGCGCTCCAGGGGGGTGTCATCTACATTGACCATTGCACCGGGGTGGAGCCGGACCGGGACCTCTTTGAGCGCGCCCATCTCGCCTGCTTCGCGGCTCTCTTTCCCGGCTCCCCCATCCGCCGCCTCGGGCCCCGGCACCCGCTTTTTTCCGCCTACTACCCCGTCGACCTCGACGACCTCTCCGCCCGGCCCATCTACGGCGTCTTCGACGATGACCGCATGATCGCGCTCCTTTCCATGGTGGGCCTCTTTTGCGGATGGCCCGACCGGCCCTGGTTCGTGCCCAAGGCCCTCCGCATGCTGACGAACATCTACGCCTACGGCGTCAAATCCTGACCGGGCCATGTGCGAACACCGCCTGACCTCCTCCGCTCCGGAGACTCGCCGGCGCTTCCTGCGCAAGCTGGCCGGCGGCGCGGCGGCCTCGGCGGCGCTGGGCGCTTGGCCGCGGCCGGAGGCTTCCGAGGCCTCCGTTCCGCTCTGGGGGCGGAGCGTGACCCCCTACCGGGGATGGGCGCCCACGGGCCGGAGCGGCTTGGACTCAGCGCATTCGTCAGCCGACGGGCCTCCTCCCGCCTCGACGAGGGCGTCGCCGATGTCACCCCCTCCAGCCTGGGGGCGCTTTGCCGGGCGCTCCGTGGCGATGCGCGAGCTGGCCGGCATCTACGTCTATGCCCGCGGGCTGGGCGGCCCTCCGAGCCATGCGTGACTTCCGCTCCGCCCTCCCGCAGTCTCCCGCCGAGCCCTGCCGCGAAGACGGCCTGCGCCCCGGCGGCGGGCCAGCCGGCAGGGCCCAAAACTTTCCGGAAAGTCCGCCGGCGCGATGCGCCTGAACCGAGTCTGTGCGCCCGCGCGCTGATGCAATAACCCCCACCCATGTGCCGGCTCTGCACCTCCTCCGCCCCGCTGGCGTCCCGCCGGCGCTTCCTGGGCCAGCTCGCCGCCGGATTGGCCGCCTCCTCCCTGTCCCTCTGGCCGAGTCGGATCCAAGCGGCGGTTCCAACCGTGGGATGGGCCCGGCTGGTCACCCCGAGCCGGTACTGGAACCTGCACGGCGAGCAGGATCCGATCGTCGCCCGGTACATCCAGCGCGAGACGCATCTGGGAATGGAGCCCAGGGCCTATTCCGTCGATCCGGGGAGCCTGGAGCAGCTTTCCGGCTTCCCTTTCCTCTTCACCAACGACCTCACCGCCATCACCGATCCGCGGGCCCTGGCGAATGTGCGCGAGTACCTGCAGCGCGGCGGGTTCCTCTACATTGACGGCTGCGTCGACCATCGCCTGACGCGGGACTTCGGGACCTTCCTGGCCGAACATGGCGCGCTCTTCGGGAGCCTGGTTCCAGGCTGCGAGCTGCGGCAGCTCATGCCCACCCATCCCATCTTCAGGTCCTACGCCCCGGTGAAGGAGGTCCAGCTCGGGCTGGAGCCGGCCGGCGGCCCCGACCGCCGGTGGGCCCGCGCGCCGCAGGCGCTGTACGGCATCCAAGTGAAGGACCGCCTCGCCGCGGTCGTGAGCCTGGACCACCTCTTTTGCGAGTGGCTGACGAAACCGGAAAAGGTCGCGTTCTGCCTGAAGGAGATCGCGAATATCTACGTGTATGCGATGACCCGCTAGCTCGTTCCCCCCATGCCGCCGCCCCCCCCTGATTCCCTCCGCTGCCCCTGCGGGTGCGGCGCCAGCCGCCGCGACTTCCTCCGGACGCTGCTCGCCGGCGCCGCCGGCGCGATCGCCCTCGGCCCGCGCGTTCTGGCGCAGTCCGATCGGCCGCGGGGCGGCCGCGTCGGCTGGGGCCGCCTGGTCACGCCCAGCCGCTTCTGGAATGTGCACCAGAACCAGGATGCTGTCCTGGCGGACTTCATCCGGGGCCACACCACCCTCAACATCGATCCGACCTGCTACCCCGTGGAACCCGGCAATCTGGAGCAGCTCGGGGCCTTCCCGCTCCTCTTCACCAACAACATCACCCCGGTGCGGAGCGAGACGGCGCTCGCCAATCTCCGCGAATACCTCAAGCGGGGCGGCTTCTTCTACATCGACGGGTGCGTCAACAACGCCGTGACCCCGAGCTTCGAGACCTTCTACCAGCGCCACGTCGACTTCTTCGCCCGCCTGATCCCCGGCGCGGAGCTGCGGATGCTGCCCGAGAACCACCCGATCTGGCGCGCCTATTTCCCGGTCGAGGAAGCGAGCATCCGCAACGGCGGGGGCCCGCGCGGGCACTGGGGCGCCATCGCCGAGGCGCTCTACGGAGTCTTCGACGGCGACCGGATGATTTCGCTGGTCAGCCTCGACCACCTCCAGTGCGGCTGGCCGAATTTCCCCGACAAGGTGCCCAACCTGATGAAGGAGATCGCGAATATCTACGTGTACGCGATGACGCGCTGACGGGACAGAGCCCGCGGACGCTACCCGGCAAGACGGCCGCGGCCGGCCGAGAACTCCAGCCGGGAAATCAGTTGCCCTCGCCGCCGCGGTGCGCAGCCCCCCAGTGTGCGGCCAAGCCATCGAGCTCGGCCTGGCCCACCGGGCGGAATGAACCCGGAGGCACCGCCGCGGCGACCCCCCGGGGCGGCGCAGGCACCCGGATGACGCGGGTGTTCCGCAGCTCGGGGCTGCGCCAGACTTCGAGCAGGAGGGCGGAATAGTCCATGCCCAAGAACTTCCGAAAATCCGCCTCGTCGAGCGGACCGTTCGTGGCCGCCCGGACGAAGCGGATGAAGGCCGGCCGGAGGCGGCCGCCCTCGCCGAAGAGGCAGAATTCGATGAATTCCATGCTCTCGTCCACGAAGGTCCCGGAGGCGACTGCGAGGCTGAGCGCGGTGCCCCTGCCCTCGTAGCCGAACCTCACGCCGTCCTCTCCGCGCGGGGCCGAGGTCGCCCCGAGCAGCGACTCGAGCCCGATATAATACCGGTCCGCGACCGCCCTCTTCAGCCCCGCCTCGGAGCCCGCGGCCCTTCCCGGCAGGTCCAGGAGCTCGGAGAGAGGCGGCAGCTCGATCACCCCGCTCCGGAGCCGGGCGCTCTCCAGGAGCTTGAGCATGCCCAGCTGGAACCAGGGCGGGATCCGCTCGCCCACCGACCGGACGAAGTAATCGGCATAGAAACGGCGGAGCGCCGGACCGACCGGGGCTGGATGCCCGGGGGCGGGCGGAGCCAGGTTGACCATGATGGCGAAGGACCATTCCGGTGAAGATCCGCCGGTCATCGCCAGCGACCGGCCGGTGACGGTCGGGTTGAGGGCGTAGTACTCCGGGGACTGGGCGCAGAAGACCAGCACGCCGGGCGGCTGGCCGGGCCGGGCCGTGGGCCAGACCGCCTGCAGATCCATCTCCGTCGTCAGCAGGTCGCCCAGCAGGGGCGCGACCGCTTTCTCGGAGGCATCGGTGTAGACCCGGAAATTGCCGACATCGGCGCGGGTCCACCCCTGGGCGCGGAGCGTCCCCGCCAGCGCCAGCCCCAGGCTGAGAGCGATCGCTCGGTGCATGGGATCAGCGGGGCTCGCGGCGGAGGATCCGCCCATAACCCGGCGGCGCCGCCTTCCATTCCTCCTCCATCCGCCGGACCGCCGCCTCGGGCGCCGCCTGGAATTTCAGGACGGGCGGCGCCGCCACCGGCCCTGCCCCCAGATCCGCGAGTTCGAAGGTCTGCCCCTGCCCGACCTCCACATAACGCCAGAGGTTCAGCAGCATGGCGTCGTAATCGAGGCCGAAGCACTGGCGGAAGGCCGCCTCGTCCGGCGGGCCGTTGGAGGCGGCCTGGGCGAACTTGATGAAGGCCGCGCGGTAGCGGCCCGCCGCGCCGAACAGGCAGAATTGCGTGAATTCGTAGCTCTCGTCCACGAACAGCCCCGACGGGAGCATGCCCCAGAGGCTCTCCTGGGATCCATCGGGCTCGGGATTGCGTCCCGCCCGGGGCGGCGGGGGCTGCGTCTCGCCCAGCAGCCGCTCGAGACTCAGGAATTTCCCCTGGCGGAGGGCCTCCCGCAAGTCCGGCTCCCCGCCGGCCCGGCGATAGGGAAGGGTCGGATCGGTGGTCAGGGCCGGAAAGCGGACCTGGTCGTCCTCGCAGACCGCCCCGCTGACCAGCTTGCCCAGACCGGCCTCCAGCCAGGGCGGCACCCGCTCGCCCACCATCCGCAGGTGGTACCGGGCGTAGACCTCACGGAGCGAGAAGCTCATCATGTTGTAGGGGCGGACGAGCGGCCGGGCCACCAGGTGCATGTTCTCCATCACGGCGGGCCGGCCGCCGAACTCGGTCGCCAGGTCGCGGGAATTTGCGGGAGCCTTGGGATTGAGCCGGGCGAACTCCGCCGGCGTGTCGCAGAAGACGATCAGGGCGGGCTCGGCCCCCGCCATATGAGGGGTGGGCCAGAGGCGCTGGAAGTCGCGGTAGGCGACGAGGAAATCCTGCAGCTGCTCCTGCGTGGCCGGCTCGGCCACGTCCGAAAAGATCTCGTACCCCGGCAGGGCGGCCCACCGCCAGGGGTCGGCCCGCAGCGCCAGCGCGGAGGCGAAAACCAGCACCAGGAGGCGGGGCGCGCGTTTCATGCCGTTACCAGTACCAGATCGAGTCGATCACCGGCACCGGGGAGCCCAGGGATTTGGCCGCCATCCAGTCGGCATGGAAGGCCGGGAACCAGCTGTCCGGGAGCGGACGGAATGGAAGCCGCGTGAGGGAGTACGCGCCGACGATGCGGAGTCCCCTCGGTTCGGCCGGCCCGGTGTCGGCCCAGAGCTCGAGGAGCATGTCCGCGTAATTCTTGCCGAAGAAGCGCTGGAACCCCGCCTCGTCCAAGGGCCCGTTGGCGGCCGCCTGGGCGAAGCGGATGAACGCGTCGCGATACTTGCTTCCGCCGTCGATCAGGCAGAAATGCACAAATTCGTAGGCCTCGTCGACGAAGGTGTCCGAGGGCTCATAGGCCCACATGAAGGGCATGCGGCCCTCCTGCATGTGCACCTCGATCTTCTTGAATTGGGGCATGCGCTGGACCGAGAACAGCTCCTCCAGGCTCAGGAAGCGGCGGGCCTGCAGCGCCGCCTTCAGGTCGGCGGCCGACCCTCTCCCGCGGATGGCGAGCGTCGGGTCCGTCGTCAGCGCGGGCAGCGCCAGCGAACCGGGGGTGCAGACCATGCCGTGGACGAACTTGCCCAGGCCCCAATCCAACCAGGGCGGCACCCGCTCGCCCATCTGGCGCAAGACGCAGTTCGCGTAGAACTCGCGCAGCCGGTGATCAACGAGCAGCGGGGCCGTCGCGGGCGGCCGCGGCAGGCGCATGTTGACGAGCATCCAGCTTCGCTCGGCCGTGAACTGCCAGATGAATCCGGCTCCGGCGGGATTCGGCGGGTTGAAGGAAAGAAAGTCATCGAGCCGGTCGCAAAACACGATCCTCGCCGGCGGGGAGATCCGGACCTGCGGCATCGGCCACAGCCGCTCGAAGTCGCGCTGGACCAAGCGGAGGTTCGCCATCAGGGCCTCGATGGTCTCGTCGGGGTGGTCGGAATAGACTTCAAAGCCCGGAAAGGCCGCCTCCTGCCACGCCGCGTCCGTCCGCGCCGCGCCCAGCGCGGCGACCGCCAAAACCAACGCGCCATGAAGCACCGGGCGAAGCATCTTGCGATTCCCTAACTAGCTGCCGCCCAATGCGGAAGCGAACTGAATTCTTCGGCATTCCGGCGATTGCCCCGGACGCGGGCTTCTGCCTGACTCGGTCCCTTACCGTGTCCCCTTCCGCCTTCATCGACCGCCACCCCAACCTGCTCCTCGCCTGGCTGCGGAGGCTCGTCCGAACCTCGACCGTCAATCCGCCGGGCGAGAACTACGACGAAATCACCGCCTACCTGGCGGGCGAGCTGGCCCTGCTGGGCTTCGAGGCCCGCCGCTTCGCCATCCCCGCCTCGGTCCTGAGGAAGGCGCTGCCGCCCGAGCAGCACGGCTATCCCCGGTACAATGTGCTGGGCCGGCTGGCCGTCCCCGGCGCCCGCAAGACCATCCACTTCAACGCCCACTATGACGTCGTCCCGGTCTCGGGCCGCTGGCGCCACGGCAGCCCATTCAGCGCCCAGCTCGAGGGCGGCCGGATCTACGGCCGCGGCACCGCCGACATGAAGGGCTCGATCGCCAGCCTCTTCCTGGCGCTGAAGGCCCTGCGGGCCACCGGCACCGCGCCGAAGATGAGCCTCGAGGTCTCCTTCACGGCGGACGAGGAGACCGACTCGCTGCTCGGGGCCGGCTGGCTGGTCGAGCATGCGCCGATCCGCCCTGACTACGCCGTGGTGATGGAGGGCGGGGAGAAGAATTCGATCTGCTGCGGGCACAACGGCGTGGTCTGGCTGGAGGTCGCGGTGCACGGCAAGGCCGCGCACGGCTCCAAGCCCCAGGACGGGATCAACGCCTTCGAGAAGATGGCGGCGCTCGCGCTGGCGCTGGAGGACTACAAGCGCCGGATCGGGAGGCACCGCTTCGTCACCCCCGAGGGCAAGACCCTGTCCGCCACCGTCAACGTCGGGGGCGTCTTCGGCGGGGGCGAGGGCGGGAAGGTCAACACCGTCCCGGCCCACGCCTCCTTCACCCTGGACCGGCGCGTCCTGCCGAACGAGAGCCACGCGGGGGCGGAAAGGGAGCTGCGCGCCTTCCTGGCGGCGGCCGCCCGCGGCATCCCGCAGTGCCGGATCACCGTCTCGAAGATCTCCGAGAACTTCTCCTGCTACCGGCCGCCGACCGACCCCTTCTTCGCCGCGGTGGCCCGCAGCGTCCGGCGGGTGCGCCGGGCGCCCAACGCCTTCGTCACCTCGACCGGGTTCAACGACATGCACTTCTTCGCCCATCACCTCGGGATCCCGACGGTGGGCTACGGCCCCGGCGGCGAGCGCGAGCACGGCCTGGACGAGCGCGTGCCGCTCTCCGACCTGCTGGCGACCTCCCGCATCTATGCGGACCTGTTGACCCAGTTCGCGGGATAGGCTCCCTTCCCCCTGCGATGAAGATCGACGCCCGCCTGACGCCGGCCCTGCTGCAGAAGAAGACCGCGCGGCTCTTCGAGCTCGCCGGCCGGAAGATCCGCGCCCTCGACCAGGCGTGGGACCCGTCCCGCGGGACGCCGGTCTTCACCGTGCGCGGCCGGTACACCTCCCGCGGCTGGACCGAGTGGACCCAGGGCTTCCAGTTCGGCATGGCGTTCCTGCAGTTCGACGCCACCGGCGACGACGCCCTGCTCCGCCTGGCGCGGGAGCGGACCGTCGCCCACATGGCCTCGCACGTCTCCCACGTCGGGGTCCACGACCACGGCTTCAACAACATCTCCACCTACGGCAACCTGCGCCGGCTGATTCTCGAGGGCCGGGTCGGGGCGGACGAGGGCGAGCTGCGCTTCGCCGAGCTCGCGCTCAAGGTCTCGGGCGCGGTCCAGGCCGCCCGCCACGCGCCCACCGCCTGCCGCGAGCCCTGGTCGCCCCGGCCGGGGAGAGCCGGCGTGGTCCCGGGCGGCTACGTCTACTCCTTCAACGGCCCCCAGTCGCTCTTCGCCGACACCATCCGCTCGATGCGCTCGCTGGCGGTCGCCCACCAGCTCGGCCACGTCCTGATGGGCGAGGGCGACCGCAGGATCGGCCTGCTGCAGCGGGCGATCGAGCACGCCGCCACCACCGCGCGCTTCAACGTCTTCTTCGGCCAGGGCCGCGACCGCTACGACCTGCGCGGCCGGGTGGCCCATGAGTCGATCTTCAACCGCAACGACGGGCAGTACCGCTGCCCCAGCACCCAGCAGGGCTATTCCCCCTTCTCCACCTGGACGCGCGGCGCGGCCTGGATCATCTGCGGCTTCGCCGAGCAGCTGGAATTCCTCGAAACGGTCCGGGGCTCCGACCTCGACGCCTCGGGCGGCCGCCGCGCCGTGACGGACCTCTTCCTCGAGACCGCGCGGGCGGCCAGCGACCACTACATCGACGGGTATTCCGCGCGGGACGGCATCCCCTATTGGGACGACGGCGCGCCCGGCCTGGAGCGCCTCGGGCGCTACCAGGACCGCATCGCGGACCCCTTCAACGCCCACGAGCCGGTCGACAGCTCGGCGGCGGCGATCGCCGCCCAGGGCTTCCTGCGGCTGGGCAACTGGCTCTCCCGCCAGGGGGCGCGCGCCGCGGGGAGGAAGTATTTCCAGGCCGGCCTGACGGTGGCGGACACGCTCTTCGACGAGCCCTACCTCTCCGCCGATCCGAAGCACCAGGGCCTCCTCCTCCACAGCGTCTACCACCGGCCCAACGGCTGGGACCACGTGCCCGCCGGGCGGAAGGTCCCCTGCGGCGAGTCCTCGCTCTGGGGCGACTACCACGCCCTCGAGCTCGCGCTCCTCATCCAGCGCCTGGCCGAGGGCCGGTACTACACCTTCTTCTAAGGTGGCTCTCCCGCTCTACGGCCTGACCCGCGCCGAGCTCACCGCGCAGGTGGAGGCCTGGGGGTTCAGCCCCGTCCATGCCGCCCGGCTCTGGCGGTACCTCTACTGGGAGTGCGCGGACTCGTGGGCGGCGATGGCGGAGCTCCCCGCGAAGGTCCGCGCCCGGCTCGCGGCCGAGGCCGGGCTGGGCGTCCTCCCCGCCGCGCGGGAGCTCCATTCCAGCGACGGCTTCACCCGCAAGTTCCTGCTGGAGCTCGCCGACGGCCGGAGGATCGAGACGGTCCTGATGCGCTTCACCGGCCGGGTGACGGCGTGCGTCAGCAGCCAGGCCGGATGCGCCATGGGCTGCGTCTTCTGCGCCACCGGCCAGGCCGGCTTCGAGCGCCACCTCGAGGCCGGGGAAATCGTCGCCCAGGCCGTCCACGTGAACCGGATCCTGCGCGCGGAGCGGACGGGCCCGGCGGTCCCGCGGCTGCGCAACGTGGTCCTGATGGGCCAGGGCGAGCCCCTGCACAACTACGAGGCGGTGATGCGCGCCGCCGCGATCCTTCGCGACCCCAACGGCCTGGCCCTGGCGGCGGACCGGATCACCCTCAGCACCGTCGGGGTCGTGCCCGGCATCCGCCGCCTCGCGGCGGAGCGGGCCGGCGTGCACCTGGCGGTGTCGCTGCACGCCGCCACCCAGGAGGAGCGCGCGGCGCTGGTGCCGGCCGCCCGGCGCTGGCCGCTGGACGAGCTGATGGCGGCGTGCCGCGACTACAGCCTTCAGACCGGGCGGCGCATCTTCTACGAATGGACCCTGATCGCCGGACGCAACGACGGCGCCGAGCAGGCCCATGCGGTGGGCCGGCTGCTTCGCGGGCTGCCCGCCCAGGTGAACCTGATTCCGCTCAATCCCACCGGCGGCTACGCGGGCGAGCCCGCCGACCGGGCGGCGGCGCGGCGCTTCCAGGACATCCTGGCGCAATATGGGCTGCCCAGCACCGTGCGGCAGCGGCGGGGAATCGACATCGCTGCGGGTTGCGGTCAGCTCGCCAATGGTTGACCGGCCGAGCCGGGCGGCGACGGCCCAGCCGGCAGGCGATCGCTGAGCGCCGCGGGTCCCGGCCGCCCTGGCAATCAGAGGGCGAGGATCTCGCGGGCCGCCGCCACCACCGGGTCCGGCACCAGCACGGCGGACGGGAGCGGGTCGGGGGCCTGGCCGAGGTCGCGGGCCCGCGCCGCCGTGGAAAGCCAGGCGAGCGAGGCGGCGACGCTGTCGGAGGCGCGGGCGGCCATGGCCGCCAGGGCGGGCCCCCCCGGCCGCAGCAGTTCGATCGGCTGGAGGTTCTTCTCGACCAGAAAGTATCCCAGGGAGGTCCCGAGCGCCTCCAGCCAGGCGGTCGGGGCCGTCGGCGGCACGTAGGGCACGCCGGAGCCCGCCGGATAAGGGGCCCATTCCATGAACTGGCGCACCTGCGCGTGCAGCTTGCCCAGCTCCGCCTCCGCGGTCGCCGGAGTCCACCGCGCGTCGAACTGCTTGCGCTGCCGGAACTTCTTGACCTCCCAGACCCGGAAGGTCGCCTCGAAGTCGCCGGCGCGCTGACGGATGCTGCCGGTGAAGATGTAGTCGAGGCCGCCCTTGGCGCTGTCGACGATCTGCCGGAGGTTCTCCGGGCCCCACTCCGTGTCGAAGATCATCGGCTGGCGGCCGCCCTCCGGCTTCTCCAGGTAGCCCAGCGCGGCGATGGGGGAATAGAGCGGCGAGAAATAGAAGGTCTCCGCCAGCCAGAGCGGCAGGGCGCGCGAGAGCCGCGCCACCTCGTCCTCCGGCTGGTGGATCGCCCGGGCGATGTCGCGGAAGCCCACCTGGGCGAGCTGGGCGAAGGCGATCTTGCGGGACGGCTCGCCCTTCGGCGGGAGGATCCGCTCGTGCAGCGGCTCCAGCCCGTAGGACCAGATCGGCCGGCTGATGCTGGCGAGCGAGACGCGGGTGCCCTGGAAGGCCGGCTCCCCGGCTCCGGCCGCCGCCTCCGGCGGCGGGAACTCCTGCTGGAGGAAGTCCGCGGGCCCGAGCGCGGCGTTTTCCGTCGCCATCTCCACGATGGCGTTGGAGAAGCCGTAGAGGCGCTCCTCCAGCTCGGGGCGGTTGAGGGAGAAGAGCATGTCCAGGACGTGCTGGGCGGCCTCGGTGTTGCGCTGGGCGAGGTAGGCCTGGAGCACGTTGAGCCCGATGGCCGGACCGTGGCGCTGGGCGTCGTAGAGCGGGGCGACCAGCTCGATGATCGGCCGCACGTGGCCGGTCGAGCCCAGGTCCCCGGAAATGGTCAGAAGGACGTCCGGCCGGGGCTCCCCCGCCCCCAGGATCTCCGCGTAGATCGCCACCGCCCCCGCCACGTCCTTGGCGTCGAGCCTCTCCCGGGCGGCGGTCAGGCGCTTGCGGGTGTCGAAAGTCTCCATCCCCCCAAAAAAGCGACCGGCAGGCCGCGGGCGAGCGCTAAAGTCCTGGCGAAAAGTGCCGACTAACCCCTGGTCCCGTGAAGTCCCTCGCTACCACTCTGACCGTCGACGACCTGGTGCGCGACTTGAAGCAGCTGCCGTCCACGCCCTGCGTGCTCCCGCGCCTGGCCAAGCTGCTCAAGAGCGACAGCGCGTCGATCAGCGACGTGATCGAGCTGATCCGGGTCGACACCGCCATCACCGCGCGGACCATCCAGATCGGGAGCAGCATCTACTACAGCCCCCACGGGAAGCGCTGCGAGAACGTGGAGGAGGCCGTCAACCGCGTGGGCTTCAATGAGATCTACAAGCTGGTCTCCTATGCCGCCACCGCCCAGCTCCTGCTGCGGCCCCTCGACTCCTACGGCCTGGAGACCAACGACACCTGGCGGCTGTCCGTCACCTGCGCCCTGGCGGCCGAGCAGCTGGCGGGCCACGCCGGCATCGACCGCAGCCTGGCCTACACCGTGGGCCTGCTTCACGGCGTCGGGCTGATCGCCCTCGACGCCTGGCGCCAGGCCAGCCCCCCGGTGCGCCGCTTCCTCAGCCTGGGGCTGCCCTCCGAGACGTCCGCCGCGGAGGAGCGCGAATTCGGGTTCAACAACGCCCAGGTGGCCAGCGCCCTGCTGCGGCTGTGGGAGTTCCCCCCCAGCATCGTCGACCCGATCGCCTTCCAGTACGAGCCCCAGAGCGCCAAGGACGAGCCGCTGATGGCCTGCCTGCTCCACATCGCCAAGTGGCTGCGCGACGCCGCCCACATTCCCGACGAGCAGCCCCTCCCGCCCGAGCCGGAGGACTGGATCATGAACACCCTCCACCTCAGCTCCAAGGAGCTGGAGATCCTGATCTACACCGTTCGGGCCGCCTTCGTGGAAGCCAGCAAGCTGCTGCTGAACTGAGCGGCGGCATCCCCAAAGCTGGGGATCGGCCCGGGCTTGTCTCGCCCCGCCAGGAGTCAAGATTGGGGGCTTGAACGCGCGCCTCCTGCTCCTGGGCCTGCTCCCCCTCCTCCCCGCCTTCGCCCGCGCCGACGCGGTTCCCTACGCGCCCCCGGCCTCGCCCCGGGCGGTCTATGACTTCAACGCGGACTGGCGGTATGTCCGCCGGGACGCGCCCGGGGCCGAGCAGCCCGCCTTCGACGATTCCGCCTGGACCCCGGTCGGCGCGCCCCACACCTACAACGAGTCCGACAGCTACGACGAGCTCATCATCCACAGCGCCGGCGAGCGCTCGGAATACATGGGGATCGCCTGGTACCGGAAGCGCTTCCGCCTGCCGGCGTCCGCCGCCGGGGGGAAGGTCTTCCTCGAGCTCGACGGCCTGAAGCAGGCGGGCCGCTTCTGGGTCAACGGCCGCTTCGTCGGCAAGTACGAGAACGGCGTCACCCCGCTGGGCCTCGATCTCACCGGCTTCGTCAAATTCGGGGGCGCGGACAACGTCATCGCCGTCAAGGTGGACAACAGCGAGCACTACAAGGAGGAGGCGACCGGGGTGGAGTACGAGTGGATGGGGCGGGCCTTCAACCCCAACTACGGCGGCCTGAACCACGACCTTTTCCTGGTGCTGACCGGCAAGGTCTACCAGACGCTCCCGCTCTACGAGAACCTCGGGACCACCGGGGTCTACATCCATCCGGGCAACTTCTCGCTGGCGGCGCACGCCTGCGACGTGACGGTCGAGGCCCAGGTCCGCAACGAATCGGGCGACCCGCAGTCGATCACCCTTTCCGCCGTGGTGGTCGACGCCGAGGGCCGGGTCCGCGCCACCTTCGCGGCCGATCCGGACGACCTGGTGGGCGGGCAGACCGAGGTCATCGCCGCCACGGGGCGGCTCGAGGGCGCCCATTGGTGGGACGTGGACGACCCCTACCTCTACGACGTCTACACCATCCTCAGCGTCGACGGGAAGCCGGTCGACGTCTGCCGCACCCGCACCGGCTTCCGCCAGGCGGAATTCAGGGGCGGGGCGGGCACCGGCGGGGTCTGGCTCAACGGCCGCTTCGTCTACCTCACCGGCTATTCGCAGCGCAGCACCGACGACTGGGCCGGGCTCGGCCAGGCCTACCCCGACTGGATGCACGCCTACAACGCGGCGCTGATCAAGAGCACCCACGCCAACTACCTCCGGTGGATGCACATCGCCCCGCAGCCGGTCGACGTGGCCGAGTGCGACGCCTACGGGATCGTCGAGGTGGCCCCCGCCGGCGACAAGGAGAAGGACGTCCAGGGGCGCCAGTGGGAGCAGCGGGTCGAGGTCATGCGCGACACGATCATCTACTACCGCAACCGGCCGAGCATCCTCTTCTGGGAGGCCGGCAACCAGGTGATCGCCCCCGGCCAGATGCAGCAGATGGTGGACCTGCGCAAGCAGTACGACCCGGACGGCGGCCGCGCCATGGGCGTGCGGCACGGGGACGACAACGCCGCGGCCGCGGCCATCACCCCCATCGCGGAATACTACGGGGTGATGATCGGACAGGACCCGCGCACCGACCGCCTGGCCGGCCCCCACGACATCTTCCGCGGCTACAGCGCCGCGCGCCGCGACCGCGCGCCCCTGATCGAGACGGAGGACTTCCGGGACGAGGCGGCGCGCCGCTTCTGGGACGACGCCTCCCCGCCCCACTTCGGCTTCAAGCCCGGGCCCGCCGACACCTACCACTGGAATTCCGAGACCTTCTGCCTGGCCGCGGCCGCGCGCTACCACGCCTACTGGATCAACCGCATCTCCAACCCGGACCCGGCGCATTCCAAGTGGTCCGGCTACGCCTCGATCTACTGGTCGGACTCCAACGCGGACGGCCGCCAGGACAGCAGCGAGGTCGCGCGCGTCAGCGGCAAGGTCGACTCGGTGCGGCTGCCCAAGGAGGCCTACTTCACCTACCAGGTGATGCAGAATCCGGAGCCCCAGCTCCACATCATCGGGCACTGGACCTATCCCGCCGGCACCCGCAAGACCGTCTACGTCGTCGCCAACCACTGCGACGCGGTGGAGCTCTTCGTCAACGGCCGCTCGCTGGGGACCAACGCCGCGCCCCAGGACGGCTACATCTTCGCCTTCCCGGACGTCGCCTTCGCGCCCGGGCGGATCCGCGCCGCCGGCCTCCGGCGGGGCCAGCCGGCCTGCGGGGATGAGATCGAGACGGCCGGCCCGCCGGTCCGGCTGAAGCTGACCCTGCACACCGCCCCCGGCGGCCTGCGGGCCGACGGCTCCGACGTCGCCCTGGTGGACTTCGAGGCGGTGGACGCCGAGGGGCGCCGCTGCCCGACCGACGAGGCCCGGGTGGACTTCCAGGTCACCGGGCCGGCGGTCTGGCGCGGCGGCTACGACAGCGGGGTGCCCCACTCGACCAACAACCTCTACCTGGAGACCGAGTGCGGCATCAACCGGGTCTCGGTCCGCTCGACCCTCCAGGCGGGCACCATCGTGCTGACCGCGTCCCGACCCGGCCTCGCGTCCGGCCGCCTGGAAATCCCCTCCCATCCCGCGCCGATCGACCACGGGCTGGCCCCGGTCCGGGACCGGGGGCGGATCGACTTCGGCCCCGGCATGGTCCCGGCCCCCGCCGCCGACCGGCCCTAGCGCCCGGGGCCGGCGGTCCGCTCCAGCATCTCCCGCGCCGCCGCGAAATCCGGCCGCAGCCGCACCGCCTCGGCGAACTGGTCCCGCGCCGCCCCGGCCTCGCCCAGGCGCAGCAGGGCGTTGCCGTAGTTGTAGCGCGCCTCGGGAAAGTCGGGCCGCAGCTTCAGCGCCTCCTGGAATTCCGCCACGGCGTCGAGGGGGCGGCCCATCTGGTCCAGCAGCAGGGCCAGGCCGCCATGGGCCTCCGGGGATTCCGGCTCGATCCGGACCGCCGCGCGCAGGGCCTGCTCGGCCTCGGGCCACCGGCCGACCTGGCCGAGGCAGAGCCCGAGGTTGAGCTCGGCCGCCGCGTATTTCGGATCCAGCCGGACCGCCGCGGCGTAGCGCTCGATGGCCTCGCGGATCCGGCCCCGGGCGGCCAGGACCACCCCCAGGTTGAATTCCACCTCGGGCTGGTCCGGCCGCAGGGCGAGCGAGCGCCGGTATTCCTCGATCGCCTGCTCCGGCCGGCCGAGGGCCGCCAGCGCGACGCCCAGGCTGCCGTGGGTGTCGGCGTAGTTGGGCTCGATCGCCAGCGCGCGCCGCAGCCAGCGCTCCGCCTCGGCCGGGTGGCCCAGCCGGTCGAGGATGCGGCCGGCGCGGAAGTCGGCGTAGAACAATTCCGGGTTGATCGCCGCCGCGATCTCGAACTGCTCCAGGGCCGGGTTCCAGCGCTGCAGCTCCTCGTAGGCGAGCCCGAGGTTGTAGTGCGGCTGGGGCTTGGTCGGGTCCAGCTCGATGGACCTCAGGCAGTAGGGCAGCGCTTCCCGGACCTTGCCCTGCCCGAGAAGGGCGTGCCCGACGTTGGCCTGGGCCAGGGCGTCGCCGGGCCGCTTGGCGACGGTGTCGAGCCAGAGCCCGAGCTCGGTGCGGTAGTCCAGGCTGCGCCGCGCCGTCAGGGCGCCGAGGGCGGCCGCCGCCGCCAGCAGGAGCGCGGCCGGAACCACGCCGGGCGCACCCAGCGCGCGGGCCGCGCGCGCGGCGCCGACCGCCAGCAGGGTCATCGCCGCGGCCAGCGGCAGGTAGTCGCGGTGCTCGGCGACGAACTGGAGCACGCCCGGAATGACGCTGGTCGGGGCCAGCACCAGGAAGCTCGCCGCGATGGGGAAGGCCCAGGCCCGGCCGCGCCAGGCGCCGGCGGCGGTGGCGGCGAGGGCCGCCACCAGCAGGGCGAAGAGCGCGGTGGCGGGAAACGCCCCGACCGCGGACCGCCCGTAGTCGAAGGCGAGCGGATGGGGCCAGAACGCGAGCGACGCATAACGCGCCAACGCCTCCCCCTGCGAGCGCCAGTAGGGCCACCAGGGCACGCCGACATGGAAGCCGGAGGTGGCGCCGCGGTCCCAGCCGATCCAGGCGACCAGGCCGAGCAGCGGAAGCCAGGTGGCGGCGAGGGCGAGGTAGTAGCCCTTTCGCTCGCGCCAGGGGCCCGCCCAGCTCCGGGCCAGGAAGGTCCGGTCATAGAGGTAGGCGGCGAGGGGCGCCGTCGCGATGGTCTCCTTCACCCCGCAGCCGAACAGGCAGGCCCCGGCCGAAAGCGCCAGCCAACGGCGCCTGCCGCTGTCCGCGCCCCGGGCCAGCCCGTAAAGCGTCCCGAGGTAGCAGAGGGCCGCGAGGGATTCGGCGCGCTGCACGATGTAGGTGACGCATTCGGTGGTCACGGGGTGGACGGCCCAGAGGAGGGCCGCCGCCAGGGCGCAGCCCTCCGCCGCGGGCTCGGCCCCCCGCGCCAGGGTCCGGCGCACCAGCCCGAAAAGGACCAGGGCGCAGGCGAGGTGGATCAGGAGGTTGAGCGCGTGGTAGCTCCAGGGGTGGAAGCCGCTGAGCGCGTAGTTGACCGCGAAGCTGAGGTTGAGGAGCGGCCGGCCGCTGACCGTGAGCGCGCCGACCGGCGGGTAGAGCGCGATGGTCGGCGGCCAGATCCAGCGGATCGTGGGGTTGTCCAGGATCGCGGGGATGTCGTCGAACTGGAAGACGCCGCGGAAGCTCGTGGCGTAGGCGGCGCCTCCGGCCGCGGCGATCGCCGCCGCCGCCGCCCAGCCCGGGATCCGCCACGGCTTCATCGCCAGATCCGAGGGGCGCGGGACGGGGGCGGGCAAGGGCAAAAAAAGTGGGAGGAGGCCGCCCCTATGCGGCCTCCTCCCTGAGGAATCGGTCTCCCGGCGAAAGCCGAAACACCGCTAACACTCCTCAAGTCTTCAGAAGCGGACTGTCGTGGTCAGGGTGTACGACCGCGGCGGGATGATGCGCTCGGCCGCCGGCGACCCGTCGAAGTTGTAGGTGACGGGCAGCAGGTATCCGCGCGAGGTGAGGTCCGAGATGTTGAGCTGCACCTTGCAGGTCAGGTGGGACCAGGGCAGCGGGAACTGGTACGAGATCCACGGGTTGATGTGGGTCTGCGAGGGCGTGTAGATCGGCTTGGTGATGTCCGGCGCGGCGATCTGGCCGCTGGAATTCAGCTTGGTCAGCGAGCCATAGTAGCCCACCACCGAGCGGCCGGTGAACTGCAGCGCCCCGCCGAAGCCCAGGCCCTTGAGCGCGCCGCGGTCGACGGTGTAGTTCGTCAGGTAGGTCCAGCTGTACTCGCGCTGGTTCGGGGCCAGGGTCCCGTTGTTGGCGGTGTCCACCGCCAGCGCCGAGGCGACCACATTGTTGAAGTAGGTCTGCGAGCTGGTGTTGCCGGACGGATCGCCGGGCCCGGGGGTCGCGCTGTCGTAGCCGTAGCCCTGCCAGAAGCTGCCGACATAGACCGGCTTGCCGTTGGACTTGGTCAGGACGTTGGGGAAGTCCGAGGCGGTGTAGGTGGGCCAGATCGGAAGGCGGTAGTTGATCCAGGCGGCGGCCTCGTTGGCCGCGTTCGAGACCGTGGTCCGCTGCTTGCCCCAGGTCAGCTTCATCGTCCAGTTGGGCAGCGGGTTGTACTCCAGTTCGAGGTCGACGCCCTTGGCGATGCCGTCCTCGGTCTCCGTCGGGTTGATGAATTCGCCCTTGGCGCCGATATTGCCGCCGAAGTTGTAGGGCAGCCCGGTCAGCGCCGAAATCTGGCTCTGCATGGCCGCGGTGATCGGAAACACGTTGGTGTTGCCGAAGTTCGGATCGGTGATGCTCTCGCCGTTGCGCAGCTCGACCACCGTCGTCGCCCAGTCGTGCAGCAGAGTCTGGTCGAGGTAGAGGGCGCGGGCGCCCGAGGTGGTGGTGATGGTCTGGTTCAGGTCGTCGGTCTGGAACCAGTTGGCGCGGAGGAAGAACTTGTTGTCCGGCGTCGCGATCTCGACGCCGTAGTCCTTCTCCGATCCCGCCGGCTTGGGCAGCGTGGCCCCGAAATAATCGGTGTAGGCGGCCGCGGGCGGGTTGAAGTTGTCCGACTTGTTGTAGCTGACGCCGACGGTGCGAAGGAATCCCATCAGCCAGTTGCCGCGGTTGGCCGCCGCGTCGATCTGGCCCCAGTTCTTGAAGGGATGGACCACGACGCCGATCGTGCTGGTGTTGCCGCCGATGTAGGACCAGGGGCCCTCGCGGAACCAGACCGGGTAGTTGGCGAAGCCGTTGGTGTACTCCGTCGCCAGGGGGTTGGTGCTGGGGAGGATGGTCTGCCGGTTCTTGACTTGGTCGTCGTCCAGGCCGAGCACGCCCACGATCCGGTCATTCCAGAAGTAGCTCTGCCAGAAGTAGGTCTTGGCGTCCTGCAGGTTCTCCGACAGGCCGCCCGTCGGGAAGAGGTCGGAGGTGACGTTGATGGTGGACGACTGCCACTGGCCGCTGGAATAGTTGTAGGTGTTGATCGGCACCGTGGTCGGGCCGCCGAAGCTGGGCCGGCTGAGGTAGCCCGGCGACAGGGAGGCGTGGCCGGTCGGGGTGTTGGCGGCCCCGTTCAGGTAGAACACCTGCTCCACCGCGGTGTTGTTGTTGGAGTAGCCGTAGCCGGTCGAGGCGTTGAACGCGGTCGCGGTCGGCAGGTAGTTGGCATCGCCGCCCGAGATGCCGGGGCGGTAGCGCAGGTTCGTCTGGATGTCGTCGTGCTGCGAGAAGGCGGCGACGAAGCGGTGGTGGCCGGCCCACTGCAGCCAGGCCGGCACCTTGTCCTGGAGAGAGACCTCATACTCGAGCATGCCGCGCCAGTTGTTGTTGATCTCCGGCTCGACGTAGACGTCGGAGGCGTAGACATCGGTGAAGGGGGAGCCGAGGTGCGGATTCGGGGTGCCGTTGAAGAGGTATTCGTTGGTGTCGACGTACATCGTCGTGGCGCTCGCCTGGGACAGCGGCGAGTCGATGGTCTGCTTCAGCTCCTGGCGGAACCAGGCCAGGTCGAAGTTCAGGGTGCCCCACCGGCCCGGGTCGTCGAAGAGCTGCTGCTGGAGGTCGGCATAGTAGGTCTTGCCCGAGGTGGTGGTGTGGTCGATCGAGTTGATGTTGATCGAGCTCCAGTCGTAGATGTCCTTGGAGACGACGCCCGGCACCTGCCAGACCTGGTATTTGGCGATGCCGCTGGAGTTGAGAGGCAGCGGGAGCGAGGTCGACTCGGTCATGCGCTCCTCGTTCACCAGGGCCTGGGAGGACGTCAGGGTCGCCGGCACCCAGCCGGTGACGGAGAACGCGGTCTGGCTGCCCTTGTAGGCGGACTGGAGGGTCCCCTGGTCGATGAACTCCAGGATGTGGCCGCTGGAGAAGAAGGTCATGCTCGGCACGAAGAACGGCGAGGTCGACACGGTCAGGTTGGCCTGGGTCGGCCCCCCCGCGACGTAGTTGGGATAGGTCGTGCCGATGGCGTAGGGCTGGGAAGTCACCCCCGTGTTCAGGTAGGTGACCTGGTCGGTGAGGGTGTTCCAGACCGGCCGGCCCGAGGCGAGCCAGGGGGTGACCAGGTCGATCGGGGTGATGTAGTTGGGCTGGTTGGCGTACTCGTTGTAATTCTCGAAGCTGGCGACGATGCGGGTCTTGTGGCTCTTGAAGGGCTCGATCGTCAGGGCCGCGTACTGCCGGCGGGTGATGTCGGAGGAGGGCTTCTGCTCGAAGCCCTGGGAATTGTATATCTGGGCGGCATAGAGCGCCACGCGACCCGGAATGATCGGGACGTTGATGTCGAAGGTCTGGCGGAAGGTGCCCCAGCTGCCGACCGAGGCGCTGATCGACCCGCTGAACTTGTCCAGCACCGCCTGGGTTCGGCTCTGGTTGAAGATGCCGGCCGGGCTGCCCGACCCGTAGATGATCGAGTTGGGGCCACGGTCGATCTCGACCGACGAGCTGTTGTAGCTGTTGAAGGGAATCCGGTTGAGGGCGAAGAAATTGTCCTCCTCGTTGTCGACCGCGGCGAGGCCGCGGACGCGGTTGCCGGTGGCGACCGAGCCGGTGAAGGAGCCGGTGATGCTGCCGCTCCCGGAAAGGGCGTCGGCCACCTGGCCGCGCTGGAACTGGATCGGCGTGTAGGTCAGGGCGCCCTCGGTGTTCGACTCGTAGCGGAAGACGTCGTTGATATCGAGGGAGGCGGTGTCCTCCAGCTGCTGCTTGGTCACGACGCTGATCGACCCGGCGAGGTCGCCGAGGTTGGTGTTGAGGCGGGTGCCGGCCAGCGTGTTGGTGGTGAGGTAGCCCTTCTGGGCCGTGCTATCGACCACGAACGGGTTCAGCTGGACCACGTCGGGATTGGGCGTCTGGGCGCCGGAGCCGACCGGTGCTCCCGGAGCGGCGGGGGCTGGCGCGGCCGGCGCGGCCGGCGGATTCGCCGAAGCGGTCGGCGGGGTCCCGGCCTCCTGGGCCAAGAGTGAGGAAGGAATCAGCGCAGCGGCCAGCACAAGGGCCGCGGAAGCGTCGCTGAGGCGACGCAGACGGGGTCGGAGCATCATGGTGTCGTGTTAGGGGCGTTTCCCGGCCGCCGGGTGATGGGGGAAAAAGACGCGGCCGAAGCTCCCACTTTAGCCTGACGCGCAAAAGGGCACATCCCCAGGACTGGGGAGACGGGGGATTATTTTTTTCGGACAGTTCCGGGCTTGGCGCTGGCATCTCGCCGGCCGTAGCTTGGGAGCGCCCCCTTCCGACCGTGCGACCGGCCGCCCCACGCGCCCTGTTTCCGCCGCGGCGCTGCTGCATCGCCGCCGCGCTCATCCTGGCCTGCGCCGCCTGGGGAGAACCGGCGCCCGGCGACTACTTTTACCGCAATTGGCGGATCGATACCGGACTGCCGGACAACTGGGTCAACACGGTCCTGCAGGATCCCCGGGGGTTTCTCTGGCTCGGGACCATGACCGGGCTGGTGCGCTTCGACGGCACCCGCTTCCAGGAAATCCCGCTTCCGCCCGCGCTCGCCGCCGGCGGGGAGAACATCCGCGGGCTGGCCGCGGAGGATGCGAACACCTTCGTCCTGCTCCCCGCCAGCGGCGGGGTGCTGCGCTTCCGCGACGGGACGTTCTCGCGCCACCCCGTCGACGCCGCCGTGCGCGGGCGCACGCTCCAGCAGATCTTCGCCGCCCCCGACGGCGCGCTCTGGCTGGCCGACAGCGAGGGGCGGATCCTCCGCTGGAAGGCGGGCGAGACCTCAGAATTCGGCAAGGACTACGGCCTGACCAGCGACCTTTTCGGGGCGACCTTCACGGCCGACCGCGCCGGCCGCACCTGGGTGGCCGAGGGCGGCTTCCTCGGGGTGTATGAGAACGGCCATTTGCAGGCCTCGCCGGCGCCCTCCGGCGGCTCGCTCACGATCGCGCCGGCCCGCGACGGGGGCCTCTGGATTTCCTCGGACTCGCAGCTGGCCAAGTGGGAGGACGGCCGCCTGGAGATCCGGGCGGCCTCGCCCGACTGGGCGCTGGACCGCAGCGGCGTCCACCGGCTGCTGGAGGACAGCGGCGGAACGCTCTGGATCGCGACGCGACGCGGCGGCCTCTACCAGCTCGCGAACGGCGGGGTGCGCCCGGTGCCGACCGGCCAGCAGCGGCTCACCTCGCTGGCGGAGGACGCGGAGGGCGGGATCTGGGTCGCCTCCTCCGGCGGAGGGATCAGCCGGGTGCAGCGGCGGCGCTTCGCCCTCATCCTGCAGGAGGGGGCGGACGCCGACGCCGCCAGCACCGCCGTCTGCGAGGACGCGCGGGGGGCGGTCTGGTGCGCCGACCGCTCCAACGGGGTGATCCGCTTCCTCGGCGGCCGGTCCGAGCCGGTGCCCTCCCCCGCGACCGACAACTTCTCGCTCTACGCCAACTCGGTCTGCCCCGACCGCGCGGGGCACATGTGGATCGGCGCCACCTCGGGGCTCTACCAGGCGGACATCGAGGGGCCGCCCGCCATGCGGCGGATCCAGCCCCAGCTGCGGGACATCCATGTGCTTTTCTATTCGAAGCAGGGCGACCTGTGGATCAGCTCCGGCTATCTCCGGCTCGGGCGCCTCCATGCCGGGCGCTACGAGCCGATGACCGCCGCACAGGGCTATTCCGGCAAGTTCGTCAACGCGATCGCCCAGACCGCCGACGGGACGGTCTGGATCGCGACCGAGCATGCGCTCTACGCCTACGCCGCGGGCCGGCTGGAGCCGCAACGCAGCGTGACCGACTATCCGTCCGAGCGGATCAACACCCTTTATGGCGACGCGGCCGGCGCCCTCTGGATCGGCACCTCCCGCGGCCTGCTGCGGTTGAAGGACGGGGCGCTCGCCGCCTTCACCCGCGCCCAGGGCCTGCCGAACGAGCGGATCGAGGCCATCGCGGAAGACGGGCGGGGCGTGCTCTGGCTGGGCAGCCGCCAGGGCTACTTCCACGTCCCCCGCGCCGACCTGGAGGCGGTGGCGGCGGGGTCCCGGAACCGGGTGGACGCGGTGACCTTCGGGTCCGAGGAGGGCATGAAGGGGGAGGTGCCGGTGACGAACTGCGAGCCGAACGCGTGGAACGCCCGCGACGGCAGCGTGCTCTTCTGCACCCAGCTCGGGGTGGTCCGCATCGACGCCAACGCGGTGCCGACCGAGCTGCCGAGCCCTCCGGTGTACGTCGACCGGGTGACTTTGGACGGACGCCCCGTGGCGCGCGCCGGGCTGCGGGTGCCCGAGGGCCGCCACCGCCTGGCCTTCACCTTCTCCAGCCCCAGCTTCGACGCGCCGGAGAAGGTCCGCCTCCGCTACCGGCTCGGCGGCTTCGACAACGACTGGATCGAGACCGTCTCGGACCAGGAGGCGGTCTATGCCGGACTCTCACCCGGCCGCTATCTGCTTGAGGTCGCGGCCAGCGACCCCGACGGGGTCTGGCGCGCCGCCCCGGGAGCCTCCCTCGCCTTCACCGTGGTCCCGATCTGGTGGAAGACCCGCTGGGCGCGCCTGGCGGCCCTGGCGGTCTTCGCCGTGAATCTCGCCTGGCTGGTGCGGCGGGGCTCGCACCGCCTCCTCAAACGCCGCCTCGAGCGGATCGAGCAGGCCCATGCGCTGGAGAAGGAGCGGGCGCGGATCGCGCGGGACCTGCACGACGACCTGGGCGGAAGCCTGACCCAGATCGGGCTCCTGGCCGAGCGGCTTCGGCACCGCGCCGAGAAGACCGACCTCGAGCCGGGGCTGGGCCAGCTGACGGAGCGGGCGCGCCGGCTCGCGGGCGAGCTCGAGAGCATCGTCTGGACGGTCAATCCGCAGAACGACTCGCTGGACCGGCTGGCGGTCTTCATCCGGCAGTTCGCCCAGCGCTTCTTCCGCGACACGCCCATCCGCTGCACGGTGGCGGGAGCGGACGACATTCCGGCCCGCCCGATCACGCCCGAGATCCAGCACCACCTGCTCTCCGCGGCCAAGGAGGCCCTGAACAACGTGCTGAAGCACTCCCGGGCGGACAGCGTCACCGTCGAGCTGGGATACGGGGAAGGCGTCTTCCGCACCGCGATCCGCGACGACGGGGTGGGCTTCGACCCCGAGGCGGCCGAGAACAGCGAGCGCAACGGCCTGAACAACCTCCGCCAGCGCCTGCGCGAGGCCGGGGGCACCCTGGAAATCCGCAGCTGTCCCGGCTCCGGCACCGTCATCGCCTGGAGGCTTCCGATCGCCGCCGGCGCGCCGGCCACCCCCTCATGAAAACCACCGTCGCCCTGATCGAGGACAACGCCGGCATCTGCGAGGAGCTGAAGCTGGTGTTCGCCGAGGCGCCGGACGTGACCTGCGTCAGCGTCAGCCGCAACCTCCAGACCGCCCTGCGGGTGGTGCCGCCGCTCGCGCCCAACGTCGTGATCATGGACATCCAGCTGCCCGACGGGTCCGGGGTGGACGGCGCCGCGCGCCTCAAGCGCCTGCTGCCCGAGACCCAGATCGTGATGTACACCATAACCCAGGACGCGGACCAGATCTACCGCGCGCTCGAGGCCGGCGCCAGCGGCTACCTGCTGAAGAGCGCCAGCCCCGAGGAGCTGATCCGCTCCATCCGCGAGGTCCGGCAGGGCGGCGTGCCGATGACGCCCGAGGTGGCCCGCAAGGTGATCCAATCCTTCCGCCGGCCGGCCGCCTCCCGCTCCGCGGTCGAGGCCCTGACCAAGCGCGAGGAGGAGGTGCTCGAGCTGCTGGCGCAGGGCCTGGCCTCGGGCGAGATCGCCCAGGCGCTGCGGATCGGGATCGAGACCGTCAACACCCACCTCAAGCACATCTATGGGAAGCTGCATGTCCGCTCCCGGACCGAGGCGGTGATCAAGTACCGGGGCTAGGACGGCCATGAGCGCGCGCCGGCTGGTCATCGTCGACGACTTCCGCATGATGACCGATCTGCTGCGCGCCCTCTGCAGCCAGCAGCTGGGGTACGCCGTGGTGGGCGAGGCGGCGACCGGGGGGGAGGCCGTGGACGTGATCAGCCGCACCGGGCCGGACCTGGTGCTCCTCGACCTTAACCTCCCCGGCTTCGACGGCTTCCAGGTGCTCGAGACGATGCGACGGCTTTCCCTTCCTTCCCGGGTCCTGATCTTCACCGCCTACTGCAACGAGTACCTGATCCACCGGGTGGAACGCTGCCGGGTCGCCGGCTACATCTGCAAGGCGGAGGCCAACCTGGGCATCTTCCGGCAGGCCCTGGCGGAGATTGCGGAGGGGCGGACCTTCTTTTCCGAGACCTTCACCAGCTTCCGCCGCCGGCTCCGCCAGGGAGGAGGCTCCATCCTCCAGATCCTCAGCCCGCGGGAGGTCGAGATTCTGATCCGGATCGGGGACTGCTGCACCGACGCCGAAATCGCCTGGGAGCTGCAGATGAGCGGGCGCACGGTCGAGAAGCACCGCCTCAACATCGCGGGCAAGCTCGGGCTGCCCGGGCGAATCGAGCTGCAGCGCTTCGCCCGGGAGCACGGGTTCAATTCGCGGATCGGCTAAACCGCTCCGCGCGGCGGGCCGTCCGCCCTCAGTAGACGGAGAGCTCGAAGGCGATCTCGATGGTGTAGTCGCTCGACCAGTCGACGATTTCGCTGGAATTGGCGTAGTCGGTAGAACAGCCGTCCTCGGCGGTGGTCAGCGAATAGTTGCCGGCCGGAAGCCCCGTGATGTAGGTGGTGCTGCCGACGGAGGCGGACACGCCGGTCTCGGTCGAGGCGCTTCCGGTGTAGGTGGTGCTCCAGCCGCCGCCCCCGCAGAGCAGAAAGATGGTCGCGGCCGTCTGGCTGGTGTCGGTGTCGACCAGCGTGACGTTGGAATCGACGGCGCCGGAGACGTCGATCTGCAGGGTCTGGCCGGAATCGACGTAGAAGTTGGCGGTGCCGGCGAAGGCGGCCGAGGAGGCCAGCCCGATGCAGGAGGCGAGCGCCAGGAGGCGCAGGGATGTTTTCATGGGATTTGATTTGTTTGAGGTTGCGCGCGGTGAACCGCGCGCAACCAGCCAAGCCCCGGGCCGGCGCATCTCAACCGGCGGGAGCGGGGGAATTCCCGCAAAAAGGAGGGAAAAGGCGGCGGCCGCCGCGCCCCGCCTCACGGCCGGCGGGCGCAAATGGAAAGGGGCACCCCCCTCGGGATGCCCCTTCCCCTATCTTGGCGCGTCCTACCCAGGATGCGTCAAAACTTGTACTCGAAGGAGCCGCGGAAGTCGCGCGGGGTGCCGACGTAGGCGCCGGTGCGGCTGAGCGAGGCCTGGACGTACTGCACGTCCAGGGCGTTGAGGGCGGTGAGGCTGACCGACCAGTTCTTCGCCCGGTAGGCCACGCCGATGTTGGTCAGCGTGCGGCCCTTGACGTAGAATGAGGGCTGGACCGGCACGAAGGCCGGCCCTCCCGGCAGGGGGCGGGTCGTGGTGTAGCCGGTTGCGTTCTCCCCGGCGACGTCGCCCTTGTAGTCGACTCCGACGTTGACGTCGAAGCCCTTGAGCGGGCCCTCGGAGAAGCGGTAGTCGGCGTAGACCGCCGAGCTGTGGTCGGGCACCCCGCGGGGCCGGACGTTGGTGATCGGGATCCGCACCGGGTCGTAGCTGAGGTTGCCCAGCACGGTCAGGTTCTTGTTCACCGCGTAGGTGGCCTCGAACTCGTAGCCCACCGACCGAAGGTCGATGTAGAGGGCCTGCGGCAGGGCCGCCGCCGCCGCCAGCTGGCCCAGCGCCACCAGCGAGTAGTATTGGCTGTTGGTGACCGCGTAGTTCGACTGGGTGATCTGGAAGTGCGAGAAGGAGGTGGTCAGCCGGCCGTCCCAGAACGAGGTCTTGAACCCGAACTCCTTCTGGCCGCCGACCGCCACCTTGGTCGCCGGGTCGGTCACGCCGGCGTTGATCGAGCCGGGCATGGTGCCGCCGCTGGTGTTCTGGCTGGCGAAGAGCGAGACCTGCTTGATCGGCTTGACCACGAGGCCGATGGAGGTCGCGTTCGAGGTCAGGTTGTAGTCGGGCGAGGTGGGCAGCGACGAGAGGATGGCGGTGCCGGTGGTGTCCGAGCGCGTGAGCTCGCCCCAGAAGCGCGAGACGCCGCCGGAGAGCAGCACGCGGTCGTTGAAGGCGCTCAGCGTCTCGTAGGCGAAGGCCTGGGCGTCGGTGTCCTTGCCGATGCGGTCGGTGCCGAGGTTGGCCGAGGTGAAGCCCGGCTGGATCGGCGCGAAGGCGTAGGTGGGGAAGGTGATCGAGCCCAGGTTGTTCGCGGGCACGGGGGGCCGCGCCGCCGGCACGTACGACTTGTAGTGCACCTCGGAAAAGTTCGCGGCGTAGCCCGCCAGGGTGGTCGAATCCAGCCCGAGGAAGGCGAACTTAGCGGCGTAGTCGTTCTTGAGGTGCGCCTCCTGGTAATCCAGGTCCACCAGCCCGTTGTTGCGGGTGTAGACCCAGGTGGAGGGATCGGTCACCGGGTTGGCGGTGCCGGTCAGCGACCCGCCGTTGGCGTTGTAGGAGGAGGTGTTCCAGGTCACGCCCGGCTCGTAGAGGCCGGTGAACGGATCGACGCTGCCGCCGCCGCCCTGGGTCAGCCCCGCGCTGGTGCCGCCGACGTCGCGGCGGTGCACGTGGTCGACCATGAGGTAGAGCCGGGAGGAGACGTGCTCCGCCGGATTGGAGAGCAGCTCGCCGCTGACCCGCTCGGTGTGGCGGTGCCGGCTGTCGGAATCGTTGCCGAACATGAAGTCGCGCGGCAGGCCGCGGGCGATCTGGGCGTACTTGCCCTCGGCCGCGGTCGGCCCGGTGCCGACGCTCGGGTCGATCGGCACGCCGCCGAGGTTCGTCTCCCGGTTCTGCACGAAGTCCGACTTGATGATCAGCTTGTTCGAGGGGTTGAGCTGCCAGGCGAACGAGGGCGAGAACTCGTAGCCGCGGCGGAACTGGCCGTGGATGTAGTAGTGGTAGTCCCAATAGGCGCCGACCACGCGCATCGCCCGGTCCTGGTCCAGGGTGCGGTTGACGTCGAACCAGGCGTCGTCGCCGTTGTACTCCGAGGCGTCGAGGGTCAGCGTCGCGAAGTCCTCGGGCTGGGGCGACTTGGTGATCGGGTTGATCACCCCGCCCGGGCTCCCGCCGGGCACCAGGATGGCGTTGGGCCCCTTGATGATCTCCAGCCGCTCGATGTTGTAGACCGGGAGCGACATGCTGTAGCCGTCCGGCCCGGAGATGTTGGTGCCGTCGATGAACTCCTCCGAGACCTGGAAGCCGCGGATCATGTACCGGTCGGAGCCGTAGGGCAGCGTGGACTCGACGATCGGCGTCACGTACTTGGCGGCGTCCAGCATGCGGTTGGCGTCCGAGTCCTGGATGAATTCCTTCGTCACCACCGAAATGGACTGCGGGATGTCCATGATCGGCATCGCGGTGCGGGAGGCGGAGAGCGCCTCCTGCGACTGGTAGGGGTTCAGGTGGTTCTCGGTCACGGTGAACCGGGGCAGCTCCACCGTCTGCCCGGAGGCGGCGGGGGGCTCGGGTTGGACGGTCTGGGCGGACAGGCTGGCGGAGCCGACGGCGGCCGCGAGGGCCGACATCCAGCTCACCAAGGTCTTAGTTCTTGGCATTGGGTATGTTTTTTTGGGGGCGGTTGCTGGTTCCTGCGTGGAGCCGGGCGGCCTGGCCCGGTCCACCGTCAGGGCGCCCGTCTGCTCGTCCTCCACGGCGCACAGGGCCGTGCCGGCGAGCAGGCGGTCGAGCGCCTGCCGGGGCGGGTAGTCGCCCTGCAGCGCGTTCGTGCGCACCCCCCTCACCTTGTCCGCCGAGAAGACGAACTCCGTGCCGGCCTGCTCCGCGAACACGCGCAGCGTGTCCTCGGCCAGGCCCGCCGGGATGCGGAAGGCGCGCAGGGCGCCTCCCGCCGCTTCCGGCCCGGCGCGCGCCCCTGGGGCGAACGCGGCCAGCGCCAGGGCCAGGCCCAGCGCCAGCCGGAAGCGCCAACGGCGCCGGCCGGAAGATTCGGATCTCGTTCTCGGGCATGCTTGGGGTGGAAAGGCGCGCATGAAACGCGTTTCAACCACCAAGACCTCGCTGCCCGACATTTCCGTTACGGTTTCGCGGAAAATTTACGGGGCCGCCGGGCTCAGCGCGATGCGGCCGTCCGCGCCGGGCCGCGCCGCGACGTCCACGCTGGCCCGCAGCAGCCGGGTGAAGGCCTCGAGGTTGTCCGCCCGGAACGTGCCGGTCAGGGTGCGCCTCGCCAGGCCGGAGTCCGCCAGGACGAGCTGCTGGCTGTTGAACCGGTTGAAGGCCTCGACCACCTGCGCGAGCGGGGTCTGATCGAAGACCAGGCGGGTGCTCTCCCAGGCCAGGGCGTCGTCGAGTTCGCGCGCAGCCGGCCGGTCGACCGTCACGGAAGGGTCCCCGGCGGCGCCGAGGTGGACCACCGCCCGCTCCCCGGCGACCAGGCTGACCCCCGTGGGCAGGCGCGCGGACGAGGCCAGCGCGACCTTGCCTTCGGTCACCAGGACCTTGATCGCCTCGGGAGCGAGGCGGACGTCGAAGGCCGTGCCGACCGCATGGACCGTGATCGGCCCGGCGGAAACGACGAAGGGGCGGGCGGGGTTCTTCGCCACGTGGAAATGGGCTTCGCCGCGCACCAGCTTCACCCGGCGCTCGGCCGGGACGAAATCCGGGACCACGCCGCTGTCGCCATTGAGCTCCGCCACCGAGCCGTCGTCGAGGGCCAGGCGGTGGGCGGTGCTGGACAGCACCAGGTAGCGGCCCGGCGCGACCGCCGGGGCGGCCGGGGCGGCCGGAAGGGCGGGACGGCGCCACCAGAAGAGGGCCGCCAGCGCCAGAAGGGCCGCCGTAGCCAGCGCCGCGGCCGCCGCGGACCAGCACCGGCGGCGCGCCCGGCGCGCGCGGACGCCCGCCTCGGCCGCCTCGGCCAGCGCCGCCAGGGAGGGGACGGCCGCAATCCGGTCGAGCGCTTTCCAGCGGCCGGAGAGCCGCGCGAATTCCACCCGGTGCCGGGGGTCGGCCGCCTCCCAGCGCGCGAACTCCGCCGCCTCCGCCGGCGTCAGCCCTCGGTCGTGGCGGATGAGCCAGGAGGCGGCGGCCTCGATCCGGGCGCTCTCCTCCGGGCTAGCCATGGTCGGAATCCGGCCCCACGCCGTGGTCGCGGAGATACCGCTCGATCCGGCCCACCCCCTTGACCGCGAGCGACTCGACGGTGTGCTCGGCGATGCCGAGCAGGGCGGCGATCTCCTTCTGGGAATGGCCTTGGATTTTCCGGAGCAGGATCACTTCGCGGCAGCGGGGCGGCAGGGCGTTGATCGCCTCGGCCAGCAGCGTCAGCTCCTGGGTCCGGCAGACGAACTCCACCACCCCCTTGTCATCCTCCAAGACCGCCAAGGCGGCCTCTTCCGTGATCGGAATCCGCTCGGCTCCGGTTTTGCGCTGGATGAAGGTCCGCACCGCGTTGCGGGCGATGGCGAAGAGGAAGGGCTTGGTCTCGCGCACCGTCCCCTTTTCCCGCGCCTTGAGCAGCCGGACGTAGCTTTCCTGCAGGAGGTCCTCGACGTCCGCCTCGCTCGGGAGCGAGCGGCGCAGGTAGGCCCGGAGCGACGGCTCGAAGGGCCGCACCTCTTCGGCAAACCACTGCCCGGGATCGGAGGGCTGCGTGCTCATCGGGGCGAATGCGCGGGCACCCGTATCGGGCTGGCCGGGACCTCATGTCAAACCCGAAGCGCCTCCCCGCTCCCGCGCGCGCCAGCGCGGCGCCAGGGCATGAACCGCGCCTCAGGGCGCGGCGGCGCCCTGCGCCCGCAGCCGGGATTCGCGGCGGAAGGCCTCCTCCGCCTGCGCGGGGCTTCCCAGCCTCGTCCAGGCGACGCCGAGGAGATGCCAGCCGGGCGCGTAGCCGGGATCGAGGCGCAGCGCCCGCTGGAATTCCGCCACGGCCTCGCCGAGGCGGTCCTCCAGCAGCCAGGCCATGCCGAGATTGTTGTGCGCGCCGGCCAGGTCCGGCTTGAGGCGCAGGGCCCACTGGAACTGCGCGATGGCCTCGTCCAGCCGGCCGCTCTGGGCCAGGGCCAGGCCATAGTCGCTGCGAGCCTCCGCGAAGTCCGGCGCCAGCCGCAGCGCCGCCTCGTATTCCCGGAGCGCGTCGGGCAGTCGGCCGGGCGTCTTGGCCAGAGAGAGGCCGAGGTCGCGGTGCGCGGCGGCCGAATTCGGCGCGAGTCGCAGCCCGGTCTCGAACGCGGCGATGGCCTCCGCACGCCGGCCGGGCATCGCCGCCAGCACCACCCCCAGGTTGTCGTACGCGGCCGCCGAGCCCGGGTTGAGCGCCGCGGCCGTCCGGTAAAAGCGCACCGGGTCCGCGTACCGCGCGCTCTGGCGGAAGGTGAGCGATCCCAGCACGGCCAGCACGCCGGCCGCCAGCCAGGGCCCCGCGGCCCGGGCGCCGGGGCCGAGCCGGGCGGCCCCGGCCGCCAGCGCCGCCGCCGCGAACGCGATCACGGCCAGGCTCGCCTGGTACTGCAGGTGGTCGGCCACGTAGGCGAAGGCGTGCCATTCCAGGCTGACGAAGCCGAGGACCGGCGCCAGCAGCGCGAGGTAGCACAGGAACGCGGCCAGGGGCCCGCGGCCTTTGCGGCCGAGCCGCCAGAGGGCGAGGCCAAGGAGGAGGACGGCCAGCGGCGCCAGGTCCTGGAGCGGGTCGGAGGGGTCCGGGGACCACCGCGGATAGAAGAACGTCAGGCCGGACGGCCAGGCCAGCTTGCCGAGGTAGAACCAGAAGGCCTGGCCGGCGACCACGAGCCGGGCGCCGGGGGAAATCGGGGCGATGCCGCCGATCCCACCCATCAGCCGGCGCTCCAGCGCGAGGGTGGCCAGCGCCATCGCCCCGCTCAGGGCGAACCAGGGGAGCAGGGGCAGGACGTCGCGGCGCCAGGCGAGGCCTAGCCTCCGCCACCAGACCACGGCCAGGAGCGCGGCCGGCAAGGGGGCCACGGCGCTCTTGCTCAACAGCGCCAGGGCGAACAGCGCGAGTCCGGCGGCGTAGTCGCGCCGGCGGCGGGTGTCGTCAAAGCGGAGGTAGGCGAGCGCGGCGCCGAGGGCGAAGAGGGTCGAAAGCGTGTTCTTCTGCTCCGCCATCCAGGCGACCGACTCGGCCATCACCGGATGCAGCGCGAAGACGAAGGCGGCAAGCCAGCCGCCGGGCAGGCGCAGGCGGCGGAGCAGCGGCACCAGCAGGAGGGCGGCCAGCGCATGCTCCAGGGCGTTGGCCAGGTGGTACCCCTCCGCCGCATCCCCCCACAGGCGGCGTTCCAACCAGAAGGCGGTGTGGACGGCGGGATAGTACTGCTGCGTGGCGCCGGGCTCGAGCCAGATCCGGGCCAGGCCGCCCAGCGAGCGCAGCGCGGGCGCGGTGAGGTGCCGGTCGTCGTCCAGCAGCCGCCCGCCGCGGAGGGCCGGCCCGTAGGCGAGCAGGACGGCCGCGACCAGCAGCGCCGCCAGCGCTCCGCCGCGCCGCGCCGCGGTCATGCCGGAATTTCGAGGGCGGCCCGCGGGCAGGAGGCGCCGTCGAACCAGGTACCCTCCACGTAGGTCGTGGTCGGAATCTCGGGGATGCCGAACTTGTTGTGCTGGAGCTGGCCGGCGAGGATCTCCACCGCCAGGGCCCCGACGGTGGCGTGGTTCTGCCGCACGCCGGCCGTCGCCCCGCCCGGCTCCTCGAGGAACAGGTCGACGAACGCCACGTCGCGGGGGACCTTGAGGCCCAGCAGCTTGAACTCGGGCAGCACGAACTCGGCCTTGCTGATCACGACCTCCGGCCGGTGGCGCCGGTACCAGTCCGCGAACGGCAGCTTGCTGGGGATGAGGTAGGGGGGGATCCGGTCCGCCGGCCGGAGGCGGCTCTGCTCCCAGAGGAAGCCGGCCGACCACAGGCGGTCGACGGTGATATCCCAGCCCTCGTCCATGATGAAGCCGATGCGCCGGTAGCCCGCCGCCATCGTCCGCTGCATCGCCAGACGGATGACCTGGAGCTGGTTGTTGGTGACGTTGTGCAGCTCCGGCTGGTGGGGGAAGTAGTCGATCTTGACCGCGCTGAACCGCGCCCAGTCGAAGTGCAGCTCGATGTCGATCTCGCGCACGTGCGAGGCGATGATCAGCCCGCTGATTCCGCGGGAGTAGAGGATCCGGCTGAGGCGGCCGTGGGTCAGGCCCGGCTCGCGCATCCAGAAATGGTCCAGGTTGAAGCCCAGCTCGCGGGCCTTGGCCTCCGCCCCGGTGAAGAAGTCGGGATGGGCGGTGACCTCCTTCCAGCCCCAGCGGGTGTTCCAGTTGGTCACGTAGGCCAGGGTGGGCGGATTGCGCTGCGGCATCATCTTCCCCCGGTAGGCCACCAGCGCGCGCAGCAGCGGGTCGGGCACGTAGCCCATCTTCTTCGCCAGCCCCTGCAGGCGGCGCCGGGTCGCCTCCGGCAGGCGGGGATGGTTCCGCAGCGCCAGGGACACGGTGGTGACGTGGACGCCCGCCTTGCGCGCGACGTCAGCCAGGGTGGTGCGACGGGGGTTCATCGGGGCCGGACGAGGCAACGCCCGCCGCGGTTCCGGATCAAGTCTATTGTTAGCCTTCCCGGACCGCTTGCGCCCCCGGGAAGCCGCCGGTTGCCTGGGACACCCCTACCCCATGAGCGCAACCCCGCAACGCCTCCTACGGCGGGAGAAGATCGGCTACAGCCTGGGCGACATCGCCACGAACTTCTTCTTCCAGTCGATGATCCTGTACCAGACCCGCTTCTACACCGACACCGCGGGGCTGTCGGCGGCGGCGGTCGGGACCATGCTGCTGGTGCTGCGCCTGGCGGACGCGGTGGTCGATCCCGCGGTCGGCGCGCTCTCGGACCGCACCAAAACCCGCTGGGGCAAATTCCGGCCGTGGATCCTCTGGACGGCGGTCCCCTTCGGCGTCGTCTTCTGGGCGGCCTATGTCAGCCCGCACGGCAGCCAAACGGTCAAGCTCCTCTACGCCTATGGCACTTACGTGCTGCTGATGATGCTCTACTCGGCGAACAACACGCCGTATTCCGCGCTGATGGGGGTGATCACCCCCGACGACAGCGAGCGCAGCAGCGTGGCGAGCTACCGCTTCGCGGGCGCCTTGATCGGGCAGTTCATCTTCCAGGGCCTCGCCCTGCCCTTCGTCGACAAGTTCGGGCATGGCGACAGCGCCCGCGGCTGGGCCATCACCATGGGGATCTTCGGCGCCCTGATGATCGTGTTCTACTTCATCACCTTCGCCACCACCCGCGAGCGGGTGCAGCCCGATCCCCGCCAGAAGTCCGATTTCAAGCAGGACCTGCGCGATGTCTTCACCTGCCGGCCCTGGCTGATGATCTTCATCCTCACCTTCCTCATCTTCACCACCCTGGTGGTGCGGGGCACCTGCCTGAACTACTATTTCGCCTATTACCTCGACGCCGAGCGGGTCCGCGCGTTTCTCGGCGAGGTGGGGCTCGCCTCCGCCGGCGCCGGCACCTCCGCCGGCTGGAAGGCGCCGCTCGACGCGCTGGGCCTCCTGGCCAAGCCGGACGGATCCAATGCCGCCTCGGTCTTCCTGAGCTTCTTCTTCGACGCCGGCTCGATCGTCCAGATCGTCGGCATCATCTTCTCCAAGCCGCTGGCGAACCGTTTCGGCAAGAAGACCGTCTTCTTCACCGGGATGCTGATATCCACCCTCGGGACGGCCGCGATCTTCTTCGTTCCCCGCGATTCGGTGAACCTGCTCTTCTACGTCGGGCTGATCTGGGCGGCGGGCTGGGGCCCGACCGTGCCGCTGCTTTGGCTCATGATCGCCGACTCGGCGGACTATTCCGAATGGAAGGGCGGCCGGCGCGCCACCGGCTTCATGTTCGCCGGCATCCTCTTCGCCCTCAAGGCGGGCCTCGGGCTCGGCGGCGCCCTCAGCGCGTGGCTGCTGGGAGCTTACGACTACGTGGCCAATGCGGTCCAGACGCCCCACGCGCTTCTCGGCATCCGGCTCTCCGCCACGATCTATTCCGCCCTGCCCTTTGCGCTGGGCCTCGTTTTCCTCGCCTTCTATCCCATCACCAAGGAATTGGGCGCCCGCATCCAGGCGGAACTGACGGAGCGGCGGAAGGCCTACGCCGCCGCCTGAGCGCGGACCTCCCATGGGCAGGAAGCGGACTCTTATCTTCTTCCTCGCCCTCGCGCCGTGCCTGCGCGCGGACGACGGCTACCGGCTCTGGCTGCGGTACGGCCGCATTGCCGACGAGCCGCTGCGCCAGGCCTACGCGGCCGCGCTGCCGCAGGTCGTCCTGCTCACCCCGCGCGGCGCGGACTCCCCCACCCTGGAAGCCGCCCGCGCCGAGCTCGCGGCCGGGCTCGGAGGCCTGCTCGGCACCTCGCCCCCCATCGCGGTGGCGGCGGACCCCGGCGCGGCCCCGGCCGCGGCCGGGGAGGAGGGCTACGCGCTCCGCCGCGCGTCCTGGCAGGGCCGCCCGGCGCTGCTGATCGAGGCGCGCCGGGATGCCGGCGCCCTCTACGGCGCCTTCGCCCTGCTGCGGGAGCTCGAGACGGCCCGGCCCCCGGACAGCCTGGATTCGGTTTCGGCGCCGCGGATCCAGCGGCGGATCCTCGACCACTGGGACAATCTCGACGGCAGCCAGGAGCACGGCTACGCCGGCTATTCGATCTGGAACTGGTTCGAGCTGCCGGACTTCGCCGACCCCCGCTACCGCGACTATGCCCGGGCCGACGCCTCGGTCGGCATCAACGGCGTCGTCCTGAACAACGTCAACGCCGATCCCCTGATCCTGACGGACACCTACCTGAAAAAGGTCGCGGCCCTGGCCGACGTCTTCCGGCCCTATGGCATCCGGGTCTATCTCAGCCCGCGCTTCAGCGCGCCGATCCAGATCGGCCATCTCAAGACCGCGGATCCCCTCGACCCGGCCGTGGTGGCCTGGTGGAAGGGCGAGGTCGAGCGCATTTATGGGCTGGTGCCCGACTTCGGCGGCTTCCTGGTCAAGGCGAACTCCGAGGGTCAGCCCGGGCCGCAGGACTACGGCCGCACCCATGCGGACGGGGCCAACATGATGGCGGACCTCCTGGCGCCCCACGGCGGCATCGTGATGTGGCGGGCCTTTGTCTACGGGGCCGACAACCATGAGGACCGGGCGAAGCAGGCCTATGACGAGTTCAGGCCGCTGGACGGGAAGTTTCGGGGCAACGTGGCGATCCAAATCAAGAACGGACCGCTGGATTTTCAGCCGCGCGAGCCATTCCATCCCCTGTTCGGCGCCATGCCGCACACCTCCCTGGGCCTGGAGGTGCAAATCACCCAGGAATATCTCGGCGGCTCCATCCACCTGGCCTACCTCGGCACGATGTGGCAGGAGGTGCTCCGCTCCGACACCCGCGCCGCCGGCCCCGGCTCGACCGTGGCGAAGATCGTCGACGGCCGCGCCGGGGGCGGGGGCCTCACGGTGATGGCCGGCGTCGCCAACGTCGGCACCGACCGCGACTGGTGCGGCCATCCCCTGGCCTCGGCCAACTGGTACGCCTTCGGGCGGCTGGCGTGGGACGACGGGCTCGACGCCGCGGCCATCGCCGACGAATGGACCCGGCAGAACTTCGGCAACGACCGCACGGCGGTCGAGACCATCGACCGGATGCTGCTGGCCTCGCGGGAGGCGGTGGTGGATTACATGACCCCGCTCGGGCTGAACCTCATCATGGCCCACGACCATCACTATGGCCCGGGCCCCTGGGACCAGCAGGGGCCCCGGCGCGATTGGTGGGCGACCTACTATCACCGTGCCGCGGCCGACGGCATCGGCTTCGACCGCACCGCCACCGGCTCGGACGCCCTGGCCCAATACGCCCCCGAGGTCGCCCGGCGGTGGGCCGACCTCGCCACCTGCCCGGAAAACCTCCTGCTCTGGTTCCACCACGTCCCCTGGGACCACCGGATGCGCTCGGGCCGCACGCTCTGGGACGAGCTCTGCCTCCACTACCAGCACGGCGTGGACGAGGTGCGCCGGTTCCAGCGGGCCTGGGACAGCCTCCGGGGCCGGATGGACGACGAGCGCTTCGAGCACGTGAAGCTTCTGCTGTCGGCGCAGGAGTCCGACGCCCGGTTCTGGCGGGACGGCTGCCTGCTGTATTTCCAGACCTTCTCCCACCGCCCGCTCCCGGCCGGAGTCGAGCCTCCCGACCACCCGCTCGGGTATTACGAGTCGACCCGGCTCCGGTAGCGTGAGGACATTCCTGCTGTTCGCCGCCTGCTGCTGCTGCGCCGCCGCGGCGGCGCCCGCCCCCGCCCTCTTCGGGCGCTTCGAGTATACCGGGATGGACCCGCGCTTCTCGGCGCCGCTGGAGCCGGGCGAGTACCGCAACCCGGTCCTGGCGGGCTTCCATCCCGACCCGAGCCTCTGCCGCGTCGGCCGGGACTACTACCTGGCGAATTCCTCCTTCTGCTACTTCCCCGGCATCCCGATCTTCCACAGCCGGGACCTGGCGCACTGGGACCTGGTCGGCCACGTCATCACCCGGCGCACGCAGGTCGACTTCCAGGGCCTCGGCATCTCGCGCGGCGTCTTCGCCCCGGACCTGAGCTACCGCGACGGCGTCTACTATCTCACCACCACCCTCGCGGACTGCGGCGGGAACTGCGTCTTCACCGCCCGCGATCCCGCCGGCCCCTGGTCGGACCCCCACTGGCTGCGGGGCGTCGACGGCATCGATCCGTCGCTCTTCTTCGAGGGAGGCCGGATCTGGCTGGTGAACAACGGGCCGCCGCCGGAAAACCGCCCCCTCTATGATGGGCACCGCGCGATCTGGCTGCGCGAGCTGGACCCGGCGACGCTGCAGCCGTTCGGTCCGGTTTCGCTGCTCGTCAACGGCGGCACGGACCTCGCCCGCAAGCCGGTGTGGATCGAGGGGCCGCATCTCTTCAAGCGGGAGGGCTGGTATTACCTGATCTGCGCCGAGGGCGGCACGGCGGAGCAGCATTCCGAAGTGGTGTTCCGCAGCCGCGCCCTGGAAGGGCCCTGGGCCGCCGGGCCCGCCAATCCCATCCTGACCCAGCGCGACCTCCCGCCCGGCCGGCCGGAGCCGGTGAGCTGCACCGGCCATGCCGAGTTCGCGGATACGCCCGCCGGGGACACCTGGGCCGTCTTCCTCGGCTGCCGGCCGTACGAGGCGAACCTCTACAACACCGGCCGCGAAACCTTCCTGCTGCCCGTGAGCTGGAGCGGCGGCTGGCCCCGGATCCTTCCGCCCGGCGAGGCCGTGCCGGCGGCGGCCCCGGCTCCGCGCCTGCCCCGCTTCGCGGCGCGGGCGCCGACCACGGGAAACTTCACCTGGCGCGACGATTTCACGGAAGCCGCGCTCGATCCCTCCTGGAATTTCCTGCGCACCCCCCGCGAAACCTGGTGGAGCCTTCCGTCCCCCGGCACCCTGGCGCTGCGCCCCCGGCAGGCCGGCCTCGACAGCCTGGCCAATCCCTCCTTCGTCGGACGCCGCCTCGAGCACGCCCGCTTCGCCGCCAGCGCGGAGCTGCGGCTGCCGCTGGACCCAGGCGTGGCCGCGGGCATCGCCGCCTTCCAGAACGAAGGGCATTATTTCTTCCTCGGAGTCCGGCGGCGGGGCGCGGGCGCCGAGGTTTTTCTGGAGCGTGCCGACGGCGCCAAGGCGGCCGAGGTCGCGCAGGCCGCGCTGCCTCCCGGCGGCCGCGCCGCCCTGCGGATCGAGGGCCGGGGACGCGCCTATGCGTTCGCCTACGGCTCCGGCGCGGGAGACTGGAAAATCCTCGGCGGAGAGCAGGATGGATCGATCCTGAGCACGGCCCGCGCCGGGGGTTTCGTCGGAAGCTATGTCGGGCTGTTCGCCCGGCTCGGGCCCTAGCCGGAGATCTTCAGGGCCTTCATCGCGGCCCGCATGTAGCCGAGGGCGAAGGCCATCCCGGCGTGCCAGGGGGCCGCGCAGGTCATCTGCGGAGTGTGGTCGGGGATGAGGACGCCGTCGAACCCGTTGCGCTGCAGGATCGCCAGGACGCGGAGCATGTCCACGTCCCCGTCGTCGATGAACGTCTCCTTGTAGGTCGGCACCTTGCCCGCGACGTTGCGGAAGTGGACGTAGCCGAGCCGGCGCTGCCGGCTGTAGGCCTCCACCGCCTCGTAAAGATCCCCCTCGGTCATCTCGGCCAGGGACCCGATGCAAAACTCGAGGGTGTTCGAGGGGCTCGCGCTGAGGTCGATCAGCCGCTGGTACATCGCGGGCTGGTAGACCAGCCGCGGCTGGCCGCGGATGAAGGGCAGCGGCGGGTCGTCGGGATGGGCGGCCAGCTTCACGCCGGACTCCTCCGCGACCGGCAGGATTTCGTCCAGGAAGCGCCTCAGCCGGTCCCACAGCTGCTCGTGGGTGGCCGGCGCCAGCACCCCGGCCGGCGCCTTCTCGTCGAAGACCATGTTCCAGGCCATGCCGTTGGGCATCGGCAGGTCGTAGGGCCCCTCCATTCCGACAGAGGGCGCCCCGCCGCGGGCGTAGTTGCCCTTGGTCCGACCCGCCACGCCCGCGATCGAGAAATTATAGCCCAGGATGGGTATGCCCGCCCGGCCCATCCGCCGCACCAGCGTCTTCACGTTCTCGATGTGGCGCGCGCGCCGGGGGCCATCGAGCAGGATGTCGTGCCAGTGGGCCGGATCGAGGTTCTCGACCGCCTCGAGCTTGAGGCCGGCCGCCTCGACCTCCCGCCGGAGGCCGTCCAGCTCCTCCTGGGTCCAGAGCCGGTCGGGGTCCCCCGCCAGGCCCCATCCGAAGTCGGTGCCGGTGGGCTGGTCGTCGCGGGTGGCGTGGACCCCGCCCCGAAAATAGTCGACCAGGTGGGCGACGACATGCGTCGCTCCCGCCTGCCGCGCGAACTCGAAGTTCTCGCGGTTGAGCATGTGGCGGTAGAGGCCGAGGCCGAGCTTCACGGGATCCGGACCTCAACATCAGGCGAGGGCCCGCCCGAGACCAGCGCGAACGTGCGCTCCGCCCGCCGGTCGCCGGCCCGGACCACCACCCGGTAGGTGCCGTAAAAGCCGCGGCCGGCGTAGCGGCCGCCCTGGTCCGTGACGCCCGCTTCCCGCGTCCGCCACTGATCGAGGACCAGCGAGCGGTAGACGGCCCCGTTGGGCTTTTCCGACCAGTCCGTCCGGTACATCGCCCCCTTTGGCCGCCAGTGCGCCTTCTCCCAGAATCCCCACAGCTGCACCCCGATCACCGAGGGGTGGCTGAAGGCCGCGATGAAAAAATCGCGGGTATAGTCGGCCTGCAGCGCCTCGTCGTCGGTGTTGATGTCGAATTCGGTGATCCGGATCGGGATCCTGAGCGCGGCATAGAGGTCCAGCGCGGCGAGGAAGTCCTCCGGCGCGGTCGGATTGCGGTTGATGTGGCATTGCAGGCCGAGCGCGGTGAGCGGGGCCCCGAGGCCGCGCAGATAGGCGGCGGTCTCGAAGGTGTTCCGCCAGTGGCTCGGGTTCTCCCCCAGCAGCCCCTGGTTGCCCCAGTCGTTGAGGTAGAGCAGGCCTCCGGGCAGGCCCGCCTGGGCCGCCTTGAACCAGTCGACCATGATCTTCGGCCCGAAGAGGTCCATGATCGCATGGTGGTCCCAGGGCTCGTTGACCACGTCCCATTCGTCGATCAGCCCGCGGGTGGCGGAGGTGATGTCGCGGATGTGGGCCAGGATCATCCCCGGGATCTCGCCTTGGCGCGGGGTGCCCTTCAGCTCGCGGATGCTCTTCGGCAGGTCCTTCCATTCCGCGCCCTTCCCGGGCCAGATCAGATTGTGGCCGCGGACGTAGAACCGGCGGTCCTTGAGCCAATGCAGCGCGGCGATCGCCTGCTCGTGGCTGAAGCCCGGGCCCCAGTCCCCCTCCCAATTCGGCCATTTCAGGTCGTTCTCCGGGCTGGCCTCGTTGAACAGCTTCAGCACCATCTCGCGGTAGCGGCGATTTTCAGGAGTGTCGCGGACCAGGCGCTCGAACTGCAGCGCCGAGCCCCACTGGAAGGCGCTGTTCACCTCTTCGATCCGGACGGAGGCGCCGGGCACCGGGGCGCCCGAGGCGTCCTCCACCCGGACGCCGAAGTCGCCCTTGCGGATCAGCTCGATCCGGTCGAGCGCCTGCTTCCGCCAGGCGGCGTCCGCCTCCCGCCCCACATAGCTGAAATGCCCGCTGGTCGGCTGTTCCGCCTGGGCCCAGGCCAGCGTCGGTAGCACGGAGGCCGCGAGTGCGAGGGAACGCCCGACGATCCGAAGTGCGTGGTTCATAGGCTCAGCGGCCTGCAAACAGGCCCGGCGGCACCGTCTCCGCCATCCGCCGGTAGCCGGCGGGCGAGGGATGCAGGCCGTCGCCGCAGTCGTAGGCGGGATTCAGCCGCGACGGGTTCTTGGGATCGCGCAGCGCGGCGTCCCAATCCACCACCCCGTCGAACTCCCCGCTTTCGCGGATCCACTCGTTGAGCTTGATCCGGTCGGCCTCGCTGCGGGCGCCGGGATGATAGTAGCCCGAGCCCCCGTAGGGGAGGATCGTGGCGCCGATCATCCGGATGCCGCGCTGGTGGCCGCGGGCGATCATCTGCCGGTAGGCGCCGATCAGGCGGGCCACCAGGGCGTCGTGCGCGGCCTGGGGCACCTCGCCCTTGATCGCCAGGCCGCCCAGGTCGTTGACCCCCTCGAGGACGAGGACGGCCGCGGCTCCCGGCTCCGCCAGCACGTCGCGGTCGAAACGGGCCAGCGCGTTCGGTCCGATTCCGTCCATCAGGATGCGGTTGCCGCCGATTCCCAGGTTGAGCATGCCCCAGGGATGGGCGGGGGAGCCCGCCACGAGCCGGTGCGCCAGGAAGTCCGTCCAGCGGTCGTTGCCGTCGGTGGTGCTGGCGTGTCCGTCGGTGATGGAGTCGCCGAAGGCGACGAGCGCGGCCCCGCCGGGCGGCGCGGGCACGTCCACCCCCGCCAGCTGGTACCAATGTTCGATCACCCGGGCGCCGGGCAGATCGGCCGCGCTGGCGGCGTCGCCGGCGACCTCGAAGGACTTCGCGCGGGAACCCGGATGCCCGGTTTGGCGGTCGGGCGCGCCGAGGTAGTGGAAGGAGATGGCCAGATCGGAAAACGCCGGAACCGCCAGAGGCACCGGGTCCGAAAGGTACTCCGCGCCCGGCGGGATCCAAACCTCCGCCTTGCCGTCGAAAAGAACGGCGGTGTCGGTCGCCGGGTCGATCCGGGCGGCGCCGGGCTGCAGGGCGCGGGCAACCCGGACGGAATCAAGGTGAAGGGGCGCCGCGCCGAAGGCGTTGGAGAGCCGGATGCGCAGCCGCTCGCCGCCAAGCGAGATGCGCACCACCTGGCGCAGCGTGGCGTTCGGCAGCGACGCCGCCTCCAGGGCGTCGCGCCCCTGGACCGGCTGCGTGGCCGTGGCCCAGGAGCCCACCCAGGGGGCGGCCGCCGCCGCGGGCGGCGGCGACCAGGCCAGTGCTGAAAGCGAACAGAGGATTGCGAGGCGCATGGGATTCATGGGGATCAGTTGGCGGGTTCAGCGGGGTGAGCAGCCGACAAGCCGAGAAATCGGCCCAAACCTAAGTCCAACCGCGGCTCCGCGCCAGAAAGTCCAGCCCGAGGGCATCGGTTTTCTCTTCGCTGAGCTCCTCCTCGATCCCCGACTTGACCGTCCTTGCCGGCATGGCGCCAACCGCGGCGCCGGCCAACCATTGCCGCTCGTCCGATTCCGATTGGAGGATGTTGACACATTCAGATTCAAGCCGAGGGAGGATTCCAAGGCCGCCGCCGGCGCACGACATGGACGGAGGACCGATTGCCGCCTGCCTTACCTGAAAACCGGAGAAGAGAAAGACCTGCCGCCCCTTACGGAGCGGCAGGCCGATTCCCTAACTATCTCTAACCTGTATTGCCCCTATATCAGAAGGTGAACGAATTCGTGATAGCCCATTCCTGGATGGGCTTCACGCGCACCGCCGCCCAGGTGCTGCCGTCCGGCTCGACTGACACCGGAATCAGGCCGTTGCGCCCAAGCAGGTTGGTGACGTTCAGCTGGATCTTCCAACCGATCTTGTTGGTGATCCGGCGCGTGTAGCTGACCCAGGCGTCGACCGAGCTGACCGGCGGGCCGTAGTAGGGCCGGCTGAGGATGAAGGAGTTCGTCGTGGGATCGACCGGGTAGCCGATCACGTTCTTATCCTGCCAGCGCCAGGCGCCGCCGACGCCCCACCCGCGGAGGAAGCCGGTGGTGAAGTCGTAGCTGTTGATCCAGTTGAAGCGCCATTTGCGCAGCTCCGAGACGTTCGAGCCTTCCTGGAGCTTCAGCAGGGTGTAGTTCTGCAGCCAGGGACCCCACTGGTTGAGCTGGATGCTGAGGCCCGCGTTGCCGAACTGGGGCATGATGGCGGCCGGAGACGGCACGCCGCCCGGGTCCAGCTGCGAGTTGAGGTAAGTCACGAGGCTGTTCAGCCCCGCGCCGCCGACGTTGCTTTCCGTCGCCGTGTCCTCGGACGCGTTGAACTCCATGCGCCAGTTGCGGGTCGGGTTGGCCGTGAGGTCGAACTCATAGCCCTTCGACTCGGTGTCCGCGGTAACGGTGAAGCCCTGGGGGCCGCCGGACGGCACGGAGTACGGGCCGACCGTCGTCGGATCGGGCTGGAAGGCCGCGGGGTTCGTCAGGTACGTGGTGCGGTTGACGAGCTGCGAGGGCTGGGTGGGCGTGAAATTCCAGTATTGGAAGAACGTCGTGCCCAGCAGGTGCTTCTCGATCGCGTTCCAGGTGTCGATGGCCTGGTCTTCCTGCTGCTGCGCCTGGGCCGCGGTCAGGCTCGGGAAGTCCTGGGCCCAGTTGTTGCGCGACTGCGGCTGGTTCTCGGTGTCGAGCGTGTACCCGCCGAGCTGGTAGAGGAAGACGTTGCGGAACCGCAGGCCCTGCGCGATGGTGCTGCCGATGCCGGCGGGATTGCCCAGCGTGGACGAACCATTCTCCACCTTGGTGTCGTACTTCTCGATGCGCAGGGAGAGGCGGTCGTCCTTGGTCGAGAGGATCAGGCCGTATTCCTTGGTCTTGCCGTCCGGATTGTCGATCGGGGATCCGTAGACGTCCCGGCGCACGCTGGTCACCTGGAAGTTGTTCGAATTGTTGTAGCTGACGCCGATGTTGACCGGCAGCGGGTCGTGCGGGATGAAGTCGTTCAAGTGGACCACGATGCCCTCGGAGGTGGAGTGGTTCTTGAAGATCTGGCCCAACGGGAAGGAATTCGGCAGGTTGAACTGCGCGAGATTCGGGGTGTTGCGGTTGGGCACCACGAGCGGTGCGGTGACGTCCTTCGTCTCGACCTCGTCGTAGCGCCAGCCGAAGGTCCCGACGATCGCGTTCTTCCAGAGGTACGCCTGGTAGTTGCCGGCGTAGGAGATCGTCTCGCGGAAGGACTGCTCGGCGGTGGTCCAGAGATACGGATTCGAGCCGTCGTTCGAGCGGACGATGTTGTCCTGGAAGTTGCTGTTCCAGCCGACGTAGTTGGAGGGGTTGGAATTCTGGTCGAGCTGGGTCCCGTTGGCCAGCGGGCTCGGAACCCCCTCGTAGATCGTCTGCAGGTTCGCGGGCACGCTCCAGGGCGCATTGAACGGCTGCGTCGAATTGTAGGTCGAATCGAACAGGTAAACGCCGTGGGGCTGCAGCTGGATGTTCTGGGTGACGCCGGGAATGTTGGCGCCATGGGCCGAACCGCGGCCCATCAGCGAGGGCCCGAGGTAGATGAACGCCTGCGGGGGCCGGTTCGTGACCGGATTGTTGTTGCCGGTGTTCTGGTTCCACAGCCCGTCCCATTGCTGGCTGTTGGCGTACTGCTCCCAGACAAGGTTCTGGTCCCAGAACTGCTCGTTGGATGCGACGATGTTGAAGCGGTGCAGGCCCACCACCTTCGCCCAGAAGTCGTTCCGGATGAAGTCGGTCGCACGCAGCTCTCCGAAGAGGGAAGCGCGCTGAACTTGGCGGATGCTGCGGTAGGAGCTGCCACCGCTGCCGCTCGCGCCGGTGACGTAGGGCCGGCCGACGTTCGCATTGGTGTTGCTGGTCTCGCCATCGCTTCCGTTCAGGTAGTAGTCGAGGTTGTTTCGGTCGATGTCGATGTTGAGGGTCGGCGAGTAGCCGAGCAGGGCCTGGCCGCCGCGGAAGTAGCGCTGGCGGTCGTAGCTCACATCGAGGCCTAGGCGGTCGTCGAAGGCCGTCTCGCTCAGGTCGATGTTCGAGGCGGTCCAGCGTTCCCATTCCGACTTGGTCGGACCGTCGATGAGGTGATCGTAGAAGTTGAAGACCGAAGGATCCTCGAGCGACTGGGTCTTGTACTGGCCGAAGACCGCGCCAGGGAGGTTATAGGCGGAAGCGGCCGCGTTCAGGCTGGTGAGGCCCATGAACGCCATGTTCGTGCCCTTGCCGGCGAGGCCGGCGGAGATCGACCCCGGGTTGCCGTTGGTGTCGCGCGCGCCGTTGTTTATATAGCCGCCGAAGACCCCCAGGAGCGCATTGGTGTTGCCGTCGAACAGCCAGTAGGGCTGCTGCTGCTGCCCGGTGTCGGTCAACCAGGGCTGGAAGTTGGTCGTGCTGCTTTGAAGGGTGCCGCGGCCATTGCCCGGGACCACGCCGTCCGTGCGCCAGGGGTCGTAGGGGTTGTTCTGGTACTGGCCGCCCATGCCGCCGTAGGGATTGCTGGCGCTGATCGTGGTGGGGCGGAAGAAGGGGGTGATGCTGTCGTTCGGCGGGGTGATGCGCGGGCGGTCGGCGCTGATGTCGCCGCCCTCGACCTTCGCCTTCAGGCTGGTGTGGAAGGAGGAGTGGGGGCCGAAGAGGTTGGGGTCGAACCGGATCGCGGCGTAGATGCGCTTCTGGTTCTGGAACGCGTCCGACTGGTCGTACTTGCGGTCGTCGTACATGCCGTCGATCCGGATGGCCAGGACGTTGTGGATCACGTCCTGGTTGACGTCGACCGTGCTGCGCGTGCTTCCGTAGGAGCCGAAGCGGATCGAGGCGTTGCCGAAATTGCGGAATTCGGCGTTGTTGAGGGAGGCGTTGACGATGCCGGCCGGGCTGCCCAGGCCGTAGAGGAAGGAGTTGGGGCCGCGCAGGATGTCGATCCGGTCGACGTTGTAGGAGTCCCACGGAATGTCCGTGATGTAGTAGTCGCGGGTGTTGTCCGCCGCCGCCAGGCCGCGCACGCGGTTGGACTGCGCCGGATTGAGCAGGCTGCTCTGCTCGCTGAAGGTCTGTCCGCCGCCGACGCCGGAGTAGGTGCCTTCCGTGCCCGCCACCTCGGCATTGGTCGTGTATTGGAGCAGGGTGCCGTTATCCAGCGCGCCGATATCGGTGAGGAACTGCTTGTTCATCACGCTGATCGAAGCGGCGACGTCGTTGAGATTGGTGCGGATGCGGGTTCCGGCCAGGGTCTCGTTCGTCTCGTAGCCATGGTCGGTCGAGGAGGAAACCTCGAAGGGGCTGAGGACGAACGTCTGGTCCTCGGAATTCGCGCTGGCCGCGTTCACCTGCGCGGTGGTCGGCGCCGGCGCGGCCGGCGCTGGGGCGGTGGCGGTGGCGGGCGCGGTTTGCGCCAGAAGCGGCCAAGGGCACGCGACGGTCATCAAGGTCAGGATGCGGGCGTACATTTTCATAGGCAAGGGTGCGAGGGGGATCGCCGCCGGAACGGGGCGCGGGTACAAAAACGCGCCCAGTCGGAGGCCAAGACGTCTTACGGGGTGATTAGGTTTGGGTGGGGTGAGGGTAAGCCGGCGCGGGATCGTCAGGCAGGGTGACCCCGGTCGGGATGGAACAAATTTGTTCCGGCAATTTGGTTCAAAAGGATCGTTGGTCTAACAGTAGCGCAAAGTCAGACGAGCGTCACGGTGCCCGCGGCGGCCGCGGGCGCGCCGAGGGCTAGGCCGCGGGGGCCGGGGGAGCAGGAGCCGACCGAGATCCCAAAGCGGCCCGGCGTCCAGACGGCGCGGCCCTGGGCGTCGAACTGCCGGAAAGTCTCCGCCCCGAGGCGGAACTCAACCGCGGCGGTGGCGCCGGCGGCCAGCGTGATCTTCTGAAATCCGACCAGCACGGCGCGGGGCGCGCCGGGCCACTCCCGCGGCGGTTCGATGTAGCACTGGACGGTCTCCTCGACCGCAGGGCCCCCGGCGTTGGTCACGCCAACCTTGACCGTGAGCTCGCCGCCCTCGGCCAGGCGCTCAGCGCCCAGCGCCAGCCGGCCATAGGAAAGGCGCGCGTACCCCAGGCCGAAGCCGAAGGGATAGAGCGGCTCCTTTTCGGCAAAACGATAGGTCCGGCCCCGCATGGAGTAATCCTCGAAAGGCGGCAGATCTTCCGTGCGGCGCGGAACCGTGACCGGGAGCTTGCCGGACGGCGAAGCCACCCCGAAGAGAACGTCGGCCAAGGCCCGGCCGCCCTCGCAGCCCGGATACCAGACCTGGAGCACCGCGTCGCAGATCTCGTGCGCTTCCGGCACCGCCAGGGCGCCGCCGCCAGTCAGGACCAGGATCAGCTTCTTGGCGTGCTTCCGCAATTCGAGGAGAAACTCGCGCTGCACCGAAGGCAGCTCGATCGCGGCGCGGTCGCCGCCCTCGGCCGAGGCGACGGCATCGCCCTCCTCCCCCTCCAGGGTCGGATCGAGGCCCAGGACCGCGATGGTCAGCTCGTTCTCCGCCGCGGTCGAGAAGGTGTAGTTCACCCCCGGCGCCATCGCCCCGGTCAGGGGGCAGCCGGTGCGGAAGACGGTGCGGGTTTCCTCGGTGCAGCGCTCGGTGATTCCTTCCAGCAGCGTGACCAACTGGGGCGAGATGCCGTAGTAGCTGCCGAGCAGCGCCGCGGGATTGGCCGCGGTCGGACCGGTGACCAGAATGCTCTGGTAGTCGCTCCGCAACGGCAGGACCCCGTTGTTCTTCAGCAGCACGGTGGATTCGATCGCGGCGCGGCGCGCCAGCGCCCGGTGCTCCGGGCCGTCCACCACCAACGGCTTGACCCCGGACCATCTCGAATGCTTGGGCGGATCGAAGAGCCCCAGCTTGAACTTGGTCTCGAGCAGGCGTCGCAGGGAGGTGTCGACGTCGGCCTCGGTCACCAGGCCCTGCTTCAGCGCCAGCACCAGGTCGTGGTAGGTGCAGCCGCAGTTCAGGTCGCAGCCCTCCTTGAGGGCCAGGGCGGCCGATTCGGTGGCATTCTTGGTCACGCCGTGGTGCTGGTGAAAGTCGTCGATCGCGCCGCAGTCGCTGACCACGTGGCCCTTGAAGCCCCAGCGGCCGCGGAGAATGTCACCCAGGAGCAGGTGGCTGGCGCAGCAGGGCTCACCGAGGGTGCGGTTGTACGCCCCCATCACCGCCTCGACGCCGGCGCGCACCAGCTTTTCGAAGGCGGGCAGGTAGGTCTCGTGCAGGTCCTTCAGGCTGGGCCGCGCGTCGAAGCCGTGCCGCTGCTGCTCCGGCCCGCTGTGGACCGCGAAATGCTTCGCGCAGGCAGCGACCTTGAGGTGGTCCGGGTCGTCGCCCTGCAGGCCCCGCACCATCGCCACCCCCAGTTCGCCGGTAAGGAAAGGGTCCTCGCCGAAGGTTTCCTGGCCGCGGCCCCAGCGCGGATCGCGGAAAATATTGATGTTGGGCGTCCAGAAACTCAGGCCCTGGTACTGGCCCCTTCTTCCGGCGGCCGCGGCGGCATGGTGCTTGGCGCGGGCTTCGTCGGAGATGGCGCTCGCGATGCGCTGGACCAGCCCGCGGTTCCAGGTCGCGCCCAGTCCGATCACCTGCGGAAAGACCGTCGCGCGTCCGTTCCGGCCCACGCCATGGCAGGCTTCGTTCCACCAATTGTAAGCCGGCACGCCCACCCGCTCCACCGCCGCATTTTCATGCAGGAGCTGGTTGACCTTCTCCAGCACGCTCAGCCGCCCCATCAAGTCGTCGATGCGCCGCTCCCGAGGAACATGCGGGTCGAGGAACGGCGCCGACGAGGCAGCCGGTTTAGGCGAGGGTGCTGGCATAGGCAGGGGTAAAAAAGGCGCCAGGGCATTAGCCAGGCGCCAACGGGATCGCGAGCCCGGCCTTTAGATTCCGGCGCGGGCCCGCTCTCAAAGAATTCGTAGCTCTAACTTTAGCGCAATCCGGCCCATGCCGAGGCCAGCCGGCGCACGCCCTCGTCGATCCGTTCGGGGTCGGCGTGGCTGAAGTTGAGCCTGAGGGTGTGGCGCTTCGGCTCCCCGACCCAGAACGATTCGCCGGGCACGAAGAGCACGTTTTGCTTCCGCGCGGCGCCGAACAGGTCGAGCGCATCCGCCCCCTCGGGCAGCTCAAGCCAGAGGAACAGGCCGCCGTCGGGCCGGGTCCACCGGCAGCCCGTCGGCAGGTGCCGCGCCAGCGCCGCGAGCATCGCGTCGCGGCGGCGCCGGTACACGTGGCAGAGGATGGCCACATGCGCCTGGACCGCGTCGGGCCGCCGCAGGTAGTGGAAGGCCGCGCGCTGGGTCAGCCCCGGCGTGTGCAGGTCCGCCGCCTGCTTCACGCTGACCAGCCTCTCGAAGAAGGCAGGGTCGCGCACCGCGAGCCATCCCACCCGCAGGCCCGGAGCCAGGAACTTGCTGGTCGAGCCGAGGAAAAGCCAGCCCCCCGTCCCGGCCAGGGCGCCCAGCGCCTGGTGGGGCGGCCCGCTGTAGCGGAGGCGCCCGTAGGGATCGTCTTCCAGCACCGGAACGCCGAACTCCTCGGCGAGGGCCACGATCTCGGCCTGCCGGGAGGGCGCCAGGCTGGTGCCGGTCGGATTCTGGAAGCGGGGCGTGAGGTAGAGCAGCTTGGGGCGTGCGGGCGCGGACTCCATCGCCCGCCGGAGCGCTTCGGGGCGGATGCCGCCCTCGTCGCAGGCGACGCCGAGCAGCCTGGCCTCATAGGCGGAAAAGGCCTGGATCGCCCCGAGGTAGCAGGGGTTCTCGACCAGCACGAGGTCGCCCGGATCGAGGAGCACCTTGGCCACCAGATCCAGGCCCTGCTGGGAGCCGCTCACGACCAGAACCTCGCCGGCCGTGACCTTCAGCCCGGAGTTGGCCGCCAGATCGGCCGCAATCCATTCCCGCAGGGGTCCATAGCCCTCGGTCAGCCCGTATTGGAGGGCGGCGGGGCCGTCGTCGGCCAAGGCCTCCTGGGTGGCGCGGCGGACCTCCTCAAGCGGGAAGAGTTCTGCCGCGGGCAGGCCGCCGGCGAAGGAAATGACACCGGGCTGCGCGGTGGCCTTGAGGATTTCCCGGATCGCGCTCGGCCGGATCCCGCCCGAGCGGGATGCCAGCCGGAAGGGGGAGGCCCCAGCCTGCGCGCTCATGGCCCGCCCCCTTCGCAGTCCTGCCGCTCCGGGGCGGGCCGGGGTTGCATCTGCGGATGCGGGTTCATCACCAGCAGGTCGTGGGTGGCGCCGAAGGCCGGCGTCTGGTGGAATGGCAGGGGGTTCCGGCCGTAGATGGCCGCGCGGGCGCGCGGGGCCTGCCCGGGGGGCAGGGTCTCTGGATTGGCTCCGTAGTTTGGCGTGTTCATGGCGGGTTTGGAGCCCTTCCTTGCTTCGCCGGCGGAGCCAAAAAAAAGCCCCTCCGGTTCGGCACCGGAGGGGCAAAGTCGTTTGGTCCTAACGATCAGAGCCCTCGCGGCGTAAAGCGCACGGCGACGACGACGGCGGAGACGCCGAAGGACGCAATGGAAGCGTGGGCTTTGCGGTAGAGGCTCATGATCGAAGCGCAAGGAAAGCTTGCCCCGACGCCGTGTCAAGGGGAACCGCTGCAGCCCATCTCCTCCCTCCCCCTCGCGCCAGAGCCGAAAACCGTTCGGGCGCGGAGCGCCGGGTCACTCCCGCGGAGGAAGAGGCGCAGGTACCGCCGGTGGCTCCGATAGGCTGAACATCAGGACGGCGCCCAGCGCCGTGACGGCCGCCATCGCGGCCAGCCCCGCCAGCGGAGTGCCGCCCAGCCGTTCCGCGGCGGCGCGGAGGTTGGTCGCGCCGAACGAACCCAGCGCTCCGACCGAATTGACCAGCGCGATTCCCCCGGCGGCGCCGGCGCCCGTCAGCTCCCCCGTGGGAAAGGTCCAGAATATGGGCTGGGCGCCCATGAACCCCGCCGTCGCCACCGAGAGCGCAATCAAGCCGAAGACCGGGCTCCCGCAGGCGGACGCCGCTATGCCTGCGGCCGCGACCGCGAGAGCGCCGCCGGCCACCCAGGCGCGCCGGCCCGTTCGCCGGGCCCAAAGAGGAAGCAGGAAGACCGCGGCGAGCGCGCACAGCCATGGGATTGCGCTGACCAAGCCGACCCAGAGGCCGGTCTCGCGGCCGAACAGCCCGGCAATTTGCGAGGGAATGTAGAACGTGACGCCGTAGGTGGTGGCCTGGATGAAGATGTAGATCAGCCCAAAATAGAGCACCCGCGGCCGTGCGAGGGCGGCCAGGGTATGCCGGCCGCCAATCGCCTCGATGCCCTGATGCTCCGACTCCATGCGGCGGACGAGGGCGGAGCGTTCGGCCTCGGGAAGCCAGGCGGCGCGCTCGGGCCGGTCGGTGAGGTAGAAAAAGGCCCAGACCCCCGCCGGAACGGCAAGTGCGCCCTCGACCAAAAAGAGCCACTGCCAGCCCTGCAGCCCGCACCGACCATTGAGTTCCAAAAGGTATCCAGACAACGGCCCGCCGAAGATCTGCGAGAGCGGCGCCCCGAAGTAAAATGAGCCCAGGATCGCGTAGCGCGTCCGCGCCGGGAACCAATAGGTGAGATAGAGGATCACGCCGGGGAAGAAGCCGGCCTCCGCCGCCCCGAGCAGGAACCGCAGCAGGTAGAAGCTCCGGGCGGAGTGCGCGAACATCGTGGCGGCGGAAATCAGGCCCCACGTCACCATGATCCGGCAAAGCCACACCCGGGCTCCCACCCGGTGCAGGATGAGGTTGCTGGGGATCTCGAACAGCGCATAGGCCAGGAAGAAGATGCCGGCCCCGAAGGCATAGGCTTCATCCCCCAGCCCGGTGTCGCGCAAGAAGGACTGCTTCGCGTAGCTGAGGTTGACCCGGTCGAGGAAGGCCAGGACGTAGAGCAGAAGCAGGAAGGGAACGATCCGCCACGCCGCTTTCCGCAGGGCCGCCGCCAGGGCCGGGCCTTCCTCAGTAGGTGGCACGGCCGCCGCTGAGGTCGAAGGTGAAGGCGGTGGTGAAGCTATTTTCCCGGGAGACGATGAACGCGGCGATCGCGGCGATCTCATCGAGCGTGCAGCAGCGCTTCATCGGGATCTTGTCGGTCATGTACTTGACCTGGGCCTCCGGCAGCGCCTCGACCATCGGGGTGCGGACCACCGCGGGAGCGATGGCGTTGACCGTGATGCCGGTCTCGGCGTACTCCTTGCCCTGGACCTTGGCCAGGCCGATGACCGCCGCCTTGGAGGCGGAGTAGGCCAGCATGCCGGCGTTGCCCTCCTTCCCGGAGATCGAGGCGATGTGAAGGATCCGCCCGTAGTTGTGCTTCAGCATGACCGGAAGGACGTGCTTGGCCATGAGGAAGGGGCCCTTGACGTTGACCCGGAAGACCCGGTCGAAGTCCTCCGCGTCCACCTCGTGGGTCTTGACGTTGGTCTTGCCGGTGATGCCGGCGCTGTTGATCAGGATGTCGATTCGGCCCTGGGCCTGGGCGATCCGCTCCACCGCGGCCTTGACCGACGCCTCGTCGGTCACGTCGGCTTTGACGAAAGCCCCCTGGGCGCCGAACTCCTTCGCCAACTCCGGGAAGGCCTTGTCCGCGAAGTCGACCACCGCGATAAACGCGCCTCCGGCGCGCAGGCGGCGGGCGATGGCGAGGCCGATGCCGGAGGCTCCGCCGGTGATGACGGCCGTCTGGCCCTTGAAGTCGGGAATCGAGGGGTGGTCCATGGGGAAAGCTAGACGCACGATCCTCCTCGCCGATGCGCCGGGCAATACGAATTGGCCGGTCAGATCGGTGGCAGCCCCCCCGGCCGGCCACGCCCGGGGCCGTCAGACCGCGGCCGCAATCGCCCTGCCGACCTCGGCCGTGCCGGCGGTTCCCCCCAGGTCCCTCGTCCGCGGGCCGGACTCGATCACCTGCTCGATCGCGCGGACGACGGCGGCGGCGGCCTCGGGATGGCCGAGATGGTCGAGCATCATTGCCCCGGACCAGATTTGGCCGACCGGGTTGGCGATGCCCCGGCCGGCGATGTCGGGCGCCGAGCCGTGCACCGGCTCGAACATGGAGGGGAATTCCCGCTCGGGGTTGAGATTGGCCGACGGGGCGATGCCGATCGTCCCCGCGATGCCCGGGCCCAGGTCGGAAAGGATGTCGCCGAAGAGGTTCGAGCCCACCACCACGTCGAACCAGTCCGGATGCTGCACGAAATGGGCGGTCAGGATGTCGATGTGGTACTGGTCGGTCCGCACGTCGGGATATTTCGCCGCCATCGCCCTGAACCGTTCGTCCCAGAATGGCATGGTGACCGTGATTCCGTTGGACTTGGTGGCCGAGGTCAGGTGCTTCTTCGGGCGGGCGCGGGCCACCTCGAAGGCGTATTTCAGGATCCGGTCCGTCCCGCGCCGGGTGAAGATCGCCTGCTGCACCGCCACCTCGTCGTCGGTGCCCTCGTACATCCGCCCGCCGACCGAGGAGTACTCCCCCTCGTTGTTTTCCCGGACGATGATGAGGTCGATGTCCTCCTTCTTCCGGTCCCGCAGCGGCGAGGCCACCCCCGGCATCAGCCGCACCGGCCGGACGTTGGCATACTGGCGGAAGGTCCGGCGGATCGGGATCAGGAGGCCCCAGAGGGAGATATGGTCCGGCACGCCGGGGAACCCCACCGCCCCGAGGAAAATGGCGTCATGGGAGCGGATCTGCTCCAGTCCGTTCTCTGGCATCATCCGCCCCGTATCCTTGAAATAGCGGCAGCTCCAGGGCTTTTCCTCCCATTCCAGGCGGAAGCCGTGCTTCTTCGCGGC
>DASZWO010000028.1:0-20733 GCA_035546595.1 Opitutaceae bacterium
GGGCCGGGCCGCCGCGCCCGCGTCGGCCGGCCAGGCCGGCGCGGCGATCGCCCCGAGCAGGGCGCGCACCTGGTGGCTCATGGCCACCTTGCTGACCGCCAGGGGGACATGGCTCACCCCGAATTCGATCACCGCCCCGTAGACCAGCCCGAGCACGACCCAGCGCGCGGTGAGCGCGGCGCAGAGGAACCCGAAGGCGGAGAACGCCGCCACCGCCAGGACCTGCGCCGCCGCCATCGCCGGCAGCGCCGCGGCCAGGCCGGGGACGCCGAGCGCCGCGGCCGCCGCCGCCAGCACCCCGAAGGCGCAGGCGAAGTCCGCCTCGGCGCACAGCACGTGCGCGCCGTAGCGGAGGGCGAGGTAGAGGCCGCGGGGAACCCCGCGCAGCAGGACATAGTCCGCGGACTCGGGCTTGAGCTCGTCGCGCCAGGCGCCGCCGCCGCCCACGAAGGCGAGCAGCGGCACGAGGAACGCGAAGTAAAACTCGACGGCGAAGGCGAGGAACCGTTCCGGGCCGTTGCCGCCGCGCAGGAAGGCGAGAAAAATGAGCGCGAGCACCGCCAGCATCGCCCCCAGCGCCAGAAAATGGCCGCGGCTGAAGTGGCGGCGGACGGAGAGGGCGGCGACGCCCCGGGCGAGATTCCAGGACCTCATGGCCGGAAGGGGGGCTCGAGCGCTTGCTGCAGGGCGGACTCGGCGTGCCGCATCTCCCGGATCGAGGCTCCGCTGCGCAGCAGGATGCCGTGGGAGTCGGCGAAGAAGCGCCCGGGGTCGGACCAGCGCACCTGCAGGGCGTCGGGCTCGGGGCCCAGGTCCCAGCCGCGCAGCAGCTTCTCGTCCATCAGGTGGCGGGCGAGCCGCTCGGGGTCGGCGCAGCGGAACGCGCTCGCCGCCGGCCAGCCCTGGCGCGCCTGGGGGGAGAGCGACTCGTTGAGGGAGCGCGGGATCCGGCCGCCGCGCAGCAGGAGGAAATCGGCGCACAGCGCCTCCAGGTCCTGCAGGATGTGGCTCGAAACCAGGACGGTCTTGCCCCCGGCCGCCAGCTCCCGCAGCACGTTGGCGAAGTCCTCCCGGCCCATCGGGTCCAGGCCGTTCATCGGCTCGTCGAAGATCAGCAGGTCCGGCTCATGGAGGAGGCATTGGGCGAGCTTCGCGCGCTGGCGCATGCCCTTGGAGAGGGCGGTGAGGGGCTTGCGCCGGTGGGCCGGCTCCAGCTTCACCCGGTCGAGGCATTCGCCGGCGCGCGCCCGGGCGGCGGCCGCGTCCCGGCCGGAGAGCATCGCCAGCCCGATCAGCCAGGACCGGGCGCTCAGCCCCGCGGGCACACCCTCGGACTCCGGACAGTAGGCGAGGCGCGCGGCCACCCCGGGGTTGTTCCAGGGCTCCTCGCCGAAGACCCGCAGGCGGCCCGAGCTGGGCTGGATCTGGCCGAGGAGGAGCCGGAAGAGCGTGGTCTTGCCCGCGCCGTTCGGGCCGACGATGCCGGTCAGCCCGGCCCGGAGCTCGAAGCTGACGTTGTTCAGCCCCAGGATCATCCCGTAGAAGCGGCTCAGGCCCTCGGCTTGGACGACGGCGTTCATTCGGCGCGGAGGCGGCGGAGGCAGACCAGGGCGCCGGCGCCGGCGAGGAAGGCGAGCCCGGCGGCGGAGCCGCCGGCGTCCTTGGGCTGGGCGTTCTCGCCGCCGCGCTGGAGGCTCTCGACGAATTTCGGGCTGGTCATGGGCAGGTCGGCGGCGGCCTCGCCGAGCGCCCGGTCCAGGCGCAGGACCTCGCCCCGCATCTCCCCCAGGTCATGGGAGAAGCTCGCCCGGCGGATCCACGAGGGCATGGCCGGCACCTTGGCGAGGAATCCGGCCACCAGCCAGAGGCCGAGCCACACCACCGTGGTGGTCCGGGCGGAGCGGGCCAGGGCGGAAATGCCCATCGCCAGGGGAGCGAGGGCGCCGAGGGCGATGCCATTGAGGAGGAGGGCCCGCAGCAGCGGCGCCGCCGAGTACACCGCGACGTCCCGGTCGGAGGCGAACAGCACGCCGAGCAGCCAGGTGAGGAGGAGGGGGCCGGTCCAGAGCAGGACCAGCATGCCGACGATGACCCCGAACTTCCCCAGCAGGTAGTCGGCGGAGGTGAGGGGGCGGGAGAGGTAGACGGTGAGGGCGTGGGTGGCTCGGTCGCGGGTCACCAGCCCCGGGACGAGCACGGTCAGGCCGATCAGGCTGAGCCAGAGCGCGAAGTAGGACTGGAGCCAGAAGAGGAAGGTGAAGAGGGTGCGGACGACCACGTCGGGATAGAGCAGGAGCAGGCCGCGGACGGCGGCGGCGAGCGCGGCCCCCCGCGGCCCGAAGGCGCCGAGGACGGAGTCGAGGCTCCCGCCGGGCGAGGAGGCCTGGGAGAAGAGGAAGCCGGCGGCGGCGAGCAGCGCCGCCAGCCCCCAGGAGAGGATGAGGAGGACGCGGAAGAACCGGCCGCGGGTGAGGTGGCGCAGCCCGGTCGAGACGATGACCCACCGGCGGTAGGCGAGCCCGCCGGGCTTCTCCCGCCAGCGGCTGAGGTCGAGGCTAGCCTGCATGGGTGGCGATCGCCTGGATGAACAGCTCGTGCAGGGCGTCGGGATTGGCGGTGATCTCGGCCGGGGGCAGGCGCCGCTCCTGCAGCAGGCGCAGGATCCAGTCGACGGAGTCCGAGTCGGATTCCACCCGCAGGCGGCCGTTGGAGAGGACCTGGGCGGAATGGCCGGCCCGGGCGAAGGCCTCGGCGTAGCCGGCGGGGCCGCCGTCGCCCCCGGGGATGAGCTCGACGATCCGGCGGTTGCGCTCCTTGAGGGCGGCGATGCTGTCGTGCTCGATCACCCGGCCGTGGGCGATGATCACGACCCGGTCGCAGACCCGCTCGATGTCGCGTAGCAGGTGCGAGGACATCACCACGCTGATTCCCAGGTCGCGCCAGAGCGAGCCGACCAGCGCCAGGATGTGCTCGCGGCCCTCGGGATCGAGGCCGTTGGTCGGCTCGTCGAGGAAGACGAGGTCGGGATCGTGGACCAGGGCCTGCGCCAGCTTCACCCGCTGGCGCATCCCGGTGGAGTAGGTGTCGACCGCCCGGTAGCGCTCCGGCCCCAGGCCGACCAGGTCGAGGATCTCGTGGGCGCGCTGGCGGGCGGAGCGGAAGCTCATGCCGGAGAGCTGCCCGCAGTAGGTGACGTATTCGCAGCCGGCCAGGCCGGGAATGTGGCAGTCGCGCTCCGGGCTGTAGCCGATCCGCTCCCGGGAGGCGCGGTTGGCCGCGCGGGTGTCCCGCCCCAGGACCCGGGCGAGCCCGGCGGTGGGCGTCTCCAGGTTGAGCAGGCACTTGAGGAAGGTGCTCTTGCCGGCGCCGTTCGGGCCCAGCAGGCCGATCGTGCCCGGCGGCACCCGCAGCGAGACGTCCGTCAGCGCGCGCTGCGCCGCGTAGCTCTTCGAAAGGTGGTCCGCCTCGATGATCGCATCGGGGGTCGGGGGGCTGGCCATTGGGGAGTTCTGACCCCCCGGCATAGGGCCCGGTTACGAAAATCTCAGCTCTTTTCGGCGAGCAGGCTCCGCAGGTCCAGGGGCCGGGTGAACATGGCCACCCCGCCGCCGGGGCCGCGCGGCCAGGACTCCTTCGGCCGGTCCCAATAGAGCTCGACGCCGTTCCGGTCCGGATCCCGCAGATAGAGGGCCTCGCTCACTCCGTGGTCGGAGGCCCCCTCCAGGGGGATCCGCGCCGCCTCCAGGCGGCGCAGGGCGTCGGCCAGCAGCGCCCGGCTGGGGTAGAGGATCGCCAGGTGATAGAGGCCGGTGGACCCCGCGGGCGGCGGCGGGCCGCCGGCGCTTTCCCAGGTGTTCAGTCCGATGTGGTGGTGGTAGCCGCCGGCGGAGATGAAGGCGGCCTGGGAGCCGAAACGCTGCATGAGCTGGAAGCCGAGGACACCGCAGTAGAAGGCGAGCGCGCGGTCCAGATCCGCGACCTTGAGGTGGACGTGGCCGATGCGCACCCCGGCATCGATGGGGTTGGGGCTGGCGGGCATTTCCCAAGGCTATGCAGCCGCCCCCCAAAGGCAAAAGGGGGCCGGCTCCGGCACCGGGCCGGCCCCAAAGAAAAAGGCGCGCCCGCCGGGGCGCGCCTTCGGAATCCGGGGCGAGGCGGCCCTACCGCTTGGCCTCCTCCACCGCCGCCTGCGCGGCCGCCAGGCGGGCGACCGGCACGCGGAAGGGCGAGCACGAGACGTAGTTCAGGCCCAGCTTGTGGCAGAACTTGACCGAGTCCGGGTCGCCGCCGTGCTCGCCGCAGATGCCGAGCTTGATGCCGGGGCGGGTCTGGCGGCCCCTCTCGATGGCGATCCGCATCAGCTGGCCCACGCCGGTCTGGTCGATCGTGGCGAAGGGATTGCGCTTGATGATCTCCGCCTCCTGATAGGGGGCGAGGAAGGAGCCCGAGTCGTCGCGGCTCATGCCCAGGGTGGTCTGGGTCAGGTCGTTGGTGCCGAAGCTGAAGAACTCGGCCGTCTTGGCGATCTCGTCGGCGGTGAGCGCGCCGCGCGGAACCTCGATCATGGTGCCGACCGAGTAGGAGATCCGGGTCTTCTTCTCCGCCTGGACCTGGGCCGCGACGTCGTGGACGAGGGCGACCTGGAGGTCGAGCTCCCGCTTGAAGCCGACCAGCGGGATCATGATCTCCGGGTTGGCGCGGACCCCGGCCTTCTTGGCCAGGACCGCGGCCTCGAAGACGGCGCGGGCCTGCATGGCGGTGATCTCGGGATATTTGATGCCGAGGCGGCAGCCGCGGAAGCCGAGCATGGGGTTGAACTCGTGCAGCTCGTTCACCCGCTGCTCGATCTTCTCCACGCTGATCTTCAGCTTGTGGGCCAGGTCCTGCTGCTGCTCCTTGGCGTGGGGCAGGAACTCGTGCAGCGGGGGATCGAGGAAGCGGATGGTGGCGGGGAAGCCCTTCAGGGCCTTGAAGATCCCGAGGAAGTCCTCGCGCTGGTAGGGGAGGAGCTTGGCCAGGGCGGCCTCGCGGGCCTCCTTGGTGTCGGCCAGGATCATCTCCCGCATCGCGTCGATCCGGTCGCCCTCGAAGAACATGTGCTCGGTGCGGGTCAGGCCGATGCCGACGGCGCCGAAGGCGACCGCGTTGCGGGTCTGCTCCGGGGTGTCGGCGTTGGTGCGGACCTGCATCTTGGTCGCCGCGGCGCACCACTTCATCAGCTGGGTGAAGTTCTTGAAGGTGCGGCCCTGGCGGGCCTCGCCGCCGCCGTGGATCAGGCCCTGGATGACCTCGGAGGGGGCGGTCTTGACCTCGCCGCCGTAGACCGTGCCGGTGGTGCCGTCGATCGAGAGGAAGTCGCCCTCCTTGAAGATCCGGCCCGCGACCTTGAGGGTGCGCGCGCCGTAGTCGACCTCGAGGGCGCTGGCGCCGCAGACGCAGACCTTGCCCATCTGGCGGGCGACGAGGGCGGCGTGCGAGGAGACGCCGCCGCGGGCGGTGAGGATGCCCTCGGCCGCGATCATGCCGCGGAGGTCCTCGGGGGAGGTCTCGACGCGGACCAGCAGCACCTTCTCGTTGCGGCTCTCGGCCTCGACCGCCCGGTCCGCATTGAAATAGATCTTGCCGCAGGCCGCCCCGGGGCCGGCCGGCAGGCCGGTGGCGATGGCCTCGGCGGACTTGAGGGCGGCGCGGTCGAAGATCGGCGCCAGCACCTGGTCGAGCTGGTCGGCCGGGACGCGGCCGATCGCCGTCTTCCAGTCGATCAGCTTCTCCTTCACCATCTCGCAGGCGATGCGCACGGCGGCGACGCCGGTCCGCTTGCCGTTGCGGGTCTGGAGCATGTACACCTTGTCGTCCTGGATGGTGAACTCGAAGTCCTGCATGTCGCGGAAGCGGGACTCGAGCACGCCGCGGATGCGCTCCAGCTCCTTGTAGGCCGCCGGCAGGTGGTCATGGAGCTGGCGGACGGGCTCGGGGGTGCGCACGCCGGCGACCACGTCCTCGCCCTGGGCGTTGATCAGGAACTCGCCGTAGAAGACCTTCTCGCCGGTGGCCGGGTCGCGGGTGAAGGCGACGCCGGAGCCGGAGCGGTTGCCGGTGTTGCCGTAGACCATGGCCTGGACGTTGACCGCGGTGCCCCACTCCTGCGGGATGTTGTATTTGCGGCGGTAGACGATGGCGCGGTCGTTCATCCAGGAGCCGAAGACGGCGCCGACGGCGCCGCGCAGCTGGTCCCAGGGGCTGGCGGGGAAGTTGTGGCCGGTGCGCTCCTTGACCAGGGCCTTGAAGCGGGCCACCAGCTCCTTGAGGTCCTCCACCGTCAGCCGGGTGTCCTCGATCGCATGGTCGTGGTGCCGCTCGTGCTTGAGCTTCTCGATCACGGTCTCGAAGGGCTCGTGGTCCTCGCCGGGGCGCTTCTGCACCCCGAGGACGACGTCGCCGTACATCTGGACGAAGCGGCGGTAGCAGTCCCAGGCGAAGCGCTCGTTGCTGGTCTTCGCCGCCAGGGCCTCGACCGTCTGGTCGTTCAGGCCGAGGTTGAGGATGGTATCCATCATGCCCGGCATCGAGTCCCGGGCGCCGGAGCGCACCGAGACGAGCAGCGGGTTCTGCAGGTCGCCGAAGCGGGCGCCGACCTCGGCCTCGATCGCGGCGACGCCGGCCTCCATCTGCGCCTGGAGCGCGGCCGGGTAGCTCTTCTTGTTCGCGTAATAGTAGGTGCAGACCTCGGTCGAGATGGTGAAGCCGGGGGGCACCGGCAGGCCGATCCGGCACATCTCCGCCAGGTTGGCGCCCTTGCCGCCGAGGAGCGCCTTCTGCGAGCCGTTGCCGTCGGTCTTCTTCTTGCTGAAGAGGTAGACGTACTTGGCGGACTTGGCGCGGGCAGGTGTCCGCGATTTTGAGGAGGAGGACTTCTTCGCTTTCTTGTTAGCCATGGTGGGACGGAGGGATAGGAAATGGGCCCCGGTCGGCGGGGACAAAAGGGTAGGGCATAACCTCGCCCCCGGGAGTGTCAACGCCGGGCGCAAAAAAGGCCGGTCCGCGGGGGGACCGGCCGGCGGCGGGGGGCCGGACTACTTGCCCCGGTTCCTCCGGGCCTCGCGATGGGCGCGGAAGGTCACCCGGAACATCTGGAGGGCGAGCCAGAACACGCCGCACATGCACGCGGTGGTGTAGAGGCCGGCGATCAGGATCCACTTCGGGTCGTCCGAGGGCACATGGGTCGACATGACCGAGTACATGTAGATGCCGAAGGCGATGACGAGGATGGCGTCGACCAGCAGGCTGACCGGCGTGACGAGCTTCTGGGATGGCTGATCCATGGTGCCAGAAATTGGCCAGAACCGGACCGTTGTCCACGGAAAAGCGGCGGGGCCCCGCGCCGTCCCGCTTTAGGCTTTCCCCCCGCCCGGCAGTCGGCAAGATGCCCCGGGCATGAGCGAATCGAGCCTCAAGATTTTTTCAGGCAATTCCAATCGGCCGCTGGCCGAGGCGATCTGCAAGTCGATCGGGGAGCCCCTGGGCGAGGCCACGGTGACCAGCTTTCCGGACGGGGAGACCTTCGTCAAAATCAACGAGAACATCCGCGGCACGGACGTCTTCATCATCCAGTCCACCTGCCCTCCCACCAATCACCACCTGATGGAGCTGCTGATCATGATCGACGCCGCCCGCCGCGCGTCGGCCCAGCGCATCACCGCGGTGCTGCCCTTCTACGGCTACGCCCGGCAGGACCGCAAGGACCAGCCCCGGGTGCCGATCACGGCCAAGCTGGTGGCCAACCTCCTGGTCTCGGCCGGGGCCAGCCGGGTGCTGACCATGGACCTGCACAGCCAGCAGATCCAGGGCTTCTTCGACGTCCCGGTCGACCACCTCTACGCCTCGCCGGTCTTCTACGACTACCTCAACACCCAGAAGAAGTCGGACCGGCTGGTGGTCTGCTCGCCCGACGTGGGCGGCACCAAGATGGCCGCGGCCTACGCCGACATGCTCGGGGCCGGGCTGGCCATCGTGGCGAAGAAGCGCAAGAGCGCGACCAAGGTCGAGGCGATCAACGTGGTCGGCGAGGTCGAGGGCTGCGACGTGCTGCTGGTCGACGACATCACCGAGACCGCCGGCACCCTGACCGCGGCGGCCACCCTGCTGCGCGAGTTCGGGGCCCGGAGCGTCCGGGTGGCGGTCAGCCACTGCATCTTCACCGACGTCGCGGTCGAGCGGCTCAAGAGCGGCATGATCGACGAGCTGATCACCACCGATTCCACGCCCCTGCACGTCGACGGCCTGCCCGTGACCGTGCTGAGCGTGGCGGGGCTGCTCGGCGAGGCGATCCAGCGGATCAACTGCAATTCCAGCGTCACCAGCCTCTTCCGGATCAAGGGCTTCTAGCCCGTCGCGGGCCGCCCGGAGGGAACCTCTTCCCGGCGCGGGCCTCTTCACCTTACCCATGAACACCAAGCTTTTCGCCGGAATCCTCGGCGCCGCCCTGGCCCTGCCGGCCCTGGCCCTCACCGCCGCCAGCCCCGCGGCCCCCGCCGCCCCGCCGAAGGTCGACCTGCGGATCGACCCGTCCCCGGTGTCGGAGGGCAAGTCCCCGGTCGTCACCAGCTACGCCGACGTGCTGGATCCCGCCCAGAAGGGCGTGGTCTCGATCCGCTCGACCCGCAAGGTGAAGGAGCGGATCCAGGTGAACCCGCTGCTGCGGCAGTTCTTCGGCGACCAGGCACCGCAGGACCAGGAGCGGGAGGGAACGGAGACCGGCGCCGGCTCCGGCGTCATCGTCACCCCCGACGGCTACATCCTGACCAACAACCACGTCGTCGAGGGGTTCGACGACATCAAGGTGACGCTGGCGGACAAGCGCGAGTTCGACGCCCGGGTCATCGGCACCGACCCCAAGACCGACGTGGCGGTGATCAAGGTCGACGCGTCCAAGCTGCCCGCGGTCACGCTGGCCGACAGCGACAAGCTGAGGGTGGGGGACATCGTCTTCGCCGTCGGCAACCCCTTCGAGCTGGAGGAGACCGTCACCATGGGCATCGTCTCGGCCAAGGGCCGCCAGGTCGGGATCCTGGAGGACGTCCAGGGCTACGAGAACTTCATCCAGACCGACGCGGCCATCAACCTGGGCAATTCGGGGGGCGCGCTGCTCGATGCCAAGGGCCGGCTGGTCGGCATCAACAGCGCCATCATCTCGCCCTCGCGGGGCAGCATCGGCATCGGCTTCGCCATCCCGGTCAACCTCGCCGCCACGGTCATGCGCAGCCTGATCGCCACCGGCCGGGTGTCGCGCGGCTTCCTCGGGGTCTCGACCCTCAACCTCGACCCGGACGTGGCCGCCCAGGCCGGCCTGGCCAAGGACACCCCCGGCGCGATCGTGAAGGAGGTCACCCCGAAGAGCCCGGCCGCCGCCGCCGGCCTGCAGCGCTCCGACATCATCCTGGGGCTGAACGACAAGCCGGTGAGCGACATCGAGTCGCTCCACTACCTGATCGGCCAGATGCTCCCCGGGGCGAAGATCACCCTCAAGATCGTGCGCGACGGCAAGCCGATGACCCTCACCGCCACCCTCGCCTCGCAGGCGATGAACTCCGACGAGCTGGTGCAGGGGGTGACCGCCACCGCCCTGACCGCCGACCTCCGGCGCCGGCTCGAGATCGATCCCGGGACCGAAGGCGTCGTCATCACCGGGGTGGACAAGAACTCCCCCTATTCCGACCGGCTGGAGAAGGACATGGTGATCATCGAGGTCAACCGGGTGAAGGTGACCGACCTGGCCTCCGCGCAGGCCGCGATCCATTCCGGCCGCAACCTGCTCTTCGTCTACGACCACGGCGCCGAGGCCTTCACGGTCATCAACGTGAAGCCCTGACCGCGGCGCCGCCTCAGCTGCCCGGCTTCTCCACCGGCACCCGCGCCAGCTCGGGCGGGACCGCGTCGGCCGGGTAGGTGGGGAAGCTGAGCTCGAGCAGCGAGACCGCGCCGACGTCGAAGCGCGCCGCGCCGGCGCTGCGGTCGACCAGCATGGCGACGCCGGCCGGGGTGCCCCCGGCGGCGCGGATGAGGTTGAGGCACTCGACCACCCGCCCGCCGCGGGTGACCACGTCCTCGGCCACCAGGACCCGCTCGCCGGGGCGGAGGGTGAAGCCGCGCCGCAGGACCAGGATGTTGTTCTCCTTTTCGGCGAAGATGTAGCGCGCGCGCGCCTGCCGCGCGATCTCCTGGCCCAGCACCAGGCCGCCCATCGCCGGAGCCAGGACCGTCTCGAAACGCCAGCCCTGCTGGCGTACCTTGGCCAGCAGCAGCTCGGAGAGCCGCTCCACCGCCGGCATGTCCTGGCACACCTGGGCGCACTGGAAATAGTGGCCGCTGTGCAGGCCGGAGCGCAGCACGAAGTGCCCGCGCAGGAGCGCGCGGGTGCGGGTGAAGATGTCGAGGATTTCCTTTTGGTCGGCTTCCATGAGGGGGATGCGCGCCGAGCCTAGGCGGAAAAATTCCGCGAAGCACAGCGCCAATTTTCGGGGCGGAGATTCGCCTTCCGCCGGACCGGCGAAGGGCTAGACTTCCGGGCGTGACCGATTCACCCGCCATTCCGCTGGAGGACGAGCTCGGCGACGTGCTGGAGAAGGCGATGCGCGGGACGGGAGTCAACCTCGAGGAGCTGGCGGCGGAGGCGGGCGTGCCGGCGGCGCGGATCCGCGACGCGGTCGACTATCGGCCCGACCTCTCGCCCTCGGAGCTCCGGCGCCTGGCCGCCGCGCTCCGGCTCAACGAGGTCGGGCTCTGCGCGCTGGGCGCCGGGCGCTATCCGCTGCCCCGGATCGGCGCCCTGCCGTTCCGCCTCTGGCCCCTGCGCATGCGCCACGGCATCGGCTTCGCGAACGCCTACCTGGTCGCCGCGATGAATTCCGACCGCGGCTTGCTCTTCGACACCGGGGCGGGGTTGCCGTCGATCCAGCCGGGCTGGCCGCCGGCCATCGGCGGGCTCGACGCGGTCTTCCTCACCCACGTCGAGACCGAGCACGCCGGCGGGCTGGCCGAGGTCGCGCGCTGCTTCGAGGCGCCGGTGGCCTACATCCCGCAGGGCGCCTGCGCGGCGGGCGGGACGCCGGTGGGCGAGGGGGCGCACCTGGCCTTCGGCGGGCTCGAGGTGCAGGTGTTCAGCACGCCCGGCCACGCGGCCGCCCACAGCTGCTACCTGGTGCGCGCGACGGGCGCCGACCGGCCCCGCCGCGCGCTGCTGGTCTCCGGCGACCTGGTCTTCGCCGGTTCGGCCGGCGGCGGCTACTTCTCGCCCAAGCAGCTCCAGGCCCAGCTCCGCCGGCTGCTCGGGGCGTTGCCGGCCGACACCCTGATCGCGCCCGGCCATGGCCCGATGACCACGGTCGAGAACGAGCTGCGGTTCAATCCCTTCGCGCTCTAGCCGCGGACAAAAAAGGCCGCGCCGGTGGCGGCGCGGCCCGGGGCGGGCGGGGCGGCTCAGCGCCAGTACCCGCGGATGTAGACGTAGGTGCCGTCCGGACGCGCCGCCCAGTAGGGCGCGTGGTAATGGTGGTAATGGGGCGGAGGGACGATCCAGTGGGGCGCGGCCCACACGTAGCCCTGTCCGTTCCAGGCCCAATACCCGTTGATCCAGATCGCGTTCGGCGCGGGGGGGGGCGGCGGCGCATACTCCGTGGGCTGCGGCGGCGCGGGCGGCGGGGGCGGGGGCTCCTGCACCACGACCGTGGTGGCGGCCTGCTGCTCCGAGGTGTAGAGCGTGCCGTTCTCGTGGTCGATGTTGTTGCCGATGGTGCCGCCGGCGATGGCGCCGACGGTGCCGCCGATCAGGGCGCCGGCCAGGCCGTTGTGGCCGCCGCTGTTGTTGCCGATGATGGCGCCGGCCAGCGCGCCGAGCGCGCCGCCGGCCACAGCGCCGTTTTGCGTGCTGGGGCCATTGCCCTCGCAGCCGGCCAGCAGGCCCGCTCCGAGCAGCAGTACAGAGATCAACGTGGTTTGCTTATGCATGGTGGTATGGAAACTTGAGACGGTGGGGCGGCTCATTTGTTTCACAAATCAATTTTGGCTATATTACTACTTGGCAAGTGATTAGGCAAGCGGTATGTCGGTCGGGACGCCCCCTTTCCCGGCCGGCGGATTCTCCGTAACGGCCGGGTGCGATCCGCGTCTTGCCCCCGCACCCCCGATGTCCTCACCCCGCCTGCGGCTCGCCGCCGCCTTTGCCCTGACCTGCGCCGCGCTGGCCGCCGCGCGCGCCGACACCCCATCCCCGCTCGTCTGGACCTTCCGCGACCTGCGCGCGGTGGGCGGGTCGGTCCCCGAAGTCCTCGGCTCGCCGCAGGTGCTGCCCGACGGAGCCGTCCACTTCAACGGCGTCGACCAGGGCCTGGTCGTGCCGGCCAACCCCATCTCCGGCTGGAGCCGGTTCACCGTGGCGGTGCTTTTCCGGCCGGAGGACGACGCGCCGGAGGCCCAGCGCTTCCTCCACATCGAGGATCCGGACGGACGCCGGCTCACGGTCGAGGACCGGGTGGTGAAGGGGAAGGGCTGGTACATGGACACCTTCCTGCTCAGCGGGAAGGGCCGGACGCTGATCGACCCGGCCAAGCTCCATCCGCTGGGGCGGTGGGCCTGGGGCGAGCTGGTCTATGACGGCCGCCTCATGCGCTCCTACGTCGACGGCGTCCCGGAGCTGAGCGGCGAGGTCGCCTTCGCGCCCATGGCCGGCGGGCGCACCTCCGTGGGCGTGCGCCTCAACCGGGTTTACTGGTTCAAGGGGGAGATCCGGGAGGTGCGGTTCTATCCGGCCGCCCTCGCGCCCGCCGACCTGCCGCGGGCTCCGTAGCCGGCGTCATGTCCCGCTGGCGCATCGCCCTGCTGGTCAGCGCCGCGATCGCGCTCAGCTACCTCGACCGGCAGACGCTGCCCTGGGTGATCAAGGCCATCCAGGCCGACATCCCGATCGGCAACGAGGCCAAGGCCGCGCTCGATTCCGCGTTCCTCGTCACCTACGGCCTGATGTACTTTGTCGGAGGGTACGTGCTGGACCGCATCGGGACGCGGCGCGGGTTCTTCCTGCTCATGCTTTTTTGGACCCTGGCCTGCGCCAGCCAGGGGCTGGCGGGCGGGGTGATGATGCTCGCGGCCTGCCGGCTGATGCTCGGGATGGGCGAGGGCGGGGGATTCCCCGCCGCGACGCGGGTGGCCGCCGAGTGGTTTCCGCCGGAGGAGCGGGCCACGGCCATGGGCATCTTCAACGCGGGCTCGGCGGTCGGCTCCGTCGCGGCCGCGCCGTTGATCGCGCTGGTCCTGAGCCGGGCGGGCTGGCTGCACCTGGCGCCGTGGCGCTGGGTCTTCTTCCTGGCGGGCGCCCTCGGCCTGGCCTGGTCGTTCGTCTGGTGGCGGATCTACTACACGCCCGCTCCGGCCGGGGCGCCGGCGGCGCCCGCGCCGCGGGTGCCGCTGCGCCAGCTGCTGGCCCGCCGCGAGATCCGGGGCCTGGTGGCCGCGAAGTTCATGACCGACGCCGCCTGGTACTTCTACCTGTTCTGGCTGCCCAAGTACCTCTTCGACGCCTGGCGGTTCGACCTCAAGGCCGCGGGCTCGGTCGGCTGGATCCCCTACGCCGCCTCGGGCGTCGGCGCCCTCCTCGGCGGGGGACTCTCCAGCCGACTGCTGCGCCGCGGCGCCTCGGTCGACGCCGCCCGCAAGATCGCGATGGCGGCGAGCGTGGGGCTCATGCCGTGGGTGATCGCGGTTCCCCACCTGCCTTCGGTCGCGGCGGTGATCGTCCTCTTCAGCCTCGCGTTCTGGGGCCAGCAGTCCTGGTCGACCCTGGTCATGATCCTGCCGACCGACCTCGTGCCCCGCTCCGCGGTCGGAACCGTCGCCGGCCTGATCGGCTGCGGCGGGGCGTTCGGCGGGGTCGTCTTCGGCCAGCTCGCCGGCTACCTCCTGGACCACGGCTGCAGCTATGCGCCGATCCTCGCCATCGCCGGCTGCCTCCACGTGGCGGGCTTCCTCACGATTTGCCTCGCGATTCCCCGCATCCGTCCGCTTTCGTTTGCGACTCTCTCTCCGACGCCCGCCGCATGAAAATCAAAGAAATCCGCACCCGGGTCGTGCAGTGGAAGGGCCCGACCGTCCCGCTTCCGCCGCATTTCTGCACCAACCCGATGGACCTCATCTCCCCGTCGCTTTCGCCGGCGACGATGGGCACGTTCACCTTCCATGGCTGGCTGGTGGTGGAGCTGTTCACCGACAACGGCCTGGTCGGCATCGGCAACGCCGCGCTCTCGCCGCTGGTCTCGAAGCAGGTCATCGACCTCTACCTGAAGCCGCTGCTGCTCGGCGCCGATCCCTGGGACCACGAGTTTCTCTGGCAGCACATGTACCGCAAGACCATGGCCTTCGGCCGCAAGGGCGTCGTGCTGGTGGCGATGAGCGCGGTGGACATCGCGCTCTGGGACCTGATGGGCAAGTCGGCCAAGCAGCCGGCCTACCGGCTGATGGGCGGGAGGACGAAGCCGAAGATCCCGGTCTACGCCAGCCGCCTCTACTCGACGCCGCCGGACGAGCTGGCGGCGGAGGCGAGGAAGTACAAGGCCGCCGGCTACAAGGCGATGAAGTTCCGGATGGGCTGGGGGCCGGTGGACGGCGCCGAGGGCATGCAGCACAACGTGGCGCTCGCCCGCACCGTCCGCGAGGCGGTGGGCGAGGGCATCGACATCATGGCCGACGCTTACATGGGCTGGTCCCTCGACTACGCCAAGCGGATGCTGCCGCTGCTCGAGCCCTATCATCTCCGCTGGCTGGAGGAGCCGGTCATCCCGGACGACATCCACGGCTACGCCGCGCTCCGGGCGATGGGGCGGATGCCGATCGCCGGGGGCGAGCACGAGCACACGATCTACGGGTTCCGCGAGCTGATCGAAGCCCGGGCGGTCGACTACATCCAGTTCGACACCAACCGCGTGGGCGGGCTGACCGCCGCGCGCAAGATCGCGGCCCTGGCGGAGGCCCACTCCATCCCGGTGATCCCCCATGCCGGGCAGATGCACAATTACCACGTGGTCATGGCCAGCCTCAACTCGCCGATGGCGGAATTTTTCCCGCCGGTCGACGTGGAGGTGGGCAACGAGCTCTTCTGGTACATCTTCAAGGGCGAGCCGATGGCGAAGGACGGATGCATCGACCTGGACGAGAACGTTCCCGGCCTGGGGCTGTCCATCGACGAGGAGGCCCTGAAGAAGTTCTCCGTCACCGAATGAACACCGAACGCACGTCCGTCGCGATCCTCGGCCTCGGCATCATGGGCTCGCACATGGCCGCCCGCCTCGCGGCCGCGGGCTTCCCGCTCGCGGTCTACAACCGCAGCCCTGCCAAGGCCGGGGCCCTGCGGGCGGCGGGCGCGCGGGTCGCCGCCACCCCCGGGGAGGCCGCGGCCGGCGCCCAATTCATCCTCAGCATGCTGGCCGACGACGACGCCGCCCGAGCGGTCTGGCTGGGGGAGAAGGGCGCCCTGCAGGGGGCCGGCCCCGGCGCCGTCCTGATCGAGTCGAGCACCATCACCGTCGACTGGATCCGGGAGCTGTCCGCCGCGGCGCGGGCGCGGGGCCTGGAGGTGCTCGACGCGCCGGTCACCGGCAGCAAGGTCCACGCCGCCGCCGGCGAGCTCAATTTCCTGGTGGGCGGCTCCGCCGCGGCCCTGGAACGGGCCCGGCCCGTCCTGGCCGCGATGAGCAAGAGCATCACGCACCTCGGGCCGGCCGGCAGCGGCTCGCGGATGAAGCTGATCAACAACTTCCTCTGCGGGGTCCAGGTCGCCTCGCTGGCCGAGGCGGTGGCGCTGATCGAAAAGAGCGGAATCGACCGCGCCAAGGCGCTGGAGGTCCTCTGCAACGGGGCCCCGGGCAGCCCGATGGTGAAGATGCTGAGCCCGCGGATGACCGCGCGCGACTACACCCCGAACTTCCTGCTCAAGCTCATGGCCAAGGACCTCCGCTATGCCCAGCGCGAGGCCGGGAACAACCATCTGGACCTGGCGACGGCCGCGGCTTCCCTGCGCCTGTTCGAACAGGCCCTCGCCGCCGGCCTGGGCGAGCGCGACATGGCCGCGGTGGTGGAGCCCCTCCGGCCGGACCCAGCCAAGTAGCGCCGAAACCGAACGCTGTATTATCTAATATAGCGCATTATTTCATTTGCCCGGGCCGCCGGAGGCCCTATCGAGGGAGTTCCAGCTCACTTGTGAATTCGCGGCAGCACTGGAATTTCGGATGGCTCGGCGCGGCCCTTGGCCTGGCCCTCGCCGGAGCGTCCGTGGGCGGCTGCGCCAAGAAGGCGGCCCCGCCCGGACCGCCCGCCGCGGTCGACCTCGTGCCTCCTGGCCGCCGGAGCGCCGCCTTCAACCGGGTCAGCCGGGAGTTGGACCTCGGCGGCACCCTCTACGGCTATGTCGACCTCAGCGGGGACGACCAAAAGCTGGCGCATCTGCTCCAGTCCGTCATGAAACAGGCCGTCCAGGGGCCGGCGGCCGGGCCGGCCCAGGCCGCGGCCGAAAAGCTGCCCGCGATCTTCACCGCGCTGGGCTTCGACGACATCACGGCGGTGGGTGTGAGCTCCGTGCCGGAGGCCGGCGGGCAGTTCCGAAACCGGGCGTTCTTCTACACCCCCAACGGGCGGCACGGCCTGCTCCTGGCCTTCGGCGGCGACGCCGCGCCCTTCACCGATCTTCGCCTCGCCCCGCCTGACGCCGATTTCTACGCCGAATCGCAGCTCGACCTGCCCGCCTTCTATGGCGCGATCAAGAAGGCGGTGGAAGAGGTGGGCGGGCCGGCGGCGGCCGACATGGCCGAGCGCCAGCTCGAGCACATCGGGGAGGACGGCGGATGGTCCATCCTGGAGTTCGTGCACGCGCTCCGCGGCCGGATCACCGTCCTCGGCCGCTTCGAGCCCGGTCAGACCTACCGCATTTCCGGCCGGCCGGGAATGGTCTTTCCCAAGCTGCTCCTCCTGGCCCGGCTGGATGGCGTCGGGCCGATTGCCGAGCGGATCCTCTCCAAATCCCTGGCCACCTCGCGGACCGCGGCCAACGGCCGCAGCTACTACCGCCTCCCCGCCCTCGACAAGGTCGAGGGGATGCATGCCGAGGTGATGATCGAGGGCCCGGCGCTCTATTTCAGCACCGACTCGGAGTTCCTGGAGCAGTGCCTGCACCGGCAGGCCGGCCTGGATTCCAACCCGGCGTTCCAGAAGCTGCTGGCCGCGCTAGGCCCCGAAGGCAACAGCCTCAGCTATGTCGGCCCCAATTTCGTGCAGAAGCTGCAGTCCCTGCCCGGGCTCAACCCCGACTGGGACCCGGCGACGCGGCAAAAAGTCGCGTTTCTTCTGGCCAATGCTCCCAACGACTCGGAACCGATGATGGCGGTGCGGCGAAACCTTCCGGACGGCATCCTGGTGCGCGCGCATTACAACCGCTCCTTCAAGCGCGAGGCGGCGCTCCCCATCGTCTACAATCCCGTCACCTTCGGGCTGATGTTGTCGCTGGCGCAGTTCCAAAAGACGCAGGCGGCGCAGCAGGAGCGGGCCCGGGCGCAGATGCGGGCGGCGCAGGAGGAACGGATGCGAGCGCAGGCCCAGGCGCGGGCCCAGGCGTCGGGACGGGCGAATGGACGGCTGCCTTCCGCCGCGGAAATCCCGACCGAGGGCGATCATCCGCCCCGGGCCCGCTCGCAGGCGGCCGCGGCTTACCCGGAGGATCTGATGCGCCACCGCGTGCCCGGCGTGGTGGCGATGGAGTTCCTGGTCGGTCCCAGCGGCGCCGTCTCTCAGGTCCAGCCCCGGATGAGCACCAATCCCGAGCTTTCCGCCGCGGCGGTTTCCGCCGTCGGCCGGTGGACCTTCGTGCCGGGCGTGCGCAACGGCCGGCCCGTGAGCACGCGGCTGCAGGCACCGGTCGTCTTCTCTTTCGGCGCCAGCCGGCCGGTGATCAAGAGCCTCAACACCGCCTCGAACTGGTACGGAGCGCTGCAGAAGGAATGGCTGCGCGTCCAAACCTCGGATCATGGCGGCCGGATCGGACGCGGCGTGGACCGCTTGGTCTGGCTCCGCGTCGGAGCGTCGCCGGACGGCGGCTTGGAAATCAGCGACCTCAGCCCGAATTCGGCCGACTCGGAAGCCGCCAGCGCCCGGCGGGTGCTCGAGGCCAGCTGGCGGCCGCCCGAGGTGCGGGAGGACCTGCTCACCCTGGTCCGGCAGGCGGGCGAAATCGAGGTCGCGTTTCCCGTCTACCTCGAGGCCGCGCCGGCCGCGGAGGCTCCGCGCGCCGGGACTCCCTCGGCCCAGCCGCCCGCGGCGCAGCCGTAGGCTTAAGCGCGGCCGCCGTGGTCGGCGTCGAAGGGCGGCAGGTCGAAGAGATCCGACGCGTAGAAGCAGGCGATGAAGGCGGCTCCGCCCAGGATCGCCAGGGTATAGGCCAGCCGGCGGCCCTCAAACCGCGTCTCGATCCAGTGCGTGATCTCGTAGGCGTAGACATTCGCCCTGCCTCCGAACTGCTGCAGCTGGCGGGTGTAGTTGCGATCGTCGCTGCGGTGAACGGGGTAGGAGACGCCGTTGATCACATCGTAGCCGACGATGTCCGTGTCCTCCATGGGAGGGGTGCGAAGATAGACCAGGCCGCCGGCCAGCAGGCCGAACGCAAGCAGGACGATTCCGGTCAGCCGCAGGCGGCGCCAGATCGCCAGGTCCCGCGGCGTCAACTCATGGCGAGGACGCATGGGGTATGACCACGCCGTCCCAATTCAGGACGGCGTGCTCGGCGTCGGAACCATGGGTTCTGAGCCATTCGTTCATCTCCGCTTCGGCGTGCTCGCCGTAGATGCGGTGCTGGTAGGAGACGAGGCAGCCGACCCCGTTCACCATCTTGAAGCGCGAGAAATCCGCCTCGTAGTAGACCGAGGTGGGAAGGACCATCGACGCGAAATCCTCGCCCGGCTGGTCGTCGGTGCCGGCGATGGGACGGGCGCTGAGGATGATGGCGTGCTGCTTGCGGCAGTTCTCCAGGACCAAGTTGGCGACCCCGCTGAGCGCGGCGGCGTTGCGGGCATAGGGGAAGCGGCCCAGGACCACCGTGTCGGTGTTCCGCTCCATGTCCGACTGGCCCCGCGGCGTGTAGAGGCGCTGGTCCTCGGGCGCGCTGCGGAAGAGGAAGTCCTTGCCCGCGAAGTGGATTTCGCTCTCCGGGCCGGCGCCGTTGAGGATGCCGAGGGGCGCCCCGGTGTCCTGCTGGACCTGGAAGGTGACGCTGCCCTGCCAGTCGGGCGCCAGGGTGATCAGGTAGTTGACCGTATCCGCCGGCGCGTGCTCCACCGTCCACAGCTCGATCCCGGTGCGAACGCCATTGTACGGCACGAAGGCCTCGATCCGCCGCAGCTTGCGCTCGATCGCGTGGGGAAAGGCGTGCGCGTCGACCTGCCCGACCCCGTGGGGCGCGGCGAGGAGGGTGTGGAAGAGTTCGTCGCTGGCGAAGGAGCCCTTGCGGACCTTGGCATCATAGCTGAGGAGTTCGCCGTCGGCCGCGCAAGCGCGGCTGGCCGCCGCGGCCACCAGGGCCAGAATCAGGAGATGTCGCTTCATCGGTGGAATCGGCGGGATGTTGGCCGACCGGGTGCCGGTTTGGAAGCACCTTTGGGCGTGAACCGGGCTCGGACTTGGTCCAGGATGGCCGCTATGAAGCCGTACCTCGCCTCCGCTCTCCGCTGGATCGCCGCCGCCGCCGCACTCGCGGCGGCAGGCCTTGCCCGGGCCGACTCCGCCGTAACCTCGGCCATCGCCGTCATCAGCCCGACCGCGGGCCATTCCGTCTCCGGCACGGTCAAGTTCAGCCAGACCGCAGCCGGCGTTAGGGTCGTGGCCGACCTGAGCGGGCTCCCTCCCGGCAAGCATGGCTTCCACATCCACGAATACGGGGATATCAGCGACGCCGCCGGGGCGATGAAGACCGGCGGACACTACGATCCGGCCGGGACCCATCATCACCAGCTGGTGGAAGGCGAATCGGTGGACGCCGCGGCGGGCCATCATGCGGGCGACCTGGGCAACGTCACCGCGGACGATTCGGGCCAGGCGCATCTGGAGCTGACCCTCGCCGGCGTCAGCCTGACCGGGCCGAGCAACGCAATCGTCGGCCGGGCGGTCATCATCCACGAGAAGGCGGATGACGGCGGGCAGCCCACGGGCAACGCCGGAGGCCGCCTCGGCCAGGGCGTGATCGGAATCGCCAAATAGGCCTATTCCCGGCCTGGTTCTGTCCCCGGGACCCGTTCCCTGAGATGGAGGGCGCGCGGCGGGCCGCAGCCATCCCACCAGGCCCACAGTTCCTCGAGGCGTAGGCGAAGCGCCAGGTACCGCCGCCTCCAGCCGGCGGCCCGGCCTGCCCGCCGGGAAAGCTCATCCCGGCGCTTTCGCGCCGGCGTCATCCGCGCCAGCCGGCGGTGGCCGTCGGCCACAACCGGCAGGATCGCGGGCTGGTCCATGGGGCCAGCCTGACGCTGTAGCTGGACGTTCGCAAGGCCGCTACACGCGCCCGGTGGGCACGAGCAGCAGCACGATGATGATCAGCAGGAGGAGCCCGCCGCTGGGGTAGTAGCCCCAGCTGGCCGCATAGGGCCAGGCTGGCAGGGCCCCGATAAGCAGGAGGACCAGGATGACGAGGAGGAGGGTTCGGATCATGGGGTTATG
>DASZWO010000029.1:0-32779 GCA_035546595.1 Opitutaceae bacterium
TCCTGCTGCGGGTTCAGATAGGCGTCCCCGCCCGCCGCCACGGCCTTCCAGTCATAGATGATCTCGGTCCCAAGCGAGTCCGGCCCGCCTTTCACCTGACGCAGGTTGGCCTGCAGCGAGGCGATGAGCCTCGCTTGCTGATCGTCAGTCAGCCCGAGGTTCGCGGCGCTGAGCTCCTCGACCACGGGGCTCGCCGCCAGCTGGTAGAAAGAGGAACGTTCATAGCGCATATAGGCCTGCATTCCGTCCCTCCCCAGCAGATCGATCAGGGGATCGACTTCGTATTCCTGTTGGAGCTGGTCGCGCATTTTTTCCGCCTCGGGCGTCGCCACCGCGCCCTGCTGCCGGATTTGCGCCTGCAAATCCCTCCTCATCTCATCCCAGTTCATTAGGATCGACAGGAACTTGTCCGCCTCCTCCGGCGTGAGGCCCCGCTCCCGGGCGAAGCCGTCGTAGCGGCGGTGGAAATAGGCCAACCTCTGAGGGTCGGCCGCGGCAGCGGCCCTCGCCCGCGCGGCCGGAACGATGCCGGCCTGCAGCTGCCCGCCCTCCTCCGCGGCCGGTTTCGCCGCCGCCGGCCCTTTCGCCCTCGGCGAGTGGCGCACTGCCGCCTCCAGGGAGGCGCGCAGATGGTCCCGTTCCAGGGTCATGTCGGCCAGAGCGGCCGAGGAAGCCTTCGCCGAACGCGCCTCGTGAAGCGCGGCGCCGCCGGCGGCCAGCGCCGCCAGGCCGAGGATTGTCGCCATTTTGGTTGAGCTCATGAGAGTGACCAGGCCCGTCCCGAGCCCCGCCGCCGCGCACGCCCCCGCCCCGATCTGCGCGGCCAAGCCGGCCGGAGCCGCGGCGGAGGCCTCCGCGGCAAGCGCGAGCGCAAGCGCGGCCAAGCTGGAATCCACCCCGCGGCGGCCAAGCGCGGCGCGCAGCCGCTCCAGCGCGCGGTTCACCCGCATGCGGGCGGCATTTTCGCTCGCGCCCAGGCGGGCGCCGACCGCGGCGTATCCTTCCCCATCGACGAACCGCAGCAGGACGGCGTCGCGCTCCCCTTCCGGCAGGCCGGCGACGGCCTCATCGAGCAGGAGCCGCGCCTTGTCCCAGTCTGGGCTCATCGCGTCCTCGGGACGGTCCGCCACCGCCGCCACCGCCCGCTCGCGGCGGGCCCGCCGCGCCTCGTTGCGCATGAGCTCGGCGGCCGCGAGCTGCGCGCCGCGGTAGAGCCAGCCGGCCAGGACCGGCCGTCCGGCGAGCGCCGGGGCCTTGCGGGCCAGCGCGGTGAAGACCTTCTGGCAGGCCTCCTCGGCCAGGTGCGGATTGCGGGTGCGCCGGAGCGCGACGCCGTAGACCAGTCCCAGGCGCTGGCGCACCAGCTCGGCAAAGGCCGCTTCGGAATGGTCGGTGACATAGCGTCGCAACAGCTCGGTGTCGCTGGTCATCTGCATCTACTATCTGCCAAAGGCGGCCGGACCGCACAATCCCGGCAGGGGGCGGCTTTGCCAACGGCGCCGGACCGGCTATGGTGCCGGGCGATGCCTCCCTTCTCCGTCCTCGATCTCTCCCCCATCCCCCAGGGGGCCACCGCGGCGGAGGCCCTGCGGCGGACGGCCGAGCTGGCGCAGAAAGTCGAGGCCTGGGGCTATCGCCGCTTCTGGCTGGCCGAGCACCACAACATGACCGGCATCGCCAGCGCCGCGACCTCGGTGGTCATCGGCCACGTGGCGGAGAAGACGCGGACGATCCGCGTGGGGTCGGGCGGAATCATGCTGCCGAACCACGCGCCCCTGGTGATCGCCGAGCAGTTCGGAACGCTGGCCTCGCTCTATCCGGGTCGGATCGACCTCGGGCTGGGGCGCGCGCCCGGCACCGATCCGGCGACCGCGCGGGCGCTGCGGCGCGACCCGGCCGCCAACGCGGACCGCTTTCCGCACGACGTGCTGGAATTGCAGCAGTATTTCCGGCCGGCCGCGCCCGGCCAGGCGATCCGCGCGGTGCCTGGCGAAGGGCTGGAGGTGCCGATCTGGCTGCTCGGCTCGAGCCTCTTCAGCGCCGAGCTGGCGGCGGCGCTGGGGCTGCCCTTCGCCTTCGCCTCGCACTTCGCTCCGACCGACCTGCTGGCGGCGCTCGCGATCTACCGGGAACGCTTTCAGCCCTCAGCCCAGCTCGAGCGGCCCTATGTCATGCCGGCGCTGAACGTGATGGCGGCCGACAGCGACGCCGAGGCCCGGCGCCAGTTCACCTCGCGGCAACTGGCCACGCTCAACCTCCGGCGCGGCCGGCCCGGGCCGGTGCCGCCCCCGGTGGACGACCTCGAGAGCCAGATCACTCCGGAGGAAAAGGCCCTCCTCGACTACCAGCTGCGCTATTCCGCAGTCGGGGCGCCCGCCGCCGTCGCCGCCGCGATCCAGGGCTTCCTCGAGGCGACGCGGGCCGACGAGCTGATGATCACGACGCACACCTTCGACCACGCCGCCCGCCTGCGCTCCTTCGAGCTGGTCGCCCAGCTCCGCCCCGGGCTGGCCGAGGGGAAAAGCCTTGCCGTCGCCCAGCCGCTCCGGCACTCCTGACCCTCCGCCACGGAGAGGTGGCAGAGTGGTCTAATGCGCCTGACTCGAAATCAGGTGTGCCGCAAGGTACCGGGGGTTCGAATCCCTCCCTCTCCGCCAGTTCAATACGCAGCGCTGACGTTTCCGGTTGGCTCGCCGGCAAGCGTGTCCGCAAAAATTTCGCCACGCGCGCCGGGGCAACATCGAGCGCGACGCGCTCGAAGCCGGACGCATGGGCGCCGACGCCGGCCCGCGCTGTGCCCTCGCCCGGCGCGCACCCAGCGTGAATTCCGCCCTCAATCGCCGACGAAGCGGTATCCCACGCCCAGCGCGGTGAGAAAGAACTTCGGCTGCCTGGGACGGTCCTCGAGTTTCTGCCGCAGGCGGTCCATATAGACGCGGAGGTAGTGGGTCTGCTCCTCCGCTTTCGGCCCCCAGACCTCCCGCAGGAGCTGGCGGTGGGTGATGACCTTGCCGCGGTGCGTCACCAGCAGCCGCAGCAGCGCGTATTCCTTGGCGGTCAGCGCCACCTCCTGGTCGTTCTTCCGGACCACGCGGCGGGTGAGATCGACCTCCGCGGTTCCGAACCGCACCACGCTGATGCCGTCCCCGGCTTGCGCCCGCCGGAGCATGACCCGGACTCTCGCCAGCAGCTCGCCGCCGCTGAACGGCTTCGTCAGGTAGTCGTCCGCCCCCGCATCAAGCGCCGCGATCTTGTTCTCGTCCTGGCCCAGCACCGACAGGATCAGGACCGGAACCTGGCTCCATTCGCGCACCCGCTTCAACACCGCGACGCCGGACATGTCCGGCAGGCCGAGGTCCAGGATCACCGCGTCCGGCCGCTGCAGCGCGATCTCGCTGAGACCGAGCTGGCCGGTCTCGGATTCGCGCACCTGATAGCCTGCGCCCTCCAGCGTGGTGCGCAGCAGCCGCCGGATCTGCGTCTCGTCGTCGATCACGAGCACGCTGGCCTTGTTGGTTTCAGGGTTCATTCGCCGGGCACGTCGCCATGGGGCCGGTAGGGCAGATAGACGGTGAAGGCGGACCCGCCGCCGGGATTCTCCCCCACGACGACCTCCCCGCCCTGAGCGGCGGCAAATCCGCGGATGATGGACAATCCCAGCCCCAATCCCCCCGCGCGCGCCGCGTCGCCGCGCTGGAACTTCTGGAACAGCCGCTCGCGCATCGCCGCCGGCAGGCCCGGGCCGCGATCGGCCACGGTGAAGAAAACGCGCTCCCTCGCGTGGTCGATGCCGGCGGCGAGGAAAATCGGGGTGGCCGGCGGGGTGTGCAGCGCGGCGTTGAGCAGGAGGTTGGCCAGCACCTGCTCCATCAGCGCGGCGTCCGCCTGGAACAGCGGCATGTCATCGGCCACGTCCATCTCGAAGGGGTGCTCCGCTAGGGCGTCGCGCACGCCCTCGAGCGCGGCGTTGAGCAGGTCGTTCGCGTCGCACCAGTCGATCCTGGCCTGCAGGGTGCCGCTTTCCAGCCTCGTCTGGTCGAGCAGATTGCTCACCAGGCGGTTCAGGCGCCGCGTCGCGGTGCGGATTTCCTGGGCGGCGCGCCCGACCGGGGTGGACGCCTCCGTCGGCAGGCTCTCGGCCGAGGCGCCGAGCACGGCGAGCGGCGTCTTCAGCTCGTGGGAAACGCTGTCCAGCAGCGTGCGGTGCAGTTTCTCCGATTCGGCCAGGAGCTTTTCCCGCTCGCCCGCGGCCCGGAGCTGCTCCCGCTCGACCAGCAGCGCCAGCTGCGCGGCGAAGCTTTCGATCAAATCCCGCTGCGCCAGCGTCAGGGTGGCGTCCGGCGGGACCTGGATCGCCAGAACCCCGACGGCCTTGTCCTCGCGCACCAGCGGGACGTGAAACCCCGCGGCAGAGGGCAGCGTGTCCGTGAACCGGCCCGCCTTCCTCTTGTTGCGCCAGACCCAGTCCGCGACGCTCCGCTCCTTTTCCGATAGGGTGAAGGAACCCGAGTAGTGCGGGGTCAGCGAAGCCCCGGCCTCGTCGGCGACGAGCAGCGCCGTCTGCGCGGAAAAGAGCGTGTCCGCCTGCCGCAGGGCGGCGAAGATGCCGTCGTCGAGGGTGCGGGCTGCGCTCAGCGCCCGGGTGAGGTGAAACAGCGCGGTGGCGCGCTCCTCGCGCAGCCGCTCGTGCCGTTCCTGGGCCCGAATGCGGCCGGTGAGCTGCCCGGCGGTCACCGCGACCACGAAGTAGGTCCCGCACATGATCCCGTCCTCGATCCGGCTGATGTAGAAGGTGAAGAGCGGCGGAATGAAGAGGTAGTTCCAGGTGAGCGAGCTCAGCGCCCCCGCGACAAACATCGGGCCGCGCCCGACCCGGAGGCTGAGCAGGATCACCACCAGCAGGTAGATCAGTCCCACCGCCTGGTAACCGGTGACCCGGGTGATGAACCAATTTGCCGCCGTGACCGCGGCCAGCACCGCCGCCACCTCGGCATACTCCCGGCCCGGGGAGGGCGCCCGGGGATGCCAGCCCAGCCAGGAGCCGGCGCTCCCGGAGGTGCGCTCCGCCGGCACCACGTAGATGTCGATCGGCCCGCTGATCCGCAGCAGGCGGTCCACCAGGCTGCCGCCGCGGGCCAGGTCGAGGAGCCAGGGGCTGCGCGATTTTCCCACCACGATCTGGGTGGCGTTATTCTGCAACGCCACCCGGACGAGCGCGTCGGCCACGTTCTCGTCGTGCGTCACCACCACTTCCGCGCCCAGCTCGCGGGCCAGCGCCAGGTTTTGGTCCAGCCGGCCCTGGGCCTGCGCCTCGAGCGGCCGCGACGATTCGACGCTCACCGCGATCCACGAGGCGCCCTGGGCGGCGGCGATCCGCCGAGTCCAGCGCACCAGCTGCGTCGAGGACGGGCTCGGGCCGACCGCGACGAGCAGCCTCTCCCCCGAGCGCCAGACGGTCTTGATCGGAGAGGCCGCCCGCAACTCGCGCAGCCGCTTCTCGACCCGTTCGGTCACGAAGCGCAGCGCCAGCTCCCGCAGCGCCGTCAGGTTGGCGTCCTTGAAAAAATTTTCGGCGGCGGTCGCCGCCCGGTCGCCCAGGTAAACCTTCCCCTCGGCCAGGCGCTCGCGGAGCCGCTCGGGCGTGAGGTCGATCAGCTCGATCTCGTCCGCCAGGTCCACGCCCGAGTCCGGCACCGTCTCCCTCACCGTGATGCCGGTGATCTGCCGCACGGCGTCGGCGCGGCTCTCGAGGTGCTGGACGTTCAGCGTGGTGAAGACGTCGATGCCGGCGTCGAGCAGCTCGACCACGTCCTGATAGCGCTTGGGATGGCGGGAACCCGGCGCGTTGGTGTGGGCGAACTCGTCCACCAGCACCAGCCGCGGCTTCCGCGCCAGGATCGCCTCCAGGTCCATCTCGGTCAGGGTGGCCCCGCGATATTCGACCGTCTTCCGCGGCATGAGGCTGAGCCCGGCGAGCAGGGCCTCGGTTTCCGCCCGCCCGTGCGTTTCGACCACCCCGACCACCACGTCGACCTGGTCGCGGGCCTCCTGCTGGGCCGCCCGCAGCATCGCGTAGGTCTTCCCCACCCCGGGGCACATCCCGAAAAAGACCTTCAGCCGTCCGCGGACCGACCGGGCCTCTTCGCGCTTGAGCGAAGCCAGGACGATGTCGGGATCGGGCCGGGACTCATGCATGACGGCGGGGCAGTATCACCGCCCGGCCGGGCCTAGGCGAGAGCCCATTGGGCCCGCCGGCGGGACGCGGATCGAGCGCCCGCGGCCTCCTCCCGGCGCGGCGTGCCGAATCAGGGTCACTGCTTCACTGCATCGAGCGCCAGGTTGAGCTCGAGGACGTTCACCCCGGGCTCGCCGAATATCTGCAGGCTGCGCCCATCCGTGCAGCGGCGCACCGCGGCCAGCACGCGCTCCAGGGGCAGGCCCCGCGCCCGCGCCACGCGGGGAGCCTGGAGCCCGGCATTGGCGAGGCTGATGTGGGGATCGAGCCCGCTGCCCGAGGAGGTGACCGCATCCGCCGGCACCGGATCGGAAGCGGAGAGGCCGTTGGCCTTGCGGTATCCCGCCACCGCCGCGGCGATCGCGTCCCGCAGCTTCCGGCTCGTCGGGCCCAGGTTGGTGCCGCCCGAGTTCGCGGCGTCGTAGCCCGTGCCCGCCGCCGAAGGCCGGGGCTGAAAGTACTTCTCGCTGGTGAAGCTCTGCGCCAGCAGGGCCGAGCCGCGCACCGTGCCGTCCTGGTCGACGATCAGGCTTCCGTTGGCCTTGTCCGGGAAGAAGGCCTGCGCGGCCGCCCACACCGCCAGCGGGAAGACGCCGCAGAGGAGCAGCCCCAGCACCAGCGTGAGCACGACCGAGGTTTTGAGTTCGGAGAGGATGGCTTTCACGGCGAGATTTCAGACGAGGTGGGCGAGGTTGATCAGCACGTCGATCAGCTTGATGCCGACGAACGGAATGAGCACGCCCCCCACCCCGTAGAGGAGCAGGTTGCGCTGCAGCATGGCGGCGGCGCCGACGGGCCGGTAAGCCACGCCCTTCAGCGCCAGCGGGATCAGGGCGATGATCACCAGGGCGTTGAAGATCACCGCGCTGAGGATCGCGCTCAGCGGCGAGGCGAGGTGCATGATGTTGAGGGGCGCGATCGCGGGGAAGACGCCCACCAGCATCGCCGGAATGATGGCGAAATATTTCGCGACGTCGTTGGCGATGGAAAACGTGGTCAGCGCGCCCCGCGTGATCAGCATCTGCTTCCCGATCTCGACGATCTCCAGAAGCTTGGTGGGGTTGGAATCGAGGTCGACCATGTTGCCCGCCTCCTTCGCCGCCTGCGTGCCGGTGTTCATCGCCACGCCGACATCGGCCTGGGCCAGCGCGGGGGCGTCGTTGGTCCCGTCGCCGGTCATGGCCACCAGATGCCCCGACGCCTGCTCCTCGCGGATGCGGGCGAGCTTCATCTCCGGCGTGGCCTGGGCGAGGAAATCGTCCACCCCGGCCTCGGCGGCGATGGCGGCGGCGGTCAGGGGGTTGTCGCCGGTGATCATCACCGTCTTGATTCCCATGGCGCGCAGCTGCGCGAACCGCTCCTTGATCCCACCCTTGACCACGTCCTTGAGGTGGACGACGCCGAGGACGAGGCCGTCGTCCGCGACCACCAGCGGCGTGCCGCCGCCGCGGGCGACCTGGTCGACGGCCTCGCTCACCTCCGGCGGCCAGGATCCGCCCCGGCCCTCGACCCAGGCGCGCACGTTCGCCGCCGCGCCCTTGCGGATCATGCGCTCGCCGAGGTCGATGCCGCTCATCCGCGTCTGCGCCGTGAACGGGACAAACGCATGGGGCGGCGACAGCTCGCGGGCCCGGATGTTGAACTTTTCCTTCGCCAGCACCACGATGCTGCGCCCCTCCGGGGTTTCGTCGGCGAGCGAAGCCAGCTGGGCGGCGTCCGCCAGGAGCTCGGCCTTCACTCCCGGAGCCGCGATGAACTCCGTCGCCTGGCGGTTGCCGAGCGTGATCGTGCCGGTCTTGTCCAGGAGCAGCACGTCGATGTCGCCCGCGGCCTCCACCGCCCGGCCGGACATCGCCAGGACGTTGCGCTGCAGCAGGCGGTCCATGCCCGCGATGCCGATCGCGCTGAGCAGCCCGCCGATCGTCGTCGGGATCAGGCAAACCAGCAGCGCGATCAGGGTCGTGATGGAGAAAGGGACGCCCGCGTAGATGCCGAAGGGCTTGAGGGCGATGATCACGAGCAGAAAGATGACGGTGAGGGCCGAGAGCAGGATGGTGAGCGCGATCTCATTCGGGGTCTTCTGCCGCGTGGCGCCCTCCACCAGGCTGATCATGTGGTCGAGAAATCCCTCCCCCGGATCCGCGGTGATCCGGATCACGAGCGAGTCGGAGAGGACGGTGGTGCCGCCGGTGACGGCGCAGCGGTCGCCGCCGGCCTCGCGGATCACCGGGGCGGATTCGCCGGTGATGGCCGATTCGTCCACCGACGCGGCGCCCTCGATCACGTCGCCGTCTCCGGGGATGACCTCGCCCGCCACCACGCTGACCACGTCCCCCTTGCGCAGCTGCGAGGCATCGACCGGCTCGAACCCGCCGCTCCGGGTGCGGCGCCGGGCGACCAGCTGCTTTCGGGTGGAGCGCAGGGCGCGGGCCTGCGCCTTGCCGCGCCCTTCGGCCACGGCTTCGGCGAAGTTCGCGAAGACCACGGTGAAGAGCAGCCAGAACGCCACCTGCAGGACATAGTGAAACGGTTCGCGGGAGCTGAACAGCTGCTCGAAGGTGAGCAGCGATCCGACCAGCGTGACGAACATGACCGGATTCTTGAGCTGCAGCCGCGGATTCAGCTTGGTGAAGGAGTCCGCGATCGCTTGGCGGAGGATATCGCGGTCGAAGAGGGAGATGGTCTTGGCGCTCATGGTGGAAACTTCGGTCAGAACAGGGTTCCGGCGCGCATCAGGTAGTGCTCGACGATCGGCCCGATGGCCAGGGCCGGCAGGAAGGTGAGAGCCCCGACGAGCAGGACGGTCCCGACGAGCAGCGCGACGAAGGTGAGCCCCTCGGTCTGGAAGGTGCCTGCGCTGGGCGGGACGAGCTTCTTCGAGGCGAGGTTTCCGGCCAAGGCCAGGATTGGCACGATCATGAGAAACCGCCCGATGAGCATCGCCAGGCCCATCGTGGTGTCCCAATGCGCCTCATTGCCGCTCAGCCCGGCGAAGGCGCTGCCGTTGTTGCCCACGGCGGAACTGAAGGCGTAGAGGATCTCGGCGAAGCCGTGCGGCCCGCTGTTGGCCACCGCCGCCGCGCCCCAGGCGCTGACGCTCGCCCAGGCGGTGAAGCCGAGGATGGTCGCGGCGAGCACGATCAGCACCAGCATCACCAGCTTCACATCGTAGGCCTCGATCTTCTTCCCGAGGTATTCCGGGGTGCGGCCGACCATCAAGCCGGCGATGAACACCGCCAGGACGACAAAGATCAGCATGCCGTAGAGGCCGGCCCCGACGCCGCCGAAGATCACCTCTCCCGTCTCGATATTGAAGAGCGGCACCAGCCCTCCGATCGGGGTGAATGAATCGTGCATCGAGTTCACCGCGCCGCAGGAGGCGTCGGTCGTGATCGTGGCGAAGAGCGCCGAGTTGAAGATACCGAAGCGCACCTCCTTGCCCTCCATGTTGCCGTCGGCGGCCGCGACGCCGAGCCCCTGGTGGATGGGGTTCCCCGCCGCCTCGAATTTCCAGGCCACCAGCACGCCGGCCAGGAACATCAGGAACATCGCGCTCCACACCGCCCAGCCGTGCCGCTGATTCCCCACCATCCGGCCGAGGTAATAGGTCAGCGCGCTGGGGATGGCGAAGATCGAGAGCATCTGCAGGAAGTTCGACAGGGGCGTCGGATTCTCGAACGGGTGGGCGGCGTTGGCGTTGACGTACCCGCCGCCGTTGGTGCCGAGCATCTTGATCGCGACCTGCGAGGCCATCGGCCCCTGCACGATGGTCTGGGTGTCGATCTTCTGGTCGAGCATCACGGGCTTGCCGTCGGCTCCGGCCACCGCCTGGCCCTTGTCGTCGGTCTTGGGCACCTGGATGGTGTAGGGCTCGAGCGTCTTCGCGACCGTGTAGGGCTTGAAATTCTCGATCATGCCCTGGGAGACGAGAAACAGCGCGAACACCAGGCAGACCGGCGCGAGCAGGTAGTAGCTGACGCGGACAAGATCGCACCAAAAATTGCCGATCGTCTTCGCGGTCTGCCGGGCGATCCCGCGCACCAGGGCGGCGGCGATGCCGATGCCGACCGCCGCGGAGGTCCAGTTGTGAAGCGTCAGCGCCACCATCTGCGAGAAGTAAGACATCGTCGCCTCCCCGCCGTAGAACTGCCAGTTGGTGTTGGTGGTGAAGCTCGCCGCGGTGTCGAAGGCGAGGTGGGGGTTGAGGGCCGGCAGGTGCTGCGGATTGAGGGGAAGACGGTCCTGGAAGCGCAGGATGAGGTAGGTGAAAACGAGCCCCACCAGGCTGAACATCAGCATCGCCGAGGTGTAGCCGATCCAGCTCTGCTCCCGCTCCGGATCGATGCCGCAGAGGCGGTAGGTGGCGCGTTCGATCGGCCGCACCACCCGCTCCAGGCCCGTCCGCCCGCGCGGGTCGAGGACCCGCACGAGGTAAAGACCGAGCGGCTTGGTGATGAGGAGAAGCGCCCCGGCGTAGAGCGCGAGTTGCAGCCAGGCGTTGGGATTGTTCATGACCGCTCCGCTAGAATTTTTCCGGGCGCAGGACCGCCACGACAAGATAGACGAGGCAGCCGAGGGCGATCAGCGCGATGATCAGCGTTTCCATGATCGGGGGGACCTAACGCACCTTGTCGCAGAAATGCGCGTAGCCCACGGCGACGGCGAAGAAGCCGGCGGCCAGAAGGATGAAGGCGGCGTCACTCATGGCGCCCTCCTTCCCGAGAAATCAGCGGTGCAGTTCATGCCGCCAGTCTACGGGATTATCCGTCGGGCAGCTAATCAACAGGGAGCGTCATCGCATCAAATCGGCATCAACAGCCGGCCATCGGGCGGTCTGCCGCATCCACCGGCAAGGCGGCGGGATTTTCAGCGTCCTCGACCGAGGCGGGCGGCCCCCGCGGGATTAGCGGTTGCGCCCCGGGCGGCGCAGGCCGAGGCTCGCCCTCCGCCCCATGCCCGGTCGACCGAAAGCCCGACTCTCCTGGTGGCTGCCGATCCTGGCTGCGGTCTTGTCGGCGCCCCGCTCGCCCGCCGCCGCGGCCCGGACGACCTGGATGGCGGACAATGGGAACGGGACCTACACCAACCCCCTGTTCTACGACGAGTTTTCGGACCCCGACGTGATCCGGGTGGGAGAGGACTACTACCTCACCGGCACGACGATGCACGCCATGCCCGGCCTGCCCGTGCTCCATTCGCGCGACTTGGTGAACTGGGACTTCCTCGGCTATGCCGTCCGGCGCCTCGACCTCGGGCCCGCCTTCCGGCTGCAGGGGGGCGACATCTATGGCCAGGGCATCTGGGCGCCCTGCCTCCGCTACCATGACGGGGCCTTCTACATCTTCTCCAACGTCAACCGGCACCACACCCAGCTCTTCCGCGCCACCAACCCCGCCGGACCCTGGACGCGGAGCGAGCTCGGCAGCTCGCTGCACGACCTCTCGGTCCTGTTCGACGACGACGGCAAGATCTACGCCGTCTGGGGATACAACCAAATCGAGATCGCCGAGCTGAAGCCGGACCTCAGCGACATCATCCCGCGGACCCGCCGCGTGCTGATTCCGGCCGGCCGCGGAATGGGCGAGGGATCGCACTTCTACCGGATCAACGGCCGGTACTACATCTTCAGCGCCCACTACGATCCCATCTGCTACGAGGCCGTGGCCCGCGCGGACCGGCTGGAGGGGCCGTGGGAGGTCACCACCACCAGCGCGGAGGAAAGCTTCGGGCTGGGCACGGGCTGGCGCCTGCGGGGGGCGGGCCGCGAGCCGGGCCTGCGCCTGGTGCCGCCGCGGCCGCTCGAGGCCGGCGGCATGGCGATGCACCAGGGCGGCATCGTGCAGACGCCCTCGGGGCAGTGGTGGGGGCTCTCGATGATGGACCACAATTCGGTCGGCCGGCTGACCTGCCTCTCGCCGGTGACCTGGAGCGGGGGCTGGCCCTACTTCGGGCTGCCGGGCAACCTCACCCGCTCCCCGCTGACCTGGGTGAAGCCGGACACCGGCCACGATTCCGCGCCGCATGCGCCCTACGAGCGGAGCGATGACTTCGCGGCGCCGCGGCTCAAGCCGGTCTGGCAGTGGAACCACGTCCCCGAAGACAGCGCCTGGTCGCTGACCGAGCGCCCCGGGGCGCTCCGCCTCCACGCCCTGCCCGCGCCGGACTTCTGGAACGCGAGAAATTCCCTCACCCAGCGGGCGATCGGCCCCGAATCCATCGCCACCGTGGAGCTGGACGCCTCCGGCCTGCGGCCGGGCGAGACCGCGGGCCTGGCGCTGCTCAACCTGCCGTACGCCTGGCTGGGCGTGCGCCGGGGCGCCGCCGGCCTCGAGCTCGTCTGGTTCGACCAGACCCGGGGCGAGACCGCCACGGCCCCGCTGCCGGCCTCCCGCCTCTGGCTGCGCGCGCATTGCGATTTCGACAGCGAGAAAGGCGCCTTCAGCTACAGCGTGGACGGCGGGCGCTTCGAGCCCTTCGGCGCCGAGCTGACCCTGGTCTTCCAGCTCAAGACCTTCCAGGGGGTCCGTTTCGCCCTCTTCAACTATGGCGCCCCGGGAGGCGCCGGCGGCTACGCCGACTTCCGCCACTTCCGCGTGGACGAGCCGAGGGCCAATGGCCGCGGGCGGCCCATCCCGCTCGGGCGGATCGTCACGCTGGCCTCGGCGGCCGGCCACCGCTCCATCGCGGTGTGGAATGGCCACCTCAGGGCCGGCGGCGGCGGACCGGGCTTCGGCACCGACCGCTTCCGCGTGCTGGACCGCGGGCGGGGCCGGATCGCCCTCGAAGCCGAGGGCGGCGGCGGCTTCGTCACGGTCACGGGCGCCGGCGCGGTCGGCGACGTCCGGCTGGCGCCGCAGGACGAGGGCGAGGCCGCGACCTTCCAGTGGCAGCAGCAGGAGAGCGGCGCCATCCTCCTGCTCTCGCTCAAAACCGAGCGCAACCTGGCGGTCGACCCCGCGGCCAACGGCCTGCTCGATGCCCAGGCCCCGGGCGCCGCCCCCGCCGGGGGCAACGGCGCGAGCTTCACCTTCGCCCTCCCATGAAACGCATCCTCTCCTGGCTCGCCCTGGCCGGCGCGTTCGCCCTCGCCGGACCGCCTGACCGCGCCGCCGACGTCCCGGTCCTCTGGTACCGGCAGCCAGCCGGCCAATGGATCGAGGCGCTGCCGATCGGCAACGGCCGGCTCGGGGCGATGGTCTTCGGCGGCGTCCAACTCGAGCGGCTCCAGCTCAACGAGGGCACGCTCTGGGCCGGCGGACCCTATGATCCGGCCAACCCCGCCGCCCTGCCCGCCCTGCCGAAGATCCGCGCCCTGCTCGCCGCGGGCAAGAACGGCCAGGCCCAGGAGCTGGCGGGCAAGGACTTCATGGCCAAGCCGCTGCGCGAGGCGCAGTACGAGACGCTGGGGGACCTGCTCCTCACCATGAGCGGCTCGGAGGCCGCGAAGGGCTACCGCCGCGAGCTGAACCTCGACACCGCGATCGCGCGGACCCAGTTCCAGATCGGGGACGCGGCCTACGTCCGCGAATGCTTCTCCTCCGCGCCCGACCAGGTCATCGTCCTGCGGCTCTCCGCCCGCAACGCCAAGCACCCCCAGCAGCCGGCGCCGCTCTCGTTCACCCTCGCGATGGACACCCCGCAGTCGGCGGCGGTGCAGGCGGACCCGAAAGGGGAGCTGGTGCTGCGCGGCGTCAACACCGGGTTCGAGACGGTCAAGCCGGCGCTCCGCTTCGAGGCCCGCGTCCGGGTCCTGGCCTCCGGCGGCAGGATCACGGCCGACGCGGCCCAGCTTCACGTCGACGGCGCCTCCTCCGTGACCATCCTGGTGGCCGCGGCCACCAGCTTCCGCAGCTACCATGATGTCAGCGGGGACCCGGACGCGCTCAACCTCCGGACGCTCGCGGCGGCGCAGGGCAAGGGCTTCGAGGCGCTGCGCGCCGCCCATGTCGCGGATTACCAGCGCCTCTTCCGGCGGGTGTCGATCGACCTCGGGCACTCGGCGGCGGACAAGCTGCCGACCGACGAGCGCGTCCGCGCCGCCGACCCGGCCCGGGATCCGGCGCTCGCCGCCCTTTACTTCCAGTACGGCCGCTACCTGCTGATCAGCAGCTCCCGACCGGGCGGCCAGCCGGCGACCCTCCAGGGGCTCTGGAACGACAGCCTGCATCCCCCCTGGGGCAGCAAGTACACGATCAACATCAACACCGAGATGAACTACTGGCCGGCGGAGGAGACCAACCTCGCCGAGTGCGCCGAGCCGCTCTACGCCATGATCGCCGACCTCTCCCACACCGGCTCGAAGATGGCGCACGATATCTATGGCGCCGGCGGCTGGGTCGCCCACCACAACACCGACCTTTGGCGCGCCACCGGCCCGATCGACGGGCCGGCCTACGGGGTCTGGCCCTGCGGCGGCGCCTGGCTCTGCGACCAGCTTTGGGAGCATTACCTCTTCGAGGGCGACCGGGACTTCCTGGCCCGCGCCTACCCGCTGATGAAGGGCTCCGCCCAGTTCTTCCTCGACACCCTGGTGGTGGAGCACCGCCACCACTGGCTGGTCGACAGCCCGTCGCTCTCCCCCGAGCACAAGCACCATGACGGCGTGGCCCTGGCCGAGGGGCCGACGATCGACGAGCAGATCATCCGCGACCTCTTCAGCCATTGCATCGCGGCGGCGCAGATCCTCGGCCAGGACCAGGACTTCGCCTCCCAGCTGGCGGCGGCCCGCGACCGGCTCGCCCCGACCCAGATCGGCGCCCAGGGCCAGGTCCAGGAGTGGCTGGACGACTGGGACGCCCAGGCGCCGGAGCAGCAGCACCGCCACGTCTCGATGCTCTACGGTTTCTACCCCAGCGACCAGATCACCCTGCGGGGCACGCCCCGGCTGGCCGCGGCGGTGCGCAAGAGCCTGGAAATTCGCGGAGACTATTCCACCGGCTGGGCCACCGCCTGGCGGCTCAACCTCTGGGCCCGCCTCCAGGACGCCGAGCACGCCTACAAGATACTCCAGGGCCTGCTGGGGCCGGAGCGGACCTATCCCAACCTCTTCGACGCCCATCCTCCCTTCCAGATCGACGGCAACTTCGGGGGCACGGCCGGGATCGCCGAGATGCTGCTGCAGTCCCAGGCCGGCGAGATCGAGCTGCTTCCCGCCCTGCCCCGGGCCTGGCCCACCGGCCATGTCGAGGGCCTGCGGGCCCGCGGCGGCTTCACCGTCGACCTGGAATGGAGGGACGGCGCCCTGGTCTCCGCCACCCTGCGCGGCGCGCCCGGAGCCGACGCGCACCTGCGCTGCGCGGGGCGCACCACGATTCTGCAGCTCTCCCCCAGCGGCTCGATCAGCTGGGACGGAAAGTCCTGAAGGCGGCTAGGCCGGGACCCGGCGCGAATGGGCGGCGCAGATCCGCCGGAAGGAATCGATCGCGTCGTGATGGAAGCCGGCCCGGGGATAGGCGCAGAGGACGGGGATCCTCTCCTGCTGGATCACCTCGTCCCACAGCTGCTCCAGCCGGAGGGTGGCCCCCGCCAGCCCCCGCGACCAGAGCAGCGCGACCATTTCCCCGAAGGCCCGCACCTTGCATCCCTGGGACCGCACCTCCTGCAGCAGGGGATAGACCGCGGACGCGAACAGCGCGTCCTCCGGCCAGCCGTTCCGCATGAAGAGGTCGAGCGTCTCCTCGGCGTCGCGCGGGAAATACCGTTTGGCGGCGATCGCGCCCTCCACGTCGATGCCCTTGGCCCCCAGGCGGGCGGCCAGCCCGGCGCGATGCGCCTCGGTCGCGACGACGATCACGGCTTCCCCCGCGCTCAGGCCCGCGCTGACAAAGCCCTCCAGGGTGTCGAGCAAAGCCGCGTCGTCGGCGTAGAGCTGCAGCACGTGGTCGCAGGGCGAGACCTCCGCCCAGAAGACGTCGGCGGGGGTGCAGACCGGCTTTCGTCTCTGGGGCATAACCAGGCATGGCTAGCTTCCGGAGCAGCCGCGGTCAAGGTTCCGTCCCGGCAGCCGGTCAGTCCGGCTTCAATCCCAGCGATTCGGCGACCGTTTCGCAGAGCCCGACGAAAGTCTCCTCCGCCAGCGCCAGCCGCCGGCCCTTGAGGTAGGCCACCGCCCACCGGCGGCGCAGCCGGCGGGAGCCCAGCGGCAGGGAGACGAAGGCGCCGCGCTCCAGCTCCGCCCGGGCGATCCAGGGCGCGAGCACGCCGACGCCGACCCCGATCTTCACCAGCTCCTTGATCGCCTCCATGCTCCCGAGCTCGATGAAGTTGGTCAGATTGATGCCCTCCTCGCGGAAGTAGTCGTTGATCAGCCGGAAGGTGTAGCTGGTCTTGTTGTAGAGGATGAGGCTCTCGTTTGCGATCTGGTCGCGGGGGGCCCTCCCCGCCCGGGTCCAGGGGTGGCGCGGCGCGACAAAGAAGCGGAGCTCGTCCTGGAACAGGGGCACGAAAACGAATTCGTTCTGGGAGGAGGCGGAAGGCTGGAGGACCAGGGCGAGGTCGACCTGCCCCTCCCGCAGCAATTCCAGCTGCCGGCCGTGGTCCCCCGGCTCGATCTTGATCACGCAGCGCGGGAAGCTCTGCCGGAATTCGCGCAGCACCGTCGGCAGGATGTGCTGGCAGGCGGTGGTGCTGGCGCCCACCCGCAGGCGGCCGTGGCCCCACTTGGAAAGCGCCTCGAGCCCGGAGCGGGCGGCGTCCATCTCCCTCAGGATCTTGTCCACGCTGCGCAGGAACTGCTCCCCCGCCTGGGTCAGCATCACCCGCTTCCCCACCCGGTCGAGCAGGCGGCAGCCCAGGTCCGTCTCCAGTGCCTTGACGGCGTGGCTGACCGCCGACTGGGTCAGGTAGAGGTCCTTGGCCGCGCGGGTGAACGACCCGCGGCGGCTGACCGAGGCGAAGGCGAGGAGCTGGCGGCTGTCGAGCGGTTTTCTCATGGATGAGCCGGTTTCATCATTACGATGAAATCTTTAAAGAGCAGTAATCGGGCCAGCCGCGGCGGCTGGCACGCCAGCGGCTCCCCCAGCGGTCGACCATGACGTCCGCTGTCCGCAGCAAACCATTACGCGTGGGCTTCCTCGCCCTGGCCGACGCCGCGCCCTTCGCGGCGGCGCAGGCGCGCGGGCTCTTCGTCCGGATGGGCCTGGCGGTGGAACTCCGCCGCGAGGTCGGCTGGGCCACCATCCGCGAGAAGATCATCGGAGGGGAGCTGGACGCGGCGCAGTCGCCGGCGCCGATGCTCTGGGCGACCCACCTAGGGCTGGACTCGGCGGCCTGTCCGGTCCTGACCGGGCTGGTCCTCAATCTCAACGGCAACGCCATCACTCTCTCGGAGCGCCTCTGGGCCGAGGGAGTGCGCGATGGGGCTACCCTGCGCGAGGCCGCCCGCCGGCAGCAGGGGGAGAAGCGACTCACTTTCGGCGTGGTCTTCGCCTTCTCCTCGCACCATCTGATGCTGCGCGCCTTTCTGCGGGAGGCCGGCCTGGATCCGGAGCGGGACGTGCGCATCGTGGTGGTGCCGCCGGCGCAGATGTTCCGCAACCTGGCGGCGGGCACGCTCGACGGTTACTGCGCCGGCGAGCCCTGGAATTCGCTGGCGGTGCGAGAGGGCCAGGGCTGGTGCCCGGAGTGGAGCGCGGCCCGGCATCCCGGACACGTCGAGAAGGTGCTGATGGTGACCGAGCGATTTGCCGAGCGGCGCCCGACCGAGCACGCGGCGCTGATCGCTGCCCTGACCGGGGCCTGCGCCTGGTGCGACCAGCCCGAGAACCGCGAGGAACTGGCCGAGCTGATGTCGGGGCCGGGCTACGTGAACCAACCGGCCCGCATCCTCCGGCCGAGCCTGGCCGGGCGCTTCGACTGCGGGCACGGCCGCGTGGAGAGCGTCCCCGATTTCCATGTCTTTCATCGCGGCGGCGCCAACCTCCCCACCGCCTCCCGGGCGGCGGCCATCCAGGAGGAGCTGTCCGCTTCCGGGCTCCTGCGCGAAGACATCCCATCCGGCCTGCCCTCACGGCTGTTTCGGGAGGAGCTTTTCCGGGGGACGCAGCCAAATCCGATCCCTCATGCTCTGGTCACGACGTAACCCCGCCCGAATCGGACGTCTCGGTCCGGCCCTCTTCGCCGCCGCCCTGGCGGTCCTCGGCGGCAGGACGGCCTGGGCCGCTCCCCTGCCGGTCGAGAAGACTGAACTCAAGTTCGGATTCATCAAGCTGACCGACTGCGCGCCACTCGTCATCGCCAAGGAACTCGGCTATTTCGACGATGAGTTCCTCTCCGTCACCCTCGAGGCCCAGGCCAACTGGAAGATCCTTCTCGACCGGGTCATCGGCGGTGAACTTGACGGGGCCCACATGCTCGCCGGCCAGCCCATCGGCGCCACCATCGGCATCGGCACGCAGGCGAGGATCATCACCTCATTCAGCATGGATCTGAACGGCAACGGGATCACGGTCTCGAACGCGATTTGGAAGGAGATGCAGGCAATCGATCCCGATCTCGCAGCCGCGCGGCCGCCTCATCCCATCGGAGCGAGCGTCCTCCGGCCCATCGTCGACCGCGACCTTGCCGCCGGCACCCCCATGCGCATGGGCATGGTGTTCCCGGTTTCAACGCACAACTACTACCTGCGCTACTGGCTGGCCGCGGGGGGCATCTCCCCGGGCTACTACAGCGCCGGCGACACCACCGGCACCACGGGCGCAGAGGTGCTGCTCTCCGTCACGCCGCCCCCGCAGATGCCGGCCACGCTGGAGCAGGGTACGATCCAGGGATACTGCGTCGGCGAACCCTGGAACCAGCAGGCAGTGTTCAAGGGGATCGGCGTTCCGGTGATCACCGACTATGAGATCTGGAAGAACAACCCGGAGAAGGTGTTCGGAGTGACGGAGGCGTGGGCCAGGAAGTATCCGAACACCTACTTGGCGGTGCTCAAGGCGCTCATCCGCGCCGGGATGTGGCTGGACGCCAGCGCGGAGAATCGGCGCAAGGCGGTGGAGATCCTCGCGCGCCCCGAATATGTCGGCGCGGACGCCGCCGTCATCGGCAACAGCATGGCCGGCACCTTCGAGTACGCCAGGGGAGACCGGCGCCCCCTTCCGGATTTCAACGTTTTCTTTCGCTACTACGCCACGTATCCATTCTACAGCGATTGCATCTGGTTCCTCACGCAGATGCGCCGATGGGGCCAGATCCCCGCCGATCGACCCGACAGCTGGTACATCGAGGTCGCCAAGCGGGTGTACCGGCCGGAATTCTACCGCCAGGCCGCCGCTTTGCTGGCCGCCGACGGCCGGCCAATCCCCGGGGGCCTGCCGGACACCGACGGCTTCAAGGCCCCGGACAGCGGGTTCATCGACGGGGTCACCTATGACGGCCACCATCCCAACGCCTACCTGCAGCGGTTCAAGATCGGCCTCAAATGAGGCCCGACGCATGACAGCCCCGGCTCGCCTAGTCTCCCTGCTCGAAACCCTCGGCCTCACGCCCGTCGTGCCGCTAGTCCGGCTGTGCCTGGGCGAGGACCCTCGCGAACAGCTCGCCTTGCTGGTGAACCTGGTCGGCTTGCCGGTGCTCGGCGGCACGCTCTTTCTCTTGTTTTGGGCAGCCGTCGCCGGCGGAGTGAAGACCAGCATCGGCTCCGTCCCAGGTCCGGCCCAGGTCTGGCGCCAGGCGGTTGGCCTCTTCCGAGAACACCAGGCCGAGCGCGAACACGAGCGCGAGTTCTACGCCCGGCAGACCCTGATCCGGGCGCGCTACGAGAAGGCCTTCCCTGGCCGGGCCTGGCCCGCCCACAAGTACAGCGGCGCCCCCACCTATGTGGACCAGATCGAGACCAGCCTGGAAACCGTCTTCGCAGGCTTCGTCCTGGCATCGCTCATCGCGGTGCCGGTGGGCGTGTTCTGCGGACTGAGCAAAGGCTTTTACAACGCCGTCAATCCCTTCGTGCAGATATTCCGGCCGGTGTCGCCGCTCGCCTGGTTGCCGATCGTGATGATTTTGGTGAGCGCCCTTTACGGCTCGGCCAGTTCCGGGCTGCCGAAGGCTTTCGTGAGCTCGGCCATCACGGTGGCGCTCTGCTCCCTCTGGCCGACGCTGATCAATACCGCCATCGGGGTCGGTTCGATCGACCACGATCACCTGAACGTCGCCCGCGTGCTCCGCCTGCCCTTGGGCGTCAGGCTCCGCAAGATCGTCCTGCCCTCGGCCCTGCCCTACATCTTCACCGGCCTTCGCCTCTCGCTCGGCGTCGGCTGGATGGTGCTGATCGCGGCCGAGATGCTCGCGCAGAACCCAGGCCTGGGGAAGTTCGTCTGGGACATGTTCCAGAACGGCAGCAGCGACACGCTGGCCCTCATCATGGTGGCGGTCTTCACCATCGGGATCATCGGCTTCGCCCTCGACCGAATGATGCTGGTGCTCCAGCGGCTGGTGAGCTACGACCGCGCCGCCGTGCGCTGACCCATGGCCATCCTGGAACTCAGCGGCGTGAGCAAGAGCTTCGGGCGGGGGGAACGCCGCACCTGCGTGCTCCGGGAGATCGACCTCGCCATCGCCGAGGGCGAATTCCTGGCCATCGTCGGTTTTTCCGGCTCCGGCAAGACCACTCTAATTAATCTCATCGCCGGACTGGCGCGGCCCGACGGGGGGAGCATCCGCCTCGACGGCCGGGAGGTCGACGGGCCGGGTCCCGACCGGGGCCTCGTCTTCCAGAATTACTCGCTGCTGCCGTGGCTCACCGTGGAGGAGAACATCGCGCTGGCGGTGGACAACGTGTTTCCCGGCTGGCCCCGCGAGAGGCGCCGCGAACTCATCGGCCGCCACCTCGACCTGGTCCACCTCGGCCCCGCCCGCCACAAGCTTCCGCGGCAGCTCTCCGGCGGCATGCGTCAGCGGGTGGCCGTCGCGAGGGCGCTGGCGATGAACCCCCGGATCCTCCTGCTGGACGAGCCGCTCGGAGCACTGGACGCGCTTACCCGCGGCGCGCTCCAGGACGAGATCGAGCGCATCTGGGAGGCGGAACGGAAGACTGTCGTCCTCATCACCAACGATGTCGACGAGGCGTTGCTGCTGGCCGACCGCGTCATTCCGCTCTCGCCCGGGCCGGAAGCGAGGCTGGGGCCGCCGGTTCCGGTGGCGCTGCCCCGTCCCCGCGATCGCCGCGAGCTCAACCACGATCCGGAGTTCAAGCGCCTGCGGGCCGCCATCACCGGCTGGCTTCTGGACGCGGGCGCCGTCCGCAAGGTTGCCGTCGGCCCCCGGCCTCTGCCGCGCCTGCTCACCGCCGCCTGATCGCCATGCGCGCCTTTCTCGAACTCTCGAGCCTGACCAAGAGCTATCCCTCGCCGGGAGGGCCCGCGATCATCGTCCAGGACTTCAACCTCAGGCTGCGGAAGGGCGAGTTCGTCACGCTCATCGGACATTCCGGCTGCGGCAAATCGACGGTTCTGGCCATGGTCGCGGGGCTCGCCGAGCCCTCGAGCGGCGGGGCCATCCTGGCGGGAAAGGAAATCAGCGGCCCCGGCCCGGACCGGGGGGTCGTATTCCAGTCGCCCTGCCTGCTGCCCTGGCTGACGGCGCTCGACAACGTGCTCCTCGGGGTGACTCAGGTCTTCCGGGGCGCGAGGAGGGCGGATCGGGTCGAGCTGGCCGAATATTATCTGGATTTGGTCGGCCTGGGCGAAGCTGCGGGAAAGAAGCCCGGGGAGCTCTCACAGGGGATGCGCCAGCGCGTCGGCCTGGCCCGCGCCTTCTCCCTCTCCCCCCAGATGCTGCTGCTGGATGAGCCGTTCGGCATGCTCGACTCGCTCACCCGCTACGAGCTGCAGGATGTGTTGCTCGAGCTTTGGAGCCGGGATCAGAAGACGGCGCTGATGGTCACCCACGACGTCGACGAAGCGCTCTTCCTCTCCGACCGGATCGTGATGATGACTGACGGCCCGGCCGCTACGGTGGGAGAGGTGCTCAAGGTCGGCTTCCCCCGCCCGCGCTTGCGCCGGCACCTGCTGGAGGACCCTCTCTACTATCGCCTGCGCGAGCATCTGATCGGATTCCTGGGAGAAAGGGCGCACCTGCGGCCGTCCCCGCCGCCGGCCGCCGAATCCCGGCCCGCGCCCCCGGATGCCGGCCGGCGCCCCCCCGCGGCCCGTCCGGTCGCGGCGGCCTGAATTGCCACACCAACACCATGCCACACCTACGCAAGCCCCTCCTCCTCGCCGCCCTCTGCGCCGCCATCGTCCGGCTGCCGGGCCAGACGGTACCCACCGGCCTCAATCCGCCGGCGGTCGCCTCTCTGGAGGCCGCCCTCACCAAGGGAAAGTTCTCCCTCGATGAGCGCCTCCGCTCCGAATACGCCGACCAAACCAACCTGAAGGACTCCAACGCGCTGACCCTGCGCACGCTCTTCGGATACACCACCGCCCCCTTCGACGGCTTCCAGGCCATGGCCGAGGCCGGGAACACCGCGGTGTTCAGCAACGAAAACGACTACAGTGCCGGCGGAACCAACCCCGGAGGCGCCGGCCGCACCGTCGTTCCCGAGGTGCCGGTGACGTACATCAACCAGATTTGGGCCAGTTACCAGAACTTCGGCACCCTGTTCAAGGTGGGCCGCCAGCGCCTGGTCCTGGACAACGCCCGTTTCGTTGGCGACGTGAACTGGTGGCAGAAGATGCAGACCTTCGATGCCGCGACCCTGGCCGCCACTCCCGCAAAGGGGCTCACGCTGTTCTACGGCTATGTCTGGCACGTCAGCCGGATCTACGGCAACCAGTCTCCCCAGCCGGATTTCGCCTCCAGGTCCAACTTGGTAAACGCCTCCTACAAGGGCTGGACCTATGGCACCTTCACCGCTTACGCCTACCTGCTCGACTTCACCAACTCGGCCGCCAACTCCTCCCGCACCTACGGGGGCAGCTTCGCCGGAGCCGCGCCGCTGACCCCGGTTTTCAAGGTCACGTACCGCGCGGAGGCGGCAACCCAATCCAACGCGGACAACAACCCCGTCACCTACACCGCCCCCTACTACCGCGGCGATCTGGGCGGCGTTCTGGGCCCGGTCGATTTCGGGCTCGGCTTCGAGGAACTCGGAAGCGATGGCGGGCGGAAGGGCTTCGCCACGCCGCTGGCCACCCTTCACATCTTCGACGGCTGGACCAACGAGTTCCTGACCACGCCGCCCTACGGCCTGAAGGATTCGTTCGTCTCGGCCGGGGTCGCGCTCCCCGGGCAGTTTCCGCTCAAGGTCATCTACCACGACTTCAAGTCGGACTATGCCGGGCAGACCTACGGACACGAATGGGACGGCTTGCTCACCCACAAATTCAACCGGCATTGGAGCGTCCTGCTGGAAGTAGCCCGCTTTTACGGCGAGCCGCTGAACAAGCCGACGCCGCTGTTCGACACCCGAAAGTACTGGCTGGAAACGGAGTTCATCTATTGAAGCGGCGTCCTCCCGCCGCCCGCACCCTCACCCACGACACCGCCATGGATTACATCAAACCAACCGACATGGTCAAAGCCATGCTCGCGGCCGGCGAAGCCAAGGTCGGCCTTTCCATCAAGGACCTACTCATCCGCGGATTCCTGTCCGGTGCACTGCTGGGCTTCGCCACCAGCCTGGCCATCACCGCCACCGCCCAAACCAAGGTGCCGCTCGCCGGCGCCATCGTCTTCCCCGTCGGGTTCGTGATGATCGTCCTGCTCGGGCTCGAGCTGGTCACCGGGAGCTTCGCGGTCGCGACTCTGGCCGGAGTTGACGGCCGCCGCCCTTGGGGGCGCGTGGCCTTGAACCTGGCCTGGGTGTTCGGGGGCAACCTCCTGGGCAGCCTCGCCTACGCCTGGCTCCTGGTCGTGTGCCTGACGAATTTCGGGTCGACCGCACCCACCGGGATCGCCCCGCAGATCATCGCCATCGCTCAAGCCAAAACGACCGCGTACGCGGCGCTCGGCGGCGCCGGATGGGTCACCGCCTTCGTCAAGGGCATGCTGTGCAACTGGATGGTCTGCCTCGGCGTGGTGATGGGCCTCACAACCCATTCCACGCTGGGAAAGATCGTCGCGGCCTGGCTGCCAATCCTGGTCTTCTTCGCCCAGGGATTCGAGCACTCGGTCGTGAACATGTTCGTGATTCCGGCCGGGATGATGCTAGGGGCTAAGGTCAGCTTGGCCGATTGGTGGATGTGGAACCAGATCCCCGTCACGCTGGGCAATCTCCTCGGCGGCATGCTCTTCACCGGTCTGTTCCTTTACTGGACCTACCGACCCGCCTCCGCCGCCGATCCCCTCCCGGCCACCGTCCCCTCCCTTGCGCTCGAAAGCCAGGATGAGCCGGCCCGCGGCTGATCCGCCGTCGCGGCGGGGAGGCCATGAATACGATTCATCATTTCTATTAAAACGTTGAACCGGATTTAAGGCCCGGCGCGCACCGGGTGGCATAGGCCACGCTTTAGGTCAGGCCGACATGGCCGCGTCCAGACCACCCGCCGAGCTCTCCGCCGGATTCACCCCGGAGCAGAAGCAGTATCTGGAGGGATTCCTCGCGGCCCTGGCGGCGCCCTTCGCCGGGCACACCGCCGACGGGAAGCTCACGGGCTCGCCCGAGGGCGGCGGCCCCAACCTGGCGGCGGCCCCGGCCGAGGATTCGGTCTTCGGCACGCCCCTGGCCGACCTATCCAAGCCCGAACGCTGGAAGCAGGAGGAGAACCCGCTCGACATCTGGGAGAAGATCGTGGCCCACGCTGAGGCCGACCGTTTTCCGGACGAGGCCGACACATTCCGCTTCAAATTCCACGGCCTCTTCTACGTCGGCCCGGCCCAGGACAGCTTCATGCTCCGGCTGCGCCTGCCGGCCGGCGAGATCACCTCCCACCAGCTGGCTGGCCTGGCCGAAGTGGCGGATTGGGGCGGCGGCTACGCCCATGTCACCACCCGCGCCAACCTCCAGCTCCGGGAATTTCGCCCGCGTGACGTGATGCGGGTGCTGGTGCGCCTGCAGGAGCTGGGGCTGACCTCGCGGGGATCGGGGGCGGACAATGTCCGCAACATCACCGCCTCCCCCAACAGCGGCTGCGACCTCGACGAGCTGATCGACGTGCGGCCCTTCGCCAAGGGGCTGCATCACTACATCCTCAACCACCGCGATCTCTACGGCCTGCCGCGGAAGTTCAACATCGCCTTCGACAACGGCGGCTCGATCTCGGCCGCGGCCGATACCAACGACCTCGCCTTCCAGGCCTGCCGGGTGAGCGCGGCCTCGCTGGCGCGGGCCGAGGGCGCGCCGGCGATCGAGCCCGGGATCTACTTCCGGGTCCAGCTCGGCGGGATCTCCGGCCACGGTGACTTCGCGCGGGACTGCGGCCTGCTGGTCCGCCCGTCCGAATGCGTGGCCGTCGCGGCCGCCCTGGTGCGGGTCTTCAACGAGCACGGCGACCGCACCGACCGGAAGAAGGCGCGCCTCAAATACCTCCTGGCGAAGTGGGGCCGCGAAAAATACCTGGAGGAGGCCCAGCGGAAGCTGGCGTTCCCCCTGGTCCGGCTGCCGCTTGAGGCCTGCGAGCCGCGGAAGCACCACTTGAAGCACGGCTGGACCGGAGTCTTCCGCCAGCCCCAGAAGGGCCTCAACTACCTGGGCGTGGGGATGCCCGCGGGCCGGATGAACGCGAAGCAGATGCGGCACCTGGCCCAGCTCGCCGCCAACTACGGCAAGGGCGAGCTCCGGCTCACCGTCTGGCAGAACCTGCTCATCCCGCACGTGCCCGACGCCTTCGTCGGCACCGTCCGCCGCTCGCTCGAGCGCGCGGGCTTCTACACCGAGCCGGCCGCCGCCACCGGCGGCATCGTCGCCTGCACCGGCAGCCGGGGCTGCAAGTACGCCGCGACCGACACCAAGGGCCATGCCCTGGCGCTGGCCCGGCACCTGGACAAGCGCGTCCGCCTCGAATCGCCCGTCAACGTCCACTTCACCGGGTGCCCCCATTCCTGCGCCCAGCACTACTGCGGCGACCTGGGCTTCCTCGGCGCCAAGCGGCCGGACGGCAGCGAGGCCTACCATCTGGTCGTCGGCGGCGGGATGGGCCACGAGCAGGGGATCGGGCGCGAGCTGCTGCGGGGGGTCCTGGCGGACGAGGTCCCGGCCGTGACCGAGCGGATCCTGGGCGCCTACGCCTCGCGCCGAAAGCCCGGCGAAACCTTCGTCGAATGGACGCGCCGCCACCCCCTGAAGGAGCTGCAGGAGATGATTTCCGAATGAGCACGCTGGTCCCGGTCATACCCGAGAACGCCCCCTTCACGCCCGAGCAAAGGGCGTGGCTCAACGGCTTCATCGCCGGGATCCTCTCCCGCGCCCCGGCGCCGGCCGCGGCGGCGCCCGCGCTCCAGCCGGTGACGATCCTCTTCGGCTCCCAGACGGGCACAGCCGAGGGCCTGGCCCGCCGCGCGGCCAAGGAGGCGGGGCGGCGGGGCTTCGCGCCGACGGTGATGGACATGGCCGGCTTCACCCCGGAGCGCCTGGCCCAGGAGAAGGCCCTCCTGGTGATCACCAGCACCTACGGGGAGGGCGAGCCGCCGGACAACGCCAAGGCCCTGCACGCCGCGCTGGCGCGGGCCGGGGCCCCGGCCCTGGGGGGGCTGCGCTTCAGCGTCTGCGCCCTGGGCGACACCAACTACGCGCATTTCTGCAGATGCGGGAAGGACTTCGACGCGGCGCTGGAGAAGCTCGGCGGCCGCCGCGCCGCAGACCGGGTCGAATGCGATCTCGATTACGAGGAGCCCTTCCGGCGCTGGCTCGATACGGCCCTCGGCGCGCTGGATTCCGGCGGGGCGGCGCCGGCCGCGGCGGCGAAGCCCGCGCCCGAAGCCGCCGCGCCGGCCTCGGCCGGCCCATCCCGCGCGCGCCCCTTTCCCGCGCTGCTGCTCGCCTCGCGCAACTTGAGCGGGTCGGGTTCCGCCAAGCAGGTGTGCCATGTCGAATTTTCCCTCGAGGGCTCCGGCATCGAATACGAGGCGGGCGACGCCCTCGGGGTGAAGCCCCAGAACTGCCCCGAGCTCGTCGCGGCGGTCCTGGGGGCGCTCGGCTGCGACGGCGAGGAAGCGGTGCCCGCCCCAGAGGGCGGCACCGCGCCCCTGCGGCTGGCGCTGGCCGAGCACTACGACCTGGGCCGGCCCCCGGCCGAGCTGCTCGCGCTCTTCGGCGGCGATGGAGCCGGCGGCACCGCGGTCGCCCTCCACCAGGTGGTGGACGTGCTGCAGGCCCGCGCCGACGTGAAGCTGGCCCCGGCCGACTTCGTGCGCGCCCTCAAGCGGCTGCGGCCGCGGCTTTATTCGATCGCCAGCTCGCCCAAGGCCCATCCCGGCCGCGTCCATCTCACCGTCGGCGCCGTGCGCTACGAGCTGGGCGGCCGCGCCCGCAAGGGCGTGTGCTCCACCTTCCTCTCCGACCGGGTCGTCCCCGGTGAAAGCCGGGTCGGCATCTTTCTCCACCCCAACCCCGGCTTCCGCCCGCCCGCTCCGGCGGCGGACGCGATCATGGTCGGGCCCGGCACGGGCGTCGCCCCCTTCCGCGCCTTCCTCCAGGAGCGCCGGGCTACCGGGGCGCCCGGCCGGAACTGGCTTTTCTTCGGCGACCAGCGCGCAGCCACCGACTTCCTCTACCGCGAAGAGCTCGAAGGCCTGCGCCGCGATGGCTGCCTGACCCGCCTGGACACCGCGTTCTCGCGCGATCAGGCGGAGAAGGTCTACGTGCAGCACCGGATGCTGGCCCAGGCCGGCGAACTCTTCGCCTGGCTTGAGTCCGGGGCCCATTTCTATGTCTGCGGCGACGCCGCCCGCATGGCCAAGGACGTGGAGGCGGCCCTGCACCGGGTGGTCGAGCGCGGCGGAGGGCGGAGCCCCGGGCAGGCGGCCGCCTATGTCGAGGACCTGAAGGCGTCCAAGAGATATGCCCGCGACGTCTACTGACGAGACGCCGCCGGATGCCGGGGAGGTCCGAACGCTGATCGACGAGCTCCTGGCCCAGCAGGGCCGGCTCGACACCCCGGTGGCGCGCTTCGCCGCGGTCCGCGCCCGCGGCGCCGCCGCCGGTCCGCACCACCGCGACCTGATCCCGCTGAGCGCGCCCGGGCCGGGGGAACAGTACGCCTTCGAGGTCGATCTCGACCTCTGCACCGGCTGCAAGGCGTGCGTGGCCGGCTGCCATTCGCTCAACGGCCTCGACGAGCACGAGACCTGGCGCGATGTCGGCCTGATGGTCGGGGCGGACGAAGGCCCGCCCTTCAGCCAGCTCGTGACCACCGCGTGCCATCACTGCGTCGACCCGGCCTGCCTTCACGGCTGCCCGGTGCTGGCCTACGAAAAGGACCCGGTCACGGGCATCGTCGTCCACCTCGACGACCAGTGCATCGGCTGCAGCTACTGCGTCCTGCAGTGCCCGTACGATGCCCCGAAGTACAATCCGAAGCGGGGAATCGTGCGCAAGTGCGACCTCTGCCAGGGCCGCCTCGGCGCCGGCGAGGCTCCGGCCTGCGTCCAATCCTGCCCGACGGAGGCGATCCGGGTGGTCAAGGCGGCGGCGGCCGATGCCGGGAGCGCCTTCCTCCCCGGGGCGCCCGATCCCGCGCGCACCAAGCCGGCGACGCGCTACCTGAGCCGGCGCGCGCTGCCCTCCCGCCTGCTGGCCCCGGATGCCGCCGCGCCGAGGCCCGAGGACCCGCACTGGCCGCTCGTCCTCCTGCTCACGCTCTTCCCCGCGGCGGTCGGCGCGCAGGCGGCGGAGCTGCTCGGGCCGGCGCCCTCGCCGCTCCTCGAGCGCCTCGCCCTCGCCGCCGGCGCCGCGGCCGCGGCCGCCAGCGTCGCCCATCTCGGACGCCCGCTGCGCGCCTGGCGGGTTTTCCTCGGGCTGCGCCGCTCCTGGCTCAGCCGCGAGATCCTCGCGCTCGGCCTCTGGCTGGCGCTGGCCGCGGGCGCCGCCTTCGGAGGCCCCGCCTGGCTTCGGCCGGCCGCGGCTTTTGCGGGGGCCGCGGCTCTCGCCTGTTCGGCCATGGTCTACGCCGCCACCGGCCGGGACTTCTGGCGCCTGCGCGAGACCGCCCCGCGCTTCTTCGGATCGGCCGCCGTCCTGGGGGCGGCCGCCGCCTTCGCCCTCCGGGGCGGCCGCGGGCTCGCCCTCACGGCGGCGGCGCTCCTCGGGGCCAAGCTCGCCTTTGAAATGCGCGCCCTGCGGGGCGGAGCCGACCCCGGCGCGCCCGCCCGCCGCACGGCTCGGCTGCTCGCCGGCCCGCTCCGGCCGGCGCTGGCCCTGCGCCTCGCCCTCGGCCTCGTGGGCGCGGCGCTCCCGGCTTTCGGCCCGCGCTGGGCCGCCCCGCTCGCGCTCCTGCTGGGCGAGGGGGCCGAGCGCTACCTCTACTTCCGGGCGGTGTCCCCGCCGCGCATGCCGGGCGCCTCGCGATGACCGGCCTGATCGAACGCGTCCTGCGGGCGCGCGCCGGCCCGATGAGCCAGGACATGGTGCTGCATCCGGCGGATTTCGGCCTGGGACGGGTGCCGGCGCGCCTCCGACCCGCGGCCACGGTCGCGTCGGTCTGCGGCTTCTGCAGCACCGGCTGCTCCCTGCAGGTTCACCTCGACGCCAGGGGCGAGGCCCTCAACCTCACCGCCGACCCCGCCTATCCGGTCAACCGGGGGATGGCCTGCCCGAAGGGCTGGGAGTCGCTGGCTCCGCTGGCGGCCTCGGACCGCGCCACCGCCCCGCTCTACCGGGACCGCTTCGGTCGCCTCTCGCGCACCGACTGGCCGGACGCGCTCGCGCGCTTCACCCGGGGCTGCAAGGGCGTGCAGGAGCGCCACGGCCCGGCCGCCGTCGCGGTGTTGAGCACCGGCCAGATCGCGACGGAGGAGATGGCCCTGCTCGGCGCCCTGGCCAAGTTCGGCATGGGCCTGCGGCACGTGGACAGCAACACCCGCCAGTGCATGGCGACCTCCCACGTCGCCTACAACCAGGCCTTCGGCTTCGACGCGCCACCCTTCTCCTACCGGGACTTCGAGGAGAGCGACGCCCTCGTCTTCGTCGGCGCCAATCCCTGCATCGCCCACCCCATCCTCTGGCAGCGGGTGATGCAGAACCGGCGCCAGCCGGACATCGTCGTGGTGGACCCGCGCCGGACCGAGACGGCGCAGGCCGCGACGCTGCACCTGGCGCTGCGGCCAAAGAGCGACTTGACGCTGCTCTACGGCCTGGCGCGCCTGCTGCTCGACGCCGGGGCGGTGCGACGGGACTTCATCGCGGCGCATACCGCCGGCTTCGACGCCTTCGCCGCCTTCGTCCAGGATTTCGGGCTGGAGCGGGTGATCGCCGACACCGGCCTCCCGGAGAACCAGCTGCGCGCGCTGGCCGAGATCGTGGCCGGGCGCGAGCGCGTCTCCTTTTGGTGGACGATGGGCGTCAACCAGAGCCACCAGTCCACCCGCACCGCCCAGGCGATCATCAACCTCGCCCTGATGACCGGCAACCTCGGCCGGCCGGGGACCGGGGCCAATTCCATCACCGGCCAGTGCAACGCCATGGGCTCGCGCCTTTTCGGCAACGCCAGTTCGCTCCTGGGCGGCCGGGACTTCGCCGTGGAGACGGACAGGCGGGAGGTGGCCGAAATCCTCGGGATCGACCCGGCGCTGATCCCGGACCGCAAGAGCCTCGCGTATGATGAGATCCTCGACGCCGTCGACCGCGGCGAGATCCGCGGCCTGTGGATCGTCGCCACCAACCCGGCCCATTCCTGGATCGACCAGGACCGCTTCGTGCGGCTGCGCCGGAAGCTGGAATTCCTGGTGGTCCAAGATATGTACGCGACCACCGAGACCGCGCGGCTGGCCGACCTTGTCCTGCCCGCGGCCGGCTGGGGCGAGAAGGAGGGCGTCTTCATCAACTCCGAGCGCCGCCTCGGAGTCATCCGCAAGGTCGCCCGGGCTCCCGGGCTGGCGCTGAGCGACTTCTCCATCTTCAAGCTGATCGCCGCGAGCTGGGGGTGCGACCCGCTCTTCCGCGCCTGGCGATCGCCCGAGGCCGCCTTCCAGATCCTGAAGAAGCTCTCGCGGGACCAGCCCTTTGATTTCACGGGAATCCGCGACTACGCCCACCTCCAGGCCAGCGGCGGGATCCAGTGGCCCTGGCCGGAGGGCGCCGGCGAGCCCGAACCGGAGCGCCGCCTTTTCGAGGACGGACGCTTCTTCACTCCGGACGGGAGGGCCCGCTTCCTCTTCGACCCGCCCCGGCCCCTGCCGGAGCCCCCGGACGACGCCTACCCCCTCCTGCTGCTGACCGGCCGGGGCTCCTCCGCCCAGTGGCACACCGGATCGCGCACGAACAAGAGCGACGTCCTGCGCAAGCTCTCGCCCGCCGCGCTGCTGCTTGAGATCCATCCCGCCGACGCCGCCCGGCTGGGGATCGCCGGGGGGGACCGCGTGGCCGTGGTCTCCCGGCGGGGCCGCGCCGAAGCCCGCGCGCAGCTTGCGCCGACGGTGAATCCGGGCCAGGTTTTCCTGCCGATGCACTTCGCGGCCGTCAACCGACTGACCCACGGGTCCTTCGATCCGCATTCGCGTCAGCCCGCCTACAAGGCCTGCGCCGTGCGGGTGGAGCCATGCTGACGGTCGAGCGCATCTTCATTTCCTCCGGCCACAACTACTTCGGCCGCCATGGCCAGCCGGCCGGAGGGCATCCGCTCGCCGAGGTGGACCGGGTGGAATGCGTGGCCGGACACGGCCTGAGGGGCGACCGCTTCTTCGACTTCAAGCCCGACTACAAGGGGCAGGTGACGCTCTTCTCCGCCGAGGTGTTCGAGCAGCTCCGGCGGGAGCTGAACCTGCCCGGCGCCCGCCCCGGCGCCTTGCGCCGCAACCTGCTGGTGCGCGGCGCGGACCTGAATGCGCTGGTCGGCCGGGAATTCGAGCTGCAGGGGGTGCGCCTGAGCGGGAGCGCGGAGTGCAAGCCCTGCTACTGGATGGACCAGGCGATCGGCCCCGGCGCCGAGGCCTGGCTTCGGGGCCGCGGCGGACTGCGCTGCCGGATCCTCTCCGACGGCTGGCTGCGGGCCGAGGCCGCGAGCCTGGTGGCGTGAATCCCGCCGGACCCTGGCGGGGCCTGGTGCTGGCGGGCGGCCATTCGCGGCGGATGGGCCGCGACAAGGCGCTGATCGAGATCGGCGGGGTTCCGCTCTGGCGGCGCCAGGCGTCCGTGCTGCGCGCCGCCGGCGCCGAGGAGGTCTGGCTTTCGCTGCGCGCCGGGCAGGAGCCCTACCCGGGGGCCTCCGCCTGGCTGCGGGACGCGCGGGCGGAGGCCGGCCCGCTGGCCGGCCTGCTGGCGGGCCTCTCCGGGCTGCCCGGCGGGTGGCTGCTCGTCCTGCCGGTCGACATGCCCCAGGTGGGGGCGTCGTGGTTCGCGCGGCTGCGGGCGGCCTGCCGGCCGGGGACCGGCGCGGTCTTCCGCAGCGCCGGAGGCTTCGAGCCGCTGGCCGCGATCTATCCGGCCGGGGCCCGCGCGGAGGCGGAGCGGCGGCTGGCCCG
>DASZWO010000030.1:0-167244 GCA_035546595.1 Opitutaceae bacterium
ACGCCTCCGCGCAAATCCGCATCAAGACGTTGCGCTCCACCCGGATGACGCGGTATCCTGGCAGCGTTAGGTTAGCTCTCACAGAGGGGACACGGTGGCGCTTCCAACGCCCCGTGTCCCCATTCTTTGATCAAGAGCCGATTTGAGTCCTAAAGCTCGCGGCCAATCGCCCCGCGAGAGCCGCGTTTCCGGCACCGCGCCGAAGCTCGGTTCGCAGCAGCGCACCCTGCTTGATTCATTCAGCGAGCGGTGCGCTTCGTGGAGGCGATGTCCTCAATCCCTGCACATGACTACATATTGGAAAATCCTTTAAAGAGGTCGGTAATGACTGTTTCAATGGATATTCGTACTTGAAATGATCATAATGATCATTTTAATTGGACACGATGCCTGTCACCTTAGCCACTCTCGACAGAGCCCTTGGGCTTTTGGGCGAACTTCTCGCCGCCCAAAATCGGCCTCCGCAGCACTTCGTTGTCTGCGGCGGCTCCTCATTGCTCGCACTTGGCTTGGTCCGTCGCACCACCACGCAAGATGTCGACATCCTCGCGCGATTCGACGCGGGAGGACTGGTCACGCCGCGGCCTCTTCCGGACTGGCTGGCTGGCGCGGCCAACGCGGTGGCCCGACAGCTCGATCTGCCGGCTGACTGGCTCAATGCCGATGTCGCGGAGGAGACGCTCTTCCGGTGCGGCTTGCCCGAGGGACTCGAACAGCGCCTCACCACCCGCGCCTACGGGCCCCGACTCGTGATCAGTTACATCAGCCGCCGCGATCAGATCTTCCTGAAGTTGCACGCCGCCGTCGACCGGGACGGCGGCCGGCATCTGCAGGATTTGCGCGATTTGCACCCGACCGGCGACGAGCTGCTGGACGCGGCTCGCTGGACACGCACGCAGGATCCCTCCGCAGGCTTCCGCACGCTCCTCGGTGAAATGCTCCAACATCTCGGCCATGAAAACCTCGTTGCACACCTCTAGCGGCGAATTGCGCGAAGCCGTCGTTGCGTTGCTCTGGAAGCAATGGGCCGCGCTAGGTGTTTCAGGATACGTCGCGCCGGGTGGCAATGCCGTCGTCGACCCTGAAGCGCTCGTGCTGATTTCGACCGTGTTCGCGCGCCACGACGCCCGGCTGTTCGACGAAATCGCGGACTGGCTCCAGCAAAACGGCATCTGGATCAATGTGCTCCGGCTGACCCGTCTCCAGCGCGAGCACGAGCTTGGCGATGCAACAGTCTTGGGCGCCCTCGCGGAGCACATGACCAGGGATTCGGCGCATACGAAATGGAAGGCGCTCGCCAAAGCTCCACCGACATCCGCGGCACCCGCGCTCCTGTTCCCGCACCTGCCAGCGCCCAAGGCGACCGACGAAATCTTTCGCAAATGGGGCTGGCTCCGATCGAGCATGGACCTGCGCGGCCTGAGCCGGCCGCCCCGGCCCAACCAGGCCGCGTCATTCCTGCTGAAACTGCGCGCCCTGTTCGGCCGCCAGTCGCGCGCGGAAATTTTTGCGTGGCTCCTCACCCACGATTCCGGCCATCCCGCGCAGATCGCGCGCGAGACGGCGTATTTCCGCGGCTCCGTGCAAAACGTCCTCAACGAGCTCGAGCTTTCCGGCCACGTCTTCGCCACGCGCGAGGGGCGGGAAAAACATTTCGTCGCGCCGCATGATTCGTGGCGTTTCCTTCTCACGTGGGCCCAGGGCCCAGACGCCGCGTTTCCCCAGTGGGTGCCATGGGCAGCGCTGTTCACCTTGATCAGGCGGTTTCACGACCTCGTGAACTCGACCGCATTCGCCGGATATTCCGGCGACCTGCAAGCGATCGAGCTCACTCGTCATCTCGCCCCGCTCGTCGCCCGCCTGAACAGCGAAGGCTATCCCATCCAAGGCCTAGCGGATCCCATCGCCGGCCGCTCGGCGGACCAACTCATGCCGAGGTTCCAGCAACTCGTCGCGGAACTCACGGGCTAATCCTCATGGCGAAATCGGCCCGCAAAACGGGAAGGGGAAATCCCGAAACGCGAACGGCGAGCCGGCGGCCGGAGGGCCCAGGCTACAGCCCCACCCGCACAACGTCGACGAGGCGGGTACGCACCGAAGCGGGAAGGCTCACTTTCAGGATATTCCCCTCCATCCGGTATTCCAGCCGGGCACCGGTGGCGAGCAGGGTCACCGAACGCGGAGGCGCCGCGACCGAGAGGGTCAGAATTTCGTCGACACTGGCGATCTGGTTTTCCGGGTAGGGATTGCCCGCGTCCCTGAAGCGTGGGATCGCGAAAAGGAACCTGACGCGTCCGGCCGCGGTCGCCGGCACCGACGCCGTTTCCCCCGGCGGCAGCGGCATGGTGCCCCGGACCGAGGCGCCGTTCTTCGCCATCCAGGAAGCCAGGATCGCCAGGTTGGCATAGGCGGCCGGCTCCAGCTCGCCGTCCGCCCGCGGACCGAGGCTCAGCAGGTAATTGATCCGGCGCGAGCGGCACACGGCGTACTGGCCCAGGACAAAGGCCGGCGCGCGGTAGCGGGCGCCCGCGACATAGCCCCAATAATCCGTCCAGGTGTTGCAGTATTCCGCCCAGGTCGTCGCGACCCCCCCGGGAGGCAAAGTCCGCTCGTAGGTCACGAAATCCCCCCTCCCGTGGAAGCGCGGGTTTATCACCACGTCAGGCTGCCAGGCTCGGATCTGCTCGAGGCTGACCAGGGCGTCATCGGTTTTCCGCAGCATCGGCGGCCGGCCGTCGAACCAGAGCACGTCGATCTTTCCATAGTGCGTCAGCAGCTCCTCGATCTGCCCCCGGATGAGCCGGGAGTAGGCCGCGTAGTGCCGCGCCAGCTCCTCCGGCGCGGGCCGCGTCCGGCGCGGATGGAGGTCGGCGTCCAGCGGCGGCTTGTTGCGGTCGAATTCGAAGTTCTTGTAGGCGCGCTCAAATTCCCAGTCCGGCGGCGAATAATAGAGGCCCACCTTCAGGCCGTTCCGCCGGCAGGCCTCGACGAATTCGCGGACCAGATCACGGCCGCCCATGAACTTCTTGGTGTCGAAGTCGCCATAGGCGCTGGGCCAAAGCGCGAATCCCTCGTGGTGCCGCGTCGTCAGCACCGCATAGACGAAGCCGGCGTCCTTCGCCGCCTTCAGCCAGCGGTCGGGATGGAAGTTCTGCGGGTTGAAGCTCCGGGCGAGGGCGAAATATTCGTTCGGGGTGATCTGGGCCGGCCGGCCGTCGACCCCGTCGATCATCGGCCAGGATATGTTCAGGCCCTCGACGGTTGCGATGCCCCAGTGGACGAACAGGCCCAGGCCAGCCTCGGGATACCACTGCGCCCCCGGCCGCGTGGTGTGCGCGGCGGCATCCTGGCGGGTCAGGTTGAGGCCGTCGTCGACCCTTCCGGCGGCGGAGGCCGCGGCCCCGGGCGCCAAGGCGGCGGCCGCGAGCGCCACCGCGCTCAGCCCACGGCGCCACGAGGCTGGAGTGAGTTCGCGAATCATCGACGTCCGTCTCTGTCGCGAGCCGTTGCTGGGCGAGGGCCTCTCAATAGTGCACGGAGACGCTGAAGGTGACGGTTCGCGGAATCTGGTAGGAATAGGTCGACGGGGTCGCCACGCGCGCCGGATTGGTCACGTCACCGCCCGGCGGGCGCTGGGTCGTCGCATAGTAATGGACGTCCCGATTGTTCAGAAGGTTGTCCACGAACAGATCGGCGTCGGCGGCGAGGTGCCTGTTGAGCTTCCAGGAGTATTTCAAGGTCGCGACCGCGAGGTAGTAGGGCTTCGTCTCCACCGTCGTGTACGGACTGGCTTTCGGGTCGGCGATCGCCGCGTTGGGGTTATTCGGGTCCTGAATCGTGTCCGCCCCCCGGTAGCCGATCACCTGGCGGCCCCGGAGGTTGACGCCACCCCCCAGCCGAAGGCCCTTGAGGATGCCGCTGGGAATGCGGTAGTCGGTGTAGAAATTGGCGGTGAAACGCATCATCAGCGAAAGGGGCTGGCTGCCCGTGACCATGTTCCGCAACTGCGATTGCAGGTCGTTCCAGGCGCTCACCGCGCTCGCGACGTCCGGCGAGCGCTGATTGATCGGAATCGTGGTGTCGACGCTCGCGACCGAGTTGGTGTCCAGCGCTACCCCGACGTCGCTTAGCACCTGCCGCATCATCGAATTGTGGCTGGCGACGTAGGCGCGGGTATCGCTGTAGGCGTTGACCTGGGAGGCATCGGTCGTCCCGAAGTTCGCCGTCAGGCGCCAATTGGGCGTCAGGTTTGCGATCGCCTCGATCTCGTAGCCGTCCGATTCGCGCTGCCGCTGGTCGGTGTAGCTCGGCACCCCATTCAGGCCGCGGGTGTTGCCGAGGCCGGTGGCGGTGGCGCCAATCGGACTGGCCTTGGAGATGTTGTTGATATCGGTGACCACGCCGCTGGGGGGGTTGACCGTGTTGTGCTTCTCCGAGCCGCTGTAGCGCTCGATGTTCACCGTCAGGCGCCCGTTGGGCAGGGTGAAGCCGATGCCGAGATCGTTGCTGTGGGCGATGGAGGGCGGGATGATCGTGTTGTTGATGCTGACCAGGGAGATGTTCGTGTTGTAGGTCTGCGCGGCGTCGGCGAAGAGGCGCAACCACGGCAGCACATGGTAGACCGCGCCGAAGTTGGTGGTGTTGACGGGGCCCTTGACGACCGGCGGCGAGTAGTCGTCGCGGAAACGGTCGTTCACATACTGCGGCAGCGGGTTGTTCTGGCTGTCCCGAGGCCGAGTCTCGGCCGGGAGGGGGCCGCCAATCACCACGCCGCTCGAGTTCTTCGGGAGGTAAGTCAGCGTGGAGTAGTCGGCCGGGGCCTTCGGGGCATAGATCGGGGTCGTGCCATCCCAGCTGAGCGGATAGTCGCCGGGATTCACCGTATGGAGCTGATCGAACTGGAACCAATCCCGCCGCGCCGCGGCGAGCAGGTCCAGGTGACCCCATAGAGTCTTGTCGCTCACCGCCGCCTGCACGTATTTGTACTGGCTGTGGCGGACGTCGACCGAATCGAACTTGTGGTTGTCCAGCACCCAGCCGGGCGTGATCTGCTGGGTGGTGCCGGCGATCGGATCGACGAAGGTGATCGGGCCGGTCGGGTTGATCGTGGGACTGGGCTGATTCCAGTATGAGCGGTAGTTGATGATGTTCTGGAGGGCCCAGCGCCGATGGTCGGCATTGGTCCGCATCGCGTAGGCGTAGGTCAGCGTATCCTCGGTCTGGTAAAAGGTGCCCAGGAGAAGGTTGGTCCGGAACTGGCCGAGCGGATTCTTGTTCAGCCAGGCGACCGCGAAGCGCGTGCTGGTCGTGTCCCAATCCCGATAGTTCCGCCAGAGCTGGGTATCGTCGTAGGGCTGGAGAAAATTCGGGTTCGGCGCGCCCGTGGGCAGGCGATTGTCGATGTCGATGTAGGTATTGATGATGCCCCGCTGCGCGTAGAGGCCGCCATCCTGATGCTGCTTGTTGCGGTCGGCGGCGAACTCGAGGAACAGCGAATCCCCAAAATGGTGATCGAGATAGACCGCGCCGTCCCGCGTGGTCCGGTCCATGATCGGCTGGTTGCGCGGGAAGAACGACTGGCTCGGGCTCGGGATGTAGAAGGCGGATCCCGCCAGGGCGCGGCTGAAGCGGTAGGACGGGGTATTGAGCGCGAATAGGAGGCTGTTGCCGGATATGGCGGGCGAGGATCCATTCACGAAGACGCCGCCCACCGGGACGCCCGTCGCGCCGGTCGAGGAGCCGCCTCCGAGGGTGTCGGGATCGTTGGTGTAGCTGATCAGCCGATTGTCGGGCCCGTAGGGCTGGAAGACCGCGTAGTCCGAGCCGCGGCGGGATATGCCGAGCGCGTTGGCGTTGGATGGCAGGGCCGTGACCGGGCCGCTGAAGGTCGTCTTCCCGTCCCAGCCCGAGAGGTTGTCATTGATGTTGGTGAGCGAAACCAGCCGCGTGTCGTGGCCATACTCATAGTCGGCCCGCAGGTCGGTCGAGGGGCCGACCCGCCATGCCCCGGTGAGGTAGACCCCCTTCTTCTTTTCGAAGTCAACCTGGCGCCAGCTGTCCGCATCGCTCCACAGCGCGTTGACCCGCAGCGCCAGCTTGCCCTTCACCAGCGGAGCGTTGATGTCGGCGGTGACGCGCTTCGTGCCGTACGAGCCGAACTTGGCTTCCACTTCCGCCAGGGGTCGGTCGAGCAAGGCCTGCTTGGTGACGACATTCACCGTGCCGCCGATTGAGCCGTTGCCGAAGAGAATCGAATTGGCGCCGCGGGCGAAATCGTAGCGCTCGAGATTGTAGCTGTCAAAAATGCCCATGTTCGGAAAGAAATTCCGCTGCTCCCCGGTGGCAGCGACGCCCCGGATATTGTACTGCACCGGCGTCTGGAAGGTCTCGTTGGAGCCGTTGTCGAGCACCTCAGAGCTATTGACGCTCCAGCGGGCCGCCTCGGTCAGGCTGGTGATGTGGAGGGCGTCGATGAACTCGCGCGTCTCGACCGAATAGGCGGCGGCCGTGTCTTCCAGCGGCGCGGCCATGCGGCCCCCGGCCAGCGAGTTCGCGGCCACAAAACCGACGTCGCTCGATGAATTCACCTCGAAGGGAGAGAGGACGATCGTCTGGCTGGGGGTCGGCACCGGTGGCGCCGGGGGTCCCGCCACCGCGGAATCGGCCGCCTCGGCCGCAGCCGCCAGGGCAGCCGTCCCGACGATGGCTAGAAGCGACCGGGAGATTCGCGAGAGGAGGAGGCGGAACGCAGGGTTATGCGGCAGGGCGGGGCTGCAAGCTGAACGGCAGGTTTTTCGCATGGGGTACAGGGGATTGTGCCGCATGGTAACAGCAAAGCTCCCGCAGTGGCTATTGGCCGTTCGGCCAATCCCTCCTGCCCCCTTTTCCCGCCCCCCGGGGCGGCAAGATCAGGGCTTTAGCAGGCCGCGTTCGAACCCGCGGGCCACCGCCTCCGCCCGGTCCGCCGCGTTCAGCTTCAGAAGCAGCGCGGCCACGTGGGCCTTGGCCGTTCGCTCGGTGATTCCGAGCAGTCGCCCGATCTCACCGTTGGTGAAGCCCTGACGGAGCAGCCCCAGCACCTCGATCTCGCGCCGGGAGATCGTGCTTTCCTCGTCGGCATCGGCGAGGGCGCGGGCGATCGATTCGGAGATCGCCTTCTCGCCGCGCGCCACCGCGCGGATGGCGGCGATGAGCTCGGGCCGGCGAACCTCCTTGCTGATGTATCCCAGAGCGCCGGCCCGGAAAGCATGCCTCACGTCCTCGGCCGCTTCCGAGGAGGTAAGCATCAGCACCCTCGCCTGGGAAAACTCCGCCCGCAGCTTCTCCAGGGTCTCGATGCCGTCCATCCCCGGCAGGCTGACATCGAGCAGGATGACGTCCGGCAAATGCTGCCGGCAGAGGCTCAGCGCCGTCGATCCGTCGTCGGCCTCGGCCACCACCGCGAAATCGCGTTCGCAGCCGAGCACATTGGCCAATCCGGTGCGCAGGGTCGGGTGGTCGTCCACTAGGAGAATGCGGATCATGGGAGGGTTCATGACGGCTCAGACCACCTTGGCATCGTACGCCCGCAGCGGCACCCGCAGCCGCACCGCGGTTCCGCGAAGGGGGGCGCTCTCGATCGCCACCGAGCCGTCGAGGGTCTTCAGGCGCTCGCGGATGCCGGTCAATCCGAAATGGCCCTCGGTCATCTTCGGCTCGGTGCCGGGCTCGAAGCCGACTCCGTCGTCGCAAATCGATATCTCGATCTGGTTCGGGGCCGTTTTTCGGCGGGCGACGACGGTGATCTTTTGGGCGTTCGCATGGCGCAGGGCGTTGTGCAGCGCTTCCTGCGCCGCGAGGATGAGGTTTCCGGCCACGAAATCCGGAATGCCGGAGAGATCGCCTTCGATGCTGACCTCAATCCGCACGTTCCTCTCCGCCTTCAATCGCTGGGCGATGCCTAACAGCGCCTCCCGCAGGCCGACGCCCCCCAGCGGCAGCGTGCGCAAAGTCCAAACGGAATCACGCAACTCGCGCACCGCTTGCACCACCATTTGGCGGGCGACCTCGAGATGCGTCAGCGGTTTCATTTCGGGCGACCTTCCGGCGACCTCCGCGCCGCAAGCATCGAGCTGAAACCCGATTCCGTTCATGCTTTGCAGCAGGGTATCGTGCAGGTTTGCGGCCAGCCGATTGCGTTCCCGCAGCGCGGCTTGAAACTCGATCGCGGTGTTGCGGCGGGCGTGGATCTCCTCGGCGAGTCGCGCGGTCTGGCGCCGGACCTGGCGCCGCAGCTCCCAGACCCACCCTAAAGTCGCGATCAGGGCGGCGATGACAATCGCGACCGCCGCGAACAGGCGCCGGACCGTCCACCACGATGGCGCATGCAGCACCAGCACGTCGGACGGCGAGCGTAGCAGCAGCGAGACCGCCGCGGGCGGGAGCTGATTTCGGGGGGCCGATGCCCTCACGTACTCCAGCTGGACGACCGCCCATACCCGGACCTCGGAATCGGGCCGCAGCAGGTCCAGCGGGGCCATGCTTCCGGACGAGATCGCCGCAGTAAAGACGCTGTCTCCGCGCTTCAGCACGAGCTGGCGCAATGATTCGGACGGGACGTGCGGCGCCTGGACCGCCAGCAGCCTCGCGTCGAATTGGATCAGAATGCCGTCGTAATCCCGTTTCGCCGCCTGGCCGGTCCGTTTCGCATTCTCGTCGATGGCCAAGACAGCCTCCGGCGCGATCTCCACGGGAGGAGGCGGGCTGGCCGATCCGATCCTGCGGACGTCGGCGCCCCCCAGCCCCGCGATCTGCCGGGTCATGTCGACAAAGCCCACCGCCTCGACGCGGTCCCCGGGGCGCAGCACGGCGGTCGAGCGGGTCTCGACCCGAACCGCCCGGTCCCCCTCTTGCAGATAGAGGAACCGACCCGGCTGGGCATAGACAACGGTGCCCTCGATCCCGACGCGGTGCGGCGGCTGGAGCTCGCTGTGGAAGGCGCGAAGCATATCCAGGGAGACCCGGGGGACCGCGAACAGCGAATTGGCGCCGCGCCGCTCGATGACAAGATCCTGCGGCAGGGCGACCATCACGCCCGCGCTCAGAAATTCGCCGCGGGAATTGTATTCGGTGCCGCCCACCCCCCGGACCCGAACGCGGGCATCGAGGGCCTCCGGGGCGTCCGCCAGCGCGGAGCGCGGCACGGTCGCCCAGAACGAATAGGTTTCCGCCTGGATGCGAAGCTCCCAGCCGAATTCAGTCGGTTCGACGCCCAGGACCGTTCCGCTCGCCTCAATCCGGGAACCCGCTTCGGAGCCCGCCAGGAAGCGCGCCGGCTCGACCGGCCGCGCGGCCGGAAGCGGCTGCTCGCCGAGCAAGCGGATCGTCCGGGGCAGGATGGCGGGCGCATAGGCTGCGCCGGTCGTGATGCCCTCGACCTCCACGACCGATCCGGGGACCAGGCGCGCCACCAGCGCGTCGTCGCCCCGCCAGATCCCGCGCTCCCGCGCGACCTCCACCTGGCTCCAGGTTCCGCCCGTGGCGTCCTGCAGGGCGAAATCGCCGCTGGGCCCCCGCCAAGTGATTGTCCCGCGGACCTTGACGGCGATGCCGCGGTCCGCCTGCTCGCGGGGAAGCGATCGGACCTCCGTGATCGGCGTCGCTCGCAGGGAAATCGGACCCGCGAGCGGAAGCCAGAGCAAGCAGGCGCCGGCTAGCGCGGTTCGGCCGCGCGGCCGGCCATGGCGGGGTAAGGGCACGAACCGGTACCGTGATCAGCCATCCGGGGTTTTCCAGGCAATTGTTTGGCCTCCGGGCCCCCGCCGGTGCCGCCCGACTACTATTTTGTACTTGGGAGGGAACAGCCATCGCCTCATTGGTAGGCCCTCCTTTCCGGCAGCTTAAGTGAAACGGACATCATTTCTTCTCGCGGGCGTCGGCCTGGCTGGCGTCATCCTCTACCTGGCGCTGGGCGCGGCCAACGTGACGGAGTGGGGCCACGACGCCGCCCGCGACGAGGACTACAACCTGTTGGTGGAAGGGTTCCAGAAAGGGCAGCTGAACCTGAACAAGGAGGCCCCGGCGGGCCTCGCGCTCCTCCCCGACCCGTACGATCCCATCGCCAACGCCCGCTACCGGGCGATCCCCTACCGCCTCGACGACCTGAGCTATTACCGCGGGAAGCTGTATTTCTATTTCGGCGCGACGCCGGGGCTGCTCCTCTTCTGGCCCTGGGCGGCCCTCACCGGCCACTTTCTCTTCCAGCGGATCGGCTGCGCGGCCTTCTGCGGCGTGGGTTTCGTCGCCAGCCTCGCCCTGCTCCGGGGCCTGCTCCGCCGCTACTTCCCGGAAACGCCCATGTGGATCGCCGGCCTGCTGGCGGCGATGCTCGGCCTCGCCTCCAGCGCCACGGTGCTGCTGCAGAAGGCCGATGTCTGGGAGGTCCCGATCGCCTGCGGCTACGCCCTGAGCATGCTCGCTCTCGGCGCGGTGTGGCGGGCCCTGCACGAGCCCTCGCGCCGGGTCCTCTGGACGGCCCTCGCCAGCCTCGGCATCGGGCTGGCGATCAGCTCGCGGCCGGCGCTCCTCTTCGGGGCGGCGATCGTGCTGGCGCCGCTGTTCGGCGCCGGCCGGCCGGAGCGGCGGATCGGCCCCTGGCTTGCCGCCCTGCTCCCGCTGGGCCTGTGCGGCGCGGCGGTGATGGCCTTCAACGCCGCGCGCTTCGGCAACCCGCTCGAGTACGGAGCCCGCTACATGCTCGGGCTGTACCGCCAGGACACCGCCCGGCATTTCAGCCTCGGCTACCTCGGCTACAACTTCTGGATCTATTTCCTCGAGCCGATGCGTTGGAGCGCGGGCTTCCCCTTCGTGCGCGACGCGGCCGTCCTGCCCATGCCGCCAGCGCACGGCGTGGTGGAGGATCCCTTCGGCGCACTCACCGGCATGCCCTTCCTCCTCGCCGCGCTCGCGGCGCCCCTCGCCTGGCGGGGCCGGCCCGCGGGCGAGGCTCGGCCCCTGCGGGCCTTGGTGCTGGCCACCGCCCTGCTATTCGCGGCGGCCGCCTTCATGATCTGTCTTTTCTACGGCAATTGCAGCCGCTACGAGCTCGATTTCCTGCCCTCCCTGGCGCTGCTGGCGGCCGCCGGGGTCCTGGGCGCGGAACGGCTGGCGGCGGGCCGCCCCCGCCGCCTCGCTTCCGTCCGACTCGCCTGGATCGGGACGCTGGCTCTTTCCCTCGCTTTCATCCTGCTCCTCAGCGTCCAGCACTATGCCGACCAACGCTACCGGCTGGGCAATGCCTACATGGCCTCGGGCCGGGCGGAAGACGCCACCGAGCAGTACCGGCGCGCTCTCGCGGTCGAACCGCGCCTGGCTGACGCCCAGGGCAATCTCGGCGCCGCCTATTTCCGATTGGGGCGTTATGCGGAGGCGATCGCGGCCGACCAGGCCGCGCTCCGGCTCGATCCGGATTCGGCCGCGGCCCACTATAACCTGGCGGGTGCGCTGCGGCAGAGCGGCCGGCTGGCGGAAGCCCAGGCGGAGTATGAGAAAGCCTACGCGCTCAAGGCCGCGCCCCGGCGCTAGGCGGGCGGATCCTCTCCCAGCATTTCTCGGTTCTCCAGGCGGAAGATGCGGTTCTCCAACAGAGAGACCTGCCGTTGCCCGGCCTTGAGCTCCGCAACATCCGCCCTGATTTCCCCCATTTCCAAGCTCAAGCGGTCCAGCCTGCCGCTGAGCCTCTCGTCGAGGCTCCCGATCCGCTTGTCCACCTCGCCCACACGCCCGGCGACTTCGCCGACGCGGCACCCGAGCACCTCCACCTGGTGTTCGAGGCCGTCCAGGCGTCCCGTGATACTGCCAACGCGCACGCCGATGCCCTCCATCCGCTCGCTCAGCCCGTCCATCCGCTCGCTCATGCGACCCATGCGTTCGCCCATAGCATCCATCCGCTCGCTCATGCCGTCCATCCGCTCGCTCATGGCATCCATCCGACCTCCAAGGGTGCCGATCAATTGGCCGAGGCGATCGAACTGCGCGTTCGTTCGCTGCTGCATTTCTGCGAAAAGAAGCTTCCCGACCATGGTCCCGAATTTGGTTAATAACCGCGGATAGTCAAACTTTGCCACGCTTCGATAGTAGCAACCAGCGGGAGGGCACAGAAAAGGCGGCCGGGAAACCCGGCCGCCGTTGAACTCTGGCGGAAAATTCGAGTCCGGCTCAGCGGCGGCCGTGGAAGCCTCCGTGAAAGCCGCCCCGGAACCCCCCATGGTAACCGCCGTGGAAGCCGAAGCCCACACCGACCACGACCGGCGAATACCAGCCCCATGGGTAGTAATAGGGATACGGCGCGTAGTCGTAGTAGCCCGGGGTGGTGTAGACCACCGTGGAGGTCGTGGTGGCCGGGGCGGCGGTGGCCGGCACCGGAACCCCCGCGGAACCGGCCGCGGAGAGCGGCTGATAGGAGACCGTACTCTCCTGCCCGTTGGAATATTTGTAGACCGCCGTCACCTGGGACGCGGTCTGGTCGATGCGCTCGATCGTGACATTCTGGGCCTGGGCGGCCTTCGTCAGGTCGGCGGCGGTGGGAAGCTGCGGGACGTACACCACCTCGGTCGGGGTGGACGGAGCCGCGGGCGTCTGGGCCAGCGCGCCCGTTGCAAACAAACCGCAAGCCACAAGCGCTGCGGCGATAAGAGGGTTCGTTTTCATGGTGGTCAATTCTGCGACCTCGGGATTACTACATTGTGCCCATTTTTTGGGGCGATGCAAATGAGCTCTATCCGTTCCGCTAGATCCTGGCCATGAGGTTCTTGAAGCTTCGGGTAACGGGGGCGTTACTCGCCGCCGCCCTGGGGTGCGGCCCAGCCGCTCCGGCGGCCCTGTCCGCCCCCATCCGGGCGGCGGCCGAGGGGGGCCTCCTCACCCTGGACGCGTCGCGGCCCCTTGCCCCGGTCGAGACGGGCTACCTGAAGATGGGCGGCCGCAATCCGGCCGGGACCGAACTGGGCGTCAACAGCCGCTACCTCACCCGCGACGGCCGCCCCTGGATCCCGGTGATGGGGGAATTCCAATATGCGCGCTACCCCCGCGGGCAGTGGGACGAGGAACTGGAGAAGATGAAGGCCGGCGGGGTCACGGTCGTCGCCACCTACGTCTTCTGGATCTACCATGAGGAGACGGAGGGGAAGTTCGACTGGTCGGGCGACCGCGACCTGGCGCACTTCGTGGATCTCTGCGCGAAGCACGGGCTTTACTGCGTGGCGCGGATCGGGCCCTGGGACCACGGCGAGGTGCGCAACGGGGGATTTCCCGACTGGCTGCTGGCCAAGTGCGGCAAGGCGGTCCGGCAGGACGCCGAGCCCTATCTGACCTACGTGAGGCGGTACTACGGCGAGGTGGCGCGTCAGCTTCGGGGCCGCCTCTGGAAGGATGGAGGCCCGGTGATCGGCATCCAGCTCGACAACGAACTGCGCAACCCCGGCCACCTGCTCACCCTCAAGCGGATCGCGGTCGGCCTCGGGCTCGATGTCCCGTACTACACCATGACCGGCTGGGACCGGGCGCAGGTGCCGCCCGGCGGGGAGCTGCTTCCGCTCTTCGGCGGGTATCCGGACGGATTCTGGATCTCCGGGGTGGCCGACTGGGACCGCAACGGCCGCAAGCAGTACTTCTTCGGCCTCGAGCGCGACGACAGCATCGTCGGCGAGGACCTGAAGAAGAAGCCGGGCGCTCCCGACACCTCGTGGCTCTCGCACTACCCCTACGGCGCCTGCGAGATCGGCGGCGGGATGGAGGTCAGCTACCGGCGCCGTCCGGTCCTCGGCGCGGACGACGTCGCCGCCGAGGCCCTCACCAAGCTGGGCAGCGGCAGCAACCTCCAGGGGTACTACGTCTACCAGGGCGGGGCCGACAAGATCGGATCCCTCTCGCCCCTGAACGAGACCCGGGCCACCGGCTATCCGAACGACATGCCGGAGATCAGCTACGATTTCCAGGCCCCGCTCGGGGAATACGGCCAGCGCCGGCCCAGCTATGGCGCGCTGCGCATCCAGCACCTCTTCCTGGCGGACTTCGGCGCGCTGCTGGCGCCCCTGCCCGCGGTGCTCCCCGCCGTGCGGCCCGCGTCGCTGGACGACCATGCCACCCTGCGGTGGTCTCTCCGCAGCGACGGCCGCCACGGCTTCCTCTTCGTCAACAACTACCAGCATCTCGACCCCCTGCCGGCCCACGACGAGGTGCGCTTCCAGCTCCACCTCGCCGACGGCGACCTCACCCTGCCGCGGGCTCCGATCCGCATCCGCCCGGGCGCCTACTTCCTCTGGCCGGTCCACTTTCCCGTCGGCGGCGCCGACCTGGTGTACGCCACCGCCCAGCCGCTCTGCCGCGTCGGGAACTGCTGGGTGTTCTTCGCCCAGCCGGGCATCCCCGCCGAATTCGTCTTCGATCCCGCCACCCTGGCGCCCGGAGCCCCCGCCCGGCGGTCCGGGCTGGAGCCGGGCGCCGGGGCGCTTTTCCGGGTCGCGGCGCGGGATGGCACCGAAGCCCAGGTCCTGCTGCTCACCGCGCAGCAGGCCGCCCAGGCTTGGAAGGCGCGGCTTTGGGGCCAGGAGCGGCTGTTCCTCTCGGAGGACGGCCTCCTCTTCGAGGGAGACCGCCTGCGGGTGCAGTCCCGGCGCTGGAACATGTCCTTCTCGGCCTGGCCCGCCCCCGCGCTCGCGCTGCACCATTCGCCCGACGGGCTTTTCACCCGGTTCGCCGCCTTCGCCCGGCCCGCGGCGGTCGAGGTGCACTGGCGGCGGACCGATCCGGCGGGCGAGGCCCCGCCGGTGCGGGTCGACGCCCAGAGGGCCGCCTACGCCCCGGACGACGCGACCTTCGATGCCTCCGCCGGCACCTGGCACGTCGACGTCCCCGCCGACGCGCTGAAGGGGGGCCGGCAGGTCTACCTCTCGGTCGACTACGCGGGCGACATCGCGCGGGCCTATGTCGGCGACCAATTGGTCGACGACGACTTTTTTTCCGGCCGCACCTGGGAGATCGGACTGCGCCGCTTCGCGCCCCAGGTCGGCGAAAAGGGGCTGACGCTCAAGATCCTCCCCCTGCGGCAGGGAGCGCCGATCTACCTCGCCCCCGGCAAGCTGCCGGCGAGCTTCCAGGACGGCCAGGCCATCGGCATCGGCGCCATCTATGCCTCGCCGGAATACGAAACCGTGGTGGCGGGCCCCGGCCCCTCCCCCTCCGGCAAATGAGCGGCCCGGTGGTGCAGCTCGCGGGCGTCGGCAAGCGCTTCGGCGCGGGGCCGCGGGTGCTTTCCGGGATCGACCTCGCCGTCTCGGAAGGCGAGTTCGTCAGCCTGATCGGGCCCAGCGGCTGCGGCAAATCCACCCTGCTGCGCCTGATCGCCGGCCTGATCGCCCCGAGCGAGGGGACCGTCCGGGTGCGCGGCGCGGCGCCCGCGCAGGCCCGCGGCTCCGCCTTCTTCGTCTTCCAGGACCCCACCCTGCTGCCCTGGCGCCGGGTCGCGGCCAACGTCGCCCTGCCCCTGGAGCTGCGCGGCGCCCCCGCCGCCGAGCGCCGGCGGCGCGTCGGCCAGATGCTCGAGCTGGTCGGCCTCCAGGGGGCCGTCGAGCAGTATCCCTGGCAGCTCTCCGGCGGGATGCGTATGCGCGTCTCCATCGCCCGCGCCCTGAGCGTCGCCCCCAGGCTGCTCTTTCTCGACGAGCCCTTCGGCGCGCTGGACGAAATGACCCGGGACCGGCTGGACGAGGACCTGCTTCGGATCCGGGAGCGCGACCCCTTCACCGCCTTCTTCGTCACCCATTCGGTGGCCGAAGCCGTCTTCCTCTCGACTCGGATCCTGGTCCTGGCCGCGCAGCCCGGCCGAATCGCCGCCTCGATCGATGTCCCCTTTTCCGGCCCGCGCCGAGCCGAGCTGCGCGAGTCCCCGGAATTCCTCCGCACCCTGGCCGAGACCTCCCGCGCCCTCCGCGCGGCCGCGAAAGGCGCCGCATGAAGCGCGCCCAGGCCTGGTTCCTCCCCCTTGCCGCCGGAGCGCTGCTGATCGGCCTCTGGTACCTGGTCAAGCGGCTGACCCATCTCGAGTCCTACCTGCTGCCCTCTCCCGGGGAGATCGCCCGCGCCGCCTGGCGGGAGCGCGCCACCCTGGCCGACTCCGTCCTGATCACGGGCCAGGGCGCGGTGCTCGGCTTCCTCGCCGCCACCCTCGGCGGCTTCCTGCTCGCGCTGATCCTCGGCCTGGCCGCGCCGCTGCGGTGGGCGCTCTACCCCTACGTCCTGATCCTGCAGATGACCCCGGTGATCATCCTGGCGCCGATCTTCGTGCTCTGGCTCGGCCAGGGCACGCCCAGCATCGTCGCCATCACCTTCATGATCTGCTTTTTCCCGGTCGTGGCCAACACCACCCTCGGCTTCGCCTCGGTCGACGCCAACCTGCGGGAACTCTTCGCCATGTCCGGGGCGAGCCGCGGCCAGGAGCTGCTCCACCTGCGCATCCCGGCCGCGCTGCCGTATTTCCTGACCGGGACGAAGATCGCCGGCACCCTGGCTCCGATCGGCGCCATCACCGGGGACTTCCTGGCGGGGACCGCCGCCAACGGCCGGAGCGGGCTGGGGTTCATGACCATCACCTATTTCTCCCAGCTGAAGATCCCCGAGCTCTTCGCCGCCGGCGGGGTGGCCTGCCTGCTGGGCTTCCTCTTCGTCGGCGGCGTGAATCTGCTCTACTGGGGACTCCTCCGCCGCTGGCACGAGTCGGCGCGGGCCAGGGAATAGGCCGGAGGCTATGATTCAAATGTTCCCGGCCTCGGCCACCCGCCGCTCCACGGGCGCCCGCAATGTCTCCCAAATCTGCAACAGTCCGCCGGCGGCGATGACGGGGATGCTCCAGGCGAAAACTAGCCAGGAAAAGGCCACGCCGGCGGCGGGCGTGAAGCCGAACACCCTGAACAGTCCGAAGAAAAACACATCGCGCACCCCGATGCCCGAAATGCTCACGGGCGCCGCGAGGAGCAGGCACAGCAGGGGGTAAAGGAGGGCCGGAAACAAGCCTCCGGCGGGCACCGCCAGGGCCCGCAGGCCGAGCCAGTAGCCGAGGATATTGACCGCATGGGCCGCGAGGCTGAGGGCGACGGCGGCAGCAATGATGCCCGGCTCCGCGGCATAGGCTTCGACGCAGTCTAGGGCGCGCTCGGCCTCCTCGCGCAGGCGCCAGCCAGGCAGGGCCGACGCGGCCCGGCGCCCGAACCGGATGCCGGCGGGATGCAGCAGGGAGGCGCCGAATGTGAGGCTGGCAGGCAGGACAATGCAGGTGAGCGCGATCAGCCGATGCAAACGGGCCGCCACCTCGGGATGGACGACCCAAAGGACCGCCGCCGCCCCGAGGAAAAGGAAGAGAAGCGTCCACAGCCCGAGCGCCCGGTCGAAGAGGATCGACACTGCCAGGCGCCGATCGCGGGCCGACGGCCGCTTGGCGGCGAGAGCGATCCCCTTGGCGATGTCGCCCGACACCGCGCCGGGCAGCACGCTTCCGTAAAACAGCCCGATCCAGGCATAGCGGACCGCGGCCCCGCGAGTCAGCAAGCCTTGGCTCAGGACCTGCCAGCGCAGCGCGGATAGCAGCAGGGCGAGAGGTCCGCACGCCATCCCCAGCACCGCCCAATGCCAATCCGCCTCCTCCAAACGACCGAGAACTCCGCGGAGGTCCGCATGGCGAAGCACAATCCAGAGGAGAACGGCGGAGAAAGCCAGCTTGCAGCCGACGACTGCCAGAGTGCGGAGGCGTTCCTTGGTCGGCATTGAGGGTCGGCGGGATGATGCCAGCTGGGAAGGCTAAGCCAAGGCAGGACGGCGGTGTGCCGCCGAGACCGGGTCCAGTGGCCCTATGCCGCGGCCTCGGCAGTGGTCCTGCTTTTCGTCGGATTCCAGGGCTGGTATGGCGGGGATGGTCTACAAGGAGGGCGTGGGGGTAGCCGGCCATGCTAGCCGCGCGCAGACCGTCAGCGAGACGCGGAACTCGTTCGACACCGTCTTCCGGTGCCTGGAACGCTGGCCTCTGCTGCGGCCCACCGGCCCCACCGCCGACGCGAGGCCACACGGGAAACGTGCGGTTCGACCGCCCCACCGACAGGCCCCGTCCGAGCGGCCGTGAGCCGGCCGCCGATTTGGTGCCCAGGACAGGACTCGAACCTGCACGCCTTACGGCACACGCCCCTCAAACGTGTGTGTCTACCAATTCCACCACCTGGGCTAACAAATGGGGAAGGGCGAATAAGACCCATCGCCCGGGGCTTGTCCAGCCCTTAGCGGGTTGCCATTGGCCGAAACGCTGGTTTCTTCACGCGGGCATGACCCGCGCCGAGATCCGAGACGCCCTGCTCGCCTCCTACCAGTCCCAAGGCGGCATCAACCACCTCGACGGGGTCAACCTCCCCTCGCAGGACTCGGTCAACATGCTGGCGCGGGACTGCATGCACCTGCTTTTCCCCGGCTATTTCGAGGCGTCCGCGATCGAGAAGAGCGTGGTGCCCGTCCACATCGACGGCCTGCTGGGCAGGATCGACCAGCGCCTCAGGACCGAGGTCGAGAAGTGCCTCCGCTTCGCCCAGCACCCGCAGCCGGCCAGGCGCGCCGCGGAAATCGCCGGCCAGGCGCTCGAGCAGTTCCCGGACCTCCGGCGGCTGATCCAGACCGACGTGGCCGCGGCCTTCGAGGGCGACCCCGCCGCCCGCAGCGTCGAGGAGATCATCCTCGCCTACCCCTGCGTCCTGGTCATCTCGCTCCAGCGCGTGGCGCACGTGCTCTACCACCTCCAGGTCCCGCTCCTGCCCCGGATGCTGACCGAGTACGGCCATGAGCGGACCGGGGCGGACATCCATCCGGGGGCGCGGCTCGGCACCCATTTCTTCATCGACCACTGCACCGGGGTGGTGGTGGGCGAGACCACCACCATCGGCAACCACGTGAAGCTCTACCAGGGCGTGACCCTGGGAGCGAAGTCCTTCGAGACCGACGAGCAGAAGCGGCCGATCAAGGGTCTGAAGCGCCACCCCGACATCGAGGACCACGTCACCATCTACCCCGGGGCGACCATCCTGGGCGGGGGCACGGTCATCGGCCGCAATTCCGTCATCGGCTCCCATGTCTGGCTGATGAAGTCCGTCCCGCCGGAGAGCGTGGTCTACTACCACGGCGAGCTGACCTCCATCGTCCGCGAGCAGCGCAACGCCCCCAAGGGGCAAAAGGCGGCCCCGGTCAGCATCGAGCAGGGGGACTGGACGATCTAGTCCGCGGCGGCGGCCACCAGCTCGGGACGGTCGGCCAGGGCCCAGGCGATTTCGCGGGCGAAAAAGGGCCCGTGGTAGACCAGCCCGGTGTAGACCTGGACCAGGACCGCGCCCGCGTCCATCTTCTCGCCGGCGCTGGCCGGGTCGAGGATGCCCCCCACCCCGATCACCGGAAGGCGGCCGGCGGTGGCCCGCACGATGTAGGTGATGATCTCGGTCGAGCGGCGGCGCAGCGGCGCGCCGCTCAGGCCGCCGGCCTGGTCGACGCCGGCGAGGTCCCCGGGGCGCTCCACCGTGGTGTTGCCGGCGATCAGCCCGTCGAGGCCGAAGGAAAAGACCACGTCCAGCACGCGGTCGATCTGGGCGAAGGTGAGATCGGGGGCGATCTTGAGCAGCAGCGGCACGCGCCGGCGGGCGGGCTGGGCCGCGCGCGAGCGGTTGGCGGCGGTGATGGCCCCGAGGAGCTCGCGCAGGCGGTCCTCCTCCTGGAGCTGGCGCAGGCCCGGGGTGTTCGGGCTGGAGACGTTGAGCACCAGATAGTCGGCGTGGTCGGCCAGCCAGGTGAAGCTCGCGAGATAGTCCTGCGTCGCCTGATCGATGTCCGCGGCCTTCGACTTGCCCAGGTTGATCCCCAGGGGAATCCGGCGCTTCCCCGGGCCGGGCCGGCGGCGGAGGCGCTTGGCCACGGCGCGGGCCCCGTCGTTGTTGAAGCCCATCCGGTTGATGATCGCCTGCTGGGCGGGAAAGCGGAACATCCGCGGTCGGGGGTTGCCCGGCTGCGGCTTGGCCGTGACCGTCCCGATCTCGACGTGGCCGAATCCCAGCGCGGCGGCGGCGGGCCAGGCGCGGCCGTTCTTGTCGAAGCCGGCAGCCAGGCCGACCGCATTGGGAAAGCGCAGCCCGAACGCCTCGACCGGCCGCGCGGCGCCCCCCCCCGGCGGGCGATTCCAGGCCTCCAGGGCGCGGCAGAGGGGGGGGATCCGGCCCAGCAGGGCCAGCGCATTGACCGCCAATTCGTGGGCATGCTCCGCCTCCATCCGGAAAAGGGCCGGACGCATCCATTTTTCGTAAATCCTGCCCATACGCAGCGCCCGGCGAATAAGCCCAAAACCCTTTCATTATCAAGATTTCGCGTGGGCATTTTTTGTGCTTGTTTTTTCAACGACCCCTCGCACAGTGCGCCTCAAATTTCACCTCTCATGGCCAAGGCAACCTCAACTCTCGAATGGTGCGTCGTCCGCTTGGGCGAAGACCAAAATTGGTGGGTCGCGGAGACCAGCGACCCGGTGCGTTGGGACGTCGACGGCCTCAGCATCATCGATCCCCGCCAAGTGGCGCATTTGGTCGAGCTGGTCGACGCGCTGCGCGACTACGGCTTCGAGCAGGATCTCTTCGAGGGTGCCTTCATCCCCTTCCGCATCGAGCGGGACCTCGGCAACGGCAAGGTCCGCCTGAAGCGGACCAAGGAGTCCTTCTTCGATTCCGACGAGAAGCTCTTCGCGCTGCCCGACATCCTCGACGAGGAGAACGGGCCCTACGCCGACCTGCTCGACCACCTCACGCGCTGCCGCGTGAAGATGCTGAACGACCTGTTCGAATTCGAGTCGAAGCTCTCGGTCGACGAGGTCGAGGAGGAGATCCGCGAGGACCAGAACGCCCACTTCATCGAGGGCAAGGCCGTCCACACCTTCGAGGAGCTCACCGCCATCCTGGACTACATGCCCGCCGGGCACGAGCAGGACGACGAGCACCCGGCCAAGGAGATCGAGGCCGACGACGAGGATCTGCCCGAGGTCGACGAGGAGGAGGAGGAGAAGCTCAAGAACGACGAGTCGCTGAAGTGGGACGAGGACGAGGAGGGCGAAGGCGGCGAGGAGGGCGAGGCCAAGAAGGGCGGCGACGACGAGGACGACGAGGATGACGAATCCTCGGACAAGGAAGAGGACGAGGAAGAGGAGAAGCCCCGCAAGCGCTCCAAGAAGCGCTGAGGGGCCTCAGGCCTTCAGCTCCTTCGCCAGGTCCCGGGCGAAGTAGGTCAGGATCAGGTCGGCGCCCGCGCGCTTGATTGCGATCAGCGATTCGCGGCGCGCCCGGGCCAGGTCGAGCCAGCCCAGCCGGCCTGCGGCCTGGAGCTGGGCATACTCGCCCGAGACCTGGTAGGCGGCGACCGGCTTGTGGGTCGCCTCGCGCACCTCGCGGATGATGTCGAGGTAGGGGCCGGCCGGCTTGACCATTAGGATGTCGGCACCCTCCTGCTGGTCCAGCACCGCCTCGATCAGGGCCTCGCGGCGGTTGGCGGGGTTGAGCTGGTAGGTGTCCTTGGTCAGCTGGGGGGCGCCGGATTTCCGGGCGCTGCCCACCGCGTCGCGGAAGGGCCCGTAGTAGGCGGAGGCGAACTTCACCGCGTAGGCCAGGATGGCCGTCTCCTCGAAGCCCGCCGCGTCGAGGCCCCGGCGGATGGCGCCGATGCGCCCGTCCATCATGTCGCTGGGGGCCACCAGGTCGACGCCCGCCCGGGCGTGCAGCTCGGCCATCCTGACCAGGATCGCGACCGTGCGGTCGTTGGCGACGTCGCGGCCGTCCTCGGTCAGCACGCCGTCGTGCCCGTGGGTGGTGTAGGGATCGAGCGCGATGTCGGCGACGAGCGCCAGGCCCGGGACGGCCGCCTTGACCGCGCGGACCGCCCGCAGGATCAGGCTGTCCTCGTCCAGGGCGGCCGTGCCTTCCGGATCCTTGAGCTTCGGGTCGAGCTTGGGAAAGAGGGCCACGGCCGGGACGCCCAGGTCATGGAGCTCCCGGCACTCCTGCACCAGCGCCGGGATGGGCCGGCGCAGCACCCCGGGCATGGAGGCGATGGGCTCCGGCCTCCCCTTCCCCTCGATGACGAAGAGCGGGGCGATGAAGTCGGCCGGGCGCAGCACGGTCTCCTCCACCATCGCGCGCAGGCCGGCCGTGCGCCGGAGGCGCCGGGGGCGGTGGGCCAGGTCGAGGCGGGGATGGGAGGGCATGGAAGACGGAGGCTAGCAGGCCGGCCGGGGCGGAACAAGCCCCGCCTCGGCGTCTTCTTTGGCATTGGCTCCCCATCTTTTGTCCTATTCTTGTTCCCCTCCATGCCGATCCGCCTTTTCGACTCGCTGACGCGGACCTCCCGCGAGCTGCAGCCGGCCCAGCCCGACGGCGTCTTCCGCTTCTACAACTGCGGGCCGACCGTCTACGCCCCCGCGCACATCGGCAATTTCCGGACCTTCGTGGTCAACGACATCCTCCGCCGGCTCCTCGAGCTGGAGTTCGGCCCGGGCAGGGTGCGGCACGTGCGCAACCTGACCGACGTGGACGACCGCACCATCGGCCAGGCGCGCAAGGAGGCGCGCCCGCTGGGCGAGATCACCCGCAAGTGGACCGAGATCTTCCACGGCGACTGCCGGGCGCTCAACCTGCTGGCCCCGCACGTCGAGCCCTCCGCCACCACCCACATCCCGGAGCAGGTGGACATGATCCGGGTGCTGATGGAGAAGGGCAACGCCTACCGTGCGGCCGACGGGTCGGTCTACTTCAAGATCCAGTCCTTTCCGCGGTACGGCGCCCTCTCCCGGATCAGGGAGCGCGAGCTCAAGGTCACCAACTCGGTCTTCGACGCCGACCACAAGGACGACATCGGGGACTTCGCGCTGTGGAAGGCCTACAAGCCCCAGGAGGACGGCGAGGTGAAGTGGGCCGGCCCGCCGGGCGCGGCCGAGGGGCGGCCGGGCTGGCACATCGAGTGCAGCGCGATGATCAAGAAGCACCTGGGCGAGACCATCGACCTGCACACCGGCGGGGTGGACCTGCTCTTCCCCCACCACGAGAACGAGATCGCCCAGAGCGAATGCTGCTCCGGGCGGACCTTCGCGCGCCACTGGTACCACAGCGAGCACCTGCTGGTCGAGGGCACGACCATGAGCAAGAGCAAGGGCAACTACTACGTCCTCGGCGACCTGCTGGCCAAGGGCTACTCGGCCATGGCGGTGCGCTACGCCCTGCTCGCCGGCCACCCCCGCAAGCAGCTCAACTTCACCCTCGATTCGCTCCACGCGGCCGAGAGCGCCGTCGGGCACCTGCGCGCCTGCCGCGCCGCCCTCCCCGCCTCGGCGCCCCCCGGCGCCCTCGAGCCGGTGCTGGAGGCCCTGCGCGACGACCTCAACGCGCCGGCGGCCCTGGGCGCCCTCTTCTCGGCGATCCATGCCGGCCCGGCCAGGCTGAACGCGGAGGAGTTCGACCGGGTGCTCTTCGCGCTCGGCCTCAGGCTCGAGGAGGAGGCCGCGTCCGCGCCCCCGGAGGTGTCCGCCCTGGCCGAGAAGCGCTGGGCGGCGAAGCAGGCGAAGAACTTCCAGGCCGCCGACGCGCTCCGCGCCGACATCGCCGCCGCCGGGTGGTCGATGCTCGACCGCAAGGACGGCTACAGGCTGGAGCGGCTGAAGAAGTAGCCCGGCCCGCCGGCTTGGCGCGGGCGGGCGGTTGCCAACCGGGCCAAAAGTTTTCTTTTCATCGGGGAGATAATGGCAACCCTATCCCCTTCATGCCGATGACCCCCCTCGAAGAACTGCGCCACTCGGCCTCCCACGTCCTGGCGACGGCCCTGCTGCGGCTGTTTCCGGACGCCAAGCTCGACATCGGGCCGCCGACCGACACGGGGTTCTACTACGACATCGACCTGGACCACAAGCTGACCGCCGAGGACCTGGCCAAGATCGAGGCGGAGATGAAGAAGGTGGCCGACGAGAACCAGCCCTTCGTCCGCAGCGAGGTCAGCCGCGAGCGGGCGATCGAGATCATCCAGGAGCGCGGCCAGGAGCGCTACAAGCTCGGCCGCCTCGCGGACATCCCGGAGGGCGACAAGATCTCCTTCTACCAGAACGGCGAGTTCATGGACCTGTGCGCGGGCACCCACGTCCGGTACACCAGCAAGCTCAAGGCCTTCAAGCTGCTCTCCATCGCCGGCGCCTACCACCGCGGCGACGAGAAGAACAAGCAGCTCCAGCGCATCTACGGCACCGCCTTCCCCACCAAGGACGAGCTCGTCCAGTACCTGGAGCGGCTGGAGCAGGCCAAGGCGCGCGACCACCGCAAGATCGGCCGGGACCTCAAGCTCTTCGTCATCGACGACGACGTCGGGCAGGGCCTGATCCTCTGGACCGCCGCGGGCAGCGTCCTGCGCCAGGAGCTGCAGAACTTCATCTCGGAGGAGCTGCGCAAGCAGGGCTACCAGCAGGTCTTCACCCCCCACATCGGCAAGCTGGCCCTCTACAAGACCTCGGGGCACTTCCCCTACTACAAGGACTCGCAGTTCACCCCGCTGGTGGAGAACGAGGCCCTGGCCCGGATCACGCAGGAGGGCTGCTCCTGCGCGGAAATGGTCGCCCGCCTCGACGCAGTCTCCGGCCAGCTGCGCGAGCAGCTCAACGCCCGCACCGGGCGGGAGATGATCCCGGCCGAGCGGGTGAAGCCGGACGACCAGCTGCTCGACGGCTTCCTGCTGAAGCCGATGAACTGCCCGCACCACATCAAGATCTTCGCCTCCCAGCCCCACTCCTACCGCGACCTGCCGGTGCGCCTGGCGGAGTTCGGGACGGTCTACCGCTGGGAGCAGTCCGGCGAGCTCAACGGCATGACCCGGGTGCGCGGCTTCACCCAGGACGACGCCCACCTCTTCTGCACCGAGGACCAGGTGGCGGGCGAGCTGCTCGGCTGCCTCTCCCTGGTGAAGATCGTCCTCACCACCCTGGGCATGAGCGACTACCGCGTGCGGGTCGGCCTGCGGGATCCCGACTCCTCCAAGTACACCGGCGACCCCGCCAACTGGGACAAGGCCGAGGCGGCCTGCCGGGAGGCGGCCAAGACGCTGGGGGTGGCCTTCACCGAGGAGCCGGGCGAGGCCGCCTTCTACGGCCCGAAGATCGACTTCGTGGTCAGGGACGTGATCGGCCGCGAATGGCAGCTCGGCACCGTCCAGGTGGACTACAACCTGCCGGTGCGCTTCGACCTCTCCTACGCCGGCGCGGACAACCAGCCCCACCGGCCGGTGATGATCCATCGCGCGCCCTTCGGCTCGATGGAGCGCTTCTGCGGGGTCCTGATCGAGCACTTCGGCGGCGACTTCCCCGCCTGGCTCGCCCCCGAGCAGGTGCGGCTGGTGCCGATCAGCGACAAGCAGCTCGACTACGCCAAGTCCGTCCTGGGCCAGCTCCAGGCCGCCGGCGCCCGGGCCACGCTCGACGGCCACAGCGACAAGCTGGGGGCCAAGATCCGCCGCGCCGAGATCGAGAAGATCCCCTACACCCTGGTCATCGGGGCGAAGGAGGCCGAGGCGCAGTCGGTCAGCGTCCGCTCGCGGGCCCGCGGCGATGAGGGCGTCCTCACGGCCGCCGCCTTCGTCTCCCGGCTGCAGGAGGAGGTGCGCAGCCGCGCCCTCCCGGCGAAAAAGTGATCATTTCCCGCCGGCGGCCTCGGCCGCCCGGGCGGCGGCGACCCAGGCCTCCATCACGTAGGGGCCCTTGGCCGCCTCCCATTGCGCGGGGGTGAAGACGCTCAGCTCCTCCCGGGCGTAGCCCGGGACGCCGTCGTCCAGCGCCACCGTCCCGTCGGGCCGGGCCTCCGCGGCCACCGCGGGATCGCCCACCGCGACCGCCTTGCCCCAGTCGCCGATCCGGATCTCGGGCAGCGCGGCGACCTTCGCCTCCGTCCAGTTCGGGAAGCGGAGCTGGCGCTGCAGCCAGAGCGCGACCGGCTTGGTCACCCAGTAGGGCCGGTGGCCGCCGGCGTCGTTCCAGCCGTATTCGAAGACGTTCCGGTCCGAGCCCCTCAAGGCTATGGTGCGCCGGCGCATGTCGGCGTAGAAGCTGTCGGGGGTCTCCTCCTGGTGGGTGACGCGGTCCTGCCGGCCGTTCCAGAGCAGGGTCGGGCCCCGGTCGGCCTGGAGCGCGTAGACGTAGGCGGGCCGGTCTCCGAGGAAGGTGAGCGAGCCGTAGGCATAGCCCTGGCACATCGCATGGCCCTTCGCGTCCCAGTGCCCCGGCCCGATGGTGAGGTTGCCGCCGCCGACCAGGACGAACACCCGCGGGCGGGTGTCGATCGCCCCGTCCAGGGCCCCCACCAGGGAGCCGAGGGAGAAGCCCAGGACCCCGATCCGCTCCGGGTCGACCTCGGGCTGCGCCAGCGCGTAGGACACCCCCTGCATCGCGTCGGTCTGCATCAGGCCGTTGAGCCGGCGGCCCATCTCCTCGTCGCCGGTGATGGTGTCGTGGGCGCGGGTGGCGGAGCGGCGGGAGGCGTTGCGCTCCCCCTCCCCGATCTGGTCGTAGGTCACGACCAGGGCCCCCGCCCGCGCGTAGAGGATGCCGGTGTAGTAGGAGTACCAGCTGTACTTGTCCCCGGCGTGGCCCGTGATCACCACCAGGGCGGGGATCTTCCCGGCGGGCAGCGGATCGGGGCGGTAGACGATGGCGGGGATGCGGGTGCCCAGCTCCGTGGCGTAGGTCACCGCCTCGGCCGCGACCCCCGCCGCGGGACGGAAGCGCCGCGTCACCCGGGCGTCGAGGTCGGGCAGCGGCGTGGGGATGCAGAAGCTGGCGCGCAGCCGGGCGCGCAGGGCGGCGGCGTCCGCGTGGGTGAAGACGCCGGCGCGCAGCGTGAGGGACGCGGCCGCGGCCGCGAGGAACAGCGCGGGGATTCTCATGGGGTAAGGGCGGGCGGCGGACGGGCCGCGGGGGCGCAGGTCAGAGGGCGGTCTCGCCGCGCTCGTCGGTGCGGATGCGGACCACCTCCTCGAGCGGGAGCACGAAAACCTTGCCGTCGCCGATCTTGCCGGTCTTGGCCGCCCGCACGATCGCCTCCACCGCCTTGCCGGCGATGTCGTCGCTGACCGCGATCTCGATCTTGATCTTGGGCAGGAAGTCCACGGTGTACTCGCTGCCGCGGTAGATCTCGGTGTGGCCCTTCTGCCGGCCGAAGCCTTTCACCTCCGTCACGGTCATGCCCTCGATCCCGGCCTCGGCGAGCGCTTCCTTAACCTCTTCGAGCTTGAACGGCTTGATGACCGCGATGAGCAGTTTCACAGGCTAGAATTTGGGCAAAGCCGGGGGACGAGATAAAGAGAATTTTCAGACCGCGGATTCGCCGCGCTCGTCGGTGCGGATGCGCACCGCCTCGTCCATCGGGACCACGAAGACCTTGCCGTCGCCGATCTTGCCGGTCTTGGCCGCCCGCACGATCGCCTCCACCGCCTTGCCCGCCAGGTCGTCGGAGACGGCGACCTCGACCTTCACCTTGGGCAGGAAGTCCACGGTGTACTCGCTGCCGCGGTAGATCTCGGTGTGCCCCTTCTGCCGCCCGAAGCCCTTCACCTCGGTCACGGTCATGCCCTCGATCCCGGTCTCAGACAGCGCCTCCTTCACCTCCTCCAGCTTGAAGGGCTTGATGATGGCGATGATGAGTTTCATGGGGCAGCTATAGCCGATCAGCACGCCCTGTGCCAAGGGCAACCGCCGGGCTTATTCCGGAAGGACCGTGCGGATGTGCAACTCCTTCAGCTGCCGTTCCGTTACGGTCGTGGGGCTGGCGGTCATCAGGTCCTGGCCCTTCTGGGTCTTGGGAAAGGCGATGACGTCGCGGATGCTGGTGGTGCCGCAGAGCAGGGCGACCATCCGGTCGAGGCCGAAGGCGATGCCGCCGTGGGGGGGCGCTCCGTAGGTGAAGGCCCGGAGCATGTAGCCGAAGCGGCTCTCCACCACCTCGCGCGGGATCTTGAGCACGTCCTCGAAGACCTTCTTCTGCAGCGCGGGCTGGTGGATCCGGATCGAGCCGCCGCCCAGCTCCATGCCGTTGAGGACGACGTCGTAGTGCTGGCCGCGCACCTTCTCCGGCGCGGTGTCGAGCAGGCCCGCGTCCTCCGGCACCGGCGCGGTGAAGGGATGGTGGGTCGCGGCGTAGCGCTTCTCCGCCTCGTCGTAGGTCATGAGGGGGAAGTCGACCACCCAGAGGAACTTCCAGTCGTCGGGGCGGATGGCCAGCTTGCCGCGCTTGGCCAGCAGCGCCGCCGCCTCGAGCCGGATGCGGCCGAGGATGGCGCAGGCCTTCTCCCAGGGGGCGGCGGCGAAGAAGACGATGTCGCCGTCGGCGACCCGGAGCCGCTCGCGGATCGCCGCCTTCTCCTCCTCGGAGAAGAATTTCAGGATGGGCGACTTCCACTCGCCCGCCTCGGCCTTGATGAAGGCGAGGCCCTTGGCCCCCAGCGCCTTGGCGGCGTCCTCCAGGCCCTTGAGCTCGCCCTGGGTGAGGTCCGCCAGGCCCGGGGCGTTGATCGCCTTCACCACCCCGCCGCCGGCCACGGCGGACTGGAAGACGCCGAACTTCGAGCCGCGGAAGGTCTCGCTCAGGTCCGCCAGCTCCAGGCCGAAGCGGGTGTCGGGCTTGTCCACCCCGAAGCGGTTCATGGCGTCGGCGAAGGACAGGCGCGGGAAGGGCGTGGGGATGTCGGTCCCGAGCACGTCCTTCCAGACCTTCTTCAGCATCGCCTCGAAGAGGGCATAGATGTCCTCGCGGCTGACGAAGGAGGCCTCGACGTCCACCTGGGTGAACTCCATCTGCCGGTCGGCCCGCAGGTCCTCGTCCCGGAAGCAGCGGGCGATCTGGAAGTACCGCTCCACCCCGGCGACCATCAGGATCTGCTTGAACTGCTGGGGCGACTGGGAGAGCGCGTAGAAGTGGGCCGGATGGATCCGCGAGGGCACGAGGTACTCCCGCGCGCCCTCGGGGGTGCTCTTGAACAGGGCCGGGGTCTCGACCTCGATGAAGCCGGCGCCGTCGAAGTAGTCCCGGATCGACTTGGCCGCCCGGTGCCGCACCTGGAGGTTCCGGCGCATCTTCGGCCGGCGCAGGTCGAGGTAGCGGTAGGTCAGGCGCAGGTCCTCGTTCACCTTGTCGCCGCCGGCGTCGTCCAGCGGGAAGGGCGGGGTCTCGGAGACGTTCAGCACCTCCAGCTGCGAGGCCTCGACCTCGATCTCGCCGGTGGGCAGGGAGGCGTTGGTGGTGCCGTCCGGACGCGGCACGACCTTCCCGGCGATCGCGATCACCGACTCCACCTTGAGCTGCGCCGCCTGCGCCCCGAGCGCGGCGTTCACCTGCGGGTCGAACTTGACCTGGGTGATGCCCTGGCGGTCCCGCAGGTCGACGAAGTTGATCCCGCCGTGGTCGCGGACGGAATCGACCCAGCCGGCCAGCGCCACGGAGGCGCCGAGGTCGGCCTTGGTCAATTGGGCGCAGTGATGGGTGCGGAGGCTGCCGGACATGTAATCGGCAAGCAAAGCGCCCCCCCCGCGGCCTCGGCAAACAGATTCTACGGGGCCAGCAGGCTCTTCCCGGTCATCTCCTCCGGCTGGGGCAGCCCCATCAGCTGGAGGACCGTCGGGGCGATGTCGGCCAGCCGGCCGCCCTCGCGCATCCGGGTCCGGCCGGCGGCGTAGCCCTCGCCCACCACGAAGACCTCCACCAGGTTGAGGGTGTGCTGGGTGTGGGGCACGTTGTGCACGGGATCCCACATCTGCTCGCAGTTGCCGTGGTCGGCGCAGATCACCGCCCGGCCCTTCACCTTCTCCAGGGCCTCGAGCAGCTCGCCCACGCCCCGGTCGGTCGCCTCCACCGCCTTGACCGCCGCTTCCAGGGAGCCGGTGTGGCCCACCATGTCGGGGTTGGCGAAGTTGACCACGATCAGGCCGTACCGGCCGGAGAGGATCGCCTCCCTCGCGGCCCGGGTCACCTCCGCGGCGGACATCTCCGGCTGCTGGTCGTAGGTCGGCACCTTGGGGCTGGGCGGACAGGCCCGCTCCTCGCCCGGGAACGGCTCGTTGCGGTAGTTGTTGAAGAAAAAGGTGACGTGGGGGTTCTTCTCGGTCTCGGCGCAGCGGAACTGCTTCAGGCCGGCCGAGCTCACCACCTCGCCGAGGATGTGCTTCAGCTTCTCCGGCTTGGGCGAGATCACCCGCACCGGCAGCCCGGACTCGTACTCCGTCATGGTGGCGTAATAGAGGTCCAGCTTCGGGCCGCGGTCGAATTCCTTGAAGCCGTCGAGGACGAAGGCCTTGGTGATCTCGCGGGGGCGGTCGCCGCGGTAATTGTAGAAGACGACGGCGTCCCCGTCGCGCACCGCGCCGAGCGGCCTACCGTCCTTCCCCAAGATGGCCGTGGGCGTCACGAACTCGTCGCCCTTCTGCGAGGGGCCGAGCGGCTTGTCGTAATAGGCCTGGACGGCGGCCTCCGCGCTGGGCGCGGTGGCCTCCGCCTTCCTTCCGGTCAGGAGCGCGTAGGCCTGGCTCACCCGCTCCCAGCGGTTGTCCCGGTCCATCGCCCAGAAGCGCCCGCAGACGCTGGCGATCTGGCCGAGCCCGATCTTCCGGCACTGCTCGTCGACCTCCCGGACGTAGCGCAGGCCGCTGGTCGGGGGGGTGTCGCGCCCGTCGGTGAAGGCGTGGATGAAGACCCGGCCCGGCTTCACGCCGTCCGCCTTCGCCTGGCGCAGCAGCCCGTAGAGGTGCTCGAGCATGCCGTGCACGCCCGCGTCCGAGACGATGCCGAAGAAGTGCAGGCTGGAGTCGCGCTCCTTCACCCGGGCCACCGCCCCCCGCCACACCGGGTTGCCCTCCAGCCTGCCCTCGGTGAAGAGCCGGTTGAGCCGGAGCAGCTCCTGCTCCACGATCCGGCCCGCCCCGATGTTCTCGTGGCCCACCTCGCTGTTGCCCATCACGCCGTCGGGCAGGCCCACGTCCTCGCCCGAGGCCCGGACCAGCGCGACCGGGCACCGCTCGTGCAGCCGGTCGTCGCAGGGCTTCTTCGCCTGGAAGACGGCGTTGAACGCGTTCTGCTCGGGATGGGGATTCTTGCCCCAGCCATCGCGGATGACGAGGAGGACGGGTTGGCGGTTTTGGGTCATGCTCGAAAGGGAACCAGCGACGATCAAAGCGGACTGGAAGCTAAGGATAAAGGCCATTCCGTCCAACCCGCCCGCCGAAATTCCTTTCCGGCGCCGGGCCGGGCGGCCAAGCTGCCTCCCGGCAGACTTCGATGACGCTCATCATTCGCGACCAGCTCGTGAATCCGCCGACGTGGTTCGCCTCCTTCCGCGACCTGACGTTGTACTGCTCCATCTTCCTGCGGGACGACGTGGTGATCGAGTCCGACGACATCGACACCTACTACCGCTGGATCAAGCCCCGGGGCGGGATGGACTTCGTGGAGGACTTCGTCCGTCCCGGCGCGGAGCGCGGGCTGCACCTGGACGTGCGCCGGAGCCATCCCCAGACGGTCGTGACCGACCGGATTGCGCCGGAAAACATCCACCGCCTGATCGCGGCCATCCGGTCGCTGCGGCGGGCAGCCTAGTTGACTTCCGGGCGGGTTTCCCGGTCCAATCCCGCCTTCCATGCCGCAACGCGCCGTCCTGCTCGTCAACCTGGGCTCGCCCGACTCGACCTCGATCCCCGACGTCCGGCGCTACCTGCGGGAGTTCCTGGGCGACCCGCGCGTGCTGGACATCAACCCCGTCCTGCGCTGGCTGCTGCTCGAGGGCAGCATCCTGCGGAAGCGGCCCCGCGACACGGCCCACGCCTACGCCAGCGTGTGGACCAAGGAGGGGTCGCCCCTGATCGTCACCTCCCTCAGCGTGCAGCGGAAGCTGCAGGGCGCGCTCGGGGCCGGGACGCCGGTCTACCTGGCGATGCGCTACGGCAATCCCTCGATCGGAAGCGTCCTGGCCCGGATGGCGGCCGACGGGATCGATGAGGCCCTGCTCTTCCCCCAGTACCCCCACTACGCCATGGCCTCCTGGGAGACGGTGACGGCCAAGGCCGAGGAGGAGCGGAGCCGCCGGGCCCCGCGGATGAAGCTCCCCTGCGTCCAGCCCTTCTACGCGGACCCGGACTACATCGAGGCCCTCTGGGCGGTCTCGGCGCCGGCCCTGGCCCAGCCCCACGACCACCTGCTCTTCAGCTACCACGGCCTGCCCGCCCGGCACATGCGCAAGGCCGATCCCACCGGCTGCCACTGCCTGCGCTCGCCCGACTGCTGCACCACGCCCTCCCCCGCCCACGCCACCTGCTACCGGGCCCAGGTCTTCGCCACCACCCGCGCCTTCGTGGCGCGGGGAGGGATCCCGGCCGGGAAGTATTCCGATTCCTTCCAGTCGCGGCTGGCCGGCGAGCCCTGGCTCGAGCCCTTCACCGACGTGGAATTCGAGCGGCTGGCCCGGTCCGGCGCGAAGCGGCTGCTGGTGATGTGCCCGGCCTTCGTGGCCGACTGCCTGGAGACCCTGGAGGAGATCGCCCTGCGCGGGAAGGAGACCTTCCTCGCCGCCGGAGGCGAGTCCTTCGCCCAGATCCCCTGCCTGAACGACCAGCAGCCCTACATCGACTTCCTGGCGGGCCGGGTCCGCCGCTGGCTGGGCTAACCCCGCCAGGTGAAGGCGTGGCAGAGGGCCACGCCGGCCGCGTCGGCCTCGTCGTACCCGAGCGGGCTGCCGTGGCCGAACATCGCCATCACCGTCCGCGCCATCTGCTCCTTGCTGGCCCGGCCCGCGCCCACCACCGCCTGCTTCACCCGCAGGGGCGGGTATTCGAAGACGGGCAGTCCCGCCAGGGCCGCGGCCGCCATCGCGGCCCCGCGCGCCGCTCCCAGGATCTGGGCGGTGCGGATGTTCTGGACGTAGATCGTCTGCTCCAGGGCGACGTGCCTCGCCTCGGCGCCGTCGAGGAGCTCGGCCACCGCCGCGTGGATCTCGGCCAGGGCCTGCGCCATCGTCCGCGCCGCCGGGACGCGGACGGTGCGGCTGCGCAGGAGCAGCGGCGGGCGGCCGGGGCCGAACTCCACCAGGGCCAGCCCGGTGCCGCGGAGGGAGGGATCGACGCCCAAGACCCGGCCGCCGAAACCGGCGCGGACGAAGGCGGGGACGAGCCGGGGCGCCGCCAGGGGGCCCCCCTCGAGCTTCGCCTTCCACATCTGCCGGACCGACATTCGGGGCATGGCCGAGTACCAAGAAATTTTCAGTGGCGGGCAAGCGCGCATCTCCCTTTAGTCCCCCCAGCCCCATGAAATTCGAGGACTCGCTGGCCGAGACGATCCGCACCCTCCAGGCCCTGGCCTCGATCCGGCCCGAGATCGACCGGGCGGGAAGGCTGATCCTCGACACCCTCCAGGGGGGCGGAAAGCTGCTGATCGGCGGGAACGGGGGCAGCGCGGCCGAGGCGGCCCACTTCGCCACCGAGCTGCTGGGCCGTTACGACCGGACCCGCCGCTCCCTCCCCGCGGTGGCGCTCTCCTCCGACGGCTCGCTCCTCTCCTGCATCGGGAACGACTTCGGCTACGAGCAGGTCTTCTCCCGGCAGATCGCGGGCCTGGGCCGCAAGGGCGACCTGGTGGTCCTGATCACCTCCAGCGGCAATTCCGCCAACGTGGTGGCCGGCCTGAAGGAGGCCCGGAAGCTGGGCCTGGCCACCCTCGCCTTCCTGGGCCGGGGGGGCGGGAAGGCCAAGGGGCTGGCGGACTGCGAGCTGGTCATCCCGGGCGCCAGCGGCGCGGCCGCCCAGGAGTGCCACCTCTTCCTCATCCACCACTTCTGCGAGCGGATCGACGAGGCCTTCCCCGGATAGGGATGCGGGAGGCGCCGCCGTTCAGCGCGGGGAAATCACGCTGCATTCCTCCCACGAGAGCAACCGCCCGTGACTAAAATCGGCTCGCGGCCCGGCGGATCCTGGGGAATTTTGCCTCCATGAACGTCCCCCCCTTCCTGACCGAGCTGCTCAACGCCCGGTCCCCCTCCGGCGCCGAGACCGAAGCCCAGGCGGTGTGGGACCGCCACGTCAAGCCCGCGGCCGACGCCTACCGCAACGACGCCCTGGGCAACCGGCTGGCCACGCTCAACCCCGGCGGCGACCCCACCCTGATGCTGGCCGGGCACATGGACGAACTCGGGCTGATGGTCACTTACGTCAACAAGGACGGCTTCCTCTATTTCGACACGGTGGGCGGGCACGACCGCACCGTGATCTCCGGCCGGCGGGTGATCATCCAGACCGCCCACGGCCCGGTGAAGGGCGTGACCGGCAAGCGCGCCGTGCACCTGATGGACGAGGCCGACCGCAAGAAGGTCCCGGAAATCCACGAGATCTGGATCGACATCGGCGCGGCCTCGAAGAAGGAGGCGCTGGAGCGGGTCGCGATCGGCGACGTCGCCACCTATGACCACGACTTCGAGCTGTTCCACGGCTCGATCGGCGTAGCGCGCGCCTTCGACGACAAGGTCGGCGCCTACGTGGCGGGCGAGACCCTGATCCGCCTGGCCGCCCTGAAGAAGAAGCTCGCGGCCAAGGTCGTCTCCGTCGCCACGGTGCAGGAGGAGATCGGCACCCGCGGCGCCGTCACCTCGGCCTACCTGGCCGACCCCCACATCGCGGTGGCGATCGACGTCGGGCACGCCACCGACCATCCCGACGTCGACCAGCGCAAGTACGGCGAGACCAAGCTCGGCGGCGGCCCCATCCTCTGCCGCGGGCCCAACATCAATCCCAAGGTCTTCGAGAAGCTGGTGCGGGCGGCCAAGAAGGCCAAGATCCCCTACCAGCTCGAGGGCGACCCCCGCCCGACCGGCACCGACGCCCGCGCCATCCAGATGGGCCGCGGCGGGATCGCCACCGGCCTGGTCAGCATCCCCCTGCGCTACATGCACACCCCGAGCGAGGTGGTGGACCTGGAGGACGTGGAGCGGACCGTGCAGCTGCTGGTGGAATTCGCGCGGGGGCTGGAGAAGGGCGACTACGCGCACTGGTAGTCGCTGTTCGACCTGCTAAGCTGCCTGCAAATCCCGGGCGTGAGCGATTTCGCGGGGGGCAATGGGCCGGATCTGATCCGGCCGAAGGGTCAATTTTTTCCCGGTCTATCCGAGCTTCGGGTGCATGGGGAAGCTTCATGATGGCCGAGTGAAATCGGGAGGCATTCCGCCGATCGCGCCGACACAAGCGTGAGATCGATTTCGATCGATATTCTTTTCATTGGATTTGCAGCGCCCGCTCCCGCTCGGCGATCGTCGGGTGGGAATAGTAGAAGGCGGCAAACCAGGGGTGCGGGGTGAGGTTGGAGAGGTTCTTCTCCGCCAGCCGGCGCAGGGCCGCCACCAGCGGCCCGGGCCCGCCCATCGCGCGCCGGGCGAAGGCGTCGGCCTCGAACTCGTGCCGGCGCGAGAGCAGGCTGGAGAGCGGCGAGAACCAGAAGCCGACCAGCCCGCTGCAGAGGGCGAAGAGCAGCAGCGAGGGAGCCATCGCCCCCGGCGGGAGCCCGAAGGCGGCGTTGAAGCCCGGCTGCGCGGCCAGCCACGCCACCAGGGCGAAGCCCGCCAGCAGCAGGACGGCCGAGAGCGCGATGCGCTTGGGGACGTGGCCGCAGCGGTAGTGGCCGATCTCGTGCGCCAGCACCGCCTCGAGCTCGGCCGGGGCCAGCTGCGCGACCAGGGTGTCGAAGAGCACGATCCGCCGGAAGCGCCCGAATCCGGTGAAGTAGGCGTTGGAATGGCCGGAGCGCCGGCTGCCGTCGATCACCTGGATCGACTGGGCGCGGAAGCCGGTGCGCTCCCCCAGCCCGAGCAGGCGCGCCCGCAGCTCGCCCTCGGGCAGCGGGGAAAGCCGGTTGAACAGGGGCAGGATTAGCCGGGGATAGAGCACGAGCGCCGCGAGCTGGAAGGCGAAGAGCAGCGCGAAGCCCCAGGCCCACCACCAGGCGCCCGCCGCCCGGACGACGAGCAGCAGCGCCCAGAGCAGGGGGAAGCCGATCGCGGCCGCCACCGCCCCGCCCTTCAGCTTGTCCAGCGCCCACAGCCGGGGCGTCGACTGGTTGAAGCCGAAGCGGGCCTCGAGCCGGAAGTGCTCCCACCAGTCGAGGGGCAGCCCGGGGGCGGCGACCAGCATCCCGGCGAGGACGAGAAAGAGGGCGCCGGTCCAGGCCACCCCCGGGGGACCCCAGGCCGCGACCCGGGCGTAGAGCCAGGGCAGCACGCCGCTGAAAAGCGCGGCGGCCAGGACCGCCGCGTCGAAGGCGGAGGCGACCGAGCTGAAGCGCGACTTGGCCAGGGTGTAGTCGCCCGAGCGCGCGAAGGCGGCCGCGTCCATCACCGCCGCGGCGGCCGGCGGGGGCCTCCCCGCGTGCCGCCGCACCTCGGCGCGGTTCAGCGCGCCCAGCGCCAGCTCGCCGACGAGCCGGAGGACGATCAGCGCCGCCGCCAGCGCGGGCAGCGCGCTCATCCCCCGCCCTCCGCGTAGCCGATCGGCCGCACTCCCTGCGCCCGGGCGGTGGCGATGTCCACCAGGGAATAGCCCGGCGTGCCGAGGTTGGCCGTCGTGTTCTGCAGCTCCTGCGCGCCGTAGACCAGGGCCGAGGAAAACGAGCTCGATCCGAGCATGGTGGTCTCGAGCGCCAGGAGCTGCCCGCCGGCGGCGCTGTCGTAGACCGCGACGAAGCAGTGCCCCGGGCGGAAAACCAGGACCGGCCGGAGCCCGATGCGCCGGAAGATCGACGCGATCAGGACCGAGGCGTCGACGCAGTTGGCGCCCTGGTCCCGCACGCTCTGGTCGAGGAAGCGCACGTACTGGGTGGCGACGTCGGAAACGTCCGCCGTGCTGACGGTGCCGAGGTCGACGTAGGAGAGCCGCTTGGCCGCCAGCGCGGTCCAGATCGCCTGCATCTGCTCGGCGACCGAGACCTGGCCGAACTCGTAGCCGGTGAAGTGCGCCACCCCGCCCTGCGCCAGGGCCTCCTGCAGGAGCTGGTTGATCCAGGGATGGTCCTCGTTGACGAAGGCCGCGAAGCAGACGCTGGTGTCCTGCCAGGCCCCGGCGGCGCGGTCATAGACCCGGGAGACGGCCTCGTTCACCGGATGCACCATGCAGGTCAGCGTGGCCTGGGCGGTCCGGCCGCCCGAGGCGACCGTGAGGACGAAGAGCACCGGCAGCGACTGGGACGAGCGACGCAGGGCGTCGTAGTTCCACGGCAGCTCGGGATGGAGGACCCAGCGGTCGGACTCCGGCGCGGCGGAGAGGAAGAAGGGGGCCTGGAAGAGGCTGGATTCGATCCGGATCTCGGCCGGCTTGTCCGCCGGTGCGTGGTCGACCTCCAGCGCCAGGCAGCGGGCGTATTCGGGATGGCTGGGCCCCAGCGAGAGCACGAGCGAGGGGTAGATGTTGCCGTGGAAGCTCGCCGCCAGCTGGCAGGCGAGGCCGGCGGCGGGGGCCGCCGCCTGGGGCGGAGGCGGGGCCGGCTCGGCCGGCGGGGGGATCACCGCGGCCGGCGGGGGGGCGGGCCGCCGCAGCCAGAGGCCGATCAGGATCCCGGCCGCGAGGCAGAGCAGCGGTCCGAGGAAGCGCCGCATGGCCGCAGGCTACCGGCGGCGTTGCGAGAGCAGCTCGAGCAGCGTGAGCAGGGCCCCGATGAAGGCGGCGAGGTAGGTCAGGGCGGCCGCGTCCAGCGTCTCGTTCACGCCGGGCATCTCGTCCTCGCCCAGGATGCCGAGGGCCACCAGCTGGCGCTTGGCCCGGCGGGAGGCGTCGAACTCCACCGGCAGCGTGACGAGCTGGAAGAGCGTCAGGACCGCGTAGCACACGATCAGGATGTCCAGGACGGGGCCGGAAAGCCCGCGCAGGAGGAAGAAGCTCAGGAGGTAGAAGATGGGGAGGACGCGGGAGACGAACTGGGTCGCGGGGACCAGGGCCATCCGCAGGGAGAGCATGGCGTAGCCGACCTTGTGCTGGATCGCGTGCCCGGACTCGTGCGCGGCGACCCCGATGGCCGCCAGGCTGGTCCCGCGGTAGTTCTCGGAGGAGAGCGCCAGCCGCTTGTGAACCGGGTCGTAATGGTCCGTCAGGTGCCCGCCGATTTCCTCGATCGTGACGTCGGTGATGCCGGCCTGGGCCATCACCGCCTCGGCGGCCTCGCGGCCGGAAAGGCCGCCGCGGGAGCGGATCCGGGCGTTCTTGTTGTAGGCCCGGGAGACCCGCACCTGGGCGTAGAGCGAGAAGACCAGGACGAACAGGAACAGGACCCAGTAGATCGGCGAGGTGAAGTAGAACATGTGAGGCAAATGACGCGGCAAGGTATCCGGGGTTACCCGGTGCGTCAATCCAGCCTCGGGACGTCGACCCACCGGCGGTCGGCCCAGGATTTGAGCCCGAGCTCCGCCAGCTGCACCCCCTTGGCCCCCTCCAGCAGGGTCCAGGAGAAGGGATCTCCCCGGACCACGTGCTTGAGGAACAGCTCCCACTCGACCTTGAAGGCGTTGTCGTAGCTCGCGCCGGGCTCGACCGGCTTCCAGCCCTCGAAATACCGGATCGGGCTGTCGATGTCCGGGTTCCAGACGCAGCGGGGCGTGTCCGCCAGCGACTGCGCCAGGCAGTTGCGCAGGCCCCCGACGGCGGAGCCGTGGGTGCCGTCGACCTGCAGGGTCAGCAGGTCGTCCCGCCTCACCCGCACCGCCCAGGAGGAGTTGAAATTACAGACGACGCCGTTGCGCAGCTGGAAGGTGGCATAGGCCGAGTCGTCCGCCGTGCAGCGGTAGGGCTGGCGGGCCTCGTCCCAGCGCTCGGGCACGTGGGTCGCCCCCAGGCAGGAGACCGCCCCGATTTCCCCGAAGAGGTTGTCGACCACGTAGCGCCAGTGGCAGAGCATGTCCACGATGATGCCGCCGTCGTCCTCCTTGCGGTAGTTCCAGGAGGGCCGCTGCAGCTTCTCGCCGTCCTCGCCGGTGAAGACCCAGTAGCCGAACTCCCCGCGGACCGAGAGGATCCGCCCGAAGAAGCCGGAGTCGATCAGGTGCCGCAGCTTGAGCAGGCCGGGCAGCCAGAGCTTGTCCTGCACCACCCCGCTCTTCACCCCGGCCGCCTTCGCCTCCCGGTGCAGCGCCAGGGCCTCGGCCGAGGTGGTGGCCGTGGGCTTCTCGCAGTAGACGTGCTTTTTCGCCGCCAGGGCCTTGCGCACTCCGGTCGGCCGCTGGCCGGTGAGCGTGGCGTCGAAATAGACCTGGTTAGAGGGGTCGGCCAGGGCCCGGTCCAGGTCGGTGGTGTAGCGCTTCACCCCGGCGCGTGCCGCCAGCTCGGCCAGCTTGGCCTCGTTCCGGCCGACCAGGATGGGATCGGGCAGGATGACGTCGCCGCCGCCGAGCGGCACGCCGCCCTGGTCGATGATGGCCTTGATGGAGCGGAGCAGGTGCTGGTTGGTGCCCATGCGCCCGGTCACCCCGTTCATGACGATGCCGATTTTATGGATCATGAAAGATCAGGGCCGCTTCGTGCACTGGGGCTGCGCGCCGGCCGGAAGGGCGGGGATCGCCCCCTCCCCCGCCCTGGGCAGGGTGCCGTCGAGCTCCTGGCGCCAGTGGGCCACGTCGCCGCCCGGGCAGTAGATGTACATCATGTGCAGCGGAGTGTCGCCGAGGTTGGTGAGCTGGTGGAAGACCGTCGGCGGGAGGAAGACCGCCTGGCCCGCGGTGATTTCACGGCGCTCGGCGCCGACGCAGATCTCGCCGCGGCCCTCCAGCACCATGTAGACCTCCTCCTGCTCCTGGTTGTGCCAGGGCACCTGGCCGCCGTTGGGCTCCAGGACGACGTAGCCCATCGCGAAGCCCTGGGCGGCGATGGGCTGGCCGGCCTGGCCCACCAGGCCGCGGGTCCAGCGGCGGGCGGGGAACTTGCGGCCGGGGATGGCGGCGATGTCGGCGATAGTCATGGGAGGGTGGAGCGAAGCGGGAAAGGAAGGGCTAGGCGAGTCCCGATCGGACCAGCAGCGCCTGCAGGTCGGGATCGCGGCCCATGAAGTCGCGGAAGAGCTCCGCCGGGTCGGCGCCGTTGCCGCGGCTGAGGATCTTGGCCACGAATTCGGCGCCCACCCGGGCGCTGAAGATGCCCTCGCGGCGGAAGCGGGTGAAGGCGTCGGCGTCGAGCACCTCGGCCCACTTGTAGGAATAGTAGCCTGCGGCGTAGCCCACCGGATCGGCGAAGAGGTGGGTGAAGCGCTTCACCACAGTGGGGGCCGGGGGCTCGGTCGGGATGAGGCAGTCGGCGACCACCGCCCGCGCGCGGGGCTCGACGTCCTTTTCGGCGGCGAATTCCGGGGCGTGCACGTGCATCAGCAGGTCCATCTTCGCCAGGGCGATCTGGCGCATGGTGCCCGCCGCCGACCGGAAGTTCCGGGCCGCGGCCATCTTGCGGAAGAGCTCCTCCGGGATCGGGGCCCCGCTCTGGTGGTGCCGGGCGAAGAGGTCGAGGCTCTCCCGCTCCCAGCACCAGTTTTCCATGATCTGCGAGGGCAGCTCGACGAAGTCCCAGGCGACGTTGACCCCGTTGAGCGACTTGATCTCCACCTCGCCCAGCAGGTGGTGCAGCAGGTGCCCGAACTCGTGGAAGATCGTCTCCACCTCCCGGTGGGTCAGCAGCGCCGGCTGCCCCCCCGCGGGCGGGGTGAGGTTGCCGCAGATCAGCCCCAGGTGCGGGGCGCGGGTGCCGTCGGGCCGCGGGCCGCCCGTCAGCAGGTAGTTCATCCAGGCCCCTCCCCGCTTGGACTCGCGCGGGTGCCAGTCGGCGTAGAAGGAGCCGACATGGCGGCCGGCGCCATCGCGCACCTCGTAGAAGCGGACCTCCGGATGCCAGGTTTCCACCCCCGCGCGCTCCTCGATCCGCAGGCCGAAGACCCGGCGGGCCAGCTCGAAGAGGCCGCCGACCACCCCCGGCATGGGGAAGTAGGGCCGCAGGGCCTCGGCGTCGAAGTCGTAGCGCAGCCGCCGCAGCTTCTCCGCGCGGTAGGCCAGCTCCCAGGGCGCGAGCCGGCCGCCGCCCTTCCCCTTCGACTCCTCCAGCTCCCGGCACTCCCGCCCGAAGGCCGCCGCGCAGCGCCCCCGCAGGTCGTCGAGGAAGGCCAGGGCGCGCGCGCCCGACTTGGCCATGCGCCGCTCCAGCACGAGGTCCGCGAAATTGCCGCGACCCAGCAGGGCGGCCTTCTCGGCGCGAAGCGCGAGGATCCGCCGGATCAGCCCGGTGTTGTCGTGCGGCGCCGCCGCGCCCACCGCCACCGCGGCCGTCCACAGCTGCCGGCGCAGGGCGTCGTCGTCGAGGTAGGTCAGGAAGGGCTCCTGGGAAGGCGCATGCAGGGTGAAGCGCCACCCGGCGGCGCCCTTCGCCCCCGCGCTCCGGCGCGCGGCGTCCTTGGCGTGGGCGGGCAGCCCGGCGAGGCGCCCCTCCTCCTCCACCACCAGCTCCCAGGCGTTGGTGGCGTCGAGGACGTTCTCGGAGTACTTCTGGGTGGCCTGGGCCAGCTCGCTCTGCAGGGCCTCGAGGCGGGCGCGCTTTTCCGGGGGCAGGTCCGCGCCGGCCTGGCGGAAGTCGGCGGCGGTCTCCTCGACGAAGCGGCGGTGCACGCCGGTCAGCGCGGCCGCCGCCGGCGAACCCGCGAAGGCCTTGAGGCGCTCCCACAGCGCGGGATTGAGGGGAATGCGGGCGTAGAAGGCCGAGACCTGCGGGAGCATCGCATTGTGCGCGGCGCGCAGGGCCGGCGAGTCGGCCACCGACTGCAGGTGGGTCACCCGCCCCCAGGCGACATTCAGCTCCTCGGTGGCCTGCTCGAGGGCCAGGAAGGTGTTCTCGTAGGTCAGGTTCTCGGGCCCGCGCGCGGCGATGGCGTCGATCGCCGCTTGCGCCCGCTCCAGCGCGAGCGCGATGTCGGGCTCGACGCGCTCGGGCGTCAGTTCGGACCAGCGGACTTCGAAGGCGGGATCGAGGAAGGGATGAGGCATGAAGGACCCAATCGCCTCCATCCCGGCCGAAGTTGTCAAATCCGATAGCGGGCGTTCAGAGACCAGCCTTCACATCCGACGCCCGGTGGACCCGCAGCTCCTCGATCCCATCGAAGTTCCTCTCGGCGGTGGCCACGTCCCTGATCCCCAGGCGGTCAGCGGGGGCCAGATCGAGGCTGTCGTTGGTCAGAAGGCCGTGGCGCCGCTGCAGATCAAGGCCGAGGACGAGATCCTCCCTCTGGACGGCCTCGAAGAGCATCCCTCCTTCGAAGAGCTGCCGGACTTCCCCCCGCGTAGACGGACGGGGACCGCACCCGATCGGGTTCCCGCGCTAGCCGGAGGCCTCGAAGCGGTAAAACCGCCAGCGGGCGCTGACCGGCCCGCCCCGGCCGCTGCGCTCCTCGTACTGCGCGAGCAGCCGGCGCAGCGTTCCCGGACCGAGCCGGCGCCGCGGGGCGGCCCCGGTGGCGTGGAGGCTGCGCAGGAAGTCGCGGGCCGAGGGATAGAGAAACGTCCGCGCCTGGGTCTCGTCGCGGAGCAGGCGCAGGCCCGCCCCGGCCAGGGCCACCCGCCATTCCTCGCCCGAGCGCCAGCGGAGCGGGCTCCATCCCCCCGCCACCTCGCCCCACTCCGGCAGGCTGCCGGCCGCGAAAAGCCCTCCCAGCACCCGGCCGCCGGGCGCGAGCCGGCCGCGCCAGGCCGCGAAGATCTCGGCCGGGTCCTCCGCCCACTGCAGCATGCTGCTGGAGAGGATCCAGTCCCAGGGCCCGGGCAGGGGCTTCTCCGCCAGCATTGTCCGCCACGTGGCGCTGGGCAGCGCCTTGCGCGCGGCCCGGCACATCGCGGCGGAAGCGTCGGTCGCCACCAGCCCTCCGCTCCAGGGGAGAAGGCGGCGGGTCAGCACCCCGGGGCCGGCCCCAACCTCGAGCGCCCGCCCGCGGCGGGGGCGCGGCAGCCATTCCGCGACCCAGTCGGCCATCGCCTCCTGCACTTGGGCATGGGCCAGATAGCTTTCGGCCCCCCGCTCGAAGCTGGCGATGACGTCGCTCACGCGCCCGCCTCCGCCCAGGCCTGCAGCAGGGCGCGCGGGTGGTGCCCGGCCCGGCTCACGACGCGGATCGCCGGATCGAGCCCGGCCAACCGCCCGGCGTTGAGCAGCGGGTCCTCCTCGCCGCACCACCCGCGCCAGCCCGCCGGCAGCGGTGGAGCGACCCGGCCATGCTCCAGGCGCTCCAGGCCCCAAAGAAGGTTCTCCGGCAGCCCCGGGTCCTGCCCCGGCGGCACCCGCAGCGCCGCGCGCTCGTAGAAGTCGGCCAGGGCCGCCAGGGGATCGTGGCGCAGCCAGCGCTCGAGGACCTTCAGCTGGGTCCGGGAAACGCGCCCGCCCAGCCGTTCCTCGCGGGGAAAAGCCAGGATGGGGGCGAGCAGCGTCACCTCCCGTCCGCGGAAAAGGTCCGCGGCCTCGAGCAGCAGCAGCGTGCCCAGGGAATATCCCGCGCACCGCTCGAATCCCCCTTCGGCCAGGCGCTCGGCCGCGCCGGGCGCCGCCGCGAAGAACGCGTGCTCGGCGCCGGGGAAGGCGGCCTCCGCCATGGGGCGGAACCAGCCCTCGGGGGCGGCCCAGCCGAGGAGCCAGCCGATCCTCACGGCTGGCCTCCCCTCCTCCAGGCTTCCATCGCCTCCAGCACCCTGCGGCCGTCGGCCGCATGCCAGGTCCGCTTGAGCGAGAGCCGCAGCCGGCTGCTTCCCGCCGGCACGGTCGGCGGCCGGATCGCCACCGCCCGGATGCCCGCCGCGGCGAGGTGGGCCGACAGCGACAGGGCCGCGTCCTCGCCGCCCAGGCGCACCGGCACGATCGGCGAATCCCCCTCCGGCGCCGTCCATCGAGCCGCCCGCAGCTCGGCGCGGAACGCCCGCGAGGCCGCCTGCCAGGCCGCCTGGTCGGCCGCGAGCTTGCGGATGCGCCGGAGGGCGGCCGAGGCCGCCGCCGCCGCCGCCGGGGGCAGCGCGGTGGAATAGACGAATTCCCCAGCCAGGTTGACCAGGTAGTCCCGCACCGCCTCGTCGCGGAAGAGCGTGTAGGCGCCGCCCGAGGCGAGCGCCTTGCCGAGGGTCCCGACCAGGACGTCGACCGATTCCTGGACCCCGGCGGCGGCGGCGAGTCCCGCCCCCGCGGGGCCGTACCAGCCCAGCGCGTGGGCCTCGTCCAGCACCCAGAAGAAGCCGAAGCGGGCCTTGAGGGCGGCCAGCCTGGCCAGGTCGGGATAGTCGCCGTCCATGCTGAAGACGCTCTCGGTGACCACGAAGAGAGGGCCGGAGGCCCCCTTCCCCAGCTCCCGCTCGAGCCGGTCGAGGTCCAGGTGCGGGTAGCGCCGCAGCCGGGCCCCGCTGCGCAGAATCCCGGCGATCAGGCTGTGGTGGATCAGCCGGTCGGCCAGGACCAGGTCGCCGCTTCGGGGCAGCGTGCCGAGCACTCCGGAATTGGCGGCGTAGCCGCTGCTCCAGAGGAGCCCGCAGGGGAAGCCGTGCCAGGCGCAGAGCTCCTCGACCAGGCGGGCATGGGGCTCGCGCCAGCCGCTGACCAGCGGCGAGGCGGAGGCCGAGGCGCCGTGCGCTTCGAGGGCCGCCGCCGCCGCCGCGGCCACCGCGGGGTCCCGCGCCAGATCGAGGTAGTCGTTGTCCGCCAGGTTGAGTTCGCCCGGCCGCGGGCCGGCGACCCGCAGGCTCCGGCGCAGCTTTTTCCCCTCCCGCTCCGCCAATTCCGCCCGCCACCGCGCCGGCAGCGGCGCCGCGGATGCCGCCACCGGCGCCTCCTCCAGCCTCCTGACGGAGGCGGTGTCCCACAGCGGCACGCCGGCGGCGGCGAGCAGCTGGCGGTTGGAACGGGCGACCGCCGGATCGGGCGCCTCGATCCGGTTCAGCCAGATGCCCGCCCGGAGGCCGGCCGCGGCCGCGCGGGCGTGCGCCATCCGGCCCTGGTTGATGGCCCCGAGCCGGTCGGGCACGACGATCAGAGCCGCATCGGCTCCCAGGGCCGCCCCGAAATCCGCCCAGTCGCCGCCCCCGGCCTCGAGCGGCGAGGCGATGCCCCCGGCCCCTTCGACCAGCCGCCAGTCGCAGGCCGGCAGGCTCCGGATCCGGCCCGCCAGATCCTCGATGGAGAGGGCGGCGCCGGCCGCGGCGGCGGCCGCCGGCGGCGCGATCGGCTGCGGGAAGGAAGCCAGGGTGAAGGCCTCGACCGAAGGCGCGCCGGCGGCGCGCCTCGCCCGCTCGGCGTCTCCTTCCGCCCCGGGCGCCACGCCGGTCTCGACCGGCTTGACGATCTGGACGCGCGCGCCGCCGGAAGCCAGCGCCCGCGCCAGCTCGCCGATGACGTGGGTCTTGCCGATCCCGGTGTCGGAGCCGGTGATCAGGACGGTGCGCATCAGCGCACGGCGGCGGCCTCGGGCCGGCCGGCGGCCAGCGGATGCAGGCCCAGCCGGGCCAGCAGGCGCATGTCGTCCGAGCGCTCCGGGTTGGGGGTGGTGAGGAGCTTTTCCCCGAGGAAGATGCTGTTCGCGCCCGCCACGAAGCAGAGCGCCTGCAGCTCGTCGCTCATCGCGGTGCGACCGGCGGAGAGCCGGACCATGGCCCGGGGCATCAGGATCCGGGCGACGGCGATGATGCGGACGAATTCGATGGGGTCGACCGGCGCCGACTCCTCCAGGGGGGTCCCCTCCACGGGCACGAGGGCGTTGATCGGCACCGAGTCGGGCTGGGGGTCCAGGCTCGCCAGCTCCGCCAGCAGCTTGAGGCGGTCGTCGACCCCTTCGCCCATCCCCAGGATGCCGCCGCAGCAGACCTCAAGCCCCGCCGCCCGCACCGCCGCGAGCGTCCGCAGCCGCTCGTCGTAGGTCCGGGTTGTGATGATTTCCGGGTAGTACTCCCGGGAGGTGTCGAGGTTGTGGTTGTAGACGCTGCAGCCGGCCTCCTTCAGCCGGCCGGCCTGGGCCGGGGTGAGCATGCCGAGGGTGCAGCAAACTTCGAGTCCGAGGTCGGCCACCCCGCGGACGGCGGCGAGGACGGAGTCGAACTGCGCTCCGTCGCGCACCTCGCGCCAGGCCGCGCCCATGCAGAAGCGCGCGGCCCCGCCCGCCTTGGCGGCGCGGGCCTTGCTCAGCACGTCGTCCGAATCCATCAGCGGCTCGGCGCCCAGCCCGGTGTCGTAGTGGGCCGACTGCGGGCAGTACTTGCAGTCCTCCGGGCAGCGTCCGGTCTTGATCGACTGCAGGGTGCAGAGCTGCACGCCGGCCGGGTCGTGGTGCCGGCGCTGAACCTCCTGCGCCCGGAACAGCAGTTCGGGCAGCGGCAGGTCGTAAAGGGATCGGATTTCAGGGAGCGTGATCATGGTTGGGAAAGGATGTCGTCCAGGGCGCGGGCGGCGCGGCCCGCCAGCTCGGCCAGCTCGCCCTCGTCCAGGCAGAGGGGCGGGACAAAGAGCAGCGAGTCGCCGAGCGGCCGCAGCAGCAGGCCGTGGTGCCGCGCCCGGAGGCAGGCCGGCTTGGCCAGGCCCGGCTCCAGGTCGACGGCGGCGGCGAAGCCGCGCTGCCGGAGCTCCCGGACCCCGCGGCGGCCGGCGAAGGCGGACTCCAGCGCGGCCCCGAAGGCGCCGATCCGCCGGCGGAGCGCGCCCCCGCCGATCAGCGGGCGCAGCTTGCGGATGTTCTCGAGCGCCACCGCCGCGGCCAGGGGATTTCCGGTGAAGGTGTGCCCGTGGTAGAAGGCCCGCCCGCTTTCGGGCGAGCCGAGGAAGGCCTCGAAGATCTCGCCGCGGGCGAGCGTCGCCGCCAGGGGCAGATAGCCGCCGGTGAGGCCCTTCGCCAGGCAGAGGAAGTCGGGGCTGATCCCCTCCTCGGCGCACACCAGCATCGGGCCCAGCCGGCCGAAGCCGACGAAGACCTCGTCGAGGATGAGGTGCACCCCGTGCTCGCGGCAGAGGCCGGCGACGGCGGCGGCGAAGCCCGGCGGCTGAAGACGCATCCCGGCCGCGCCCTGGACCGAGGGCTCCAGGATCAGGCAGGCGGTGCGCCCGGCCTCCGCGGCCAGGAGCGCGCGCAGCCCGGCCAGGCTCCGCTCCATCGAAGCCGAATGGACCCGGCCGTTGGACTCGCGGCATTCCGGCGCCGCAAAATGCCGCGAGGGGAAGCACCATGGGCGGAAGCGGTCGTGGAAGAAGCCGCTGTCGCCCGCCGCCATCGCCCCGAAGGTGTCCCCATGGTAACCCCCGGCCAGGCCGATCACCCCGCGCTTCTCCGGGCGGCCGCTCAGCTGCCAGAACTGGAACGAGAGCTTGAGGGCAACCTCGACCGAGCCCGCGCCGTTGTCGCTGAAAAAGGCCCGGTCCAGGCCGGCCGGGGCCAGGGCGGCGAGTTCGGCCGCGAGCTGGGCCCCGGGCGGATGGGTCAGGCCGAGCATGGTGGAGTGGGCCAGCCGCCCGAGCTGCTCCCGCAGCGCGGCGTTCAGCTCGGGGTCGTTGTGGCCATGGACGTTGGTCCAGATCGAGGCATTGCCGTCGAGGTAGCGCCGGCCCTCGGTGTCGGTGAGCCAGCCGCCGCGGCCGGAGGCGATCGCCAGCGGCGGGGACTCGAGGTACTCCCGCATCTGGGTGAAGGGATGCCAGACATGCCGCCGATCGGCATCGATCACGGCGTCCGAGGCGGTGGCGGTGTCTGCGGCAGGCATGCGTCCGCTGCCTACGCTGCGGTTGCGCCCGGAACCTGCCAAGCCTTATGTTAAGGCCTTGGAGGGATACTGGTTAACAAGCAGCGCTACTGCCTATTCCTTGTCCCCGTCGTCCCCGATGGCCTCGACCGGGCAGCCCTCCAGCGCCTCCATGCACAGCGAAATCTCCTCCTCGGTGGTGGGCTGCTTGAACACAAAGGAGTAGCCACCCTCGTCGTTGCGGGTGAAGAAGCCCGGCGCCGTCTCGCGGCAGAGGTCGCAGTCGATGCACTGCTGGTCGACGTAGAACTTGCCCCCGACGTTGTTGGGCCATTTGTCCGCTTTGTTAGCCATGATGGGAAGTGAAGGGTTAACAAAGTGAACGCCCCAGGGGGGTGTCAAGCCGGAGCGACGGCCCGCCGGGCCGATGGGGCCCCGCCCGGGCCGCGTTTCCGCCTTTTCCCCATCAACCCGTCTTGAATTTGTGCCGATGATACCCTAGCCTTGGCTTCTCGATGCTGTATGACCGCCCGTATATGAGGGACTACCCCTCAGGCCGGCGCACCTCACCGCTCACCTGGCTGATGTGCGCGCTGGCGGGTGTGTTCCTGGTGCAAATGGTCGCGGCCAAATGGTTTCCGCTCGACCATCTCGACGCGCTGATGGAGCGGTCGATGGCCGTCACCATCCCGGCCCTCCGCCACGGCCACGTGTGGGTGCTGCTCACCGCCGGCTTCCTCCACAGCACCGTCAACATCCTCCATATCGTCGGCATCCTCTTCGCGCTCTACTTCCTGGGCCGCGAGCTGATGCCGATGCTGGGCACCCGCCGCTTCTTCGGGCTTTACGCGGCCGCCCTGATCCTGGGCGGGCTGAGCTGGGCCGCGGTGAACTGGCGCCACGACGCGGGCGAGCTTTACGGCTCGATGCCCGCGATCGACGCGCTGATCGTGGTCTGGGCCTGCTTCTTCCCCAACCGGGAGATCCCCTTCCTGCTCTTCTTCTTCATCCCGGTCCGGCTCAAGCCCAAGTACCTCGCCGCCGGCCTCTTCCTTTTCGACCTCTTCGGCTTTCTCTTCTACGAAATCATGGGCGCGGTGTCGCCCTTCGGCTTCTTCGCCCATTCCGCCCACCTCGGCGGCATGGCCGCCGGCTGGCTTTACTACCGCTTCGTCCACGACGCGGACTGGAACTTCTTCTCGCAGCGGGCCGACGTCGAGCTTCCGCAGTGGCTCAAGCACCGCCCGGCCCAGAAGGCTGTGGCCGCCCCCGCCTACCGCGTCAATGTCAGCACCCGCGAGGACATCCGCGCCGAGGTCGACCGCATTCTCGACAAGATCAACAGCGACGGCTTCGGGGCCCTGACCCCGGAGGAGAAGCGCCGCCTCGATGAGGCGCGCGATCTGCTGAGCCGCCGGTGACCGGCCCGGGCCCGGCCGCCCGCGCCCGGCTCGAGCGCCTCGCGCTCGCCAGCCCGCTCTATGCCGGGCTCCTCCGGCGCGACCCGGACCTCGCCGGCTGGCTGGAGCAGGAGGCGCCGGCCGGCTCCCGGCCGCTGGCCGAGGAATGGGCGGCCTTCGCCGGCCCGGACGCCCGCGGGGACGACCTCCGGCTCGAGCGCATGCGCGCCTGGCGGCGGCGGATTTCGCTGCGCATCGCCTACCGGAGCGTGAACGAGCTGTCGGACGAGGCCGCCACCGTGGCCGAACTCTCGCGTTTGGCCGAATTCTGCCTGCGCGAGTGCCTGCGGATCGCGGCCGCCCGCGCCGAGGCGCGGTGGGGCCGGCCCTGGGATGACGCGGGCGGCCGGCCCTCCCGCTTCGCGGTCCTGGCCCTGGGCAAGCTCGGCGGCGGGGAGCTCAATTTTTCGTCCGATATCGACCTGCTCTTCTGCTACGAGGGCGACGGGCTCTGCCGGCCGGAGGACGGCGCCCCGCCCGCGGCCAGCGTCGAGGCCCTGACCCGCATGGCCGAGATCCTGATCCGCCTGCTGGGCACGGCCACCCCCTCCGGCTTCCTCTTCCGGGTCGACGCCCGCCTCCGGCCCCAGGGCGCGTGGGGGCCGCTGGTCAACTCCGCCGCGTCCCTGGAGAACTACTACGCCACGCAGGGGCAGACCTGGGAGCGCCTGGCTCTGGTCAAGGCCCGGCCGGCGGCCGGGGACGAGGCCCTGGGGGCCGAGCTGCTCGATAACCTCCATTCCTTCCGCTACCCGCGGCGCCCCCCTCCCTCCCTGCTGGCGGAGGTGGCGGCGATGAAGCGGCGCACCGAGCGCGAGGTGGTGGGCTCGGCGGCGCTGGCGCGCAACGTCAAGCTGGGCCCGGGCGGGATCCGCGAGATCGAATTCATCGCGCAGTCGCTCCAGCTCCTGCACGCCGGGGCCTATCCCTTCCTCCAGACCCATGCGACCACCGCCGCCTTGGAGGGGCTGGCGCGCTACGGGCTGCTGGCCCCCGCCGACGCCCGCGGCCTGATCGGGGCCTACTGGTTCCTGCGCCGCGTCGAGCACCGCATCCAGATGCGGGAGGAGCGGCAGACCCACGAGCTGCCGGAGGATCCGGCCGAGGCGGGCGCCCTGGCCGCCTCCCTGGGCTTTCCCGCCGCGGCCGACTTCCTGGCGGCGCTGGCCGAATGCCGCGGCGGCGTCCAGAAGCTCTACGCCGCGCTCTTCGCCGACCGCGAGGTGGACGCGGACTTCGAGGCCTGGTGGGACTTCCTGGCCGCCGACAAGATGCCGCCGGCGGTCGCCGCGCGGCTGGGGCGGTGGTTCGGCGGAGCGGCCGGCGCGGCCGAATCCCTCCGGGTCTTCGTCTGCGGCAACCACCGGCGCCAGGTGACCCCCGAGCTGGTGGTGGGCTTCCGCCACCTGGCCGACGGCCTCGATGCGGTGATGCCGGAGCTGGCCCGGCCGTCCGAGGCCCTGGCGGGCGTCGCGCGCTGCGCCGAGCGCTACGGCAGCCGGCAGCAGTTCCTCAACGCCTGCGCGGCCAACCCCCACCTGCTGCGCGCCCTGGCCCTCCTTGCCGACCGCAGCCGCCACGCCCTGGAGCTGCTCGCGGCGCGGCCGGAGATCCTCGAGGAGATCTTCCGCCCCGAAATCCTGCGGCGGCGCAAGACCCCGGCGCAGCTCGCGGCCGAGCTGGGGGCCGCCGGCGACCTCTGGCTCTACCTCCGGGCCGAGCAGGTGCGGACCCTGGTCGGGGAGCTGCTTGGCTTCCGCACCCAGCGGGAGGCCGAGGCGGAGCTGGCCCGCCTGGCCGACGCCGCGCTGCGCCGGCTGGCGGGGGAAAGCGGGCCGCTGCTGGTCGCGCTGGGCAAGTACGGCGGGGGCGAGCTCAATTTCGGGTCGGACCTCGACCTGCTCGTCATCGCCCGGCCGGGCGCCGAGGCCGAGGCGGCCGCCGAAGCGGCGGCCTGGCGCGGGCGCCTGCAGCAGGGCGGGCCGCTCGGGCCCGCCTTCGCGGTCGACTACCGGCTGCGGCCGCACGGCGAGGCCGGTCCCCTCGCCCTTTCCCTGGCGGACCTGGAGGCGTACCACCGCACCCGCGGGGGCGCCGCCCCCGCCGCGACCGCCCAGGTTTGGGAGAAGCAGTTCCTCGCCAGCGCCCGGGTGGTCGCCGGGCCCGCCGACCTGGCCGGCGCCTTCGAGGCCTGGAGGATCAGGCTGCTGTATTCGGCGCCGCTCGCCGCCGCCGAGGAGGCGGCCATCTGGGCCATGCGCGCGCGCGTCGAGCGCGACCGCGACCCCGCCGTCCCCCGGGAGCGGGCGATCAAGACCGGCCCCGGGGGCCTGATGGAAGTCGAGTTCCTCGTGCAGGTGCTGCAGCTCCGCCGAGGCTCGGCCGACGCGGGGGTGCGCGTGGCGGGGACCCGCGCCGCCCTGCGGGCGCTGGCCGGATCCGGCGCGCTGCCCGCGGAGGCCGCGCGGGAGCTGGGGGAGAACTACGGTTTCCTCCGCCGGGTCGAATTCGCGCTGCAGCGCGACACCTTCCGGCCCAGCCCCGTCCTGCCCGCCTCGGCGGCGGAGCGCGCCCCGCTGGCCAGGTGGCTGGGCTTCGCCGACGAGGCCGCCTTCTGGCGCGAACATGCCGCCCGCATGCGGCGGACCCGCGCGCTGGCCGAGGCGCTCCGCGCCGGATGACCGTTTTGTAATCGAAGGCCGGCCCCTGCGGGCTTGAAACCGGCACTTTTAGGTGAAACCTTTGTCCCCTTCGCATAGCGGCGCGCGTCTGGCGCGTATCCTCAGTCCACTGATGCCTCTCTCCCTCCTCCGCCGGCCCCGCCCCGCCTTGTTCTGGGCCGCCGTTCTGCTCTCCGCCCCCGCCCTGCTCGGGGCCGATCGCAAGTTCAGCACCTCGAACGGGCTCTCCCAGGAGGCCATGGTGCTGGTGCAGCTCCTGGAGGAGGCGCAGTACAACCGGGCGACCGTCCATCCCGCCGATTACTCCGGGGTCATCCACGACTACATGGCGTCGCTGGACGCCCAGCACCTCTTCTACCTCTCCTCCGACGAGGCCGCCTTCACGAGCCGTTACGGGAAAAACCTCTACGACAACGTCCGGTTCCTGGGCAACGTCGACCCGGCCTATGAGATGTTCTATATCTACCAGCGCCGGGCGGAAAAGCGGATCAACTGGATCTTCGAGCAGCTGAAGCAGCCCTTCGACTTCAGCAGCAACGAAACCTACGGCACCGACCGCAGCAAGGCGGAATGGCCCGCGACCGAGGCGGTGGCCGACGAGCTCTGGCACCGGCGGATCAAGTTCGAGCTGATCCAGGAGATGCTGAACAAGAAGACCCAGGACGAGGCCAAGGAGATCGTGCGCAAGCGCTACGTGCGGGCGCTCAAGTCCATCGGCGAGACCGAGGGCACGGAGCTGGCCGAGAGCTACCTCGACTGCATCACCCACCTTTACGACCCGCACTCCGACTACATGTCGGCCGGCACCTACGAGGACTTCAAGATCCAGATGCAGCTGCACCTGGTCGGCATCGGCGCCATCCTCGGCTCCGACGAGGACTACTGCGTGGTCCGGGAGCTGGTGGCCGGCGGCCCCGCCGACCTGGGCGGCCAGCTCCATCCCAACGACAAGATCGTCGCCGTCGCCGACGACGGCGAGGAGCCGGTGGACGTGATCGGGCTGAAGCTGACCAAGATCGTCAACCTGATCCGGGGGAAGAAGGGAACGCACGTGCACCTCACGGTGGTCCCCGCCAGCGCCACCGACACGTCGGTGCGCAAGCAGGTCGTGATCACCCGCGACCTGGTGAAGCTCGATTCCGCCCGGGCCCACGGCGCCCTCTTCCAGGTGCCCGCCTCCGACGGCAAGACCGTCCCGATCGGGGTCATCACCCTCCCCGCCTTCTACGGCCCGGGCGGGGACAGCGGCTCGACCGACGCCGCCAACAGCCCCCTCGCCTCCCAGGACATCGCCACGATCATCGGCCAGCTCAAGCAGGCCGGGATGAAGGGCCTGGTCCTCGACCTCCGCCACAACGGCGGCGGCTTCCTCAGCGAGGCGGTCAACGTGGCCGGCCTCTTCCTGCCCCTCGGACCGGTGGTGCAGGTCAAGGACAGCGAGGGGCAGGATCAGATCGACCAGGACAGCAACCCGAAGGTGGCCTACGACGGCCCGATGGCGGTCCTGGTCGACCGCTTCAGCGCCTCCGCCTCGGAAATCGTGACCGGCGCCCTCCAGAACTACGGCCGGGCGGTGGTGATCGGCGACAAGTCCACCCACGGCAAGGGCACGGTGCAGACCGTGCTGGAGATGAAGAGCTTGAACCCGCTGCTGGCCCACTCCCCGGAGAAGACGGGCGCCGCCAAGATCACCATCCAGAAGTTCTACCTGCCCAACGGGGACTCCACCCAGCTCCGGGGCGTCCTCTCGGACATCGCCCTGCCCTCGATCGACGACTTCCTGCCCGGCATCGGCGAGTCCGACCTGCCCCATGCCATGGTCTGGGACCAGATCCCGGGGGTGCCCTTCGACGGCCATCCCCTCTCCCGCAAGCTGCTTGGGCAGCTGCGCCAGGACAGCGTCAACCGGCAGAACCAGCTGGAGGAGTTCGCCTTCCAGCGGAAGGACGTGGACTGGTACCGCGCGCGCCTCGACGAGAAGCTGATTTCGCTCAACCTCGCCGACCGCCGGCAGCAGAAGGTCTCCGACGACGCCTTCAAGAAGCAGATGGACGCGGAGCGCGTCCGGCTGACCAAGAGCAACTACGCCTACCAGGAGTACCGGGTCGCCCCCGCCCCGCCGCCGCGGGTCAAAGCGCCGAAGAAGAAAGACTCCGACTCAGCGAACGGGGACGACGAGGACGAGGAATTCGGCTCCGACGACGAGTCTTACGGCAGGTTCGACGTGGACCTCCGGGAGGCCCTCCGGATCGTCAACGACGCGATCGACCTCGGCCAGGACCACGAGTACTGGGTGGCCAACCATCCGCCCCTCACGGTGGCGGAAGACCAGCAAGGATAAACCGGTCCCGTCCGGCGAGGTCGCGGAGCGACTCCGCGCCCGTCAGGCCCGCCGCCGCCGCCAGCGCCAGCAGCTCGGCGTGCTGCTCCGGGCCGGTCTCAAGCGCCAGCAGCCCACCAGGCGCCAGGCGCCCGGGAGCCTGCCGCACGATCAGCCGCAGGTCCGCCAATCCGCCTTCCTCGGCCACCAGCGCCTGGTAGGGCTCGAATTCCCGCACCTCGGCGGGTGCGCGGGCCGCCTCCTCCGCCGAGAGGTAGGGGGGATTGGAAACGATGACGTCAAACCGGCCTTCGGGCAGCCCCTCGAACCAGCGCGAGACGATGAAGGTCACCCGCCCGGCCAGGCCCGCCGCCTCGGCGTTCTCCCGCCCCAGGGCCAGCGCCTCCTCGCTCGTGTCCGCCGCCACCACCTCCGCCTCCGGCCACGCCTTGGCCAGGGCCAGGGCGATGGCCCCGCTCCCGGTCCCCAGGTCCAGGACCCGAGCCGCCGACGCCGGCCGGCGTCCTACCACCGTCTCCACCAGCAGCTCGGTCTCGGGACGGGGAATCAGAGCGCGCCGGTCGGACTTGAGCCGCAGGCCCCCGAACTCCACCTCGCCAAGGATGTGCTGCAGCGGCTCGCGCTTGCCGCGGCGGCGCACCAGCGGCCGGATCTTCTCCAGCTCGGGTTCCGCGAGCACGCGCTCGAACTGGAGGTAGAGCTGCATCCGCTTCAGGCCCAACGCATGGCCGATGAGCAGCTCGGCGTTCAGCCGCGCTGATTCCACCCCGCGGGAGCGGAAAAAATCTGTCGTTTTCGTTACGACCTCCAGCAGGGTCGGAAGTGGCTGCACCGGAGGACCATCACAGGCCCTTCCCGGGTCCGAGGGCAATTTTTTTGCAGACATCGCCGCATTGCTTCCCCTAGATGGGGCTTCAAGCCACGCTGCTGCTCCCGGTATCCCTACCCCCGGCGAGACATTCACCCACCCCTGTTTTGACGCCCCGAGGTCGATTGCTGGCGCAATTGGTCTTTGCGCACGGACTCGTGTTCGTGTGCGGAGCTTTGCTTTGCCTGGAATTTCGAATCGGGCCCGCCGCGCTCGGACCGCTTCACACGGTGATCTTGGCCGCGCTGCTGACCGCGGCGGGATTCCTGGTCCGCCGGCTGTTCCTCGACTCCTGCCGGCAGAATGGCCAGATTGGCTGGGAGGCGGTGCGGTGGATGGCCCTGCTGGCCGCGGCCCTGCTCCTCACCCGGCCGTATGCGCGGCCGGACCGGGTCGGGGCGGGCGACGCCCAGGATTATGCCGAGCACCTCGGCGACTTCCTCAGCCAGACGAAGCACGGCATCTTTCCCGTCTTGGTGGGTCAGAGCCGCTTCGCGTTCAACGGCGCCTTCAATCCGCTGCGCACCGCGCCCTATTACCTTTACGCCGGCGGCGCCCTGGATGCGCTCACCTCCGGGCTGCTCAATCCCTACGGTCTCCAGAATCTGGAGATCATCCTGAGCCTGACGGCGGCGGCCTTCAGCTGCTATCTGCTCCTGCAGCGGTTGGCTCCGGGCCGCGGCTGGCTGAGCTTCCTTCTCTCCTTCCTCTATGTCAGCAGCCCCGGCGTGCTCGCGCTCATCTACGAAGGCGACATGCTTCCGTCCTGGCTGACCCTTCCCTATCTGCCGCTGGTCTGCTACCTGGTGGTGCAAGTGGCCGACAAGGGACCGGCTCTCCGGCGGCTGGTGGCCATCGCCGTCGTCACGGCCGCGGTCTGGTGGGTGCATGCGCCGATCGCCATGTGGCTGTCCTTGATCGCGCTTCCCGTCGTCGGGGTCCGTCTGGCGGCCCGGCCCAGCTGGCGGGAGCGCATCCTGCCAGCCGCGGCCGCTCTCGGCGCCTTCGCCCTTCTGGCGGGATACGAGTTCGTCTCGGTCGCCCAGCTCAGGCTGCCGGTGATTCCCGCCAAGGCGGCCGCCTTCACCGGGGGAACGGTCTTGGCCCTGCTGCGCGAATCCTGGACCGGCTTCCTTCGGCCGGTGAGCGCGCAGGGCTCCAACCTCCTGCGCGACCTGCAGCTCAGCCCCGCCCTCTGGGCCTGCCTGGCGTTCGGCTTCCTCGGATGGCGCCGCGGCGGCTGGGGCCTGCGCTCTCTCCTCCTGGCCGCCCTGGTCCTGCTGGCCCTGATCGTGCCCCTCCCCGCGGTCGCCGGGCGGCTGTGGGCCGTGCTGCCGGTCTGGGTGGGCCAGATCACCGATCAGTGGCCGGTGCAGCGTTTTTTTCCGCTGCTCTCGGCCATGGCACCCTTCACCTTCCTGCTCGCTTGGCGCGCGCTTCCGGCGGGATGGCCGGCACGCTTCTCGCTCCCCGTCTTCTGGATGCTGAGTATCGCCTGCCTCTGGAGCCTGAGCGAAGCTGGAAAGCTGATCGAGCGCGGCTATCGCTCGACCCTGCCGCCGGCGCTCTCCCGCAAGGCGATTGAGCCCAATAATTCCGTCTTTTCGGTGTACTCGTACGCCATGCTCGGAACGCTGCCGCGCTACTACTCGTTCGGGGCGGTTTCGCCGGACCTGCAGCTGCACCTGCTCGATCCGCGGACGCTGGCCGTCAGCGCGACCAACCAGGATGCGCTGCTCGGAGGCCGGGTTCCCGCCGCGGATTCTCCCTGGACCGGCGGCTTCGTCCCCACCCCCGACGGCGCGATCCTGCACCCCGACCTGGAGCTGCAGCCGGGGCGCGGCTACCTGCTCGATTTCCGGTTCGAGGGGCGGCCGGCGCCCGGAACTCTGGTGCTGAGCGGCCGGAGCATCTGGCGGGAATTCCCCCTTCCGGCCTCCGGAGGCGACCGCGCCTTCGGCGATTCGGAACCCTGGTCGACCATCAGCCTCAGCCTGCCGGAGGGTTCGGCGCCGGACCAGGTGCGGGTGGCGTTCGTCTCCCGCGATGCCTATGCCGTGACCGGCCGCTTCGCCACCCTCCGCGTCCTTCCCTATCGCGTCGACGACCTTCCCTTCCACCTTCTCAGCCTGATGCCCTACCGCGTCGCCGCCCGCTCGGCGGAGGGCGGATGGCTCGAAACCACCAAGATCTACATCCCGGGCTATCGCGCCCAAGTCGACGGCAAGCCCGCCGAACTCGCCCGTTCTCCCGACGGCCTGATCATGCTGCGGATCCCAGCGGGGCACTCGGAGGTGGAGCTCGACTATGTCGGCAGCGCGCTGCTCCGGGGGGCCTTCTGGGTGAGCCTGGCGGCATGGCTGGCCCTGCCGATCGGGTGGGCCGCGCTCGCCGCCTGGCCGCGGCTGCGCCGCATCCGGGTCACCCCCCAGGGCGCCAGCCGGCTCAGTCCGAGTCGGCTGTGGCGGCCGGGCGGGGCAGCGGCGCCTCTCCGGTCACCGCCGCCAGCTTCTCCTCCTGGTCGGCCTTCTGCAGCGCCAAGATGAGGTCGTCGATCCCTCCCTCCATCACGGCGGGAAGGTTGTGGAGCGTGAAGCCGATGCGGTGGTCGGTCATCCGGTTCTGCGGGAAATTGTAGGTCCGAATCCGCTCGCTCCGCTCGCCCGAGCCGATCTGGCTCTTGCGGGCGGCGGCGTAGCGGGCGTGCTCCTCCTCCTGCTGGCGCTTGAGCAGCCGCGAGCGGAGGACGGTGAGGGCCTTGGCCTTGTTCTTGAGCTGGGAGCGCTCGTCGGCGCACTTCACGATCAGGCCGGTGGGCTTGTGCAGGATCTGCACCGCGGAGTCGGTGGTGTTCACGCCCTGGCCGCCGGGGCCGCTGGCCCGGGCGACCGTGATCTCCAGGTCCGCAGGATCGATCTTCACGTCCACCTCCTCAGCCTCGGGCAGGACCGCCACGGTCACGGTCGAGGTGTGGATGCGGCCATTCGCCTCGGTCACCGGCACGCGCTGCACGCGGTGCACCCCGCTCTCGTACTTGAGCTGGCGGTAGACGTCGGAGCCGGTGATGAGGAAGATGACCTCCTTGAAGCCGCCCCTCTCCGAGGGGCTGCTGCTCATCGGCTGGACCTTCCAGCCCCGGGCGTCGGCGTATTTCTGGTAGGTCCGGGCCAGCTCGCCGGCGAACAGCGCCGCCTCCTCTCCGCCGGTGCCGGCGCGGATCTCCATGACCGTGTTGCGGGAGTCGGTCGGATCGGAGGGGATCATCGCCGCCAGGATCGCCTGCTTCAGCTCCTCCCGGCGCCGTTCCAGGGCCGGCAGTTCGGCGGCGGCCAGCTCGCGCAGCCCCGGCTCGGCCGCGGCGTCCCGCGCCATCGCCGCCGTCTCGCCATGTTCCTTCCCCACCGCCTGGTGGGCGCGGTAGGCTTCGACCAGCCGCTGCAGCCGCTGCTGCTCCCGGGTCACCTCCGCCGCCCGGCGGAGGTTGCCGTAAAAGCCCGGCTCCGCCATCTGCGCGCCAAGTTCGGCGAGCCGTCGCTGGAAGGGCGCGACATCGGGGAGATCGTCCATCGTTTCAGGGGGAGCTGGATACCCTACGGAATGCCCTTTGCTTTGTCATCCGTTTTCCCTTTGATTGGCTCCCTGCGATGGCCGCCCCCCTCTTCACCCAAAACATCATCGCCTGCATCTGGGACTTCGACAAGACGCTGATCCCGGACTACATGCAGTCCCCCCTTTTCCGGCGCTATCAGGTGGACGAGGCGACATTCTGGGCGGAAACCAACGCCCTGGTGGAGCAGTACCAGCGCCGCGGCTACCGGCTGGCCCCCGAGATCAGCTACCTCAACCACCTCCTGACCTACGTCCTCGCCGGGCCCATGGCCGGGCTGAACAACCGCGAGCTCTTCCGCTGCGGCGCGGACATCAAGTTCTACCCCGGCTTGCCGGAGTTCTTCGGCCTGGCGCGGTCCTGGGTCGTGGAGAAGGCCGACTACCGCAAGCACGAGATCCAGCTCGAGCACTACATCGTCAGCACGGGCCTGGCCCAGATGGTCCGGGGCTGCCGGATCGCGCCGGTGGTGGACGGGGTCTGGGGCTGCGAATTCATCGAAAACCCCCTCCAGCCCGGCTTCCTCACCCAGGCCAGCCTGGAGATCGAGGCGGCGGCGGAGATCGCCCAGATCGGGATGGTGATCGACAACACCACCAAGACCCGGGCCCTCTTCGAGATCAACAAGGGCACGAACAAGAACCCCTCCATCGACGTGAACGCGAATGTCCGGCCCGAGGACCGCCGGATCCCGTTCCAGAACATGATCTACATCGCCGACGGCCCGAGCGACATTCCCAGCTTCTCGGTGGTGAAAAGCGGCGGGGGGATCACCTACGGGGTCTATAATCCCGACAAGCCCGCCGAGTTCGCGCAGAACGACGCGATGCGCCGCGCCGGCCGGATCCACCACTATGGTCCCGCCGACTACACTCCGGCGAGCAGCACGGCCCATTGGCTGCACCTGCAGGTCCATGCGATTTGCGACCGCATCGTCTCCGACCGCGAGGCCGCGGTGGCGCAAAAGACCGCGAAGCCGCCGCGTCACCTCAATCCGACCCCCGAGGAAGAAGCTGCGCGGAAGGCGGCCCGCGAGCCGACGCAAAGCTCCTTTCTTTGAGTCGAGCGCCGGCGGAATGGGTGATTTTCCGCCGAAAATAGAGGGAACTTTTCCCTAAGGGTTCCCCCGGGTATCCCCGGTTCCCTGTTTTTGTCCGAAGAATTTCTTCCGGCTTAGGACCCCGCCGTGCTAGGGGCCAGTCCAACGGGGTGTGATCTCCCCCCTTGCGACCAGCCGGGCGCTGCGCGCCCTCCTCTTCGCCCCGGTGCTCTCCGCGCTCAGCCCCGCCGCCCAGGCGGCCCAGGCGGGCGCACGCTGGGCCACCCTGGAAGCGATCCATAATCTGGAGAACCCGTATGACCGCAGCACGCCGGGCCCCTACGGCGAACTCGGGCCCTACCAATTCCGCGAGGCGACGTGGCGGCGCTACAGCCGCGAGCCTTTTTCGCACGCCCTCAACCGCTGTTCCTCCGACCAGGTGGCCATCGCCTGCTACGAGCAGCTCAAGGCCGTCCTCGCGCGGCACGGCTATCCGGCCACCGCCTACAACATCGCGCTGGCCTGGAATGGCGGCGTGGGCGCCGTCCTGGGACGCCACCCGAGCCATGCCGCCCGGGACTATGCCGAGCGCGCGGCGAACCTCGCGGCCGACTATCTCGGCGGCACGGTCGCGGTCCGCTGATCCTTCCTCCCCGAAGCCGTCCGGACAGCCCCGCGCCCCGCTCGCGGGCTGGGGTCTTTTTTCGCCGGGAGGCTGCCCGCTTCGGATCTAGTCGACAAATTCCTCGATCAGGCGCGTCACCAGCGAGGTCCAGCCCGTCTGGTGATCGGCTCCGAGCCCATGGCCGTTGTCGCCGTGGAAGTACTCGTGGAACCACAGCAGGTCCTTCCAATGGGGATCCTCGGCGAAGCGGGGGTCGGCCAGCGCGGGCCGGCGGCCCTCCTTGTCCGGCAGGAACAGTCCGGCCAGACGCTTGCCCAGCTCCCGCGAAATCTGCAGCAGGGTCAGGCGCCGCCCGCTGCCGGTCGGGAATTCCATCGTGAAGCCGTCGCCGTAGAAGTGATGGTAGCGCTCCAGGGCCTCGATCAGCAGGTAGTTGAGCGGGAACCAGATCGGGCCGCGCCAGTTGGAGTTGCCGCCGAAGAGCCAGGTCCGGGATTCGGCCGGCTCATAGTCCACCCGGTGCTCCTGGCCGCCCAGGGAAAGGACAAAGGGATGGTCCGCGTAGGCGCGGGAGAGCGAGCGTATGCCATGGGGGGAGAGGAATTCCCGCTCGTCGAAGACGTATTTCAGGACTCGCTCCAGCCGCGCGCGCGAGGGTATGGCCAGCAGCCGCCGCCCCGGATCGCTCCCGTCGCGGGCCAGATAGGAGATGTGCGCCGCCAGGTCGGGGCGGTTCTTCAGGAACCAGCGGGTGCGCTTGGCGAAGCCGGGCAACTGGTCCAGCCGCCCTTCGTCGAGGTATTCCACCGCGAATAGGGGAATGATGCCGACCGCCGAGCGCAGCCGCATCGGCGCCGAGCGGCCGTCGACCAGCATCTGGTCATAGTAGAACCCGTCCTCCTCGTTCCACAGCCCGGTGCCGCCGACCGAGTTCATCGCGTCGGCGATCGCCACAAAATGCTCGAAGAACTTAGAGGCGATATCCTCGTAGGATGGATCCTCCTCCGCCAGCTCGAGCGCCATCGAGAGCATCGTGCCGCAGTAGAACGCCATCCAGGCGGTGCCGTCGGCCTGCTCCAGGGTCCCTCCCGAGGGCAGCGGCTTGGAGCGGTCGAAGACGCCGATGTTGTCCAGGCCGAGAAAGCCTCCGCTGAAGATGTTCCGGCCGCTCGGGTCCTTGCGGTTCACCCACCAGGTGAAGTTCATCAGCAGCTTCTGGAAGACCCGGGCGAGGAAGAGCCGGTCGCGGCCGCCGCGCGGGCCCGTCATCTTGTACACCCGCCAGCAGGCCCAGGCGTGCACCGGCGGGTTCACGTCCGAGAAATTCCACTCGTAGGCCGGGATCTGGCCGTTGGGGTGCATGTACCACTCCCGGAGGAGCAGATTGAGCTGCCCCTTGGCGAAGTCCGGATCGACCCGCGCGAAGGGAATCATGTGGAAGGCCAGGTCCCAGGCGGCGAACCAGGGGTACTCCCACTTGTCGGGCATTGAGAGGATGTCCCGCGCATAGAAGTGCGGCCAATCGCAGTTGCGGTCGTTGCGCGGCCCGGGAGGAGGAGGAGGCTGTTCCGGGTCCCCCTTCAGCCATTCCGGCACGATATAGTGGTAAAACTGCTTGGACCAGAGCAGCCCGGCGTAGGCCTGGCGGGCCACGCCCAGCGCCGCGGCGCAATCGATCCCCTCGGCCGAGCGGCCGCCGGATTCGAGAGCGGCATAGTACAGGTCCGCCTCGCGCCGGCGAGACGCCAGGACGCGCTCGAAGCCCGGCCCGAAGCTGGCCGCGGGCTTCTCGGCTTCGGCGTAGAGGCGCAGGCGGACCGAACATTCCGCCCCGGGGCCGACCACCAGGATGTGGTGGGCGGCGCATTTCGTGCCGACCCTGCCGGGATTGACCGAGCCGGCATGGCCGCCGACCACGCGCTCGTCGAAGGCGTCCTTGACGTAGGGGGAAACGTTCGCGGCGCCGTAGAGCTTGGCGAGATTGGTCTCGTTCTCGGTGAAGAGCAGTTCGGGCGGGCCGCCGGGCCCCGGCTCGATGTCGAAGAGGAAGCGCTCCAGCGAGGCGTGGTCGGCCTGGACCTGACCGGGGCCGACCGCCCTCAGCTTCGGCTTCACCTCGCAGCCCTCGTGGCGGCAGCCCCAGGACCAGGTGTTGCGGAACCAGAGGGTCGGCAGCAGGTGGAGCGTCGCCGCCTCCGGCCCCCGGTTCGCCACGGTCACCTGAATGCAGAGGTCGTTCGGTCCCGCCTTGGCATACTCGATCCCGACGTCGAAGTACCGGCTGCCGTCGAAGATGCCGGTGTCGAGCAGCTCGAACTCGGGCTGATCGCGTCCCCGGGCGCGATTTTCCGCCAGCAGGCGCTCGTAGGGGAAGGCGTCCTGGGGGTACTTGTAGAGCGCCCTCATCCATGAGTGGGTCGGAGTGGAATCCAGGTAAAAATAGCACTCCTTCACGTCCTCCCCATGGTTGCCCTCGGTGTTGGTCAGGCCGAAGAGCCGCTCCTTGAGGAAGGGGTCGCGCCCGTTCCATAGCGCCAGGGCGAAGCAGAGCCGGCACTCCCGGTCGGTGATGCCCAGCAGGCCATCCTCCCCCCACCGGTAGGCGCGGCTGCGGGCATCCTCGTGGGTGAAGTACCGCCAGCTGTCGCCGTCAGCCGAATAGTCCTCCCGCACCGTCGCCCACTGGCGTTCGGAGAGGTAGGGGCCCCATCGCTTCCAGTTTTTCTTGCGCGTGGCGTCCTCGGCCAGCCGCGCCTGCTCGGGATTGCGCGCCGCGGCGCTCATTTCTTCGCGGTGAGCTCGTCGGCCAGGTGGAAGCGGTGGAACATCCGGTGGGCGAACGGGGCCAGGATAAAGCCTGTGACGGTGATGAAGGCCAGCCCGCTGAAGAGGGCATAGCAGCCCGCGAAGATCTTGCCGGCATGGCTCTGGAGATTCCCCAGCGGGCCCATCCCGGAGAGAATCATGGCGGCGTTGGCGAAGGAATCTATCCAGGACATCTGCTCCGTGAGATGGTAGCCCACCATACCGAGCCCCAGGGCGAAGACCAGAAAGACCCCGCCGGCCAAGGCGGTCCGCAGGATGCGGCGGTAGAAACGGCGGCGCGGGAGCAGCGGCTCGGTCCGGCGCTCGTAGTCCCAGAGAAAAGCGCGGCGGCGCATGCCCGACTGTGTCCTGCCGGAGGCGGGTTCGTCAATCGGCATCAAAACAACGGCAACCCGGTTGACCCGCGATCATCGAGCGGCCATTCCTGTGGCAGCTCCATGCGCATCGCCATCATCGGCGGCGGCCTGGTCGGCCTCGCCACCACCCTCCAGCTCCGGCGTCAGCTGCCCGGGGCTGAATTGCTCCTGCTCGAAAAGGAGGACGGATTCGGCCGCCATCAGAGCACGCACAACAGCGGCGTCCTCCACGCGGGCCTGTACTACAAACCCGGCTCGACCAAGGCCCGGCTGGCGGTGCAAGGCATCCGGCTGATGACGGAGTTCTGCCGGGAGCACGGCGTGGCCCATGAGATCTGCGGGAAGCTGGTCGTGGCCGTGGACGCCGCCGAGGTCGAGCGGCTGAAGGCCCTGCATGAGCGCGGGCGGCAGAATGGCCTGGGCGGCTTGGAATGGCTGGACCGAAGCGCCATGCGGGAGATCGAGCCCCATGTCGGTGGGATCGCCGCGCTCCGGGTGCCCGAGGAGGGCATCGCGGACTATGCAGGGGTGATCGCCGCCATGACCGCCGAAGCCGGCCGGCAGGGCGCGGACTTGAAGGCGGGCGCCGGAGTCGAGGGCCTGGTGCGCGAAGGAGGCGGCTGGCGCGTGCTCAGCCGCGCCGGCGAATTCCGGGCGGATTTCATCGTCAACTGCGCGGGTCTCCAATGCGACCGCGTCAGCGCCCTGGCGGGCGAGAGGCGCGCCACCAGGATCGTCCCGTTCCGCGGGGAGTACTACAAGTTGCGGCCGGAAAGCTCCCACTTGGTGCGGCATCTGATTTATCCGGTGCCCGATCCGACCTTTCCCTTCCTCGGCGTCCACTTCACGCGCCTGATCCACGGGGGCATCGAGGCGGGCCCGAACGCGATCCTGGCCACCTCCCGGGCGGGTTATCGCAAGTCCGACGTCAATCTGGCCGACCTATGGGACGCCCTCACTTTCGCAGGGCTCTGGCGGTTCATGGGGCGGCACGCGGCGATGTGCCGCGACGAGGTCCTGCGTTCCTTCAGCAAGCGGCTCTTCTGCGCCTCGCTGCAAAAGCTGGTGCCGGAGCTGACCGAGGCGGACCTGGCGCCCGGGGGCTCCGGCGTCCGCGCGCAGGCGCTCACGCCCGGGGGGATCCTGGTGCACGATTTCGAGCTGATCGAGCGGCCCAACGCGCTCCATGTCCTCAACGCGCCGAGCCCGGCGGCAACCGCCTCGCTCGCGATCGGCGGGGAAATCGCCCGCCGGGTCGCGGCGGCGACGGGAGCTAGCGGATAAAGCGCAGCAGGCGGAGCAGGCGCGCCTTCACCGGCCGGCTGTTGGGCGATACGGCCGAGGCTCCGGCCGCCGGCCGCAAATAGTCGTCATAGGCCTCCCGCATCATCTGCAGGTGGCCGGTCCCAGCCTTCCAGCCGAGCTTCTTTTCCGCCCGGCTCACGTCGAGCACGCAGTCTTCAGTCAGCATCCGGAACTGGTGAGGGCCTAGCGGGGAAAGCCCGCAGCGGAAAAGCAGCCGCAAGAGCGGGATCGACCACCAGCTGCCGATATCCACCATTCTCGTCCGGCTGCCGGCGTGGGCGATGAGATCCTGAAAGAGCTCGCGAAAGGTCCTGACCTCGGCCGTGCCCAGGTTCACCGTCAGGTTGTTCGGGCGGTCCAGGCACAGCCGGATTGCGGCCAGGGTGTCCTCGCTCGAGACGCAATGGTGCCTGATTGCTCCGCGCTTGAGTGTGAAAAGGGGGCTGCCCTGGGCGATGAGGTCGAAGAGAATCGAGAGCATGCCCACCCGGCCGTCCCCGATGACCAGCGGGCAGCGCAAGATCGCCACCGGGAAATTCCGCCGGGCCGCCTCCAGCAGCTCCTCGCAGGCGATCTTGGACTTGCCGTATTCGTCGATCGAGACCGGCCGCACGTCCTCGCCGATCGGCGCCGATCCGGGGAGCCCGGAATAAACCGCGAAGGACGACGTAAACACCAGGCCGCGAAGGGGACGCCGCTCCGTGGCCCGCAGGAGGCTTCGGGTCATGGCCACGTTGTTGCGGAACAGCTCTTCCTGCGAGTTGACCGCAATATTGAGCTCGGTCGCCAGATGGACGACCTGATCGACGGAGTGTTCGGCGAAGACCTGCGCCAGAGCCTCCTCGTCCCGCATATCGCAGCGCACCGCATCGACGCCGGGGAGTTCGAAGCGGCATTCCAGGCGGTCGAGCGCCAGGACCGGGCGGCCCGACTTGGCGAGGACGGGGACGAGCTGCGCCCCGAGATAGCCGGCTGCGCCCGTGACCAGAATTTTGCCGCTCATGCCTCGGCTTCGGCTCAGCTCAGCTCCGCCCGCATCGCCGCCATCGCGTCCCGAAGCGCCTCGGCCGAGTTGCGGCGGCAGCGCCAGCCCAGGCCTCTGATCTTCGCGCAGTCAAAGCGGACGATCGGCACATCACCCTTCCATCCCCGGTCCCCGCCGGTAAATTCGTACGTCACCGAACCCGGGGCCAGCCCGCAGACCTGCGCCGCCAGGTCGGCGATTTCCTTCACCGTGATGTAGTCTTCGGTGGCGACGTTGAAGACATCGTAAGGGCCGCGGGCGGCCTGGTCGGCGAGGAAAATCGCATCCATGATGTCCTCGACGTGGATGTAGCTCTTGCTCTGCGAGCCGTCGCCGAGGATGCGCAGCCGGCCGGGATCGGCCTTGAGGCGCCGGACGAAATCATACCCCACCCCGTGGGTCTGGCGCGGTCCGACGACGTTGGCAAAGCGGAACGCCCGGGCCGTCAGGCCGAACATGTGGCAGTAGGCGGAGATCAGCGCCTCGCAGGCCAGCTTGCTTGCCCCGTAGGTCGAGATGGGAAAGCAGGGGCCGTAGCCTTCCGTGAACGCAACCGCCGGGTTTTCGCCGTACACTCCGCTCCCGGACATGTAGAGGAGCCGCTTCGCCCCGGCAACCCGCATGGCCTCGAGGACATTCTGCGCCAAAAATGTCCCCTCCCAGAAGTCGATATCGGGCTGGGTCACCGCCTTCGCGATGTCGGGATTGGCGGCGAGATGGAAGACCGTGTCGAAGCCGGCCATCGCAGCCGCGACTTTCTCCTTATCCTTCAGGTCGGCGCGGACGACATCCAGACGGCCCTCGCCCCCCAATCCTCGAAGGTATTCCTCCCGTCCACTGGAAAAGTTGTCGTAGATGCGCACGCGCTCCACACCCGGCCGTCCCAGGAGGCGCCGGACCAGGTGGCTGCCGATGAATCCGGCGCCGCCCGAGACGAAAACGGCCCGGTGGCTCACAGCTTGACCGGCGCGCCGTTAAGGCGGCCGGCGATCTCCATTGCCCGCTCGATCGCCCCGTCGACGTTGACGTACTCGAAGTAGGAGAACCGGCCCACCAAGTGGATTCCCTGGCGCGGGAACCAATCGCGGATGATCTTCACGTTCTTCTCGTATTCGGCGTCGTAGACCACGTAGGAGTACCGGGACCGCCTCACATCCGTGAAGACGACCGACCCGCGGCGCAAGAGATTCCGGCGCTCCAGGCCCGAAACCACATGGCGCAGGACTTCCCCGTCGCTCTTGCGCCAGAGGGCGTCGTCAGGCCGACAGGTGATCTCGGCCTGGACGCTGTAGTGGCCCCGCGGGGCGTTCAGCCCGGAGAACGTCGCCGGGTAGCTGATGCGGTTGACCCAAAAGTCTTCCTCGGGGAAGTACACCGCCGTCATTTTCTCCGGATCCGCGCCCTCTACCCCGAGTGAGACAATGTACATCGGGTTCACGATCAGCCGCTCGACAGCGTCGCGGACCCGCTGCGGAATCGGAAACTCCGCCTTTCGGACCAGTTCGTGGACCGGGATGGTCGAGACCAGTTCGTCGAAGCGCAGCGGAGTCCGCCCATCGGTGATTTCCCAGCCGCCCCCCGCCCTGCAGACGGACTTCACGTCGTAGCCAAAGCGCACCGGGCCGGCCCGGCGAACCCAAGCCTCGGAGATCGCCTGATAGCCCCCCCGGCGTGGGTAATGGTAATAGAGCTGATGAAGGTACCCCTCGGTGTGGTAGCCCAGGACCGACCGAAGGATCGTCTCGGCAGGCGGCCGGGGAATCCGGTCCGCCCAAAGCATCGAGAGCTTCGCCACCGGCAGGTTCCAAACTTTGCGGTTGTAAGGGAAGAGATAGGCCTCGCAGATTCCCTCGCCGAAGACGGAGAGAAGCCATTCCTCCAGGTTTTTCGGGCGCTTGAACTTTTCCCGGAACGGGTTGTTGAAATAGCCCCAGGCGCAGCGGAAGCGGTCCTCCAGGTCGAGCGAGCCGAGATCGTTCTCGAAGGGATAGCGGACCAGCCGTCCCTTGAAGGAAATTTTGTTGTTCCGCCGGCAGCGGGCGACGTTCCGGCCGAGCGACCCGACCATGAAATCCAGCACGGGCTTGTTCCGCGAGAACATGATATGCGGGCCGAAGTCGAAGGTATAGCCGTCCCGCACGAAAGAGCCGGCGTGGCCGCCGACCCGCTCGTTCCGCTCCACGATCTCGCAGTCCCTTTTCAGGAACATAGCCATGCAGAGGCCCGAGGGCCCGGCGCCCAGGATTCCAGTCCGCAACCGGTTTCGCGAAGGGGGCATGTTCAGGTGAAGCGGACGGAGAGCAGGCGCCGAACCGTCCACCAGGCCGACTCCAGCGGCCGCATCGTGCTCTGCCCGATGCGCTCCCGATATGCGATCGGAACAATCCGCACCCTGCGCCCGAGCTTGATCGGCCGGGTCAGGAGTTCGACCGGGAGGGCCGCGCCGCGGGGGTTATAGCGCAGTTCCTGAATGAGCGAGCGGCGGTAGGCCCGCATGCCGCTGTGCAGATCGGGCAGCCAGCGGAAGAACAAGATCGAGGCTATGACAGCGAACCCCATGTTAGCCAAATAGTTGGGCCAATGCATCCCGACGGGCTTCCCCCGCGCCAGGCGGGCACCGTCGGCCAGGTCGCACTCCCCGCTCAGCACCAGCCCCGCCAGCACGGGAATCATGGCGGCCGGGTAGGAATCGTCGCAATCCAGCGTGACCACGACGTCGCGGTCCGGACTCCGCAGCGCCAGGTCCATCGCGGGACCGTAACCCTTGGGAGGAAACTGCTTGATCACGCGCGCCCCGAGTTCGGCCGCGATCTCGGCCGTCCGGTCCTTGCTGGAGTCGACCACCAGGATTTCGGCCTCGCCGGCCACCCGGCGGATATCACCGATCACTTTGGCAATGGCCCGCTCCTCGTTCATGGTGATCATGACGACGGAAATTCGCGCTGGGTCAAAAGCCGCAACCATAAGGTGATGCGCTTACCATGCCCGCCCGGCGCAATCAAGCCGCACCGAGATTTTCCGAGCTTGAGACACGGGCGCATTCTGCAAAAAAGAGCTTTTCCGCCACCGGCTTTACCCGCACTTCCGCATGATCCTTGTCACCGGCTCCGCCGGCTTCATCGGCTTCCACGTCGCCCATCGGCTGCTTCGCGACGGCGAATCCGTCCACGGGCTGGACAATCTGAGCCCTTATTACGACGTGGCGCTCAAGCAGGCGCGAACCAAGGTTCTGGCCAGCGAACGAAAATTCAGCTTCGACCGGGTCGACCTGGCGGACGGCGCGGCCGTCGCGGCCCTCTTCGAACGCCACCGCTTCCGCGCGGTCATCCACCTGGCGGCCCAGCCCGGGGTGCGCTACTCCCTGGAAAATCCCCAGGCCTACCTAGACAGCAATCTCGCCGGTTTCCTTAACATCCTCGAGGGCTGCCGGCATCGCCGCCCGGAGCATCTCGTCTTTGCCTCCTCCAGCTCGGTCTACGGCCTGAACACGGCGATGCCGTTTTCGGTGCACCAGAACGTCGATCATCCGACCAGTCTCTATGCCGCGACCAAGAAATCGAACGAGTTGATGGCGCACAGCTACAGCCATATCTTCGGGATTCCCGCGACCGGCCTGCGCCTTTTCACCGTCTACGGCCCTTGGGGGCGCCCGGACATGGCGCTGTTCCATTTCACCCGTTCCATCCTCGGCGGAAAGCCCATCGACATCTACAACGAGGGCCGCATGAAGCGGGACTTCACCTACATCGACGATATCGTCGAGGGTATCGTCCGGGTGCTGCGCCGGCCGCCGGCGCCGAATCCCAGCTGGGACGGTGGCACTCCCGATCCCGCCTCGAGCAGCGCGCCGTACCGGCTGTACAACATCGGCAACCATGCGCCGGTCGAACTAGGCCGATTCGTCGAAATTCTCGAGAAATGCCTCGGGCGCAAGGCGATCAAGCGCCTGGTCGCGGCGCAGGCGACCGAGGTGCCTGCCTCCCACGCCGACGTGGCCGACCTGGAACGCGACGTCGGCTTCGCGCCGTCCACCCCGCTCGAAGAAGGCATCCGGCGCTTCGTCGACTGGTACCGAGGGTACTATTCCGACTGAACGCAATGGAAGCCGCCGGATCCAGCCTCACCCAGGCTCATCTCGCCAAAATGCGGGCCTGGTTCGACGCCGCCCCCGCCCCAACCGCGGCCGCGCGGGGTTACCGCGGGCTGCTGGCCCATTACTATAACCTCCTCATCCCCGAGAACGCCCGGGTGCTGGAGGTGGGGTGCGGGCGCGGCGAACTCCTCGCCCGCCTGCGGGCTCGCGACGTAACCGGGGTGGACCTCTCGCAGGTCCAGACCGAGGCTGCCCGCGCCCGGGTGCCCCACGGCACGTTCCTGGTCCAAGCCGGCGAGGAACTCGCGCTCTCCGGCAGCTTCGACGTCATCATCGTTTCGGACACCCTAAACTATGCCGCAGACGTCCAAGCGCTGCTGCAGCGCCTGCAGGCGGTTTCCACGCCGGAGACGCGGCTGATTGTCAATTTCCAGTCCAATCTGTGGCGTCCGTTGCTGGCTCTGGGCCGCTTGCTGGGGCTGGGCCGCCCGGCGCCCCAAAGCAGCTGGCTCTCCGACGGAGACGTCCGCAATCTCCTAACCCTGGCCGACTGGGATCCAATCCGGCTGGAAAACCGCCTCCTGGTGCCCTTCCACATCGGCGGTCTCGAGCAGCTGGCCAACCGGTGGCTAGCCCCCCTGCTACCCTGGTTCTGCCTCACCGTCTTCATCATCGCGCGGCCACGGCTGGCCGGTCGCGCGTCACGGCCAGCCACGGTTTCCGTGGTGATTCCTGCCCGGAACGAGGCGGGGAACATCCAGGCAGCCGTGGAGCGGACCCCGGAGATGGGTGGCGGGACCGAAATCATCTTCGTCGAGGGACATTCCCGCGACGCAACCTGGGCTGAGATCGAGAAAGCTCAGCGCGAGTTTCCCGAGCGCCGGATCAAAATCCTGCGGCAGACCGGCAAAGGTAAGGGCAACGCCGTCCGCGAGGGCTTCGCCGCCGCCAGCGGGGACATCCTCATGATCCTCGACGCCGATCTTACCATGCCGCCCGAGGAGCTGCCGAAGTTCCATGAGGTCGTGGCTACCGGCCATGCGGAATTCGCCAATGGCGTCCGGCTGGTCTACCCGATGGACGAAAAGGCGATGCAGTTTGCCAATCTCTGCGCCAACAAGGCGTTCGGAATCATCTTCACCTGGCTGATCGGCCAGCCGATCAAGGACACGCTGTGCGGCACCAAAGTGCTGACTCGCGCCCACTATGAGCGGATTGCGGCCAACCGGGCCTACTTCGGCGATTTCGATCCCTTCGGCGACTTCGACCTGCTCTTCGGCGCGGCCAAGCTCAACCTCAAGATCGCCGACGTGCCCATCCGCTACCGGGAGCGCACCTACGGCTCGACCAACATCCAGCGCTGGCGCCACGGCTGGCTGCTGCTGCAGATGGTCGGTTTCGCCGCGCGCAAGCTGAAGTTCATATGACCGAGGGCGCAGGAACCCCGCCGGGGCGTTCCGGGCGATGGACGGAAGCCGCGCGGCTCCTATTGCTGACTGCGGCAGGCGTCTGGCTACTCCACCCTTTCGCCACCGGGCGACAGATCGGCGCCGGCGACGCGTTGTGGTATGCTAATATGCTGGCGGATTTCGTGCTGCAATGGCGCGCGGGCGTATTTCCGGTCTTTGTCGGCCAGACGATCCACGCCTTCAACGGCGCCGTCTATCCCCTCCGGGTGGCGCCGCTCTATCAGCATTTGGCAGGCATCCTGGACCTGCTCACCCTGCACCGTCTGGGCTTCTTCGCTCTGCAGCACCTTCTGGTGATCGTCTGCGGCGCGGCTGGCCTGTTTGCCTGCTACTTTGCGCTGGCCGCAGTCGCACCCGCCCGGCGCTGGTCCGCGGGCCTGCTGGCCATCCTCTATCTCAGCTGTCCGGGAATCATGGCGGTCGTTTATACCCAGGATCTCTATATGACCTGGACAACAATCCCGTTCTTGCCGCTGGCCTGCTACGGTATCGTCCGCGCTTTCCAGAAGGACGACTGGACATCCCAGGTTTGGCTGGCGGCGCCCCTGGCGGCGCTCTGGTGGGCCCACTCTCCGGTGGCCATGTGGATGACAGGCATCGTGGCCCTGACCCAGCTCGTCCGGTTGTCATTGGGCAGGCACAGCCGCAGTTCGGCGCCCGGCACTTTTCGTCGGGCGGCCGGCGGCGCCCTGTTCTTTGCCGCACTGGCGCAATATCCGATCGTCTCGTATGCCACGCTGCATCCTCCGCCCGTGCCAGCGGCGCCGGCCGCGCCAAAGCCGCCCCTCGATTTGATCCCGGCTAACATCCGTGCGGCCTGGCCCCAAGCTTTCTTGCCGTTAAGCGCCAACGCCGGCACCCTCGGCGACCTCCAGCTTGGATACGGCCTCGCCCTGGCCGGGGTCCTGGCGGCGGCTGGCCTGCGCCGGAATCGGAATCCGTGGATTCCAGCAGTGCTGCTGGCCTCCGCGGCGGGTTTGGCCGTGCTATTGGTTCCGATGCCCGGCCTGAATGCCTGGCTCTGGAACCAAATTCCCCAAGGAATCCGGTTCATCACCTATTATTGGCCGATGCAGCGGTTCTATCCGATTATGGCCGCGCTCGTCGTATTTGCCTGCCAGAGCGGTTGGGAGCGGGAGACCGAGAATCTTCCGGCCGCGCCGCCCCAAATGCCTCCTAGCCCGCGCCGGGGGACGAAGCTCGCACTGAGTCTGCTTGCTATCGCCGCAGCTTGGTCCTTATGGGAGTCGAGACAGTTCATCCGCGCTGGGCGGACCAGGACTTCTTCGGCGGCCGATAGCATCCGCGCCCTGCAGCCCGAGAACCTGCTGCTGATGAACCATTCCTATGGATTATTTACCGCGCTCCCTCCATATTTCTCGAATGGCGAGATGGATCCCGCCGCCGAGACCCGGCTGCTCAGCCGGAACACCCTCCAGCCCCTGCCCCGCCCCGCCGCCACTCCGGTGGTCTGGACCCCTTGGCGGACGAAGGTCGATGCCAATCCCGGCATCCTCGATTTGCTGCCGGTGCTGCGCTTGGCGCCAGGATGCCGGTATGAACTCCGGTTGGATTTCGCGGCGCCAAACGCTCAAGGCGTGCTCGAGCTCATCGGTCGAAAATTCTATCGCCAATATCTGCTCCCCCAGTCCGGACAGCCTGAAGCATTCGGCAGCCGACCGGGCAATCCGCACCGGCTAATCCTTTGGTCGACTGATCCCACGGGCGAAGAGATCGCCCTTCGCTTCATCCCAACTTCCCTGGGCGATTCACCGCCGAACTATCGGGATTTCGGCGGATTCGCCTTCCGAAAAATTGAACCCGGCGACCAGCCAGTGGCCATCACATCCCTCTTGCCCTTTCGCGCCTCCGTTGAGGCGCCATCCGCTGCCTGGGTCGAGACCCCGCGGATGTTCCTCGGAGGCTATGTGGCCACGTCGGATGGCCGTCGCGCGCAGGTCCGGCCTTCCCCGGCTGGCCTGGCCATGGTTGCGGTGGCCCGCGGAACTTCGCACATCGAACTGCGCTACGATGCGCCGGGGTACCTGCTTCTTTCCTACTTCGCCGCCCTGGCGGCCTGGATCGTGCTGGGCACGGCCTCAGCCGCCGCAGCCTTTGGAGTCAGCCGAAAACACGCAGCAGGATGACCAGGACGAGATCCCGCCTGTCGCTCAGAAATTAATCCTCTCCTTCTCAATCACCAGCGGCCGCTTTGATACTCGGGTATGGATGGCACCGATATATTCGCCCATGATGCCAATGAAGAATAGCTGCACTGAGGCAAAGAAGAATAGTCCGATGACCACAGGAGCCGTGCCCAACGGAAACCGGCTCCAAAAGATCAGCTTGTAGATCAAGTAAGCCGCACCGACCAGAAAGGACACGATCGAGCAGGCGAAGCCCATCATCGTGGCTAACCGAAGTGGCACCTTCGAGTGGCTGGTGATTCCCAGCATCGCCATGTCATAGAGCGTGTAGAAGTTGTTTTTGGTCAGGCCTCGAACCCGCCGCGGCTGGTCGTAGGGCACCCGCGCGACCGGAAACCCCAGTTCGCTGATCAGGCCGCGGACGTAGGGATACGGATCATCCAGCGTCCGAAAGGCCTCGATCACCTTCCGGTCATAAAGGCCGAAACCGGTGACGTTCTCCAGCAGGTCCACGTCCGCCAGTCGTCGGACCAGCCGATAATAGGCCCGGCGGACTGCGAAGAATAGCGGGGACTCACGGCTGGTGATCTTCTGGCCAACGACCACCGAGGCGCCCGCCCGCCACCGCCGGATGAACTCAGGGATTAGCTCGGGCGGATCCTGCAGGTCGGCCGCAAGCGAGATGACCGCGTCCCCTTCCGCCTGCAACATCGCGTGATAGGGGGAGCGAATGTGGCCGAAATTGCGATGGTTTACAATGACCCTCACTTCGGGAAATTCCGCCGCCATGGCCCGGAGTTCCGCCTGGGTTCCATCGGTTGAAGCATTGTCGATGAAAAGAAGCTTCCAGCGCACGCCCACTATGCCGGAAAGCGCCGCCTGCACGCGCTGGTGCAGCATCCTGACGTTGCCCCGCTCGTTGCAACAGGGCGCGACGATGGCAAGGTCGCAGGGCTGGTCCATGGTTGGCAGCGAAGCAGCGGCCCGCGGGTGTGCCAAGTTTCAAAAGGACCTAAAAGCGCTTGTGCGGCGGGTCCCCTCGCGCAGGCTGGGCGAGGTTCACGCCTCGATGCCTCTTTTCATCCGCCCTGACTACTTGCCATTCGGCCGGCCCAATTTCACCGAAGAAGAAATTGACGCAGTCGCCCGGGTCATGCGCTCCGGTTGGGTCGGAATGGGGCCAGAAACCATGGCCTTTGAAAAAGACCTGGCCGCCTACCTCGGGGCCGCCGAGGTTGTGACCGTCAGCTCCTGCACAGCCGCCCTGCATCTTTCCCTGCTGGTCAGCGGAGTGCGCCCCGGGGACGAGGTGATCTGCCCGAGTCTGACCTGGTGCAGCACCGCGAATGCTGTCCTCTATGCCGGGGCGCGGCCAGTGTTCTGCGACGTTGACTCATCCCATTTCTGCGCCACGCCCGCGGCTATCTGCGCGCGCCTTACCCCCCGCACCAAAGCGGTCATTGTCGTGCACTTCGGGGGATACGCCGCGGACGTTGATGCTGTCCGCAGCGCCCTCCCTGATGGAATCGCGGTGATAGAGGACGCAGCCCACGCCTTGGGCTCGCATCTTCCTTCGGGCGCGCGGATCGGCAGCTCCGGGCGACCGACCTGCTTCAGCTTCTACGCTAACAAGAATCTCTCGACCGCCGAAGGCGGGGCCATCGCCCTTGCCGATCCAATCGCGGCGGCCCGACTGCGCTCTCTCCGTCAGCATGCTCTGCCCATCGATGCCTGGAAGCGCTTTACCCATGCGGGAACCCTGTTGCTCTCGCCCGACCTGACAGAACTGGGCTATAAGATGAACTACACCGACCTGCAAGCCGCCATCGGCCGAGTCCAGTTGCGGCGGCTGCCAGCCTTGCAGGAGCAGCGCGCAGCCATTGGGGCCATTTATGCCGCCCGCCTCGGCGGCTTCGCCGAACGCTGGACTCCTCAGGCGGGTCTAGCCGAGGGCGGGCACGCCCGCCATCTTTATTGCATCGCGCTTCAACCCGGCCATTTGCCCCGCCCCCGCTCTGAACTTCTCACGGCGCTCCGAGAGAGGAACATCGGGGCGACTGTGCATTACGCTCCTCTGCATCAAATGCCGCTTTATCAACAGCAGGAGGAGGATCTGCCTGTGACGTGTGAATTGGCGGCTCGCTTGCTTACCCTGCCGATTAGCGCCAGCATGTCGGTAGCTGATGCCGAGTACGTCATGGATCACCTTTGCGAGCTGACCAGCCGATGAGTTCGACGCCGACCTACGGCTTCCAAGGCCGTCTTGCCGCTGAATTCCCGTCGCAGATCATCGTGGATGCCACGGAGATATGCAACTTGGAGTGCATTCACTGTCCCCATCCCGATTTCAAACGCTCCGCTCATTTCGGCAGCCGTTCGCTGCCCCGTGAGCTCCATGACAAAATGGTGGAGGAAGTCCGCACCCATGGCCGGGGCCATACCCAGTACATTCGCTATACGAGTAACGGCGAGCCACTTATCCACTCTGGGATCTACGACATGCTCGATCATGCGGTGCAGAACTCGGGGGTTTTCATCACGCTGACCACCAATGGGACCATCCTCAACGCCCCTCGGGTCGAGGGATTGCTCCGGTCCGGTCTGCATTTGATTGACGTCAGCATCGACGCCGTAAAGGCCGAGACCTACAGCCTAATCCGCCGCAAGGGGCGGCTCGATGTCACGCAATCCAACGTGCAGCGACTGATTGCAATGCGGAATGAGACCCGGGCTCGCACCCGCATCGTCGTGAGCTTCGTGGAACAGCCGCAAAACTCCGAGGAAGCCGCGGATTTCGAGCGCTTTTGGACCGAGCAGGGCGCCGACCGTGTCGTGATCCGCCGGCTCCACTCGGCCGCCGGCGGCGTAAAAGGTATCGCCGACCGGCTCAAGCACCAGCATGCGGCCGAAGCGAGGCGTCCTTGCCTCTATCCCTGGGAACGGATCTTGCTCAACCCAGCCGGCCAGCTGGCGTTCTGCCCCCAGGATTGGGTCCACGGGTCTGTGCTGGCCGATTACCGCGAAACCACGATCCGCGAAACCTGGACTAGCGATGGTTACCGGCGGTTGCGCGAGGCTCATCTGGCGAATAATTTCTCCTGCCATGGCTTTTGCGGGCAATGCCCGGATTGGGCCTCGACTCGCTGGCCGGGCCAGGGCTTGAGCTATGCGGATATGGTGGGCTCGTTCCAGGCCGAGCCCTGAACGGCTCCGTACGTGAGGGTCTGCATCAACCAGTCCAATTACATCCCGTGGCGGGGATACTTCGACCTGATCCATGAGGTGGATCTGTTCGTCCTGTATGATGACGTGCAATTTACCAAGAACGATTGGCGCAACCGCAATCTCATCAAGCACGGCGAGAAGACCCGCTGGCTCACCATTCCGGTCGGCCAGGACATCCGCCGGTTGATCTGCGAAGTGACGATCCGCGAACCCCGCTGGCAAAAGCAGCACTGGGAGTCATTGCGGCATGCCTACGGCAAGGCGCCATTCTTCGAATGGCTTCGGCCCTTTCTCGAGCAAATCTATTTGGGCGGGACCTGGAATTCGCTTTCCGAGCTGAACCACCGCTTGATCGAGGGAATTGGGCGCGAGTTCCTGGGCATAACAACCCGCTTCGCCGATAGCCGGGATTTCACGCTGAGTGGTACGGGGCAGGAACGCGTTCTATCCTTGCTCAAGATGGTGGGAGCGACCTCCTACCTCTCCGGCCCGGCCGGTCAGGCCTATCTCCAGCCAGCGGAATTCGCCCGGCAAGGCATCGACCTAGCCTGGATGGATTATACTGGCTATCCTACCTATCCCCAATCGGGCGAGAAGTTCGAGCCGTCGGTTTCCGTTCTGGATCTGCTCTTCAACACCGGTCCGGCGGCGCCCGACTACATTTGGGGCTGGCGAAGGGGTCAGGCAGGACAGGCCCGGACGAAATAGATTGCGGGTAGCGGGACGCTCCAGGGAAGGGCTGCGCCCGGACCAAAGGCGCGCGTGACCCAGCCCGCGATCCGGGGAAGGCCGGCCCGCATACAGAGATTGGCATAGCTGAGCTGCTGCGAATCGTGGCGCAAGGCTTCGAGGCGAAATCCGGTCCGATCCAGCAGCCCGCAGACGCCCCCGCGATAGTAGAAACAGGTGACGCTGGGCGTGAACATCCAGAATTGGGAACGGTAAATCCAGCGGACCAAGGGGGAGGAAGCGTCAGAAAAATTGAAGAAGAGCATTCCGCCCGGTCGGAGCAGCGCTCGCGTCCGCGCCAGCTCCTCCGCCGGGTCTAAGAATGCGGAAATGGTCCCGAAGAGCAGAATGGCGTTGAAGGAGGCCCGAGGGAACGCGGCGGACGCCAAATCGCCCACTGCCAAGTCAATCCCGTGATGGCGCCGGGCCGCTTCGGCAAAGCGAGCCGATAGGTCGACGCCGGCGACTTCCCATCTCTCGGCCTTGAATATGGAAAGGAGGCTGCCGCTAGCGCATCCGATTTCAAGGATCCTGCCGGTATCGCGCCGAACCTGCGGTCGAAGCTCGCGCTGGTAGCGGTGCCGCGCTTCCCGCACCCGCGCAGCCTCGTCGGCTTCGTAATCGGCATAGATGAGGCCGGAGGCAGCCCTCCCTCCCTGGTAGGCGCCCGAGTCGAACTACCGCGTCGCGGAGGCCACAGTAATCTGCGGCGATTGGCACCAGGAGTGGCATTGCGGACATTGCCGAAATTGCACCTTCACGGGGATAGGCGCGGCGGACCTGCGCACCGCTTCCCTCGAGTCGCGCGCCGCAGGCGCAATTTGGGCGCGCCTGGTAGCAGAACTGCCAGGAACTTATCGCCCCTCGTCCGTCGCCCGCCGAACCCGCTCCACGACGAAGGGCGGCCGCTTGCGGGTTTCATCAAGGATCCGGACCAGATATTCGCTGATGATCCCGAGCGAGAAAAGCACCAGGGCGCCACCGAGGAAGCCGATGCCTGCGAGCGTCATCCATCCGGGCGGCGCGGCCCGGTAGCGGGCCCAAATCACCAGCATGATCCCGAGGTAGATTAGGGAAAAACAGGAGGCCATGAGGCTGGTAACGACAATCAGCCGCGCGGGAAAATAGCTGAATCCGATCAGGGTATCAACGGTGATTCGCACCTTCCGCCAAAGGCCCCATTGGGACTGCCCCGCCCGGCGGACCGAACGGATGATCGGCACGAAGGCGGGCTTGTAGCCCAACCAGTAGAGAAGTACGAAAATCGATGTGTTCTTTTCATTGATACGGCAAACCTCATCCACAACTGCCCGGTCTAGCAGGCAGAAGTCGTAGCCCGCATCGGGAAAATCCCGCAGGGCCAGCCGGCGCACGAGCCGCCAATAGATGCTCGATGCTGCCCGGTGGGATCGGCCCTCGTCGCGCTGATGCCGCTCACCGATCACGAACTGCGCCCCCCCGCGCCAATGCCGCAGCATGTCGGTAAGCGCATTCTCCGGCTCCTGCAGGTCTGCGGAAATGATGCCGACGCAGTCGCCAGCCGCATGGCGCAAACCGGCCTGGATGGCCGGAGTCTGGCCGAAGTTGCGGGTCAGCTTGACCAAGGTTACTTCCCCTGGATTCGCTTCGGCGAAGCGCTCGAGCAATTCGAACGAGCGGTCGGTGGACCCATCGTCGACCAGCACCAGTTCCGGGCGCATGCCCTCGATCGTCCGAATCGCGTGCAACATCCGCGGAAGGTTCTCCGCGAGGTTTGGCTCGTTCTGAAAGACGGGAACGACAAGTGAGATGGTCTTCATGTCGGAGGACCCGTTCTCGGGAAGGATGGGGCAATGGTCAACGGAGGAAGCGAACTAGGGTCGCCGGTAGCGCAGCTCGATAGCCTGATCTCCCGGCTCGACCACCACTGCCAAATGGATGCCGTTGACCGGGAAAATCGTCCGGGCCGTCCCACGCGAGGCCGCCCGCCAGAACCGGACATAGGGCAGATTGACGACCACTAAGCCGCGACCGGGCCGTTCCCCTGGGCCCAATGCCAGGTCAAGCCCTCCGTCCATCGCGGAAGAGAAGCCGCGAAGGCGAATCGCAGCGGGCGAGAATCTTTCGGCCGGGACCTGCGGTTGGTCGTCCTTGGCCACGAGTGCAAAGGGGATCTCCGCGGAGGCGAGCAGTTCCCGGTAGAACTCCGGAGCGGAGGCCGGCCAGCGGGAAAAGCGCAGTTCCGCCGGCACAAAAGCCCTCGGCCATTCCGCAGGCAACTCGTAGACGATAAGCCGGCGCGGTGGGCTCGGCGCCCGTCCGATCAGCCAGCTGGCGAGCCGGTCGCCATAGGGATGCAAGCAAAGCGGCTGATTCAGGACCTCCTTCAATTCCCGGTCGCCCAGGGTCCGCCCGCTGAGCAAGAATCGAACGTTCGCGATGCGGAGGGCATCCAAGTTGACTACCTCTCCTGCGGAGGGAGTCCCCGAAGGCACGGCGAGAAAATGCACGTGGGTGTGCGGTCTCGGATTTGGCGGCCGCTGGACTGCAAAGCCGTAGAACTCGTTTTGCCGCAGCGTGAAAGCCTGGACCGAACCATCGAAAGTCTCCAGGCCATATGCATTGGCCGTATTCGGCGCGAACAAGCTGTAGTCGGTTACGACGCGAAAGGGCTCGCCTGCGGCCCGTTCGCGTAAGCCATTGAGCGGGACATCCTGGAACAGGTCTGCCCCCCCGTACAGCCGATAGTTTAGCAGGTTGATCGCCTTGTGATCGGCGACAGCGATCAGCGCCAAAATGCCCAAATAGGTCTCCGGCCATGGGGGCATCGCCAGCCAGCCCCACCGCCGGATCCGTCCCGACGGTAGGCGTTCGAGAAGCGCACCGGCTAGAAGAGCGGCGAGCAAAAAGTAACTGTCCGAGCAGAGGTCCCAGCGATAGCCGGAGAGAACGCGCAAGCCAGTGGCCCCCCAGGGAAGCACGGCAAGGACATGGCCCGAAAAAAAAGCCGCAACAAAACCCGCCAACAGCCTCCAGGCCCTGCGATCCCGCAGCACCCAACAGCCCGCCAATGCCAGGATTCCAAGGGGTAAAAAAACCACATCCGCGTTGGACTGAAGTTGATCGAGCCAAGTGGGCGCGATCGGCGGGGCATTCGCCCGGGCCAGATCTGGGGCCAGAGAGATGATCGCGCGCAATGATCCGCTCCAATTCACCAGGCTGATCAGAATCACTGCTCCGCCCGCAGCGAACGCGCGCGACTGTCGCTGCAGCGGAAGCGCAATTGCTGCAAAGGCGCAGCCGATACAGAATGCCGGCAAAGTGTGGACTAACGCCGTCGACGAGGAGAACAGCACTCCGAAGGCGGCCGTTCCGAGCCAGTGCCATCGCCGCCCCGCCCGGACCCCGACAAGATAGAAGCCGAGGGGAAGGGCGGCGATCCCCCATCCGATGCCGCCCGCAGCCCAGGCAAGATTCACGATCGGCGCAGCGCTGATCAGGATCCCCACGGCCGCCGCCCGACTGCGAGGCAGTCGGAATAGGGCACGCGTCAGCCGATAGGTTCCGGCAAAGGCCAGCCCGATCGCGCCGACATTCATTGCGCTCACGGCAAGCCAAAGCGGCAGGACCTTGAACAGGCAGCGCTCGATCGAGAAATGCTCCGTCCCAAACCCAACCCCCGCCAGGCCGTCGACGCCGCCCGAATAGCCCGCGATGAATTCGCGGCCGGGGTGGAAGCGAGCGAGATAGTAAACCCAGGGGATGCTGACGTTATACTCGTCCGGCCGGCCCAGGGCCGAGTGAGGGCCAAAAGCCCAGTATTCCATCGTGCAGAAAACAATCCAGACCGCTCCCAAAGCTGAGATCGCGTTCCGGCTCCAGGGGCGGCCCCCTCCCCTTCCCCGCCAAAGAGCCGCCATCATCACGAAGGCCGCCGTCAGAAACCAGACATACTCAACCTCAAGCGGAGTGCTGAGTCGGATCATGGGGCGGATCCAACACGAGTTCATTTCCGCTTGAACTCAAGCCAAATTGTGCATCGAATCGACAGGTGCCGGCTGCGAGCGTGCCTCCCCTCCCCGCGCCTGAGCTCCGAGCGAAGGCCGAGTTCGACCGTGAATGTATCGAGTTCTTCGGGGAGGTAGTGCAGCTTTTCAGCATCCCCCGCTCCCTAGGACAAATCTTTGGCCTGCTTTTCGCCTCGGATGAACCCCTGAGCTTCACCGACATCGTCGATCAGCTGGGCATCAGTAAGGGCTCGGTCAGCCAGGGGCTCCGCCTTCTCCGCAGCCTAGGAGCCGTGCAGGTGGTGGCTGTCGGAGCGGACCACCGTGAGATGTACGGACCCGAACTGGCCCTCCGCAAGCTGCTGGGGGGGGTGATCCAGGGGAAGATCGAACCATTCCTCCGCAGCGGCGAGACGCGCGTGCGTCGCATGCGCGAGCTCGCCGAAACGGCGCCGGCGGGGCCACGGGCCAAGTTTACCCGCCAACGTGTCAGGCAGCTGAATACTTGGCGCCGCCAATTAGGACTGCTTCTCCCCCTGCTGAAGGTCCTTCTTGGGCCCGGCCAGGCGGAGGCCAGATGAAATCCGCCTGAATGATGATCCGCCAACCCGCCAGCCGACTCGCATCTTTATGAACATAGAGGTCAGCACATTTCTCAAGGGCAAGACCGTGTTGATCACCGGAGGAACCGGTTCGTTCGGCAGGTTCTTCGTCCGCGTGCTCCTGCGCTCGAGCGCTGTGAAGAAGGTGATCGTATTCAGCCGGGATGAGCTGAAGCAGTTCGAAATGCAGCAGGAGCTGGGCAACGAACCACGAATCCGCTTTTTCATCGGCGATGTCCGCGACCGCGACCGTCTCTATCGGGCTTTTGAGAAGGTCGACTACGTGGTCCATGCGGCGGCTCTCAAGCAAGTTCCCGCGGCAGAATACAATCCCCTGGAGGCGATCAAGACCAACGTGATCGGAGCGCAGAATGTGATCGACGCCGCCATCGACCGGGGGGTGTCGCGGGTGGTCGCCCTAAGCACGGACAAAGCGGCGGCTCCGATCAACCTGTACGGTGCCACCAAGCTCTGTTCGGACAAGCTGTTCGTCGCCGCCAACAACTTTCGCGGCGACCACGATATCCGCTTTTCCGTGGTGCGCTACGGCAATGTCATGGGAAGCCGCGGCAGCGTCATCCCTTTCTTTCTCGAGCGCCGCCGGACAGGCGTGCTGCCCGTTACTGACGAGCGCATGACCCGCTTCAGTATCCCGCTTCGCGAGGGAGTCGATCTTGTCCTCCAGACACTCGGGCAAATGTGGGGCGGCGAGATCTTTGTCCCGCGCATTCCTAGTTACCGCGTGACGGATGTTGCTGCGGCTGTCGGTCCGGAATGTAAGCAGACCGTGGTGGGAATTCGCCCGGGCGAAAAGCTACACGAAGAAATGATCACGGAAACAGATGGGCTCAGCTGCCTCAAGTTTTCCGACTACTTCACGATTCTGCCGGCCGTGCCGCTCTGGGATGCCGACGAATACTGCCGTGCCTTCCAGGGCGCGCGCGCTGCGGCGGGTTTCTCCTACAGCAGCGATAAGAACACCGAATGGCTCAGCATCGAGCAGATCCGGCGTCTCATCGTAGAGCATGTCGACCCTTCTTTCGTTGCGTGAAAGCCCTTCATCCCGCCCGCCGAGCGGCAATCCCCTACGCCCGCCAGTCAATCTCGTCCGCCGACGTGGCCGCGGTGGCGCGCGCGCTGCGGTCCGACTTCCTCACGCAGGGACCCGCGGTGCCCGCCTTCGAACGGGCAGTGAGCCGCCGGTGCGGGGCGGAGCATGCGGTTGCGGTCAACAGCGCAACCTCGGCCCTTCATCTTGGCTGCCTCGCTCTCGGCCTCGGGCCGGGTGATACGCTGTGGACGACGCCAAACACGTTTGTCGCCTCCGCCAACTGCGCACTCTATTGCGGAGCCTCGGTCGATTTCGTCGACATCGACCCCTCGACCTGGAACCTCAGCACGCTAGCGCTGCGGCGTAAACTCGTGTCGGCCCGCCGGAAGGGCCAACTACCCAAGGTCGTCGTGCCGGTGCATTTCGCGGGACAGCCCTGCGAGCAAGAAGAGATCATGGAGCTCGCCGTCCAATTCGGTTTCAAGGTCTTGGAAGACGCATCTCATGCGCTGGGCGCGGCTCGCCACGGTGAACCGGTGGGCAGCTGCCGGTGGTCTCATGCCACAGTGCTGAGTTTCCATCCGGTCAAGATCATCACCAGCGTCGAGGGAGGGATGCTCCTTACCAACGATACGCTCGTCGCGCAGCAAGCGGCTTCGTTGCGCTCGCATGGCATCAGCCGCGATCCGCGCCGACTGACCCGCGCCCCCGACGGCCCTTGGTACTATGAGCAGCTCGAACTGGGCTTCAACTTTCGCCTGACCGACGTGCAGGCCGCCCTCGGCACCAGCCAGCTTGGGCGCTTGGACGATTTTATTGCATGCCGCAACCGTCTGGCCCGAAGGTACGACCGTGCGCTTCGGGGGCTGCCGCTGCGCCTGCCCACAGTGCGGGCGGGCAATCTCTCCGCCTTCCATCTTTATGTCGCACGGCTGGACCGGCGGCGTGCCGGCATCTCCCATGCCGACCTGCATGCGGCCATGCGGGCGGAGCAAATTGGGGTAAACCTCCATTACATGCCGGTCCATTTGCAGCCCTACTACCGGAAACTCGGCTTCCGGCCGAGGGCTTTCCCCGAAGCCGAACGCTACGCGACCGAAGCCATCACCCTGCCTCTCTATCCAGGACTCACCGATGCGGACCAGGACCGGGTCGTCCGCACGCTCCGTCGTCTCTTGCGATGAAGGTCGCCATCATCACCGCCCGCGGCGGGAGCAAGCGGATCCCGCGAAAGAACATCCGGGAATTCTGCGGACGGCCGATCATCGCATATTCCGTGGCGGCTGCGCTGCAAAGCGGCTTGTTCGATGAGGTCATGGTTTCGACGGACGACTTGGAAATCGCGGAGGTGGCGCGAGCCCACGGCGCGGAGGTTCCGTTTCTCCGCTCGCCCGAGACCTCGAACGACCATGCCACCACCGCTGACGTGCTGCTCGAAGTCTTGGAGAGATATACCCAAAATAGCCGGCATATTGCCATCGGCTGCTGCATCTACCCAACTGCCCCTCTGTTGCAGCCCCGGCGGCTGGCCGAGGCTTTGGCGGTGCTCGAGGCGGATTCCGCCCGAAGCACAGCATTTCCCGTGACCCGGTTCTCTTATCCGATTCAGCGCGCCCTCCGGCTCAAAGGCGCAGAAGTGTCCCTGTTCCAGCCCGAATATCGCTCGATCCGATCTCAGGACCTCGAGCCGGCGTATCATGACGCGGGCCAATTCTATTGGTTTCGGGCTGAACCTTTCCGCGTCAGCCGGACCCTCATGGGTCCGGGGGCTGCTGCCATCATCCTGCCCGAAGAGGAGGTGCAGGATATCGACAATGAGGAGGATTGGACCATGGCGGAAATCAAATACCGCCTGCTCAACGAGCCCAGCCGGGAAGTGAAGGAGGACAACGCTTGAGTTACCGCGCGGCAGTAATCGGCTGCGGATTGATCGGAACCGGCCGCCCTGGCGGCTGGGCCTCCGGAACCGCCACTCATGCGGGCGCCTATCGCGCCTGCACCCATACAGTGCTCGTTGGGGTCTGCGATTCCGATCCGGCGCGAGCGGCCGATGGCGCGCGGCGCTGGGGAGTCGCGGCCTATTCCGATCCCAGGCGCCTCCTGGCGGAGGCCCGGCCCGAAATCGTGAGCATCTGCACCCCTGACGAAACACATGGGCCGATTCTCCGGCTCCTCCTGCGGGATCCCATGGTGCGAGCCATCCTAGCCGAGAAGCCCCTGGCGTTGACCGTGCCCGAAGCTGCGTCCGCGGTGCGCCTCGCGCGCGTCGCTGGGGTGAAGTTGGCAGTAAATTACAGCCGCCGCTATTCGCCCGAGCACGCAGAGTTGCAGCGGCTGATCGCCGCCGGCCGGCTCGGGCCCATCCAGAAGATCCAAGGCCTGTACACCAAGGGCGTCTTGCACAATGGCACCCACTGGTTCGATTTGGCCCGTTGGCTGGTGGGAGATTTCAGTTCGGTGAGAGGAATCGGCCCTACGCGGCTGTCCGATCCGGAGATCGACGTGCTCATCGATTTCAGGAATGGCGCAAAGGGCTGCCTGCAGTGCTGCGCGGCGAGTGCGTTCGGCGTATTTGAGATGGATGTGATCGGAACCCACGGCCGTGCTCGGATCACGGAGTCCGGGCATAAAATCGAATTTCAACGTCCCCGCCCCAGTCCGCGCTATCGGGGCTTTCGCGCCCTGGCTCCCTGGAAAACCGTTCGTCCGCCGCTGAAGAGTACCCTGCGCCTTGCGGTAGCGGATCTCGCCCGCAGTCTGCGCCGCGGGTGCCAGCCCGCCTGCACCGGCGAGGATGGACTGGCCGCGCTCCGCGCGGCCACTGCTGCCATCCGCTCGGCCCGCCAGCGGCGCGCTCCCCGCCCATGATCAAGTCGGTAATCACGCTTTGTGGCGACCCTGGCGGGGCCGAGGCCCTTGCCCCCGTGCTGGCGTCCCTGTCCGTTGATGCCGGCATCCAACTGGAGAATTTCGCATACAATGAGGGTGTCGGCGTCTTGACCCGCCATGGCATCGCCCACCGGGCGGCAGGGACGGTAGCGGAAGTCATCCGGTCGCTTACCGGAACCGGCGCGGCAATGCTTCTGACCGCCACCTCCTGCAACGACAAGAATTGGGAACGGACGGCTATTGCAGAAGCTCGTCGACGCGGAATACCCTCAATCGCGGTCCTCGACTTTTGGTCCAACTATGCCGCCCGCTTCGCCTGCGGCCGAGGCTCTCCCCCGATTTTTCCGGATCTGATCGTCGCCATGGACGAACGCGCCCGCCTGGAGATGGCGGCAGCAGGGATTCCTGCCGAAATAATTGTGGTGGCGGGCCAGCCCGCCTTCGATGATCTCGCCGCGGAGCGCGCGGGATTCACAGCGGGGCACCGCTCTCAGCTGCGGGAGGAGCAGGGCGTGCCTTCCACCGCCATGGTCGCGCTGTTCGCCTCGCAGCCGATGCAGGCGGCAACCGGCGAAGGACCTGGCTTCGATGAACTTGAGGTGCTTGCTGCGACTGTCCACGCCTTCGAGTCAGCCATTCAGAGCAATGGAGTCCGTCCCTGGCTGGTGGTTCGTCCCCATCCGCGCGAGAATTGCCGCAAATTTGCCGACATCAGATCGGATCTCGTGCCTGTAGTGGTATCGTCGGCCGGCACGGGCCGGCAGGCCGCGATGGCCGCAGACCTGGTCGTCGGCATGAACAGCGCGCTGCTGGCGGAGGCTTGCTTCCTGGGTTGCGCGGTGATCAGCCTGCAGCCCGGACTCCGGGGACCGGATCCCCTTCCCACCAATGCCGCCGGTCAAAGCCGGGCCGTCTATCGCAAGGAGGACATTCCCGCTGTCCTCCTCCCCTATCTCCTGAGGGAAGACGTGCGGCGGGCAGCGCAGCGCACGGCCGGCGCTTCTGTCCCGGCAGGGGGTGCCGCAGCCAGGATCGCCGCCCTGATTCGGGACCGCCTTTTCCATCCAGCCTTCGAACCATCATCTCACCCATGAGCGTTCCTGCTGAGCAACTCGCGCTGTTGGGGGGGCGTCCTATCCTGACGCAGCCGCTTTCCCGATATAACCCGATCGGTCCCGAGGAAATGGCCGCCGTCCAGCAGGTCATGGCCTCAGGAAACCTCTCACAGTATATTGGCGCCTGGCACCCTGATTTTCTAGGAGGGCCGAAGGTCCAGGAATTCGAAGGCGCATGCCGCGCCTATTTTGGCGTTAAGCACGCCATAACGGTCAATTCGGCGACTTCAGGCCTAATCGCCGCGGTCGGAGCGCTCGGAATCGAGCCGGGAGATGAAATCATCGTCAGCCCTTGGACGATGTGCGCCAGCGCCACCGCGATTTTGCATTGGAACGCGATTCCAGTCTTCGCCGACATTGAGCCCGACACTTTTTGCCTAGACCCCGGTTCGGTCGAGGCGCAGCTAAGTCCCCATACCCGAGCCATTGTGGCGGTAGATATCTTTGGACAATCGGCCGACATGGATGCGCTCCGGGCCCTGGCCCGCCGCCACGGCCTGAAGTTGATTTCAGACTCGGCACAGGCGCCGGGGGCGCGCTATCGAGGTCGGCCGGCAGGAACCCTGGCGGATGCAGGTGTCTTCAGCCTGAACTACCACAAGCACATCCATACCGGGGAGGGGGGCGTGGTTGTCACAAACGACGATGTGATCGCCGAGCGTCTGCAATTGATCCGGAATCATGCCGAGGCCGTCGTGGGCCCCAAGGGCACTGCAGATCTCGGGAATATGCTAGGGTACAATTTCCGAATGGGAGAAATCGAATGCGCGATCGGCATCGAGCAGCTTAAGAAGCTGGACCATTTGGTGGCGGGGCGCCAGCGTATCGCTGCCCAATTGACCCGAGGGTTGTCCGGGCTGCGGGGGCTCTGCTTTCCCCCGGTGCGCCCTGGGTGCGACCACGTCTATTACCTTTTCCCGCTGGTCCTGGATCTCAAGGCCCTCCCGGTGAGCCGCCAACGCCTGCACCAGGCGCTCCGCGCCGAGGGCGTGCAATGCGTCACCGCCGGCTATCAAAACGTTCATCTCCTCCCGCTTTACCAGAAGAAGATTGCCTATGGGCACTTCGGATTCCCCTGGACCGCACCGTTCTGCCGGCGCCAGATCGACTATGCCAAAGGGATCTGCCCCATCGCCGAAAACCTTCAGGATGCCCAATTCCTGGGGGTCGCGATTTGCATGCACGACCTACCGCCCGCCGAGGTCGACCAGCTGATCGCAGCATTCCACAAGGTCTGGCGGCATCTCGACGCTCTCCGCTGAACCATGCCTTCTGAACCTATCTTCCTCGCCAGCCAACGCCTGACCCTTCGGCCCCTGGCCGCGCGCGACGCCGCCGGCCCTTATCCGTGCTGGTTGAACGACGGGGAGGTCTGCCGCGGCAACTCGCACCACACCCGGCCTTATTCTCGGGACCAGGCCAGGGCCTACATCGAGCAGGCCAACCGCAGCGAAAATCCGAGCGTGATCCTCGCCATCATGCTTCGGCGCGGGCGACGGCATATCGGCAACCTCGCCCTCACCCAGGTACATCCCATTCACCGCACAGCCGAGTTCACAATCCTGTTGGGCGATGCCTCTCAGTGGGGGCGGGGCTATGGCAGGGAGGCCGCCCAGCTGTTGATCGCTCATGGATTTACCGCGCTCAATCTAAGGCGCATTCATTGCGGGACGTTGGCCTCGAATCAGGCCTTCATTCGGCTCGCCGCGGCGCTGGGCATGCGCCGTGAGGGAATCCGGCGCCAGGCGGTGTTTAAGAACGGCGCCTATGTCGATGTCGTCGAATTCGGGCTGCTGCGAGAGGAATGCGCATTCCTGTCCTCTTCATGACCGTCCGGCTCTGCCAGCGCTGCGTCAATCCGAGCAGCCGCCCCAATCTCACCCTTGATGCGGAGGGTATCTGCCCGGTTTGCCGCTATGAGGAGAAGAAACGTGACGACCATATTGACTGGGCAGCGCGGCGGGCGGAGCTCGACGAGATCTGCCGCTGGGGCCGCACCCACACGCGCGCCCGATACGATTGCATGGTCACCGTCAGTGGAGGCAAGGATAGCCTACGGCAGGCGTGCTTCGCCCGCGAGGAATTGGGCATGAACCCGCTGCTGGTCAATTGCGCCTACCCGCCCGAGCAGCTGACCGAGCGCGGCGCGCGTAACCTGACAAACCTAATCGAGCTGGGGTTTGACACGCTCTCCGTCAGTCCCGATCCACAGGTCTGGAAGCGCCTGATGCGCGAAGGTTTCCTGCGCTTCGGCAATTGGTGCCGTTCGACGGAAATGGCGCTCTATGCGATTCCAGTGCATGTCGCGATCGCCTACCAGATCCCGCTGATCTTCTATGGGGAAAATCCCGTTCTCACCATCGGCGAAAAGCATGGACGCATCGACGGCGATGCTTCCCAGCTCAAGAAAGGCAATACCATCGCCGGGGGGCCAACGCCGCTGCTTCCGCCCGACCTGACGCCCCGCGACGCACATTTTTACTATTATCCGCCGGATGAAGACATGGCTGCCGCCCGCCTGCGGCTGGTTTATTTAGGCTATTACATGGCGGACTGGAGCGGCCGGGCCAACGCCCAATTCGCCGTCGCACGCGGCTTGGAGGTTCGGACGGAGCCGCCCGAGGCCACTGGCGACCTCTGGGGCTTCAGCTGCTTGGACGAGGATTTTTCGATCGTTAATCAATTCCTGAAGTACCTGAAGCTGGGCTTTGGCCGCGTCACCGACCAGGTCTGCGAGGCGATCTCCAGCGGGGCCATGACTCGCATCGAAGGCCTGGATTTGGTCAGAAGGTACGATGGAAAGTGCGATCCGGAGTTCATCCGCCGCTTCTGCGCTTACCTTGAGATCCCCGAAGCGGTTTTTTGGGATTTCGCCGAGAAATTCCGCAACCCGAACTATTGGAGGCGCGACGATTCCGGCCAATGGCGCCTGCAGGTGGAGGAGCTTGCCCGGTGACCAGGATCGCCATCGTCGACTATGGAATGGGCAACATCGGCTCTGTGGCCAATGCGTTGGATCGCCTCGGCGTGACGCCGGTGGTGGCCTCGACCGGCGCGGCCATCGTTCCAGCGGACGCCATCATCCTTCCCGGCGTGGGCGCTTTCCACGCCGCGATGGGCAACCTCCGGCGCAGCGGACTGGACCGAACCTTAACCGAAGAAGTGGTCAGCAAGGGCAAGCCGTTCCTGGGGATTTGTCTCGGAATGCAGCTGCTCGCCCGTGAGTCGACGGAGCAGGGTCTCACCTCCGGACTGGGTTGGATTGACGGCCGGGTGGTACGGCTGGACCCTGCCGCATCCTTGCCGGTGCCACATGCCGGGTGGAACGAGGTGCAACTTGGTCCCCCCAGCCCACTGTTCGGTCGAATTGAGCCCAGCGCGCATTTCTACTTCGACCATAGCTACCACTTGGAATGCGGGCGTTCGATCACGACCGCCACGATGAACTATGGTGGGGTCTGGTGCGCCGCGATTCAGCAAGGTCATATCCTGGGAGTGCAGTTTCACCCCGAAAAGAGCCAGCGGAACGGCTTACGGCTCCTCCGCAACTTCGTAACCTATGTGCAAAAGCGAAAGGGGGAGTCATGCTGAAGCCCCGCCTGATCGGGCTGGTGCTGGTTCGCGATGGCCTGTGCGTCCAAAGCATCGGCTTCAAGCGCTTTCTGCCGATCGGCCGTCCTGAGATCGCGGTCGAATTTCTGAACCGGTGGGGCATCGATGAGATCGCCGTCCTCGACCTCAGCGCCACTGCGCGAGGCTCCGCCTGCGATGCCGAGACCGTCAAGCGGTACTCCCGGCTTTGTCAGGTGCCGCTCTCGATTGGTGGAGGGATCCGGTCAGTCATCGACGTCAAGCGGATCATCCAGGCTGGCGCCGACAAGGTGGTGATCAACTCAGCCCTGGCCGCAGAGCCCGAGATTGTGACGCGGGCGGCCGAGCATTTCGGCAGCCAATGCGTGATCGCGTCGATCGACGCGCGGCGCGGGCCGGCCGGCTTCAGCACTTGGACACGTGGGGGGCGTCAGGCTAGCGGAATGGCACCGGCCGAATGGGCCCGCCGGGCGGTTGAACTGGGCGCCGGCGAAATCCTCATCAGCTCTATCGATCAGGATGGCTCCCGCGCCGGCTATGACCTCGATCTCGTCCGGTCCGTGACGCAGGCCGTGAGCGCTCCGGTGATCGCCTGCGGGGGGGCGGGGCATCCGCGCGATTTGGCTGCGGCGATCGCCGCCGGCTCAGCCGCGGTGGCGGTAGGCAACATGCTGCACTACACCGAGCACAGCGTTATCGTGCTGAAGCGAGCGCTGGAAGCGCTGGCGCAGCCCATCCGGCTGGACAGCTACGTGACATATCGCCACAGCGAAGTCGGGCCCGAGGGCAGGCTCGCCAAGCTGTCGGAGGAAGCCCTCGACGCCCTGCGGTTCCGCTACATTCCGGAGGAAACAATTTGAGATACTGCGCTCGCTGCCTCTATCCCGAAAACCACCCGCTGCATCTCACCTTCGACGACGAGGGCGTGTGCAGCGGGTGCCGCGTGCACGAGGAGAAGGACCGCCTGGACTGGCCCAAACGCCTTGAGCAACTTCAGCGCCTAGTCGCGGGCTATCAGGGAAAGAACCGGACGATCCACGATTGCGTCGTGCCGGTCAGCGGCGGCCGGGATTCCTATTTCATCGTCCACGTCGTCAAACGGGTGCTTGGGCTGCGACCACTGCTCGTGGCCTACAACAAGCAGTACAATACCCCAGTCGGCATCCGCAACCTTTCCTACCTGCGCTCACTCCTGGGTTGCGACCTGATGACGATGACCGTGAGCCCCGATCGGGCAAGGCGCATCACGCGGGAGTCCCTGCGCCGCCGGGGCAGCATCTATTGGCATTGCTTGGCGGGCCAGACCGCCTTTCCGGTTCAAATCGCGGTCAAATTCAAGATTCCGCTCATCATCTGGGGCGCGCATCAGGGCGTGGACCAGGTCGGCATGTTCTCGCATACGGACGAGGTCGAGATGACTCGCAAATATCGCAAGGAGCATGACCTAATGGGACTGGAGGCCGAAGATCTCGCAGCCGGGGCCGAGCACGTCCGCGAGGAGGACCTGGAACAGTACTTCTATCCTCACGACAAGGAACTCGAGGCGGTCGGGGTCCGGGGCATCTACCTCAATAACTATCTTCGCTGGGACACCAAGGCGCAGCATGAACTGATGATCCGCTCCTATGGCTACGAAACCGCGCCCCAGCTGCGGACCTTCGACTGCTATAACGATGTGGACTGCTTCCACTATTCCGGGCTTCACGATTGGATTAAGTGCGCCAAGCTCGGCTACGGAAAGGCGGTCGATCATGCCTGCCGCGAGATCCGGCTCAAGCGCCTAAGCCGGGAGGCAGGGATATCGCTGGCCCGAAAATATGAGGCGGTTGCCCCAACCGATGCCGATCTCTTCCTGCGCTGGATTGGCTTGTCCCGCACCGAACTCGATGCAGCCATCGAACCCCATCGCGACGGTCGCGCCAGGGCCGGTAGCAATCCAGGTGCCCGCAACTCCACGGAATCCATCGCCTGTCATGGGAATGATCCTGCCGTCGAGGCAGCCCGCTTGCCGCTGACCGGGCGTTGCGATTTCATCGATGCTCCCAGCCGCGGCCCTCTTGATTCGGAACGCAAGTACATCCTCGTCGGTCGCGGCTGGGCCGATCACCCGTCATTGGCCTCCAAGTTGCCATGAAAGCCACGTATCTTGAGCTTACCGCGCCGGGCCGCCTGCGCTGCCGAAACATTCTGCTGACGGGCGCTCGTCTGAAAGGGCCCCAATTGCTGGCGAAAACCGTCTATACCGTAATTTCGCCCGGAACGGAGCTGGCCGCCTGGAAAGGCCTCTCTCCCCTGCGTCCCGGGAGAACCTATCCGCGCCTCCTCGGCTACTGTAACTTGGCGGAAATTAAGAAGACCGGACCGGGGGTTTCCGCCGTTAAAGCGGGCGACTATATTCTGACTTTCCAATCGCACCGCAGCGCGTTCATTTGTGCCGAGACCGAGGTCCTGTATTCCGTCGCGCGCGATTCCGGGACAAATCTGCGCGCATTGTCAGCGCTGTATCTGTATCATTTGGCTCTCTCCGCGCTGAGGGCGGGAGATTTTCAACCTGGCCATGAAGTGGCGATCGTAGGCGGAGGAACCCTCGGCTGCGCGGTCAGCGATCTGGCCCGCGCCTGGGGCAGTATGCCGCTGGTCTTCACCAATCAGGAGATGTCGCCCTTACCTCGCGGAGCGGAGCAGATCTTGCCCAAGGTGCCCCCCTCTGGGGAATTCTGGCGGGATCGGAGTGGCCTCGATGGGGCCGATATCGCAATTCTGAGTTCGAACTCCTGGGCCGATTATCAGCTGGCCCTGGAAATCGTGCGCAAGGGGGGCCAGGTGGTCTGTCTCGGATTTCCCGGGCGGGGCGAAAAAGCACCGGAGTTCAACCCGCTCGACTCCCGCTTTCTCTACGACAAGCAACTTACCATCCGCCACTGCGGTCACGTCCCGGATCTCGAGGCGGCGCCGCTCGATATTCGGTTCACCCTCAAACGCAACCTGCGCTATCTCGCTTCATTGCTGCAAACCGGCGCCATCAATCCTGAGGCTCTCCTGAGCTTCGAGGTTTCCGCAATGCACACCCAAGAAGCCTATCGACGCCTCACCAACAGGCGCGCCGGAACCCGTACCGCCGTAATTTCATGGAGACGCTAAGCGCCGCGGTAATTGGATGCGGACGGATGGGCGCACAGCCTTCTGCGCGCCTGAACGGTCAGGTCCCCGATGGCTGGTTGCCGCTCTCTCATGCCGAATGCCTTTCCCTCCTTCCCGGCGTCCGACTCGAGGCGCTGTGCGATCTGGATGAAAATACAGTCACAGCCGCTGCCCGCCAATATCAAGGCGCGGCAGGTTTTACCGACTATGAACATTTGCTGCGGGAAAAGCGTCCTGCCCTGCTTGCAATTGCCACGCGGACTCCGGCCAAGGCGGCAATCATCGAGGGCGCTGTCGCGGCCGGAGTCAGGGGAATTTATATTGAAAAGCCGCTCGCGACCAACATCCACGACTCTCGGCGGCTTTTGGAGCTGCTTTCCGCCAGTGGAGTCAAGATCGCTTATGGGGTAAACCGTCGCTATCATGCAACCTACCGACGGGCGCGCCAACTGGCGGCAGAAGGAGTGGTTGGAGAAATCGGCAGCATCGTGGTTGAGCATGGCCTGGCTCCTCTGCTCTGGTCCCACCCCCATGCGATGGACCTCATTCTTTTTCTCAGCGGCGCGAGCCGCGCGGTCGAGGTGCAGGCCACCTTAGCCGAGCGGAGTTTCTTAAGACAAGAACCGCTGCTAGTAGATTCGGATCCCGAAATCGAAAGTGCGTTTTTCCGGATGAATAATGGCGTCACGGCCGCCGTCACAACCACCCGTGGACTAAATGTTCGGATCGCAGGCGCCAAAGGAAACCTCACCGTACATGCCGACGGCGCTTTTCTCCAAATCGATCGCGAGGGCGGACCGCCCCGAGGCTATTTCATGGCGCATGAGTTCCTCCAGCCGGAGCATTCAACCAGCGCGACGATCATGGCAATGACGGAATTGGCAAAAGCCGTCAGGGATGGAGGCGACGGCCCGATTCCCCCCGCGGCGATCGCATCCGGCACGGAGATGCTGCTGGGCTGCGCTTGGTCGCATATACAGAGGGGGCGGCGAGTAATCGTCGAGGAGATACCAGTCGACCTGGTGGTATCCGGCCGGTCCGCAGGTTTTTATGCCTAACGGCCGGAGCGGCATGAACTTAGTCATCCGCGCAGATGCGAGTGTCGCGGCGGGGACTGGACATGTGATGAGATGCCTCGCTCTGGCCCAAGCTTGGCGTCATCCGGGAAGACAGGTAACATTCGCCCAAGCCGAAGGCCTGCCTTCTCTGTCTCAGCGGCTACGGCGGGAGGGATACGAGGTCGTTGCCGTTAACGCGGCTGCGGGAAGTTCCGCCGATGCCATCTGCACGTTGGAGATTGCCCGGCGACGAGAAGCGACCTGGATCGTCGCGGATGGCTATCACTTCGGAAAATGCTGGCAACATGAAGTCCACGAAGGATCATCGCGCTTGCTTGTAATCAACGATCTGCCGATGGCCGGGCGTTATCTCGCCGACCTGGTCCTCAATCAAAATCTTCATGCCCTTAACTTAACACCCGAGAAAGCGCCTTACACGCGTCTGCTTTTCGGCCCAACCTATGTCCTGCTCCGCGACGAATTTGCCCGAATCGATTCCAGCGTCCGCAATCCGCCCGAGGTCGCCCGCAAAATCCTTGTCACACTGGGGGGCAGCGATCCCGCAAATGCTACGGAAATTGTGATCGAGGCTTTGCGGACCCTTCCAGACGTGGAAGTTACCGTGATAGCTGGCATCGGCAACCAGCGCTGCGATTTGATCGCGCAGCGGGTGCGCAAAATCCGCCCTGACTGGCGCTTCCTGATCAATCCTGCGGACCTACCCAGCTTGATGAGTGAGGCCGATCTCGCAGTGACCGCCGCCGGATCCACCTGCTGGGAGCTGGCTCGGAGCGGAACCCCCATGGCACTCCTAGTCGTCGCTGCCAATCAGGTCGCACTGGCTCAAAGCCTTGCCGAAGCCGGGGCCGCCTTCCATCTCGGAACCCACCCCGGTTTAGATCCCGCCAGCCTGCCCACCGCCATTGGCGCGCTGCTGCGCTCCCCGCAACACCGCCGCACTCTCGCCGCGCACGCGAGTTCCCTGGTCGATGGGCTTGGGCGTTTGCGTGTGATCTCCCAAATGCGGACGACCGAGTTGACGTTGCGCCCGGTTTCCGGCGCGGACATAGAGCTGGTCTGGCGATGGGCTAACGAACCTGGAGTCAGGAGAATGTCCTTCCAGTGTGACCCGATTTCATGGTCAGAACATCAAGATTGGTTCGCCCGCAAATTGGCCGATCCGAACTGCCATTTTTTTCTCGCAATGGCCGGCTCCCAACCGATTGGCCAAATCCGTTTCGATATCGCCGGGGCGATTGCAAATGTTTCAGTCTCACTCGCCCCGGCGGCCCGCGGGCACGGCTGGGGACCCAGCGTTATCCGGGCCGGTTGTGACCGCCTGGCATCCGCGTCTCCAATTGAGGAGGTGGTGGCCTCGATCAAAAAGGATAATTTTGCCTCGCTGCGGGCATTCCGCATCGCGGGCTTCGTCCCAATGGAGCCTCACCGATCGGAGTCCGCCTGCGACTTGAGACTTCGTCTTCCAAACCATCCATGACTTCCAAGCCATCAATCAGCATCGGCGCGCGCCAGATCGGTCCGTCCCACCCATGTTATATCATAGCCGAGCTGTCGGCCAATCATGGTCAGGATTTCAATCAAGCAGTCGAAATTATCAAAGCGGCCAAGGATGCGGGCGCGGATGCCATCAAACTTCAGACCTATCGGGCAGATACGATCACGCTAGATTGTGACAATGAATATTTTCGCGCGGGGGATGGCACACTGTGGCAAGGACGGCGGCTCTATGAGTTATATGATGAAGCACATACTCCCTGGGAATGGCAGCCCCGGCTGAAAGCCGAGGCCGAGCGATTGGGGCTGGATTGCTTCTCCACCCCTTTCGACCTCACCGCGGTGGACTTTTTGGAAAAAATGGCCGTTAAAGCCTATAAAATCGCCTCATTTGAAATCGTGGATCTTCCGCTGATTGCCGCAGTGGCGCGCACCGGGAAACCGGCGATTATTTCCACCGGGATGGCGACCTTTGCGGAGATTGAGGAGGCCGTCCGCACCTTCTGGACAGCAGGAGGATGTGGCCTCGCTTTGCTGAAGTGCACCAGCTCCTATCCGGCCAAAGCGGAGGAAATGAATTTGCGCACCATTCCTCATCTGGCCGCCGCATTGCAGGTTCCGGTCGGGCTTTCGGACCATACCCTGGGTACCGAGGCCTCCATCGCCGCGGTCGCGCTGGGTGCCAACATTGTCGAGAAGCATTTGACCATCTCGCGCCAGGATCCGGGTCCGGACAGCGCGTTCTCCTTGGAGCCAATCGAGTTCAAATTGCTGGTGGACTCGATCCGGATCGCCGAGCGGACTTTGGGAGAGGTGCGATATGAGCCAAGTCCCCGCGAGGCCGCGAGCCGGGTTTTTCGCAAATCTCTTTTTGCCGTGCGCGATATTGGCGCCGGTGAAGTCCTGACCGCGGAAAATATTCGTTCGATCCGGCCCGGCCACGGCCTGCATCCCCGTCATCTCCCGGAGGTGCTTGGCCGAAAAGCGGCTAAAGCCATCCCGCGAGGAACCCCCCTCGGGTTCGCCCATCTCGAACCCCGCTAACCCAACGCCATCGGATATTGAATCCCGAACAGGACTTTCAATTTCTGGCGGACGGCTTGGCGGCTTTTTATGCCATGCGCTCCGAGGGCGCTTGCTGCCTTGGCGCCCTGTGGCTTCGCCTCGAGAATACCCTCTTGGGCGATCTCCCCAGGCCCCGCCATTCTCGACCGCGCCATTCAGTGTCCCGGGGCACGGGTCCGATCCGACGTCTTCGTCGATGGTGGAAAGTCTCGACGTGCACAGCCGCCCGCCTGCCGTTCGCGCGCGATCGAATTAAGACCGGTCCCGACTTGGTCCTAGCCATCAATTCTGCCCGCCTCCGCGAACCCTCGGTGGCCCGTGACCCCCGCCTCCACCTGGCCAATCTGTTGCAGGAACTCCCTGGGTCCGGCTGCGGCCGCCTTCCCAAAGACGAGATTGCCCAAGCAGGGATTATTCTCATTTTTGATCCCGGCTTCGAGAGCACTTACGGAGGCGACGCCGATTCCTTGGCAGCAGCAGGAATTTACGTGCTCGATGTTGGGTTGTTGCTCTTTCTCGCTCGGCACGACCTTCCCGGCGCAGTGTGGCAGTACCTCCGCTACCGCTCGCAGCTGAAGTCGTTCAGTTTCACTGCCGGCTTAATGCTGGTCCTCCTCTCCCGAACCTATGATCGCCTGCTCGGTGAAAAGGCCCAAACGGCCTATTTTCTGACCAGCAATTCTTTTGCAACCGAGATCCTGCGACTTTGCCTCATGCGTTCAGAGCGAGAGCATCGAATTCTCGAAATTCTCCATGGCATTCCAAGTCAGGAGGTGACTCGATATTTCACTCGGCTCGATCAGCTGTCCGGGCCGCGGATGCGCTTCATCCCGCAGATCCCAGGACTTGCGCTCCCTTCCAACTATCGCCGCTGGAGCCCCGCTGCGCCCTCCCTGGCAATCAATACCTATGTCAATCGCTATTTCGCCGCGCTTCCAAAGGAGTTGGCGCCGGCGGAATTTATTTTTCAGGAATGGGCAAAACTTCCGTCCGTGACAGCGAAAAATCGGATTACTCTCGCCTTTGTCGGCGCCAACTCGCTGGACGAAGACTTCGAGGGTTCAACCGCCTTCGCGGTGGAAAAAGCCCTGATTGGCTTCGTACGCGAATGGCTCACTGCGGCCCATCTCCCCTTCCTGCTGGTCTATGCCCCCCATCCACGGCACAATCACAAGCGCCTTTCCCAGGATCCGCTCTTTTCCCAGCCGGGCATTGTACTGCACCCAAGCACCATTTTCACCTGGATCATTGCGGATTGCTGCATCTCCCTTTTTTCCAGCGGCCTGTTCGAGGCCGCTTACCTAGGTCTGCCCACTTTTTCTCCTCTTTCACCCCAGGACGATCTTTTTGACCCAGGATTACTCGAATTGATTCATCATCCGCGTGATTCGTCGCTGCCGCAACTTTTTGAATCCCTCGAAACTATGCTCCGCGCCATCCCAGCGTGCGCCGGCGTCGACGTTCTGGTCCGCGCCCGAGTCCGCATCAAACTTCTCGTTGCTGCCTCATGAGAGAAATCGAGCTGCTTAAGCAAGTTTACCGCGCCTACGTCGGGCTCGGTCTCAAACGCCGCCGCCTGGCGCTGGTCATCCTCATGATGGGAGTCACCGCCGTCCTTGAGATGGTGGGATTGTCCATTCTCTATCCTCTGGTGCTGGCCCTAGGCTCGCATGGCGCCGGCTTGAGCAAGGTCATGGCCTATGTGCCCTTTTCCGGTCATTTTCCGGCGGATCAGCGCTCGCAGCTCGCGCTGGTCTTCTCGCTGGTGGCTCTGATCAATATCGCCAAAAACGTCGCGCTCTACTTCACCTACCAGGACAACATATTCTTCGCGACGTATTTTCATCGGCGAATTATTGCCGGCCTGTACGGCGCGTACGTCCTGCAGCCCTTGGCGGATTGCCGCCGGCAGAGCGGCGGCGAACTTACCAATATCGTCTGCACGCAATCGGTCCGTCTGATCGACGGCGTCGTCCGCCCGCTCTTGGTCGTGGTGACCGAAACAGCCCTACTCGTCGCCATTTGCGCCGTCGTGCTCGTGGTCAGCCCCGCCTTTGCAGCGGTGACCGTGATCGCCTGCGGCACGGCGGTGGTCACCTATTATATCCTCCTGCGCGACAAAGCCCTCGCCTGGGGTCGGGAGCGAATGGATGCCGCCTCGGCTCTGCATGAGTTGGTCGGCAACACCGCCCTCGGCATCAGCGAGATCAAAGCGTTCGGCAAAGAGGACTATATGACCGCCAAGGTGGCCCAGGTTGCCCGACTTGAGACTCGCCTGTTTGAGAAAGGGGAAATGCATCAGCAGGGACCCCGCTTCATCCTCGAATCGGTCTTTGTCCTTTCCTTCATTGGCCTGTTCGTCGTCCAGGTTTTGGCCGGAACCGATCTCACGGTCCTGCTAGCCAAATTCTCGGTCATCGCCGCCTCCTCTTTTAGAATTCTGCCCTCAATGAGCCGGCTGGTGAATTCATATTCAAATTTTTCGGTGAACATTGGACCAGCCCAGACCTTGCTGGCCCAATGCGCCCGGGTGATTGCCACAACCCAATCCCGGCGAGCGGCCCCAGATGGGCCGACGTTTGCCGGGAAATCCATCACTCTCGATCGCATCTGCTTCAGCTACGGGACTCCCAATGGGAAATCGGTTCTAAAAGATCTCAATCTCACCATCAATCAAGGCGAGCGGGTCGGCATCCTCGGCCCCTCAGGCTCAGGCAAATCCACCCTGATCGAATTGCTGGCCGGTCTGCAGGTCCCCACCGGAGGCTCCATCGTCGTCGATGGTCGGCCGATCGACCGAGAGATTGTTTCCTGGCAGGCCAGAGTTGGCTATGTACCCCAATTGCCTTTCATCCTGCCCGGCACGATTAGGGAGAATGTCAGCTTCCAACCCGACGATGACAGCCTGGATGCGGAGGTGTGGGCCGCTCTAGAAACGGCTGGCATAGCGTCGTTTATCCGCAATTTTCGCTCGGGCCTCGATACTCGAATCGGAGAAAAGGGCGTGGGGCTCTCCGGCGGTCAGCGCCAAATGATCTGCCTGGCCCGGGCGCTCTACCGGGGACCGCGCGTGCTGCTGCTCGATGAACCTACCGCCGCTCTCGATCCCGAAAGCGAGCGTACCGTATTGCGTGCCATTGACAGACTGGGGGGCTCCGTCACGATCGTAATGGTTTCCCACAAGCATCAGAATTTCCATGGGTTTGACCGTATCTATCGATGCGAAAACTCCACACTCAGCAAATTATCCGCGGCTGCCGTACTCCCCATTGATGAAAAGTGAAATCAGCTCCGTGAACGAAAATGCCGGGTTCATGACCCTGGCCAATGTCCGCGCCGCCCGGTCGGCCCTGAATGCCCACGGCTTTCTCCTTATCCCCGGCGGGTATCCGCGCGAATTTTGCGATTCGCTTGTGCGGGTAATTGATGATTATCGGCCGGATGAGCGGGCCGAGAAAAATTATGCCGGTTCGGAGCTCCGAATCTGGGACGCTCAGAAAAAGCATCCCCTCTTCACACGCTTCTGCGAAGACAGCAATTTCTTCGTCTCCTGCGTCGAGGGGACCGAGATGGAGGCCCATACTCTTCTCGCCATCCGCAATCTGGCGGTGCCGAATCACGATGCCAGTCTCCTGAAAGGCCGCTGGCACTTAGATTCCTTCCGCCGCATGCTGAAGGTGTTCCTCTTCCTAACCGATACGAATGAAAAATCAGGGCCCTTCGAGTTCGTCGCCAATACCAACCGCACCTCCTTCAAGCTGAAGATGTTCTGCGCCGGCCGGGTGATCCGTCCGTCTGACTTAATCCATAAGAAGCGCGCCTATTCGCGACTGGACGACAATTGGATTGAGGGATTGGGCCCCCAAGGCTACCCTTCGACTCCAGTGCTCTGCCAGGCTGGGACGGTGCTGGTGATCGACACCTCCGCTATTCACCGAGCCCGCCCCTGCATTGAAGGCAGCCGGTATGCCCTGACTGCATATTACCGGTAAATCTGCCGCGCCTGGATTCGCGGCCGCTTCCGAGCCGGTGTCGAATGGCTTTAGGGTTGTCACTGCGTACTTTGTGGTAGCCCATCTTGTGCCGCTGGTCGGAAATGCGCTGTTCGCCCGATCGATTGTCTCGATCTATCGAATACCGCCCCTGACCTTCGGGGCGCTGGCGGTTCTGGGCGCCGAGTATGGACTTTTCGCCGCGGCTGAGCTCTGGCTCAGCCGCTCTCCGCGCTGGACCCGACTGGGCCCCCTGCAAAAGATGCTCGGGGCGGCCGGTCGCCGCTACCGGCAAAGCCGCCTGCTGTTCCTGCTAGCTGCGGCTGGATTCTCGGTGGCCGCCGCCGCGTCGGGCCTCAACGGCTATCGTTATTCGTCGGTCGGCCTGTCCGAGACTTCGTCGCCCGCGGTCTTGGTTGCGGTCGTGCTAAATTCCCTGCTGCTAGCCGATGCGTTTTACGTGATCTTCGTTCGTCCGGTCGAAGCCGCGGCCACGGACAAGACAAGACTGGAAGATCTCCTCTTGGCCGCCTGCCTGCTGCTCGAAGCAAATGGGAGTTTCAATGCCGTTCAGGCCGTCGTGGTGGCCGCCTTTGCCATTTCTCCGCGCCGGAGCCGCGCCTTGCTTTCAGCCCGGATTCTGCCTCAAAGCGGGAGGCAATGGGCGAGACTCGCCGCCCTTACCGTCATCGGGTTCGTTCTGCTAATCCTCGCTTGGGCTGCGGGCGAGACGGTGAAGTCGAAACGGGCCGACGAAAGCTTTCCGGAGGCCGCACGCAGGCTGGAACACCTGATTGCCGCCGGAGAGGAATTCCCAGGAAACCCCGCCAGCTTCCTCGCCGAGCGCCTTTCCATCTATCACTACTCCTTTCTCTACACCCTCCGGCATCAAGGCGACCTGATCGAACCGCATAGGACGGAGGCTCTGGAATTGCCTTTCCATACCCTCCTCTTCCGCTTCGATCACCTCCTAGGACGGCCCTATGCCATCTCCCGGCCTCCCGTAGGTTCGCTGATGCAGTTCAACTACCAGCTGATGGCGCAATACCCCGTCGATTCCCGCCAGGGTTCCTCGCCGGGAATTCTCGCGGTCTCCAACTATCTTTTTCCGCCTCCGCTCAATATTGTCGGCGCCGTCGTCTATCTGCTGGGGGCCGCCCGGGTCATCGATCGGTTGCTCAGTCGGCGCTCGGCCCCCGCTCTTTCGCCGCTGGGCGCGTTCTGGGCGCTGTTGTTTCTGACCATTTTTTTTCAATCTCCCCTCGACCTGTTCTCTCTCTTCGACAACGCGACGATCTACCTGGCTCTCATTCTCCTCATCGGCCTTTCCCTGCCCGGGCGAAACCGGGGCCCCTCGCTTGCCGTGACCTGGGGATAGCTCACTTGAACGCCTTCACTCCTGTTCCTCCCGAAATCGTCTCAATTCTCATTCCCTGTCGGAACGAGGAGGCCTTCATCGGCAGCTGCCTCCAGTCGGTCGTGGGCTTCAGTCTGCCCGAAAACATTGTAACTGAGATTCTCGTGCTCGATGGCGCCTCCTCCGACCGCACGGCCGCGATCGTCGGGACGCTGCAGGAAGGCGATCGGCGGATTCGTCTGCTCTCGAATCCGGGATTGATCCAGTCCACCGCCATGAACATCGGCCTCGAACAGGCAAGGGGCTCGTGGATCATGCGCTTGGATGCGCATTCGCGGTATCCCCAGGATTACCTCGAACGGTGCCTGGCGGCGGCTCGGCAGACCGAAGCTCAAAATGTCGGCGGAGTCTTCCTAACAGAGACGCGGGGCGACACCCTCTCGGCCCATCTGGTTCAGGCTTTGACCACCCATCGCTTCGGCGTGGGCAACTCGCAGTTTCGCATCCAAGCCCCGGCTGGATGGGCCGACACCGTTCCATACGGCTTCTATCGTCGGGATCTGTTCGAGCGAATCGGAAAATTCGACGAGCGGCTCGTTCGGGCTCAAGATTACGAATTCAACCGGCGTATCCTGGCCTCCGGGGGCAAGATCTGGCGCGATCCCTCGATCGAGATTCACTACTACAACCAAGGCAGCCTTTCTGCTTTTTACGGAAAGCAATTCTTCCGGGAAGCACCCTATAATGCATATCTGTGGTACCTGGCGCCCTATGCCTTCGCTTGGAGGCATGCCATGACTGCCTTTTTTGCCGCCGGTGTCATCGGCGGGCTTCTCCTCTGCCCCTTCGGGCATGGGCTCGGCGCCGCCTTCCTCGGTGTCATGGCGCTCTATGCTGGGTTGGCGTTGGTCGCGAGCGTGCAGCAGGCGCGCCGCTACCGCCGTGTGTCTCACGCGTTTCTGCTGCCCCCCTGCTTTTTCTGGTATCATTTCAGCCACGGAGTCGGCGTGCTGCTCGGCCTCGGTCACCTGGTCTTTGGCGCGGCCCCAGTCCAGCGCAGGGCCGAGCCCTGGCCCGGCGCGGGACGGCGCCGCGCGTGGCCGCAAGCCGCGCAGCCCGAGCATTGAACATGCCGGCGGCGGACACCGGAGACAAGGGGTGGGAGCGCCGGCGCTACAATCGCCGCGCCTTGGGCCAACATGCAGACCGCCTCGGCCCCGACGGCGCCCTCGGCGTGCCCGAGGAATTACGCTCTCCATATCTCCGCTACGAAGAACTGGTCGGCAAGTGGGCGGGCCAGCCGGGGAAACGGCTACTCGACCTTTGCTGCGGCACTGGCCTACATAGCCTGACCGCCGCCCATCTCGGAGCGGACGTGGTGGGCCTTGACCTAGCGGAAGAGTCGCTGGCACTGGCGAAAGCCAGGGCGGAGCGCGCCCGACTTCCGGCTCAATGGGTCGTCGGCGACATTGAGAACCTTCCTTTCGCCTCAGCCAGCTTCGATGTGGTGACCTCGGCCGGAAGCATGTCTTATGCGGAACCCCATCGCCTGATCCAGGAAATCACTCGCGTTTTGAAGCCGAGCGGCACCTTCATCGCGGTCGATTCTTTCGATCACAATCCAATCTACCGCTTGAACCGCTTTTTCGGCTACCTCCGTGGCCTGCGCACCTTCAGCACCCTGCGCCGCATGCCCAACGAGGCCACGATCGGCCGGCTGCGGATGCGGTTTCATGATGTCAAGGTGGAGTACTTCGGCATCGTCGCGTTCCTGTCCCCCGTACTGCGCGGGCTGGTCGGCTCCCGCCGAGCGGCCGCCCTGATCGCCCGCGGCGATCACGCCTTTTCCGGGTTGCGCCGGCATGCCTTCAAGGTGGTGGTCTTGGCCCGCTTTCCGCTCCCTCCGGGAGAATAGATTTGCCTCGCGCCAACCGAGCGAGGTTTCGTTGTCGTTTCCCAGCTGTGAAAGTCCCGTTTTTCCGCTATCCCCACATCTTCGGCCACCAACGTGAGGAGATCCTCGCCGCCATGATCGATGTCATGGAGCGCGGTGCTTTCGTCCTTCAGCAAGAGGTGCGGGATTTCGAAGCCAACGTCGCCGAGTTCATCGGAGCGGGCCATGCCATCGGTGTGGCCAACGCCACCGATGCCCTGGAGTTGGCCCTGGAGGCCGCCGGCATCGGACCAGGCGCTGAGGTCATCCTGCCGTCCCACACCTTTGTCGCGAGCGCCTCAGCCATCCATCATCTGGGCGCCACTCCGGTGCCAGTCGACTGCGGCGCGGACCACCTGATCGACCCCGCGGCCATCTTGCGGGCCGTAACCCAGCGCACCCAGGCGATTATGCCGGTGCAGCTCAATGGCCGCGTTGCCGACATGGACGCTGTCGCTACGATCGCCGCCGATCATGGACTCGCCGTCATCGAGGATTCGTCGCAGGCGCTGGGCGCGAGATTCCGGAACCGCTGCGCCGGGACCTTCGGCCGCGCCGGAGTCTTCAGTTTCTACCCCGCCAAGGTACTCGGCTGCTTCGGCGACGGCGGACTGGTGGTGACCAGCGACGACGAGCTGGCGGCCCGCGTCCGCCTCCGTCGGGATCACGGCCGGGGCGGGCATGGCGGAGCGGTCGAAACCTGGGGAATCAACTCCCGGCTCGATAATCTCCAGGCAGCGGTGATGCTGGTGAAGCTACGCCGCTACCCGGAGGAGATCGAACGGCGGCGGGAGTTGGCGCGACAATATCGCCGGGAGCTGGGCGGTTTGGCCGAACTGACGTTGCCGCCCGGCCCGGACGGCGAGGCGCACCGCCTCGATATTTTCCAGAATTATGAGATCGAAGCCGATCGGCGAGACGAGCTGAAGAAGCATTTAGAGGACCGCGGCATCGGCACGATCATCCAGTGGGGGGGAAAGGCGATTCATCAATTTCCCGCCTTGGGCCTCGGGCGGCATTCCTGCCCGGCGACCGACCGGCTCTTCCAGCGCTGCCTGATGCTGCCTATGAACACCTCGATTACCGACGCGGAGGTGGGCATCGTAGCTTCGGCCATTCGAGAGTTCTATGGCCGGTAGGACCTACCCCCTGGCAAAGCGGGCCTTCGATCTGGCCGGCTCCGCCATTTTGTTGGTGCTGCTCGGACCCTTTCTCCTCCTGATCGCGGCCATCATCCACTTCGAAGATGGCGGCCCGGCGCTGTATCCGGCTCCGCGCGTAGGCTGGCGCGGCCGAAGGTTCATCATGTACAAGTTTCGCACCATGGTCCTCAATGCCGATAGGCTCGGGGCCTCCTCCACTGCGGCCGATGATCCTCGAATCACCCGGATTGGCCGCTTCCTGCGGACACACAAGCTCGACGAGCTGCCGCAGCTCCTGAATGTCTTCTTCGGCTCGATGAGCTTCGTTGGCCCGCGCCCCCAAGTCCAATGGGCGGTGGACCGCTACAGCGCCCGCGAGCGGGAGGTGCTGGAGGCTGTCCCCGGCATCACCGACTATGCTTCAATCTGTTTCGCCAACGAGGGGGAGATTCTTCGCGGCAGCACCGATCCAGACCGAGACTATCTCGAGAAAATTCATCCCCGGAAGATGGCCCTCAACCTGAAATATGTGACCGAACGCTCTTTCCTGCTGGATTGCAAACTTCTGGCCGTCACTGCCGCTGCGGTGCTAGGAATGGACGTGAGCTCCTTCCGCCAAAAACATGAAAACGTTTAAGACCCCCGCCGAACAGGCAGTAGGACCCGCGCTCGCCCAAGTTTTCAATGCCTGCCCGGATCCGCTTGAAGCTAAGTTGGAATGCTTCCCGAAGTATGCGCGGCGCCAGCACCTCAAGCGCTTCCTGGCGATGTACGAGATCTTCAAATTGGCCCTGCCGGTCAAAGGATCCGTGGTCGAGTGCGGCGTCTTCCGGGGCTTCGGGCTGATGAGTTGGGCCAAGCTCAGCGCGATACTCGAGCCGGAAAACCTGACGCGTCGAATCTACGGGTTCGACACCTTTGCAGGATTCCCCTCGCTTGCCGGGGAGGATGAGAACGCAAATACTTCTACGGCGACCGGAGATCTCCGTTCGAACTCCTATGACGAACTGGTCCAGCTAATCGAACTCTATGATCAAGACCGATTCCTCGGGCATATTCCCAAGGTTCAATTGATCAAGGGCGACTTGGTCCAGACCGCCCCGCAATTTGTCAAGGATCACCCACATTTGGTGGTAAGCCTGTTGTTCATCGATTGCGATTTGTTCGAGCCGACGCGGGCCGCGTTGAAAACCTTCCTGCCCCGCATGCCCCGGGGTGCTGTTCTGGCGTTCGACGAACTGGACAATCCCCAGTGGCCGGGCGAGACAGTGGCCCTGTTGGAGGAAACCGGCATCAAAAAGCTGGAGTTGCGCCGGCTGGAATGGGATCCCTACATAGCCTACGCCGTCCTCTGACCTCGCCTCGCTCCAGCCTGCCATCCGATTCTCCGGCTCTCGCCGCACGCCTTCGGCGCCATGCCATCGAAATGTGCCGCCGGGCCAAAGCGTCGCATGTCGGCGCCATCCTTTCGATGGCCGACATCCTCGCAGTTCTTTACGCACGGATCCTGCAGGTGCGGCCCACCGAGCCCAAATGGGCCTGCCGCGATCGGTTCATCCTCAGCAAGGGCCATGCCGGGGCTGGCGTCTATGCCGTCCTGGCGGAGTGCGGATTCTTTCCGTTGGCAAAGCTCGAGACCCATTATCAGAATGGATCAGACCTGTCAGGCCACGTTTCCCATTTGAATGTCCCGGGCGTCGAGCTTTCGACCGGTTCGCTGGGCCATGGCCTGCCTGTCGGCCAAGGCATGGCACTGGCAGCCAAACTGGACGGGAAGACCCATCGCGTTTTCGTTCTGATCAGCGACGGCGAATGCGATGAAGGATCCAATTGGGAAGCTGTGCTCTTCGCATCCCATCACCGGCTCTCCAATCTGGTGGCTATTGTAGACTATAATAAGATTCAGAGCCTCGCTTCAGTGAGCGAGACCATTGCTCTTGAGCCGTTAGCAGACAAGTGGAGGGCGTTCGGCTGGGAAGTCGCCGAAGTCGATGGTCACGACCACGAGGCCCTGTTCGAAGCACTCCGGAAACGGCCCGCAATCACCCAGCCTCTCTGCGTTATTGCGCACACCACTAAAGGCAAAGGCGTCTCCTTCATGGAAAATTCAGTCCTGTGGCATTATCGCTCCCCCCAAGGCGAAGAATACGAAGCCGCGATTAAGGAATTGGACCAATCGAGCCATGCGTGACAGCTTTGTCCGAACTCTTACCGAACTGGCAGCCGCGGACCCGAGCGTCATGCTGGTAACCGGCGATCTTGGTTTCGGCGTCCTGACCAAATTTGCGCACCGATTCCCGCGACAATATCTAAACGCCGGCGTCGCCGAGCAGAACATGACAGCGATCGCAGTGGGCCTCGCCCTGGAGGGCAGAAATGTCTTCACCTATTCGATCGGCAATTTTCCCACTCTGCGCTGCCTGGAGCAGATCCGCAATGATGCCTGCTATCATCAGGCAAAGGTGAGAATCGTCTGCATCGGCGGCGGTTTCGCCTATGGGAGCCTGGGCATCAGCCATCATGCCACCGAGGATCTGGCCATTATGCGGGCATTGCCCGGCATGACCGTATTCGCTCCCGGCGATCCCTGGGAAACCGAAGCCGCCACCGACGCGGCGTATCGCACCGCGGGCACCTGTTATCTCCGGCTTGGCCGGGGCGGGGAGAAGAACGTGCATAGCGAACGCCCCCATCTTGAGGGCGGTCGAATCCTGCGACTGGCTCACGGCCGTGATGTCACACTGCTGAGCACTGGTGGAATCCTAGCGGTTGCCAACGAAGCCCGGAGCCAGCTCGTAGAGATGGGCATCGACGCGGGCCTCGGCAGCGTGCCAACCCTCAGCCCCTTCGATGAAGATTTCATTCACGAAGAGCTGAAAGAACGGCGGCAGCTGATCGCCACCATCGAGGAGCACAGCGTGGTCGGCGGGCTCGGCGGCACCGTGGCCGAGTTCTTGGCCGAGACGGCGAACCGGGGCACGCGGCTTCTGCGCTGCGGACTCAACCGCCAGTTTTCCTCCACCGTGGGCGATCAAGACTTCTTGCGTGAAAAGTACGGCCTTTCTGCGCCGAAGATTGCTGCCGCGGTTGTAGCCGCCATGCGGCGAGGTTCCAAAGATTCATGAAGCCGGTCCGCCTTCCCACTGCGCACGGAACCATGCGGTTTGCGATCGTCCTCGGCATTTATGCCCTGGTGCTCCTCGGCTCGCTTTGGATGGGCTATGAGCTCCGCTTCGATTTTGAGCCGACGGGCGAGTACTTGGTGCACTTCACATTCATCGCGTGCTGGCTTATTGCCGCAAAGCTACTTCTGTTGTGGTTCTTCGGTCAGTTTGAGAGCCTTCTAACCTACTTCGGCTTCAATGACGCCAAAAAGATTTTCCTGGCGTGTTTCCTTGGCGCGGTGCTTGCGCTGCTGATCTGGGCAAAGGAAGGCATCGCGTTTGCACCGCCGCGAGCGGTCATCTTGACCGACTTGCTGTTGTCGTTCGTCGGACTCTGCTCGGTCCGTACGTCGTTTCGCCTCGCCCGCCAGGGGTATTTTTTTAACCACCGGACCGAAGGCCAGCCGCGCAAAGTGGCGATTATCGGAGCCGGCGATGTCGGTTCATCGCTGGTTCGGGACATGCAGCATCGACCGGGCTTGCGCCGCAAAGCACTGGTGTTCTTTGACGACGATGCTGCGAAATGGGGAACCACCATCCATGGCGTTCCGGTTGTCGGTCCACCCGAACGGCTTGCCGACACCGCGGCCAATCTCGCGCTGGACGAAATCATCATCGCGATGCCGAGCGCGCCAATTAGACGCATCCGGGAGGTCGTTTATTTGCTGGGCAGGGCTACCCTGCCTTTCACGATTGTGCCTTCGTATGAGCAACTGCTCAGCGGCAAGGTCAGCGTCTCGCAGGTCCGGCCGGTCGAAATCGAGGATCTGCTGGGTCGCCAGTCCATAGATCTGAACACAGAGAGTATCCGCGAACTCGTTGAAGACCGAGTTGTGATGATCACCGGAGCCGGCGGCAGCATCGGTAGCGAGCTCTGCCGCCAGCTCGCCGGATACAGCCCTCGCCGGCTGCTTTTGGTCGAACGCTGCGAAGGCCAGCTCTTCCAAATCGAACAGCAGTTGCTGGGCGGTGGGCTGGGCGCCGAAATCCTTCCGTTGGTCGCAGATTTCTGCGATGAAGGCAGGATGCGTGCAATCTTCAGCCGCTTCGCTCCATCTATCGTATTTCATGCTGGCGCGCATAAGCACGTGCCGCTGATGGAGCAGCAGTCGGGGGAGGCCGTTCGGAACAATGCCCTGGGAACCCGCCTCTTGGCGCGAATCGCCGATGAAGCCCGCGCCGATCGGTTTGTTCTCATCTCCACGGACAAGGCTATCCGGCCAACGAATGTCATGGGGGCAAGCAAACGCTTGGCCGAACTCTATATTCAGGCTTTTCAGCAGACAGCGCATCATACTCGTTTCATCGCTGTGCGTTTTGGAAACGTCCTGGGTTCATCCGGAAGCGTCATTCCCACTTTCAAACAGCAGATCGCCGCCGGCGGACCCGTCACTGTCACCCATCCCGAAGTGTCCCGCTATTTCATGACAGTGCGGGAAGCGGCGGGCCTGGTGCTTCAAAGCGCGACTCAGGGCCAAGGAGGTGAAATCTTTGTTCTCAATATGGGCAAGTCGATGCGAATCACCGACCTAGCCCGCCAATTGATCGAATTAAGCGGCCTGCGCCCAGATGTAGATATAGAAATCAGGTTCACCGGGTTACGACCAGGGGAGAAACTACATGAGGAGCTGATTCATGAGAGCGAAGATATGCTGGCCACCTCACATCCTCACATCATGAGCTTCGTGGGTCAACCCATGCCCTTCCTCTCCATCGAGCACGCTTTTCTAGGCTTGCAGGAGCGGCTGCCTTCGTTGGAAGCCGATCGAATCAAGCTGGAGATTCAGAAGATCGTTCCTGAATACACGCCTTATTTGCCCGCTGCTTAATCCCGATGCCGCTTCCGCCCCCCCCGGCTTTCTCCGACCCCATGAACTTGGCCGAGTTTTCGCACCGCCTGAATTTTGGCCGGCGCCAGACGATCACGCTCGCACTCATCGGGATGACCCTGGCACTGGTTTGGCGCTGGCACGACGGGGCCGCGCAGCAACTAGTCACCAGTGATGACATAGATTTCTTACCAACCTACCTGGTTCGCGGCAAATTTCCCGACCAAAGTCATTTTTCCCCGGAAGACCTCCTGTCACCAACGCTGGTCCGAGCCGCATGGCGGCGCATCGGACTTGATGCGACCGAGGCCCAATTGCTGGAGACCAGGCAAGCCCTCGCAGTCCATGCGATCATTCCGGCCAGCATATCGGCGGCCCGGGATCACCTTCTGGCCATCGGCCAAGCCATCGATCCATACTTTCCCACTGAATTTCAAGTCACATTTACGCGTCCACGCAATCAATGGCCGGCCATCTCTCTGCGGTCCAAATTTGTGACGGCTTGGCTGCAAGAATGCAGTCAAATTTACGGGCACATCAACCCGGCTCCTCTTCGGAACATCGTCAGCCCATTTGCACAGATCACCAATGGCGACGTGCTCGATTGCAAGGAAATCATCGGCCAAACAGCCCTCAAGCTTAAGAGTTATGCGCGGCAGCAGGCTGGTCAGCCCCCCCTCTCAATCCCATCCGTCGAGGTTCAACAGATAAGATCCGAACATGCCGCCACTTGGTCCGAACTGGCAGACCGCCTTGCCACGTTCTCCGCTAATGAACTGCCTCCCATCGAGGATCGGATCGGCACAGCAGGCTATTCACGCAGACCGGCGGCGACCTTGGATAAATTCCAATTTGAGCTTCGCAAGCTAGATGCTCAGATCGCCGATGGAAAAGCCAAAATTGCTGTGATCGAGCGGCTGATCCGGGAAATTTCTCCTCGTGGTACTGCGGCAATTCCCTCCGCCGGTAGCGGCGGCCAAAAATTTGAAGGGAAAAGCGCCCAGCAGAGCACAGTGTCCACGTTGGTCACTGATGATCTAAAAATAGCCGAAAAGCAGATCCGGCAAGAAGCGCGACGGGCGCAATTCGAAGCTCAAAGAAAAGCCGTCGAGAGATTTGCGGCTTCCGACCCTCAAATCCGCGTTCGGACGACAAAAGCCTCTGAGGATGCTCTCGCTGAACTGCGTGGAGAATTCGATCCGCTTTTGGCTGATTTCGAATTGCTTCATGAGCGCGATCTTCAGGGTTGGCTGTCGAACACGATTTCTTTTGATACTCCCCAAACGAGGGACACCTTTCCTTTCAGCCTGGCGATTTCCGGCGCGCTGGGACTGGTCGCTGGGATGATGCTCGGCGCTTTTCTAAGCTCACAAGGAATCTACCTGCCACGGGGCACGGGACAGGGAATCTGAATGCGCCGAGGCCTGCAATGGATCGTCACCTTATCACTGCTCGCCCTCTGCGTTAGGTTCCTGACTGTTTCCGTCCTAACGGGATGGCCTCTGCGCTGGCCCCCCCTTCTCCTGGCGCTCGGAGGAATTTGTCTGGGTATTGTCATGGGGGCCGAAGGCCTGGGAGCCCTCGCCATTTTCGTTCCGATCCTTACCGGCCTCGAGAAATCGGACCTCTTACATGTTGCCGACCTTTCCTTGGTCGTATTCGGGGGATACCTCTTGGCCCTCCAGGCGAGAAATCCGAGCATTCCGCTCATGGGGGTGAAAAGCGATGAGACCTCACGGCCTTGGGCTCTTGCCGCCGAACTGCTTCTTCTAGCAGTCACGCTTTCGCTTGCCTGGCAAATCGTGCGCCATGCCTCGCCCGCGCTGTGGGCGGAATCCTGGTGCCAAAGCGTCTTTCGCTTTGGCAATCCTTTCTCATTCCTCACAGCTGGCTACCTGCTCATGATGGGCCTCGCCTTCTTTCGCCTGCTTCTGGACCAAGGTCCGCTTCTCGAGGCGTGGCTTCTCCCCGCCCTTCTGGCGCAGTTGGCCGCCACTGCGGCATTCTTTCTCCTCCAGTGGTTCGCCCATTTTCCTGAGGCATATGGAGGCATCATCTGTTTCCTGCCCTATGAGGACATCAGCTCCTTCGGCAGCGCTGCCGCCAGCTCATTTATGTTTTTCGCCGCGCTTTGTTTTCGTCCAGGATCCGGACGGCGCCTGGCTACTTTCGGATTTGCCGTCGCAGCCGCGGTCGCTCTTGCCCTTGATGTCGCCTCTTGGTCGCGCGGCGCGTGGCTCTCGACAGCGATCGGCCTCGCCTGCCTCGCATGGCTCATGCTGCCGCGCCGGCTGACCGCCGCACTGTTAATCGCTGCACTGGCTGCAATCATCTGGGTCAATCGGAACGCAGACAATCCGGCCTGGAATGAACATCCTTTCGCCTGGCGTCTAATTCGACTTGTTCGGCTGGAAAACCCGGTAAATAAGGATCCCAGCAGATTTACGCTCTACCGCAAAGCGGCGGCCATGATTATCGAACGCCCCTGGATCGGCCATGGCGTGGGATCCTTCTACCTCGAATCGGTCCGTTATGGGCCTCGGAATGATCCCTATGCCCTCGTCCCGGATTATGCTCACGATGCCTGGCTCCTAATTGCCGCTGAGCTGGGGCTGCCCGTGGCTACCCTGGCCGGAGTGATGGTGATCTTCGCCTTGCGCCGGGGATTGGGTGGCGCCGAAAGAGGCAATCCCGATTCTCTGCGTTTCGCGGCGGCAGCATCGCTCCTGACATATGTTTTGACTCAGGTGACGGCTAATTCGCTCACCGAGTATCCGAGCAACCAATTTCTCTTTTGGCTCCTTATTGCGGCTTTGCTGGGGAATGCGGCGAAGGATGCCCTGCAGCTTCCAGGCGCCGTAACGCTGCGTTGAGCATCGCCAGGGCGCTTTGATTGGCCTGGAATGCAGAATTGATTCCCCTTAGGCTTTCCACTTCGCGTTGCGCAGCGCGGTTAGCTTGATCGAGCACCTTAGATCGGTCCGCGTTGGCCGAGATGACAATTGCCGGAGCGACTGCCAAAGAAAGGCCGAAGCAGCCCGCCGCGAGGCGGGCCTGCACCCTGAGACGGAACCGGACGGATGCCTTCTCAACTCGACCCCAGTTCGTCATCGGCTTCCACCTTGCAGGACGACAAGCCGTTTCTGGCCAGCGATGATTGCGGCCTCCAGTTGAAGGAGCTCGGCGTTGCGATCCTTGATTTTCTGCTGAAGTTCCAGCACCCGTTCTTGAGCCTGCGCTAGCTGCTGCCGCTGGTGAAGGAATGGAGGGATCCCATCGGTTAGGGCCGCCACGAGCAAAATGATCGCGGCCGTCATGCAGAGGTTTCTTCGCCGGCGCAAAAGCTTTTCCTCTCTCCCTGAACTCATGGCGTCGATTTTTAGGAGCGCAGATTGGCGGCCAATTCTTCCCGATCCAGAAACGGCCACAGATCCTCCATCGGCATCGTGGCCATCCTTCCATCGGCCTCCTGGCGGGAGGATACCTTCGGTTGGGTGAATTGTCCCGGAACCATGACCACATCGCACACCATGGGGCCTTCCCAGTCGAGCACCTCAGCGATCGCAGCGGCGAGGTTCTGCTGGGATTCGATTCGCCGGAAGGGAATCCCGCAAGCCTGGGCGGTCTTTTCAAGATCGGGCAGCGCCAAACCCGAGCCCGCATCGCAGGCAACAAAGCGCTTTTCGAAATAGTTTATCTGGGTCGTGCGGATCGATCCGTAACCCGCATTATTCAGGACGAAGAACTTGATCGGAAGTTTCAGCCGTGCCACCACCGCCAACTCCTGGGCGTTCATGGGAAATCCACCGTCCCCGTCGATGCATACGGTCCGGCGACCGCCAGAAGCCAGGCAAGCGCCGAGCGCCGCGGGCACTCCGAATCCCATCGCGCCCAGGCCCTGTGTATTGATGAATCGTATGCCGCTCATCGCCGGGAGAGCCTGGCAGGTCACCTCGCTGCAGGCGCCCGAGCTGCTCGGCACGAGAAGGTCTCCCCGACCCAGCAGACGACCGAGGACGTCGACGAAAACGTAATTGTGCACTCCAGAGGGGACTGAGCGGTACTCCGGGAGTACCAAAGGATATCTCTCCTTCCACGACCGGCAGCGCGCGATCCAATCGCCCCAGTCCGGCAGCGATTCCGAAACCGAGGCCAGCTCGCGGACGAAGGTTCCGGCGTCCGCAGCCAGCGGCACTGCGATTTCCGCTTGAAACTTGGCTAATTCCGCTGGATCGATGTCCACGATCACCTTCTTCGCGCGCGCCGCGAAATTGGCATGGTTGTAGGCAGTCTGACCGAAGTCCAACCGGGCTCCGAGGCTGATAAAAAGATCGCTGGTCTGTTGCGCGAAATTGGCCGCCCGCTGCCCGACCGCGCCCGGCCGGCCGACGTAGAGCGGATGATCGTCGGGAAGGAAGTCCAAAGCCTTCCAGGTGGTGAGGACAGGAATCCGTGCGCTCTCCACCCAGCGAAGAAAATCCTCCACTGCACCGGCATGGCGCAGGCCATTGCCGGCGAGCACCACCGGACGCTTGGCTTGGCGCAGGAGTTCGATCGTCCGGCGGGCTGCCGCCTGGACCGCGGCGCTCGGCGCGGAGTTGTCCGGAGGCGGCCGGAAACCTTCCAGGGCCGCCGGATCAATCTGAGCCGCCTGAACATCGAGAGGGACATCGACCCAGACCGGTCCTTTTCGCCCATGGGTCGCATGCCAAGCGGCCTCCTCCAATTGGGCACGAATCCGTCCCGGCTCGACGACCGTGACGGCGTACTTGGTGATGGGCGCAACCAATTTGACAATATCGATCTCCTGGAAACCGATCTGCCGCACACCCCGGCCGCCCACTAGGTCGGCCCGCTTGACCTGGCCCGAAATGACCAGCAGCGGAGTCGATTCGAGCCAGGCGCCGGCCACCCCAGTGATGGCATTGGTGCCTCCCGGGCCTGTGGTCACCATCAAGACTCCCAGGCCCGCCGCTTGCCCGTAGGCCTCGGCTGCGATGGCTCCGCCCTGCTCGTGAACGACGCAAACGTACTCGAGACCGTGATGCCGGCCCAGCGAATCATTCAGGTGCATCGCGCCGCCACCCGGGAGCATGAAGACGTGCTTCACGCCCAGGCGCGCTATGAAATCCACGACGTAGTCGGATAGCTTCATCAATCCATCCAGTTAGTCAGATAGGTTTTTCGGCTGGGACTGCGGGTGATGGATTCGTCGGCATAGCCCGAATCATTGCGGGTATGCGTCGAAGAAATTTCCTCGATGACCGCGCCATTCTCGCTCCAGAACTCGTGCCTGGCCCCGCAGGGAATCACCACCACGTCATTCGTCGCGCAGCGCCGGCGTTCCCCGCATAGGACGAGCTCTATTTCGCCGTAGAGCAGGTGAAAGGTCTCATCTTTGACCGTATGCCAATGCTCCGGGTGGCGCTGCCCGGGAAGAAGCAGCACGAGCCGCTTGCAGTATTCCCGGTTGATCACGGTGATCATAGCCGAACCCACTTCGCGGAAACGCTCGATCCCATAATGGTGGGAAAGCTCGAGGTCGAGCTGGGCCGGCACAATGGTCCGGGAGGTTTTCAGCAGCGCTTTGACGTCGCGAACGATCCCATGAACCACGCTGCGGGTGTCGGCCGCAGCCACCTGCGACCGCCCTATCCGTTCCCCGGCGGCGAAAGCGCGGCCGGCGCGGAATTCCATGTACTTGGACCAGTCGTTGGCCACCAACTGCCCCGGCGTTGAGGGCAGGGCGAAGAAGACATCGTCCCCGGCCAGCACCGCGCCCTCGGCAATGGGGCGGCGAGCGAATACTCCCCGCCGCAGTTCCCCTAGAGTGGCGCGCTCTTTCTCGCTGATGGGATGGCGGCCGTCGGTCTTTCCGGCCATCGCCATGGCCTCCGCGGCGGCCTCCAGCCAGCGCCGAACCTGGGCGGGATTGGCCGAATACAGATTGAGCGGATGGGACTCGGTCGGGACTCCAACGTGTTTTTCGAAGATCGTGGCACCCTTCGCCGCCGCCATTCGCACCGCGTCGAACTGCGCAGGATCCTCGTGGGTAGAATAGCCGATCTCGATGCCCGCGTAACGGTGCCGCAGCAGGTCGATCTGATTGAGCTGGAGGTCGCGCGCCGCCGTCGGGTATTCCCCCACGCAATGCAGAATCGAGATGTCACGCTCGCGGTGGCGATAGAATGCCACGATCCGGTCGATGTCTTCCAGGGCCTCGCCCGCGGTGGAAAGGATGACCGGCAGCCGGGTCGTCGCGATCTTCTCGGCCAGCGGCCAATCGGTCAGGGCGCAGCTCGCCACCTTCAGGTAGTCGAATCCGTGCTCAACCACCTTATCGACCGAGGCCTCGTCCGATGGCGTGCACACGGCCAGGAAGCCGTTCTCGGCGATGGCATCGCGCAGCCTCCGGAGGTTATCCCACCCCAGCGCCGTTTCGCTGAAGCGCTGGACGAACTTCAAGTCCTGGCGCGACCGGTAGTCGGGATGGATCAAGGCCGGGAGATCCCGGTACTGCAGCTTGACCGCGAAGCGGAAATCGAAGCCGGCGCAGGCTTCCCGCATTTCCCGAATGATGCGGATGCCGTGCGCGACATTCCCCATGTGGTTGTTGGCCATCTCGAGGATGAATAGCGGCGGCATGGTGGAGCCCCCATTCATCACCGAAAGGGGCGGTCGCTATAAAGACAATTCTGTCTCATACCGCGCTCCGCTGCCAGACGGCCGTCCGCCGGATGATCTCGCCCAGACCCACGGTTTCGGCCAGGCCCAGTTCCTCCCGGGCTCGGCGGGTCGACGGCACGTAACGGTGAACCGGGTCTCCCGGCGCCGGCTGCTTCCGGATTTCGATCCCTCCGCCGCCCGCGCGCCGGTCGATAGCTTCGGCCAATGCCCCCAAGCTCACCTCGGATTCAGAACCCAGGTTGTAGGCCCGCCCTGGCCGGCCCCGGAGCAGCATGGTCCAAAGCCAGACCGCCAGGTCCGACGGATAGAGATAGGACCGGATCGGGGTGCCGTCGCCCGTCACCACAATGCGGCGTCCGGCCAGGGCGTCGCGCAGAAAATTGCCGAAGGCAAACTTGCCGTCCATCGGCAGCCCGGGTCCGGCAAAGCTGAACCCCCGTGCGATGACCGGCGCAAAATCCGGAGCCGATGCCTCCAGGCATGCCTGCTCGGCCCTGAGCTTGGCTTCGCCGCCGATATCGTAAGGTTCGCCGCTGGCAGGATTGGGGCGACCCGGGAACTCCTCGTCCAGCCGGGATGGAATCGCAGGCGGGCGGCCGTAGACCGCGCCGGAACTGGTGAAGAGAAACCGGCGCACTCCGGCGCCCCGCGCGGCCTGCAGGACTTTTCGCGTGGCTCCCGCAATGGCCTCGTAAGCCGCCGCCGGGTCGTTCTGCGTACGATCCATGTCGGCCTCCGTGGCCAAGTGGACGGCGTACTCGGGCGAAAAGTCCGCCAAAGCGGCCTGCGAGAGTTCCGGTCCCGTGCCCCGATGCCAATGCAGGCCCGGATACGCCCGGAAATGAGCCGAGCCGTGCAGAAACCGCTCCGGATCGCGAGACCAGGCCGCCACGCGCACGCCGAGTCCAAACCGCCGGTCCGCCTCGAACAGGCTCTCCAGCATCCATCGTCCGAAGAATCCAGTCGCGCCGGTGAAAAGGATCCGCGCCCCCTTGAACTCGGGCCACAATCCCGCCGCGGCTCGCAATACCTCCTCCAAGTCGGCCGGCGGTAGCGGCGGCACCGGCATCACGCGGTCCAGGGCGCCCGGCCGCTCGTCCAAAGGTGGTTGAGAAGGGTGAACTCCTGGAAAGTATCCATCGGCTGCCAGAAGCCCTCATGGCGGAATGCGGCCAACTTGCCTTCCGCCGTGAGACGTCGGAGGGGCTCCTGCTCAAGCATGCAGGCGGGGTCGTCGGGCAGGTAATCGAGGAGCGCCGGCTCGCAGACCATGAACCCGCCGTTGATGTAGCCGCTTTCCGTCTGGGGCTTCTCATTGAAGCTTTCCACCCGTCCGTCGGAGCCAAACCGGATCTCGCCGAAACGACCCGGCGGATGAACAGCCGTGAGCGTGCAGACAGCGCCGCTGCGGCGATGAAAGGCCAGCAGCTCACCGAGGTCGATGTCCCCAACCCCGTCGCCATAAGTCAGAAAAAAGGACTCCGAGCCCAGGCGCTCGCGGATGGCCCGCACTCTCCAACCCGTCATCGCTTCCTGCCCGGTGTCGCAGAGAGCGACCCGCCAATCCTCTCCTGCATTGGGCGGATCAAAGCTGGCCGCCTCTGGCGCATCCAGGTCCAGGGAAACGTCATGGGCATTCCAGCGGTAGTTGCGGAAGTAGTCCTTGATCTGCTCTCCCTTGTAGCCCAGGCAGAGCACGAAATCCTTGTGCCCGTACCGCGCAAACCGCTGCATAATATGCCAGAGGATCGGCCGGTTGCCGATCGGAACCATGGGTTTGGGGCGGTATTCAGTTTCCTCGCGGAGGCGGGTGCCCTTGCCGCCGCAGAGGATTACGACTTTCATGGGGCGAAGTTTCGGATCACCTCCACCACATAGTCCAGCATCGCCTCGGTCAAACCGGGATATACGCCGACGAAAAGCGCCGAGTTCATCAGCCGATCGGCCCCCGCCAGGTTGCCTATGGTGCGAAAGGCGCCGGGACGCTCACGGCGCAGCTCGATGAAGGCCGGCTGGCGTATGAGGTTGCCGCCAAAGAGGCGCCGATTGCCCACTTTCCTCTCGTCCAGGTGCCGCGAGAGCTGGACCGCGGTGAAGGGCGCGTCTTCCCGCACCAGCAGCATGAAGCCGAACCAGGAGGGGTCGGAATTGGGCGTCGGCCGCATAAACTCGAAGAACTCTTCCCGGTCCGCCAAGCCGTCGCGCAGCCGGCGCCAATTCCGCCGCCGCGCCGCGGCGAACTGCGGCAGCTTCTTGAGCTGCTCGCGGCCGATCGCCGCCTGCGGATCCAGGGGCTTCAGGTTGTAGCCGAGATGGCTGTAGATGTACTTGTGGTCATATCCCCTCGGTAGCTCGCCGAGCTTCCAGTCAAAGCGCTTTCCGCAGGTGTTGTCCTTGCCGCTCTCGCACCAGCAGTCCCGCCCCCAGTCGCGGAAACTTTCGACATAGGCCTTGAGCGGGGGATGCGATACAATGTTCACGGCGCCGCCCTCCCCCATCGTGATGTGATGGGGGGGATAAAAGGATTGAGTGGAGAGATCGCCCCAGGATCCGGTGGGCGCGGTCAGCCGCGGCCCGCCCGGCGCGGCCAGCAAGAGGTGGGCAAGCTTCAGCTCGCGGGCTCGTGTCTCCGACATCGAATAGGTGCTGCCGAGGGCATCGCAGTTGTCCTCCACCAGCCAAAGGTCGTGCTTCCGGCAAAAGGCCAGCACGGCTTCGAGGTCAAAAGGATTGCCCAGCGTGTGGGCCATCATCACCGCCTTGGTCTTGCCGGGCCGGTATGCCTCCTCCAGGGCGTCGGGCCGCCCATTGCCCGTAAGCGGATCATTGTCGATGAACACCGGCACCGCGCCATGCTGGATTATGGGCGCGACGGTGGTGGGAAAGCCGGCGGCAGCCGTAATCACTTCATCGCCGGGGCGGATCCGACGGGCCACCGGTATCTTGTGGCTGGTCAGGGCCGCGAAGGCCACCAGGTTGGCGGATGAGCCGGAGTTGACCAAGACCGAGTGCTTGACGCCAAGAAAGGCCGCCAGTTCGCGCTGGAAGGCCTCGCCCTCGGGTCCCAGGGTGAGCCAGAAGTCCAGCGTGGTCCGGACCGCCGCGGCAACCTCGCCTTCGTCAAAGGTGCGGCCGGCATAAGCGACAGTGGTCTTGCCGGGCTCGAAGGCGACGCCGGGCTTCTCGCCAGGATGCTGGGCGGCATGGGCCTTCCGGGAATAGATCCGTACCAAACGGTCGATCTCCGCGGACAGGGCTAGCAGGTCGTTCGGATCGCTCATGGTAGGGCCGAGGCATGTTCGGCAAGCTGCCTCCGGGTCAGTTTCGCCGCCGTCCGCGGCGAAGCGTCGCGGTACCAAACCGTCGTCCGCTCGATCGCCTCGGCAAAGCCCCACCGCGGACGCCAGCCCAGCACCCGCCGGGCCTTGCCGATGTCCAGGAGCAGGATCGCAGTTTCCGCCGGCGCCCGGGCCTCCACTTGCCTCCGCCAGCGACCGGGCCAATGCTTGAAGACCTCCGCGATCACCGCGCGCACGGGCCGGTGGTCGCGGCCCGCCGGACCGAAATTGAACGCACCGCAGAGTTCGGCGCGCCGAGCCCGGGAGCCGATCGCCCGGTGCAATTCCGCTCCCAGCATCAAGTATCCGCCGAGGGGATCGAGGACGTGCTGCCAGGGCCGGATCGAACCCGGATTCCTGACTTCAACCGGCTCACCCCGGGCCAGCGCCCGGGCGCAGTCCGGAAGCAGCCGGTCGGAGGCCCAGTCGCCCCCACCGATCACGTTTCCGGCTCGAGCCGACGCGAGGGCGCAGGAGCCCGGCTCGGAGAAAAACGACTCCCGCCAGGATGCGACCGCGAGTTCCGCCGCAGCCTTGCTCGCGCTGTATGGATCCTTGCCTCCCAGGATCCCATCCTCCCGCTGGGGCCGGGAGGCGTCGGCGTATACCTTGTCCGTCGTGACGATCACCGCCGCGCAAGGGGACGGTAGGCCGCGGAGCGCATCGAGAAGGTGGGCTGTGCCCATGGCATTGATGCCCCATGTCTCGGCCGGATCAACATAGGACGCGCGCACGATGGGTTGGGCCGCCAAATGGAAGACGAAATGCGGCCGGCAGCGGCGGACGGCGCGGGCCAGCGCCTGCGGCTCCCGCACATCGCCGGCCAAATGCCGTACGCGGCCCGCCAGCCCGAGCTGCGCAAAAAGGGCCCGCCGGGTTGGCGGCGGGAGGCTGTAACCCCACACCTCAGCGCCCAATCCCAGCAGCCACTCGCACAGCCAGGAGCCCTTGAAGCCGGTGTGCCCGGTGATGAAGACCCGTTTGCCCGCGTAGGCGCGCCGGAGAGATTCCATTAATCGGGTAGGCTTCTGGCCGGATTCCCCGCGAGTTTCAACCCGAATGCCCACGCCGCAACGTTTGCGCGGGCGTGACAAATCGGGGCGAAATCCTAGGCTCCGTCCATCGATGAGCGTCCCCGGCCATTCCTCAGCCTTCGCCAGCATGGCCCGCAAGCGCGATCTGTGGTGGCAATTCACGGTCCGAGCGGTCGAGATGCGGCATCGGGGCAGCTTTCTGGGCCCAATCTGGGCCCTGCTCAATCCGCTGCTCATGCTGGCCGTCTACGCGGTGGTATTCGGCGTTATCTTTCAGAGCCGCTACAACGTCCTGCCCCATGAGACCTCCGTCGATTATGTGCTCGCGCTCTATCTGGGCCTGATCCTCTTCCAGCTCATCGCCGAGACCATGGCGGTGGCGCCGATGGTGGTGATCGGCAGCCCCAATCTGGTGAAAAAGGTCGTTTTCCCGCTGGATGTGCTGCCCTTGTCCCAACTGGGGGCCAGCTGGTTCCACTTCCTGATGAGCTTCATGCTCCTGCTGTTAGGAGCCGCGTTCATCGGGCGGGGGCTGAGCATTGAGGGCGTGCTCTGGATGCCCGTCATTCTGGCGCCCTTGGCCCTGCTCTCGATCGGGCTGGGCTGGATTCTGTCGGCCCTTGGAGTCTTCTACCGGGATATCGCCCAAGCCGTGCCGTTCGCGAGCCAGATCGTGCTCTATGCCAGCGCCGTGTTCTATCCTCGGGAAAGGATTACGCCCGCCTTCTGGGCGGTCCTGAAGTGGAATCCATTCCTTCACACCGTGATGCTGAGCCGCAACGCCCTGCTCTGGAGCCGGCCGGTCAGCCTCGGAGGGCTGGCCTACACGTATGCGGTGGGCCTGGCGGCGTTCTTCCTCGGCCGCTGGGTGTTCCGCCGGCTCCAGCCGGCTTTCGCCGATGTGATTTGAGCGCGCCGGCCTAACGCCGACGCGCTGCCGCAAGCTCCGCCTGCGCTCGCAACACCGCTTTTTCCCAAGCGGCCAGGCGATCATTGGCCTCCGCCAGCGCCGCTTCGCCGGCAGCCAAGTCGGAACCGGCGGGCACCGGGATGCTGGCGGCAGGAGGCAAGAGGCCCGAATCAGTTGGCACCCGAATCCAGGCCGGATCGGCGTGAATCCGAGCCAGCGCTTCCTCATTGGCGGTAATCGCAAGATTGACCGCGGCGATATTTGCCTTGATCGACGCCACTTCATCCTCCAGCGAGGGCTGCCGAGGCTCGGGATGGGTGAAACCGAGCGGGCGGCGGCCGTAAAGCGCAAGGTTCCGCCGATAGTCATGGTGGTTGATGCTGGTGTCGTAGAAACGGTAAAATACCCTCGCCGAGATCCTTCCTGGATCGGACAGAATCGGCCCAAAGATCACGGCCGCGTTCCCGACCGCGGCCGCGGCCAGCAATGCGCCGATGAGGAGGCGGACCGCGATGCGCGGGCGGCGCAGTCCCGCCCACCACCGCCCGGCATATACGGCCAAGGCAGGAAAAATCGGCTGGTAGAGGCGGGCGATCCAAGTCCCCCGCATCATCCATCCGGCGTGATAGGGCGGCGCCAGATTGAGAAACGCAAACAGGAGGCCAGCGGCCAGCAACAGGGCGATTTCGGCGGGCCAGGGCCGAATCCGCGATGTCACCGGATTCAGCGCCACGAGCCCGGCCCAAAGGGCCGGCAGGAAGATGAAATTGGAGCCAAAGAAGACTTCGGCGGCGACGCGCGGCGCCTCGCGGAGGACGGGCCACCAGTCGCGCAGCGAGACGCCATGGGCATAGGCCGACACGGCGATGCGGTAGACCGCGGAATTGCCGTTCTCCAGCGGAGCTCGGACGACAAACCTCAGGGCAGCCGCCCATAACAGCATCGGCGCAAGCTGCAGTGCCACCGCCAGCGCCGCCGCCCTCCACCGGCGCTGGCCGGCCAGCAGAAACGCGGTCGCCGGCAGGAAGAATACGGCGAGATCATATCCCAGATAAGCCATGCCCATCGCCAGGGAAAGGACGGCCAGCCGGCGGCCCTCCGTCTCGCCCGCCGCGCATACGCCGAGAAAAAGCAGCAGGCTAAGGGGAAATATCAGGCTATAGACGTACGGCTGGCCCACCCAATACGCCGCTCCGGGATACAGCGCCAGCAGCCAGCCCGCCATCGCCGCTCCGCGGTCCCCCATCCGCCGCCGAAGCAGGGCCAGCGCGCCGCAGAAGCCGGCGAGATTGAAAACCATGCCGGCCAGGACCCCCCCCGATTCAAAGCCCGCGGCCTTCATGAAAGGCCACGCCAGCACGGGAAATAGGATTCGCCTCAGAAAGTAGGTTCCCTGCCAAGCGCTCCGCTCACGGCCGTCGACAAAGTTGAAGAGCGCGCGAAAATGCGCATAGTCCGCATTGAAAAGATACCCGGTGGTCGGATTGACCCGCGGCGCGCCGACTAGGGCATAGGGAGAAAGACTGCCGGTGCTGCAATAGAGCCCGGCAGCGAGGAGCATGCCCGCGCCCGCGAAGTGCCATTTCCAAGGGATGCTGCCCGGGAATGGGGCCCCATCCGCGCCGCCGCTCCCCGGTCGCAGCCGATAAAGGCCGCCAACCGATAGCGCGAATCCGAGCAGCGCGGCATCCGCAATCCAAGGACGGTAAAGCACCGGGGCGACCAGCGTATAGCGCCGGCCGCTTCGACGCGGATCGGCGTCCCCGCGCGGCGCGAAAACCACGCGCCCGGCCTCATGCGCCCAATAGCCTCCACCCACCCGCTGCACCACTTCGTCGCCATCGACTCGGAGCGGATAAGGGCGCCCGTCCTCATAGAGCTGGGCTCGGCTCCAAGGATTCAGCCACTCGTCCGCCGCGCTTCCCTCGTAGTCGAAGTAGTACGCGCGGCCGCCCAGGGGATGAATTTGCTCCGGTCGGATCTCGAGGGTTCGGGCGGGCAACAGCGATATTCCATAGCAATGGACTAGCAGCAAAAACGACAGAAGCGCCCCGGCGCCGGCGATCCCTCGCCACCACCGGCGGCCGAGGGGAGACGGGTTTCGGCTTGCTTCCATCAACCGGACTAGGCACCCGAATCGAACCGCCCTTGGCAAGCCCCTTTACCGGCGGCCGTCCCGGGTTCGGGATCCATGCTTCTCCCCGTCAAGACCAAGCTCGTGCTCGCCCGCATCCTGAACCGTTGCCTTCGGTTCGGACGGGGCCTGATGGGCAGGAACATGCGGACGGTTTGCCACCGCGGGGGTTTCCGCTGGGACCTAGACCTGAACGAGGGCATCGATTTGTGCATATACCTCTTCGGCGCCTACGAGGGGCCCGTCCGGAATAATTACCGGCCGCTGATCAAACCCGGCGCGGTCATTTTCGATATCGGCGCAAATATCGGAGCGCATGCCCTGCCCTTCGCGGAGGCGGCTGGCGAAGGCGGCCGCGTCTATGCATTCGAACCGACGGATTTTGCTTTCGCCAAGCTTTGCCGGAATCTGGCGCTGAATCCCGGGCTCGCCAGCCGCGTCCACCCAAAGCAGCGGCTGCTGGTCGAGGATGACCAAGCGGCCCTGCCGCCCACCATCTGCGCCAGCTGGCCGGTCAATCGCTGGACTTCGCCGATCACCGAGGCAGACATCGACGCCTGGCATCTCGGCCGCGGCATGGCCCTGGCGGGCGCCAGCCCCGCAACGGCCGACCGCTGCTTCGAGGAGGAGGGCTTGGAGCGTCTCGACCTGGTGAAAATCGACGTTGATGGCAACGAGGCCTCCGTCCTGCGCGGCTTCCGTCGGGCCCTGGCAGCCCATCGTCCGGCGATCGTGATTGAACTGGCGCCGATCGTCCATGACCGGAATGCCGGCAATACCTTCGACGACTACATCAGTTTCCTGGCCGGCCTGGGCTATCGGTTCCGCGATGCGGTCACGCTCCGGTCGCTCCCCGCCGACGGTCCGGCGTTGCGCGCGCTCATCCCAACCGGCGCGAGCATCAACGCGCTGCTCACTACCGACCGAGCTTGAGGCCAGCACCGGGCGTGACAAACGGCCTCCGAACGCCTTTGCTGAGATCGCCGCGATGCCGGAACCGATCATCCAGGTCCAGAATGTCACCAAAGCCTATCGCATCTGGGCCTCGCCGTCCGCCCGGCTCCGCAGCCCGCTGCTCGAAGGCGCGGCCCGGCTGCTGCCGGGGGCGATAAGCCGCAAGCTGCATGCGGCCGCGGCCGCGGGCTACCGCGACTTCCATGCGCTGCGCGAGGTCGCTTTCTCCATCCGTCCCGGCGAGGCGACCGGCATCATCGGCCGGAATGGATCGGGCAAGAGCACGCTGCTGCAGCTCATCGCCGGCACCCTGGCGCCGACCTCCGGCTCGCTTCGGGTGGAAGGCCGCGTCTCGGCGCTGCTCGAACTCGGCTCCGGCTTCAACCCCGACTTCACCGGCCGGGAGAATGTCTACCTCAACGGCGCGCTCTTCGGCCTGACCAAGACGGAGATGGACGGAAAGTTTGCGGAGATCGCCGCCTTTGCCGACATCGGCGACTTTATCGAGGAGCCGGTGAAGACCTACTCCTCGGGCATGATGATGCGCCTGGCCTTCGCCGTGGCGGTGACGGTGCAGCCCGACATCCTGATCATCGACGAGGCCCTGAGCGTGGGCGATGTCTTCTTCACCCAGAAATGCTTCCAGCGCATCCGCGAGATCGTCCACCGCGGGGCCACCCTGATCTTCGTCTCGCACGACATGGGCGCGGTCCAAAACCTGTGCGACCGCGCGCTGCTGCTGCACGAGGGGCGGCTGGCCTTCGACGGCGCCCCGGAGGACTGCGTCAGCCGTTATTTCAACCTCCATCAGCCGCGCGCGGGCTCCGCCGCCCGAATCGAGGGCGCACGGCCCGCGATCGATCCTGGCCAGCGGTCGGCGGTCCAGGCCGCGGACATTCTCGCCGGCGCCAAGTCGCGGCACGGCGGCCGCAGCCTGGAGTTCGCCGCGGCGGCGGTCTTCGACGGGCACGGCGCCGCCACCTGGGACTTCGAGCTAATGCACCGGGCTTCGGTGCGGGTCCTGGTGCGGGCCAATCGGGAGGTCCGGCTCCCCGCAGTCGGTCTTCAGCTGCATGACCGAATGGGAAACCTGGTCTATGCGGCCGGCACGCCCCAGCTGCGCTTCCCCCTCCCCTCCCTCGCCGCCGGTGAGGAGGTTCTGCTTGATTTCCGGCTCACTCTCTCGCTCCAACCCGGCCTTTACACCCTATCGCTCGACGCGGCCGAGTACGACGAGAATGATCCCAATCTCGGAAACTTCTTCGACCGGGTGGGCGGCCTCGGCCCCCTGACGGTCAGCAATCACGCCCCCGGCGCGCTGCCCTTCTACGGCGTCGCCCAATTGCCGATGGAAATCAGCTACGGCTGACCCAACCCTTCCCATGGCCCTACCCCGCCGGGAAAAACTCTCCAGCCTCGAACTCATCCGCTTCGGCGCCGCTTTCACGGTCCTGATCGCGCACTACTTCCATTTCTACATGCGCGGCTACGGCTACGAGGGCTACGCCTTCGAGCATCAGCCGCTGTTCGGCCTGCTCGAGCCCTTTTACCGCTACGGCACCCGAGCGGTGGAGGTTTTCTGGATCCTTTCGGGCTTCATCTTCTTCCACCAGTATGCGGAAGTCATCCAGGAGCGGAGCGTGTCGGGCGGAAAATTCTTCTGGCTCCGGTTCTCCCGCCTCTACCCGCTCCATTTCGTGACCCTGATCGCAGTCGCCCTCCTGCAATGGGCCTACCGCGCCAAATATGGCGTGTTCTTCATCGTCGAGCTCAACGACCTGAGGCACTTCGTCCTCAACCTGCTCTTCGCCTCCTACTGGGGCTTCCAGCATGGATTTTCCTTCAACACGCCGGCCTGGAGCGTGTCGGTTGAGGTCCTCGTCTACTTCCTCTTCTTTGTCGTGACGCGCCGCCTGGGCGCCTCGCTCGTCACCGTGCTGTTGTGCCTCGGGGCTTCGGCGGGGCTCAACTTCTACCTTGGCTCGGAGCCGGTCATCAATCGGTGCGCCTTCTATTTTTACGCGGGCGGCCTGAGCTGGCTAGCCTACCGCCAGTTCGCGGTCCGGCCGTGGCCATGGCGGGCCGGCGCCACGATGGCAGGGCTCGTCCTGGTCGCCACCTGCGCGCGGCATTTCTCAGCGACGCATGACGTCGACTTTGCGCTCAATTTCGAGGTGCCGGCGGTGATCTTCCTTTTCGCCCTCCACTCCCGCCTGCTGGGCCGGAGGATCAGCGCCGCCGCCGACGCCCTCGGCAACCTCACCTACGCCAGCTATCTCATCCATTTCCCGCTGCAGATCGCCTTCATGCTGGCCGCCGGAATGCTGGGGCTCAATTCCGGCTTCGCCAATTCGCCCGCCTTTCTGGCGGGTTACCTCATCGGGGTCTTCGGGCTTTCTCATTTCGTCTATTCCCGTTTTGAGCTGCCGGTCCAGAACGCCCTCCGGGCCCGGCTGACCGCGCGCGAAAGCTCCGCCGCGTCCAGCTTCGGCCGGGCGGTGGCGGGTCTCTTCCTCTTCGGAAAGAAATGAAGGTGGGCAGGCTGCTGGTCGTCTTGGTGCTGGCCTTCCAGTTCTGGACGGTGTGGAGCGATTTCCCCCAGCTTCCACCCTTGTTCGGGCCCGACCAGGCCGACTATGAAAATCTGCGGCTGCAGGGGATGCGGCACGGCCACCTCTATCTCGACCAGGCGCCCGATCCCCGTCTGCTGGCGCTGCCGGACCCCTACGACCCGGCGGCCCGGGCGGGCTTGGACGTGCCCCATGACGTCTCCCTCTTCCGGGGCCACTACTACATCTATTTCGGGATCACCCCGGCCATCACCCTGCTGCTGCCATGGCGGCTGCTGACGGGGCACGACCTGCACCAAATCTACGCCGTGCTGATTTTCACCGGGACGGGATTCCTCGCCTCGGCCTCCCTTTGGGGGGCACTGCGGCGACGCTATTTTCCGCAAGCAGGAACGGCGACCGCGCTGGCGGGGATCGCCGTGCTCGGGTTCGGGGCGATGACCTACCCCCTGCTGCGGCGGCCCGGACCGTGGGAGGAGCCCATCGCCAGCGGCTATTGCTTCACCCTGCTAGCGTTCCTCTGCCTGGAGCGCGCCCTCCGCGGCGGACGGGTGGCCCGGTGGCTGGGCGCCGCCGGGGCCTGCTTCGGCCTGGCGGTCGGCAGCCGGCCCGATCTGGCCCTCGGCGCCGCGGCGGCGCTGCCGGTGCTGGCGTGGGTTTGGCGCCGCCCCGGACGTTCGACCGCGGATTGGGCCGCTCCGGCCGCGGCATTCGGGACGATCCTGGCCGGCCTCCTCGGCTACAACTACGCCCGCTTCGGCAACCCCCTCGAATTCGGATTCCACTACCAGCTCAACGGGGAGGACTTCCACCGCGACCCGATCTTCAAGGGCACCGAGGCGCTCCAAAACGCCTATTTTTACTTCCTCGCGCCGGCGCATTGGCGCCGCTACTTCCCCTTCGCCGGCGTCCCGGCGGAGGGCCCAAATGCGCCCTACTCGATCGAGTATGTCTACGGCCTGCTGGCGAACTTCCCCTTCGTTGCCCTGGCCGCCGCGGCCCCGGCCGCCTGCGCGCGCCGCAGCCCCGAGGAGCGCCGGGCGCTCCGCGCCCTGATCGGAGCCGCCGCCCTGTATGCGCTCGGGATCGCCGCGGGGTTGATCCAGTTGCCGGGCGCAGCCGCGCGCTACACGGCCGACTTTGCCCCGCTGCTGGCCCTGCTGGCCGGACTCGGCCTGCTCGGAGTGGAACGCCTCGCCGGGGGCTGGCGGCGGACGGCATGGCGCACCCTGGGCGCCGTCGGCGCCGCAGCGGTGGTGCTGGTCGCCGCCCTCCTCAACTTCCAGCTGCTCGGGCTCCTGCGCAGCCTCGACCGGCCGGCGTATGACTGGATCGCGCGCGCCTTCGATCTGCCGGTCTACGCGTGGGAGCGCCTGGCCGGGCAGCGGTTTGGCCCCCTTGAACTGACCGTGCGGCTGCCGGCCGCGGCCCCGCTCGGCTCGCTGGAGCCGCTGGTCGCGACCGGCTGGAGCTTCGAGACTGACTGCCTCTTCATCCGCTACATCGATTCCGCCTCCGTGCAGCTGGGGTTCGGCGCCAGCCACCGGCCCGTCCTGTGGAGCCCGGTCCTAGCGGCCGACCGATCCCGAGAGCATCGCCTGGTGGTCCATATGGGCTCGCTTTTCCCGCCGTCCGCCCATCCCTGGTTCGGGCGGATGGATGAGTTCGCCGCGGCCGGCCTCAGCCGCTGGCTGCGGGTCGACCTCGATGGGCAAGCGGCCTTCGATCAGGCCCAGGATTTCTACGACGGCTCCCCCGGCGACACCCACCTCGGCCGGAACCCGGGGCAGCCCCCCACCTATGGCACCCGTTTCAGCGGCGACATTCTCCGCGTCCGCACCCTGCCGGTCGCGACCCCGCCGCGCCGCGCGGGCGGCTACGGCCCGCGGGAGCTCGACCTGGCCTTTCCTTCAGAATGGACGGGCGCGCAGCCCCTGGTGACCACCGGGCGCACCGGACGCGGCGACACGCTGAGCGTCAGGCCGGGCGGGCCGGGCTGCATCCGCTTCGGCTATGACCACTGGGGGGTTGGATACTGGGAAAGCGCGGATGTGCCCGCGGCGGCCCTGATCGCGCATCGGCTGCAGATCCGCCTCCCATCCCTGCTGGCGGCTCCCGCCGGCGATCTCGAACTCGCGCTCGATGGAAAAACCGTCTGGCGGGCGGCCCTGCCGGCCTACCCTTCCTCGGCCGCCGACCTGCGCTTCGGCGTGAATGCGATCGGATCCTCCACCTGCGGCCCATTGTTCACCGGCGTGATCCGGGCCGTCCGCAAGCTCTAGCGTCAAAAGGAGACGTAGATGAAGGGCTTGCTCGGCAGCCCGACCCGGTAAAGCACGTAGTGCAGGACGAGCGCCACCGCCAGGCCCGCCAGCAGGGACAGCGCGGAGGCCAGGATCGGACGCAGGGGAGCGGGCAGGCGACCGGCCCAGCGGTTGAGCGTGTTCATGGCAGGTAGCCCAGCTTCTGCGCCAGCTGGCGGACGGCGGGGGCGACGGCATCGGCCAGCTTGGCCCCGCCCAGCTTCGATAAGTGGATGCGGTCGCCGTAGTCGTTCTCGTTGAAATTGCGCCCGTAGGCGATGGCCGGATAGCCCGCCTCATGCCAGAGTCGCAGCGTATCCTCGTAGGCCTGCTCCTGCCGGGAGGCCTCGTCGGCGTCGAGGCGGCTCCGGTAGTAGGGGCTGTCGTAGCCGATCAGCATGAGAGTGCGGGCCCTGAGCGGCGCGGGAAAGGCGGCGGTGAACAGGGACGACAGGTCCTGGCGCGTGGCCTCGGCCAGCTGCCAGCGGCCATCGGGGCCGCGGCTGTGGTAAAAGAGCGCGGCCGAGCGCTCGATCTGCATCTCGGTTGCCAGCACGTTGTCGGGATAGCGCCGCCCTAGCCAGACGGGGTCGGTGGCGTCGGGCTCCTGGTCGGCAAAGTCCTTGCGCGGCCTCCAGAGCTCCGGGATCGCCGGGCCCAGATCGGACGGGATGGTGCAGAGCCAGCGATAGCAGACCTGGTTCCACCAGTCGTCCTGGTGGAAGATCCGGCCGAAGCCGTCCGCAATCCGGAGCTCGCGCAGCGCCCGGCGCTGCGCCGGGTCGGCCTCCAATTCCCTCACGCGGGCATCCCGGGCGGCATCGGGCAGGAGACGGCCTCCAAAGTAGGCGTCCCAGAAGACGTAGCGGTACGACTCGGGGCCCCAGGAGCCGACGCCGGTCAGCGGCGCCTCGTCGGCGATGTAGATCTGATGCGGGAACTCCTTCCGGAGCGCCTCCGCGACCACCGCGCCGCCGTCAGTCGGCGACGAGCCGCGGAAGGCGAAGTTGACCACGCAGTAATGTCCGCCCAGCAGCGCCTGCAGCCGCTGCGACCAAACCTCGCCCACCGGCTGCCAGACCCCCTGCAGGATCGAATTGCCGCCGACGACGACGAGGACCTGCCCGGGCCGGCATTTCGCGCGGACGATCGACTCCATCTCGCCCAGGGTCGGGTAGTAGCTGGTCTCGGGCGAGATCGCCTGGTAGATCCGGACGTAACCCGGATGGAAGTCGGTGCGGCTGGAGCGGTATCCGAGCCATGCCAGCCCGGCGAGCCCCAGCGCCAGCCCGGCGAGGAACCAAGCGGGACGGATCCAGCCGAAGCGGGCCCGGGGAGCGTGCTCGTCGGGCGGGTTCATGCGACGCCGAAAAGCTGGCCAGCCATGCGGACCGCGACAGCGGTGGGGTAAAAGAACAGGAGCCACCCCATCCAGGAGAAGAGCTGGGTCAGCACCCAGCCGGCCAACGGTTCCTTGCGGAAAACCTTGGAAACGGCCGCTCCGGCCACCGGCCAACGCTCGTAGGTGGCGCAGACGCCAAGGCCCACCCCGTGGTACACCCCCCAAAGCACGTAATGGCGCGCGGCGCCGTGCCAGAGCCCGCAGAGGCCGAAGGCGATCAGGCCGTTGATCACCCGCCGGGCCCAGCCCCGACGGCTGCCGCCCAGCGGGATGTAGATGTAGTCGCGGATCCAGCTGGTGAGCGACATGTGCCAGCGCTGCCAGAACTGCTGCAGGTCCCGCGCACCGTAGGGCCAGGCGAAGTTTTCGGGCAGGCGGATGCCGAGGATCTGCGCGCAGCCGATCGCGATGTCGGAATAGCCCGAAAAGTCCATCAGGATGCGGAAGGCGATGGCCACGAGCAGGAGCCAGCGGCCGAAGAGCCCGGTCTCGCCGAAATGCGGCTGGTTCTGGTCGATGTAGAGCGTGAGCTGGTCGGCGATCAGCAGCTTCTTGGCGAAGCCCAGGCCGACGCGGGCCAGCCCCTGGGCCAGATCGTCGGCCGAGAACGGCGCCCGGCTCGCCCACTCCAGCGACGGCAGGAACTGGGCGTAGCGCTTGATCGGGCCCGCCACCAATGAGGGGAAGAAGATCGCGAAGAGCAGGAACTTGACCGGGTTGCGGATCGGCTCGCCGCCGCGGCGGACCTCGAAAAGGTAGTGGACAAACTCGAAGGTGAAGAAGCTGACGCCGAGCGGCGGGGCGCCCGGCATGGCGTGGGTGGCGAGCCGGGCGAGGGAGGCGGCCAGGCCGGCGGAGAAGGGCGCGACCGCCGAGCCGATCAGGAAGAGCGAGTACTTGTAGAAGCAGAGCGCGATCACGCAGGCCACCATCGCGGCCACGCAGGCGGCCCGGCGCCGGGACAGGCCCGCGAAGTAGGTCAGGACCATCAGGACGATGATCGGTTTCACCCCCGCCGGCCCCGCGAAATGATAGTGGAAGACCGCGCAGGCGAGCGCCAGCCAGCCCTGGCGGGCCGCCGCCCAGGGCAGCGCGCGAAAGACGACGATCGCCACCACTGCGAAGAGCAGAAACCAGTAGGTGGTGAAAATCATGCCGGAGCGCCGAGACAACCGGCCGGGCCCGGCTGCTTCAAGCCTAAGCCTCGTCCCGGCAAAACAGGCTCGCGTCATTCCGCCGCTTGTGGTTCTTCCCGCTGTTTCCTTGCCCAGCGCCCCCCAAAGCATCGTTTCGCTCCGGCCCGACACGATTGGGGACATCGTTATCTACGGCTCGGCCCTTCAGGCGCTGCGCCAGGTCTGGCCGGAAGCCCGGCAGACCCTGGTCGTGCGCCGCGGGTATGAGGCCCTGGCCCCGCTTTTTCCCCCGGAAATCGGCTGGAAGACCGCCGCCTTCAATCCCTTCCGGCAGAAGCCGTCGGAATGCCGCGCCGAGCTCGAGGCGCTCCTGCGGGAGCTGGAGGCGCTGCAGCCGGACCTGATCCTCGCGCCCACCCTCAACCGCACCTGGCTGGAGGCGGCGGTCGCGGCCCACTTCCCGAAGGTGCGAAGCGTGGCGCTGGGCGAAAGCCCGATCGACCCGCTCTTCGCGGCCGCGCTTCGGATTGACCGGGGCGTGGACCTCGCGGCGGCCTTCCGTGAAACCGTGCCGGCCGACCCCGCCGAGCGCGACTGGGAGAACCAGCACCGCCTGGTCGACCGCCTAGCGGGCCGGAAGACGCCGCGGACCGCGCCTCGGATCGCGGTCCCAAGGGAGGCGGCCGACCGGGCCGCGCAAATCCTCGGCGGCCTCAAGCGCGCCTCCGGCGGGTGGGCGGCGGTCTTCTGCGGCGGTCTCGCCAACGTCGCGGTGAAGGCCTGGCCGGCGGAGCGCTTCGGCGACATCGCCGCCTGGCTGCAGCAGGAGCGGAAGCTGCCGGTGGTGCTGATGGGGCACGAGAGCGAGCGGGCGGTGATCGAGCAGGCCGCGGCGGCGGCGGCCCGGCAGGGGCTCTCCCAGCCCGCCCTCTGGCTGGGCCGGGATGGAGAGCTGCCGGTGCTCGCCGCCCTCCTCCAGCGCGCCCGCCTCTACGTCGGCCACGACACCGGCGCCATGCATCTGGCCGCCGCCGTCGGCCGGCCGACCATCGGCATATTCGGCGGGGGCCATTGGCCGCGCTTCAGGCCGGCGGGCCGGCAGTCGCTCGCAGTGGTCCATCCGCTGCCCTGCTTCGGCTGCGGCTGGGACTGCGAATTCGGGGACGGCCCCTGCGTCAAGGTGATCGGGGCCGCGGACGTGCGCGCGGCCATCGAGCGGGCGCTCGACGCCGGCGATCAGCCCTTCGATGAGGTGGCCGAAGCGCGCAACCTGCCGGCCGAGACCCTCCGGCTGATCGCCGCCGTCACGCCGCGGTACCGGGCCCTGCAGGCCGACCGCCTCGAGCGCCAGCACACCATCGAGGAGCTGAAGGACGAGACCGATACCAAGGATTCCGAGATCGCCGCCCTGAAGAAGGAAACCGACCGCAAGGACGGAGAGATCGCCTCGCTCAAGGGCGAAGCCGACACCAAGGACCGGGAGATCGCCGCCCTGAAGAAGGAGACCGACCGCAAGGACGGGGAGATCGCCGCCCTGAAGCGAGCTGCGGAGGAGAGGAAGGCCGAGTCCGACGCGAAGGACCGCGAGATCGCCGAGCTGAAGCAGGTCTGCAACGAGCGCGAGGCGCTGGTCATCCAGCAGGACGGGCACATCAAGGCCTTCCAGAAGATGGTCGCCGAGCTGAACACCGCGCTGACGGAGGCGCGCGGAGAGCTGGCCAAGCTTGAGTCCGAGCGCGGCCGGCTCGAGGCGACCCTGGCCAAGCTGCCGCCGGACGCGCCGACCTGGGCCGAACAGTTCGAGGCGCAGAACGTCCATATCCGCAACCTCGAGGCGTCCCTGGTGATCCGCGAGCGCGAGGCCAGGGAAAAGGACGCCTCGCTGGCCAACTATGCCGCCGGCTACCACAATCTCGAACAGGCCAAGCATTACAGCCGGCTGCTGGCGGAGAAAGAGAATGTCATTCAAAACCTCCATCGCGCCTGCGTCGAGCGCCAGGCCGTCATCGAACAGCTGGCCGCAGCCGCCAGCGGCCCGACGGCCGGGCTGCACAAGGCCTGGGTGGCGGCCCGGGCCTACGTGCGGCTGAAGTGGATCCTGCCCCTCTCCGCCTGGGCCTTCCGCCGGGCGGTCGAGGACTACTGGATGCAGATCGGGATCCTGCGCCATTACGATCCGCGGCCGATCGCCTGGGACGAGAAGATCCCGAAGAAGCCCCGGCTGCCCGACGCGCGGCTGCCGAAAGTCGGCATCGTCACGCCCAGCTACGGCCAGCCCGCGTTCATCGAAAGCACCATGCTCAGCGTGCTGAACCAGAATTATCCCAAGCTGCTCTACGTGGTGCAGGACGGGGGCTCCCCGGACGCGACCCGGCAGATCATCGCCGGATACGCCGGGCGGCTCCGCGCCTGGGAGTCGGCCCCGGACCGGGGCCAGGCCGACGCCGTGCGCAAGGGCTTCGCCAAGATCGAGGCCGAACTGGGCCCCGACGACCTGATGGCCTGGCTCAATTCCGACGACTTCCTGGCGCCCCGGGCGCTGCGGCTGGTGGCGGAGTACTTCGCCGAGCACCCGGACGTGGACGTGGTCTACGGCCACCGCATCATCATCGACGACAACGACCGGGAGATCGGCCGCTGGATCATGCCGCGGCACGACCGGAAGGCGCTCGAATGGATCGACTACGTGCCCCAGGAGACCCTGTTTTGGCGAAAGCGGGCCTCCGACCGCGCCGGGGGCATCGATCCCAGCTTCCAGTTCGCCCTGGACTGGGACCTTCTGGCGCGGTTCCAGCAGGCGGGCTGCCGCATCGTCCGCCTGCCCTACTTCCTCGGCTGCTTCCGCCTCCACGCCGCGCAGAAAACCAGCCAGGCGATCCACACCACCGGAGCCGAGGAGATGGCCCTGATCCGCGCCCGGTTCCATCCGGGGCGCGAGCAGGAGTTCGACACCATCAACGCCCACGCGCGCAAGGTCCGCTTCCGCGGCGCGCTGGTGGCCCGACTGCTCGGGGCGGGGCTGCGCTGGTGAGGGAGTTTGGCTTGTTTTTATCGGCGAATTTGGAAGGCTGGACCCTTTCAGCCGCATGCTAGCCCTGCTTCTTGTCATCGCACTCTTCCTGTATCTGGCCTTCGTCGGCCAGGCGGTGATCAGCCTGATGCGGCCGAAGACTCGGCTGCTCTGGGGCGCCTTCCTCGCGCCGAACTTCGGCCTGGCGGCCGTGCTGGTCATCCTGACCCGGCTGAGCGTGAACGGAATCCCGGTGGCGAAGGCCGGCCCCTGGCTGACGCTCGGCCTCTTCCTCTTCGCCGCGGCGGTCTGGATCTGGCGGCGCCCCCGCGTCCCGTGGCGGGCGCTCGCGCCCTACGGGGCCGTCTCCCTCCTTTTCCTGCTCTATGTCGGCTGGCCGGCGCTGCGCTTCGGCTTCAACTGGGTCTCGTACGGCAACGACGACATGGCGAACTACTGCCTGGCGGCGCAGCGGTTCCTCCAGCACGGCTACTACCAGCTGCCCTTGCAGACCGACCTGGAGGGCCGGGACTACACCCAGCACTACTGGTTCATGCACGCCCTGCAGCAGATCCGGCCCGGCTCGGAGCTGACCATCGCCTGGGCCGCCTCGCTCACCGGCCTCAAGTGCCAGCAGGTGTTCATGCCGACCATCCTGATGATGGCGCTGCTCCAGCTCTTCGCCATGGCCGCGGTTTCGCTCTGGCGCGGCCGCAACCGCCGGCTGGCGCTGCTGGCGTTCTTCCTCTTCGCCACCTCCCCGCTCTTCGGCCTCGGCACGCTCTACCAGCTCATCGCCCAGGTGGGAGGGGTCGCCATCCTCCTGGCCGGCGCGGCGGTCCTGCTGTCCGCCCGCGGCCTGGGCTGGGGCAAGCTGGCCCTGGGCGGCCTGCTCACCGCGTGCCTGGCGATCATCTACCCGGAGGTGTCGCCCTTCCTCGCCCTCAGCCTCCTGATGTACGGCCTGCACCTGCGCTACCGGGACAACCGGCTCTTCGCGCCGTACCTCTGGTTCATCGCCGGCACGGCGGTCCTCACCTTCCTGCTGCTCGCCACCAGCACCTACGAGTTCATCAACACGCTGGTAATGCAGTCGGTCGGCTCCGCCGGCCTCGGGGCCATGACGGAGATCAACGACCAGAGCGGCGGCCTGGTGCTCTTCCCCTGGACCCTGGTGCCCTCCTTCATCCCGATGCTCTTCGGGATCCACATCTTCGGGTGGGTCGGCGTCCATCCGCTGCTCTCCTTCCAGATCCTCCTCGGCTTCGGGCTGCTCGCCTTCTTCGTCTGGCGGGTCTTCCGCAACCTGGGGGAGATGGATCCCACCGGCTACCTCGGCGTGATCATGGTCGGCCTGGGTTTCTTCCTCTTCTTCAAGGGGCAGGACTTCGGCCTCTTCAAGCTCGCGATGTGGGCCCAGCCGGTGACCACCTTCTGCCTGGCCCAGGGCTTCCTCGCCTGCCTCCTCTCCGCCCGGGAAATCCGCCGGCGCCAGGGGCGGTGGGCCCTGGCGGTCTTCGTGGCGTGCACGATCCCCGCCTCGCTCTACTACAGCATCGCCTCGCTGGGCAACTACGGCGGCGGCCTGACCGAGGTGGTGGACGCGTCGCGGCTGGGGGTCGCGTTCACCCCGCCGAAGAACCTCAAGTACGGCGGGATCGAGAGCGACATCAGCAACGTGGTCAGCGCGAAGATGCTGGCCCTCTATACCCAGGGCATCGACACCCGCTTCCTCTCCCGCAGCTACATGGACAACGTGGCGAACATCGCCGTCCTGAAGTTCCTGCGCACCCCCGACCCGGACCTCGGACCCCAGGCCCGGCTGGTGGAGAAGCTGGCGCTGATGCGCTTCCTGCTGCCACCGGAAATCATGAAGGGGGACGTGCCCGACTACCGCGTGATGACGGTCAACAAGGTCGGCAACAGCCTGGAGGAGGCCAATAATTGGACGGACACCAGCTCGCGGCACCTCGACTACGGGGACCGGCTTTACGTCTCGATCCGCAGCCAGCTGGACCATTTCAACAAGGCCAATCCCGGCACCGGCTGGACGGTGCAGAACACCTACCAATACAAGCTCGAGAGCCAGGTCCACGACCGGCTGGTCTTCATCCACTCGGCGCTGGGCCCGCACTACTACTCCTCCGCCCGCACCCGGGCCTCCTTTTTCCAGCGCGAGAAGGAGCCGATCACCCACGGCAAGGTGTCTTTCCACGGCACCGGCCGCTACACGCTCTTCGAAATCATCCACCCCTCGCCGCACCTGCGGCTGATGGTGGACTTCACCCGGACCCCGCTGGGAAGCGACCGGACCTACCTCCCGCAGCACGCCAAGGTCATCGGCAACGACTACTACCACGTGCCCTTCGTCGGATACGGCTCGGCGCGCGTCGTCACGCCGGTGATTTCGCCGGAGAAGTTCGAGCAGGAATCCTACATCATGCTCGACTTCGGCGAGGATCCTCAGCCCATCCCCACCCGGAAGCCGGGCCTGATGTCCCTTTGGGGCCGGAAGTACAACCTGGACGATCGGCGCCTGGTCGGCTTCACCCGGGACATTTCGGTGCTGACCGACGAGGAGTACCTGGCCCTGCCCCGCCCGACCCGGATCGGCAATTTTCCCGACGACCTTTCCAAATACCCCGGCCTGGAATATTCCGGCCTCTATGAGGACGGCTGGGTTTCCCGGGACGCATACTTCAAGCTGGGAGCTTCCCACCCGGGCCAGGTGCTCCGCTTCCGGGGCTACGTGCCCGACGTGCCGATTTATCACACCCGCGGCGTCGACGTCACCATCTCGATCAACAACAAGCCAACGGAGATCGTCAATTTGAAGGCCGGAGACTTCGACCTGACCCGGCTCATCCGCGAGGCCGTGCCGATCACCTCGATCTCGCTGCACTTCTCGGACGCCCAGGTCTACGTCCACGGCGACGACGGGAGGGCTGTCTCCGCCTTCGTCCGGGAAATCGCGATCGTCGATGCGCCCGACCTGGCCGCCTTCCGGCGGCTGTCCAATGGGGCCGGCAGCCGCTTCCAGCTCAAGGGCGTGGACAATGACGGCTGGATGGAGCAGGACGCAGAGTTCACCTCGCCCACCCTCGATTCCTTCCAGGTGCTGAAACTGGACCTGGAGATGCCCGGCTGGGCGCCGGCGGCCGCCGACACCCTCCGGGTCTCCCTGGACGGGAAGCCGGTCGAGACCGACACGGTGCCACGCGCCACCTACCAGAGCATCCTCCTGCCGCTCCAGGCCGGGAGCCGCCATGTCGTCCGCCTCCAGTCGTCCGCCGCCTTCCCCCTGCCCAACCAGGACCGCCGCCGCTCGCTGGCGATCAAGAACATCTCCCTCGAGAACGTTGGGCCCACCGACCTCTTCGTCCGCGGCTGGGACAAGTCGGGCTACGTCTTCGGGATCGACAAGGCGGATGCCGACGGCTGGGTCGACCGGCGCCTGGCCCTCCGCTTTCCCGCCACCGCCAAGTTCAAGACCGCGGTGGTCGAAATCGTCCGTTTCCCCTCGCCGGCCGACCTGCCGCTGGCGGTGACCGTCGACGGGCGGCCGCAGCCGGCGCGGACCCTCGGCCTGGAGACCACCGAAAAAATCGAAATCCCCCTCGCCGCGGGAGGCGAGACGACCGCCGAGCTGGCGGCGCCCCGCGACTACCCGCTGGCGGCCCCGGACACGCGCTCGCGCTCCTTCCGCATCGTCAATATCGACTTCAAGTGACCTTTCGGTTCAGATCCGCCCCATGCAGTTGAGCGTCATCGTCCCGGTCTACCGGGAGGAGAAGAACGTCCCCGAGTTCCTGCGCCGCCTGAAGCCGATCCTGGAGAGGATCACGGGCGATTATGAGATCATCTTTTCCCTCGACCCCTCCCCCGACCGGACCGAGGAGGTGATCCTGGACGAGCGGGCGCGCGATCCGCGCATCAAGCTGCTCAAGTTCTCGCGCCGCTTCGGCCAGCCCATGGCCACGCTGGCGGGGATGGAGTATTCCCGGGGCGAGGCGGTGGTCGTGATGGACGTGGACCTGCAGGATCCGCCCGAGCTCGTGGTGGAGATGGTGGGAAAATGGCGCGAGGGCTACGATGTCGTGCTGCCCCAGCGGCGCCAGCGGACCGGCGAGCCCTGGATCAAAACCACGATCGCGAACACCGGTTACAAGGTGATCAACAAGATCGCCGACGTGAAGATCCCGCCCAATACGGGCGATTTCCGGCTGATGTCCCGGCGGGTCGTGGCCGAGGTGGTCAAGCTGAAGGAAAGCCACGGCTTCCTCCGCGGGATGGTGGCGGTGGTCGGCTTCCGGCAACACCTGCTGCCCTTCGACCGCCCACCGCGGTTCGCCGGCGAGACCAACTACAACCGCTTCCTCGGCTCCCTCCGGATCGGCTTCAACGGGGTGTTCTGCTTCTCGACCTACACCCTGACCCTCAGCACCCAGTTCGGGTTCGTCATCGCCGGGCTGTCCTTCCTCATCGCCCTGGCCTACCTGGCGATGAAGCTGGCCGGCTTCCCCTTCCCCCTGGGGAACCCGACGATGGTGATCCTCATCCTCTTCATGGGGGGGATCCAGCTGATCAGCGTCGGTATCCTCGGCGAATACATCGGCCGGATCTATGAGGAGGTCCGGGCCCGCCCCAAGTTCATCGTCGAGCGGGCCGAGGGCTTTTCCCGTTGAATCCGACTCTGACCGCCATGCCCGAATCCAAAGCCAGCAAGTGGCCCAAGGTCCTCCCGCCGATGACGCCCGAGCAGCAGCGCATTAGCAATGAATTCATGCGCGTCTGGCATGAGGTGCTGCCGCGCCGCTTTGGCGTGGTGGAGCGCTTCAACCACAGCTTCCCGGTCCGGCAATCCCGGCCGGGCTTCCGCACCACCCTCGAGATCGGCGCCGGCCTCGGCGAGCACCTCAACTACGAGCAGCTGACGCCCGAGCAGGAGAAGAACTACTACGCCCTGGAGCTTCGCGAGAACATGGCGTCGGCCATTCGCCAGCACTTCCCGCGCGTCAACGCGATCGTGGGCGACTGTCAGGCCCGCCTTGACTTCCCCGACGGCTTCTTCGACCGGGTGATCGCGGTCCACGTCCTCGAGCACCTGCCCAACCTGCCCGCCACGATCCGCGAGACCTGGCGGCTGCTGAACAAGGAACGGGGGCAGTTCCTGGTGGTGATCCCGACCGAGGGCAGCCCGGCCTATGGCCTGGCCCGGAAGCTCTCGGCCGAGCGCACCTACAAGAAGCATTTCGGGGGCGACTATTCCTGGCTCTACCGCCGCGAGCACATCAACCTTCCCCCCGAGCTCTTCGAGGAGATCGGCGCGTGCTTCGAGATCGAGGCCAGCTGCTATTTTCCACTTCCCTTCCTGCCCATGGTCTTCTGCAACCTCTGCATCGGCCTGGCCCTCCGCCCCAAGGCGCGTGTCGCCTGAGCGCTTGCCCCGCGGGGGGTTTTTCGCCTGATTGGGCGTTTTCCCGCATGACATTGCAGCGAGCATTCATCACCGGCGTCGCCGGGTTCATCGGATCCACCCTGGCCGACCGGCTGCTCGCCGACGGGGTCGAGGTGGTGGGCTGGGATAATTTCTCCACCGGCCAGGAGCGGTTTCTGGAAGGGGCCCAGCGCCACCCCAAGTTCCGCCTGGTGCGGGGTGACAACCTGGACGCCGCCGCCCTCACCGCGGCGATGAAGGGGTGCGATTTCGTCTTCCATCTGGCGGCCAACGCAGACGTGCGCTTCGGCACCAACCACCCCCGCAAGGACCTGGAGCAGAACACGATTGCGACTTTCAACGTGCTCGAGGCGATGCGCGCCAACGGAGTCCGGCGTGTGGCGTTCTCCTCGACGGGCTCAACCTACGGCGAGGCCGCCGTCATCCCTACCCCCGAGGACGCGCCCTTTCCGGTGCAGACCTCCCTCTACGGCGCCTCGAAGATCGCCGGCGAGGGCCTGATCTCCGCCTATGCCGAAGGCTTCGGCTTCGAGGGCTACCTCTTCCGCTTCGTCTCCATCCTGGGCGAGCGCTACACCCACGGCCACGTCTTCGATTTCTACCGGCAGCTGACCGAGCATCCCGACCGCCTCGACGTGCTGGGGGACGGCAGCCAGCGCAAGAGTTATCTCTATGTTCAGGACTGTGTCGACGCCATCCTGCACGTCATCCGGCTCGGCACCGCCGCTTCGGCGCCGCACCGCACCCAGGTGTACAACCTCGGGACCCCGGAGTATGTCCAAGTCAAGGACAGCATCGGGTTCATCTGCGGGGCCCTCGGCCTGAAGCCGGCGATCAAGTACGCCGGCGGGACCCGCGGCTGGATCGGCGACAATCCCTTCATCTTCCTCGACACCAAGAAAATCCAGGCGACGGGATGGAAGCCGAAGCTGTCCATCGAGCAGGGCATTGTGAAGACATTGCGGTGGCTGGAGGCCAATCGCTGGGTCTACGACTCTCGCGGCTAGCGGGAACCGCCGCTCCGGGCCATGCCGCCCCTGTTCACCTGGCTGTTGCTGGTTTTTCCGGCCGCCGCCTACGGCCTGAGCCGGCGCTTTTCCGAGTCGCCCGGCCCGCCCTGGGGCACCGCCGCGCGCTGCGCGGCGCTGTTCATCGTGGGCCTCGTCGCCGCGGAGCCCTTCCTCACCCATCGCGCCGTCGGGACCGGGGAGGCCTATAACTACAGCCTGGCGCTGGAGGACGGACTGATCCAGCTCCGCGCCGGCGAAATCCCCCCGCTCGCCGGGCAGACGGAATATGCCTTCAACGGCCGGATTCATCCGCTGCGCAACGCCCCCTACCTGTTCTATCTGGCGGCGGGGTTGGACGCGGCGACGTTCCACCGCCTGAACGCCTGGGAGCTGCAGAACCTTTCCCTGGCCTTCAGCCTGGTGGCGGCCGCCTTCGCCTGCTACGGAGGTCTGCGCTGGGGCACCGGCTGCGGCCGCACCCTGGCCTTTCTCTTTGCCGGAGCCTATGTCCTCTCTCCGGCGGTTCTGGCTTCGGCTTATTCCGCGAACCTCTTCATGACGGTGCATGCGGCCGCCTTCGTGCCGCTGGCCTTGGCCGCCTGCTTCCGCCAGTGCCGGTATCCGTCCCCGCGCGCCGACCTGCTGCTGGGGGCCGCCCTGGCCGCGGTCTGGCTGGCCCATCCGCCGGTCGCCTTTTGGCTGACCCAGGCCGTGGTCGTCATCCGCGGTCTGGTCTTCCTCCGCTACCCCACCTGGCGGGCGTTCGCGGCGCTGGCCGGGGGCGTGGTGCTCTTTGCGGCGCTCGCCGCCTATGTCTTGGTTTCCGTCGAGACCATCAGCACCAGTGTCGGCTTCTTCAACGCCGACGCGAAATTCGGCCCGGCGGTGATGCCGGTCCTGCGGAGCGCGTTTCCGTCCTGCCTGCTCCCGGTATCCCGGCTGCCGCTGGGCGCCTCGGTCGCGGATTTTCAGCTGGGCTACGTCGGCTGGGCCCTGGCGGCCGTCCTCGCGCCGCTGTGGCTAAGGACGCAGCGGCGGCCGCGTATCTTCTGGGCCGCTGGGGGCGGGTTGGCCCTGGTGGCGATGCTGTTGGCATTGGCAATTCCAGTCCCGGGCCTCACCGACTGGCTCTGGAACCACAGCCCGAAGCCGGCCCAGTCCCTGACCAATATCTGGCCGATGCAGCGTCTCTACCTGGTCGCCCTCGGCCTGGTCCTCTTCTCCACGGCGCTGGCATGGCCTCGCTCGCGGCCGCGGCGAAGAATGCGCCGGCTGCTGGCGGCGGCCGCGGCGCTGGCGGCGGCCTGGACCCTCTGGGAAGCCGGGGCGTTCCTCGCCCGCGGTGAGGCGATGCACCGCTCGCGCCGGGATACGGCGACCGACCACCTCTCCTCGAACATCGATCTCACAGTGACGGCCTATTCCTTCCTCGGAACGCCACCCACCTTCGTGAACGGCGTGATGGATCCCTGGATGGAGCTCTCGTTGCTGAAGGAAAGCGGCGCCCCGGCGCAGAGCAACTACGACACCGCCTTCAGAATCTCGCCGGTGGTGGCCCGCGGCTCCGTCGGACTGACGCCGGGGGCGCCCCCGGCTCGGATCGCGCTTCAGCCCGGCCGGCGTTACCTGCTGGAATTCGATTTTCGCGCGCCGCCCCGCGAAGGCACCCTGCTCCTCACCGGCCCCTCCCTTCAGCGCCGGTACTATCTGCCGGAGGCCGGAAGCGCCGCCGGCTTCGGGATGGAGCCCGGGAACCGCCGGGCACTTTCGATCTGGACGGCGCAGGACCGTCCGGAGGAGGCCGAGATTCGTTTCGAGCCGAAGCCGGGCGCGGCGGCGCCCGCGCCCGGCGGCGTTCTCGCGGATTTCACCCTCGCCGAGGTGCCCCTTGGCCGGCTGCCGGTCCGCCTCGATTCCCTCTTTCCCTTTCGGGTGACGGTCGACGCCTCGGCCCCGAATGAGTACGTCGACACGCCCCGCCGCTGGCTTCCGGGCTATGCCGCCTACGTCAACGGCCGCCGGCTCGAGCCGCTGAGATCGCCGACTTGGGACGTGATGGTCCCGGTTCCGATCGGGCGAAGCGTCGTCGAGCTCAAATACGAGGGGGCGCCGGCCGTGCGCCGCGCCTTCTGGCTGAGCGCGGTCTCCTGGCTGGGATTTCTCGCATGGGCCGCCGGGCGGGCTGTCCATTTCGACCGGCGGCGGCGCTGGCGGACCCGCCTGTCCCGGGCCATGAGATGGGCGGTCCGTTTCTGGCCGGTGGCGGTCGGCGCGGCTGCCCTTTCCGCCGGAATCCGGCTCCGGGAAATGCACCAAGCGAAGCAAGCGGCGGCCCTCGCCGCGGTCGGACCGATTCGGATCGAATTCTATATTCCCTTCCACGAGACCGGGCGCATCCAGCCCCTGCTCTCCACCGGACACGCCGGAGCCGGCACCACCGTCTTCCTCAGCTATCTGAGCGAGGATAAGGTGAAGGTGGGCGCCGATATCTGGGGCACCGCCTACGAAAGCGATCCGCTGCCGGTCGATCTTTTCCGGCCGCAAAGCCTGGTGGTCGACTCCAGCGCCCTCTACCCCGCGGACAATCCCCGCGTTCAGGCCCTGCCCGCGGCCGAGCGGGAGCGGCTGCATGGCCGGCTGCGGGTGGAACTCAATGGCCGGACGGCCCTGACGGTGCCGCGGCCGGCATTCGATTCGACGCTGGGGGAGATTGCGGTCGGCAAGAATGCGATCGGAAGCTCGAACATCGAATCGACTTTTGAGGGCGAAATCCTGCATGTCAGCAGGCTGCCGATCGCGCGCCGCTGGATCCTTGCCGGCAGCGATTCTCTGCAGCTGCGGCTGCGCCTGCCCGCGGGAAGGACTGGGGGCGCCGAGCCCTTGTTCGCCCTGGGGCCTGGCGGCCGGGATGGTTGCCTGGGAGTGGTCTATTCTCCGCAGGGAACGGCCCTGCTGGAGGCACTCCGGCCCGACGGGACCGTGGCGGCGCGGACCAGCCGCCCCCTCGCGCCCGGCTCGGAGCATGTCCTCGAATTCCGCGTGGCGCGGACGGGCGGGATCGGCGCCAAGCCGTCCATGAATCTCCGCATCGACGGCGTCCGGCGGTTTGGAGAGGCCGCGCCGCGGCCCCTCGAGGCGCCGGAGGAGCTGGCGGTCGGCGCCTCGCCCTCCCCCATCGAAGGCGTCAGCGCGCGATTTACCGGGCCCCTCCTCCAAATCGAAAATCCCGCCCCGGTCCCGGCCCTGCCCGCGCAGGGCTATGGAGCGGTACGGCTGATCGTGTTTCTCCCTCAGGGACGGACCGCGCGCCAGGAGCCCCTCCTGACCACTGGCCGGACCGGGAAAGGCGATTTTGTCTACGTCGTCTATCTCGATGCGCGCCATATCAAGCTCGGGTACGACCATTGGGGCGTGAGCGGCGGCCTGAGCGATCCGATCCCGGTCGACTATTCCGCGCCGCATGCGTTCGGGATCAGTCTCGGCTCGCTTTATCCGCCAGAGGGTGACCCAGCCTGGGGGCGAATTCCGGCCGATGAGCAGCGGCGACTCAGATCCGAGATGAGAATCACCCTCGACGGCCGGGAAGTCTATTCCGCCCATTTCATGGCCCACCCTTCCACTCCAGCCCAGGTGGTGGCCGGCCTCAATCCGATCGGTGGGTCGAGCTGCGATCCCCAATTCCTTGGGGTCCTCTACTCCGCCCGGCGGCTGGAGTTGCCGGCAGGCCGGCCCTAGCGGGAGTTTTGTTGCCGCAAAGCCGCCGCGGAGATCAGACTGCCCCGAATGCCCCATCACGGAGTTGCCGAGGCGTTGCGGCGGCACCGCGACGACCTCATCGACCTGGCCCTGCTTTGGCTCTCCCTGCAGGCGCCCGGCTGGATCGACGACCGCATGGGGGTGCCCGCTGTCGCCCAGGTGGTGGCAATGCTCGCCGCCGCATTTTGCCTGCCACGCAAGCCCGCTCCGCCGCTGGCTCCCGGGCGGCGGGCACTGGCGCGGCTGCCGGGCAAGCTGTTGGCCCTGGCCGGCTCCGCCGCGGTCTTCCTGCTTTGGTTCGGTTTTCCGGCGCGATCCCTGGCCTTCGCCCCCGTCTGGATCGGATTGCTGCTGGGCCGACCGCCGGCTGAGGCCGCGGTCCGCCGGGCGGCGCGCTGGCCCTGGGGTGCCCGGCTTCGGGCGGCTGGAGCGGCGGCGCAGCGGCTTTCCCGCGGCTGCCGCCTCGATCTTTTCGCGGGTGCGGCGTTGATTGTGGGAGGCGGGGGCTGGATCGCCTCGAAGCTGGTCACCCCGGGTATGCCCGGCGGCTGGACCGCCGCCGGGCTCGGACTTGCGGGCCTCCTCATTGTGTATGCCCTGGCCCTGCGCCGGGCGGCGCGGCGCCAGGGCGACTCCTATGCGGAGAACCTCCGCTGGATCGCCCTGGCGGCGGGAGCGGGCTGGCTTCTGCACCGCTACGCCACCAGGGCCCAATATGGCACCGACGACGCCCGGTGGTATGCGACCATGCTGGCGGACTTCCGCGCTCAGATTCGGGCCGGCGTCCTGCCGGTCTCGATCGGCCAGAGCCCGTGGCAGTTCAACGGCGCGGTCTTTTCCTTCCGCATCGCACCCGCCTACCACTATCTCGGGGCGCTCCTGGATCAGCTCACCCTCCGCACGCTCGAGCCCTACGCCCTCCAGCACCTGCTGCTGCTCGGCATCGGCGCCGTCGCCCTTTTCAGCGCCTACGCCTGCCTCGCCTCCCTTTTGCCGGAGCGCCGCTGGACTGCGGCCGCTCTAGCCTGGCTGTGGCTAGTCTGTCCCGGGGTAGCCGGAATCGTGTTCAACACCGATCTCTACATGACCTGGACGACCTTGCCGGCGGTTCCCTGGATCGTGTTGGGCTGGGTCCGAATCTGGAGTGAATCGGAAGAGCCGGCGGGCTGGCTCAATCTCGGTCTGGGTCTGGGCTGGGCTTGGTGGGGACATACCCCGATGGCCGTCTGGTTGAGCTTCTTTACCGGGACGCTCGGCGCAGCCTGGCTCGCGGCGCGGCGGCCAGGGCCGGTCCGGCTCGCGCGCGCGGCCGGCGGCGCGGCGCTCTGCCTGGGGCTGGCGGCCTTTCCTGCCGCCTCATATCTGACGGCGATCCGGCGGATCGGCCTTGGCCCCCAGGGATTTTCCGCCACCAGTCCCGGAACGATCTACTATTTTGTGCAGCAGGCCTTCCCATCCGTCCTGCTGCCGGTTTCGGCGCGCGGCCGCCAATTGGGCGACTTTCAGTTGGGCTGGGCCCTTTGGGCGGGGCTCGCTCTTACGGCAGCCCAGGCTGTGCGGAGCCGGCGAGCCGGGCTGGTCGCCCTCGCCACCATCGGCGGATTAGTGGTGCTCCTGCTCACCCCGGTCCCGCACTTGACCTATCCGATTTGGCGGATGCTTCCGGCGTTCATCCGCGATGCCACCACCAACTGGGCGATGAACCGGCTGTATCTGATCCTTGCCTCGGTGGCCGCCGTGGGCGCGGCAGCGGCACTGGGCGGCGCCGGCCGGCCCGCGCCGCGTTGGGCACTGGTGGCGACAGCCCTGCTGTTGTGGAGTACGCGGGAGGCCGGCAAATTCTCCCGGCTCGCCCCGATTGACGATGGCAGCGATGCCGCGCAGATGCTCCCGGAAAACACCGCGATCACCCGCAACGCCTACGTGGTCTTCCCGAAAATTCCCGCCTATTTTTCGGAAGGTGTCGTGAACCCCGCCCTTGAGAACCGACTGACCGATGCCGATGGCCGGCCATTCCTTACGAATGCGGATGCGGCCGCTGTGGCCGCCCGGACGGTCTGGATCGGGGGCTTCCGCGTCGTCGGCGATTCGGGCGACCGATTTTTGGAATTGGGCAAACCTCTCCGCCTCGAGCCCGGCTGGAGCTACCTCGTTGAATTTGACTACCAAAGCCCGAAGTGGGCCGGCGTTCTTCAGCTGTCTGGCCCATCCCTTTTTCGCCAGTACGCAATGCCGGACTACGGCGGCCCTGCATCGTTCGGAGCCGGGGGCGAACATTCTCGCTTGCTTCCTCTTTCGACTTCCGGCGCCCAGCCCGAAAACATCCGTGTCCGTTTTCTCCCCAAGAATCCGGAGGCGCTGCCCGGTCCGGGCTTGCCGGCATGGGCCACCGTCCGGCTGCTGGCCTATGATCCCTCGCATCTTCCGATTCGCGTCGCTTCCTGGGTCCCGTATCGCGCGTGGGTGAGTTCGCCGCGCGCCAGCTGGCTTGAGACGCCGCGGGTCTTCCAGCAAGGCTACCGCGCGAAGGTAAACGGAGCCCCCTCTCCGGTCCGCGGCTCGCCCCAGGGGCTAGCGATGCTGCCTGTCCCGCGCGGAGAATCCACCGTCGAGCTCCGTTACGATCCGGGCGCCCTCTATGTCGCCGCCTTCTGGTTTTCGCTCACCGGATGGATCGCCGTCGCCGGATGGGGCGCCTGGCGCGCGTTGTCATCGCGCCGTCCCCCTCCGGCCGGAAGCGTTTAAGTTGCGGCAGGGGCTTTCTTCCCTTGAATCGCGGCGGATGTCCCCCCGCGAATTCATTCCGTTTCTGCAGCGCCATCGCGAGGACTGCATCGATCTGGCCCTCCTCTGGCTCGCCCTCCAGCTTGCCGCCGGGACCGGCGCCGGCCCGGAGCTGCCGATGCTTTCGCAGCTCATCGTGCTGCTTGCCGCGGGTTTCTGCCTGCCCCGCAAGCCCGCGCGAGAAGGCCCGGCATGGCGCCAGGCGCTGGGCCGCCTCCCCGGCAAGCTCGTGGCGATCGCGGCCGCGGCCGCGATCTTCCTTTTCTGGTCGAATCTCCCCGCCCGGTCTCTCGCCTTCGGCCCCATCTGGCTGGGCCTGGTGCTGGCGCGGCCGCCGCTCGAAGCGGCGGTGCGCCGCGGCTATCGCGTGGATCTCGCCGCCGGGATCGCCCTGATCCTGGGCGGAGGCGGCTGGATCGCCTGCCGGCTGGCGACCCCCGGGGCGACCGCTTGGGCTATCAGCGCCGGCGCCGGCCTGGCCGTCCTGCTTGCGCTCTACGCCTTCGCGCTCCGGCGCGCCGCCCGGCGGGGCCTGGACGTCCCGCAGGAAAACCTGCGCTGGATCGCCCTGGCCGCGGGTGCGGCCTGGCTCCTGCACCGGTTCGTCACCCGCGCCCAGTACGGGACCGACGATGCGCGCTGGTATGCCACGATGCTGGCGGATTTCCGGGCCCAGGTGCGGGCGGGAATCCTGCCGGTCTCGGTCGGACAGACTCCCTGGCAGTTCAACGGCGCGGTGTTCTCATTCCGCCTGGCTCCCGCCTACCATTATCTGGGCGCGCTGCTCGACCAGCTCACGTGGCGCTCGCTCGAGGTCTACGCGCTGCAGCATCTGCTGCTCCTCGGCCTCGGCCTCGGCGCGGCCTTCAGCGCCTATGCCGCCTTGGCCTCGATTCTTCCCCGGCGACGCTGGACGGCCGCGGCGCTCGCCTGGCTGTGGCTGGCCTGCCCCGGAGTGGCCGGCCTTGCCTTCAACACGGACCTGTACATGACCTGGACGACCCTTCCGGCCATTCCCTGGATCGTGCTGGGCTGGCGGCGCGTCTGGGATCCGGCGGCGGAACGGCCCGCCTGGCTCAGTCTCGGAATCGCGCTGGGCTGGACCTGGTGGGGGCACACTCCGATGGCGGTGTGGATGAGCTTCGTCACCGCGGGCGTCGGCGTCGCCTGGGTCATCGCGCGCCGCCCGGGACTCGGGCGGCTGGCCGCGGCCGCCCTGGGCGCGGCGATTTGCCTCGGCCTGGCGGCGTTCCCGCTCCTCTCCTATCTGGAGGCCATCCGCCGGATCGGCCTCGGCCCCCAGGGATTCTCCAGCACGGATGCGGGGACCATCTCCCTCTTCGTCCGGCGCGCCTTTCCCGGGGTCCTGCTGCCAATTTCTATCCATGGCCGGCAGCTGGCTGATTTCCAGCTCGGCTGGGCGCTGTGGGCCGCACTGGCCCTCGCGCTGGCCCAAGCTTGGCGCGCTCCCCGCGCCGAACGGACTGTCCTCGCCGCCGTGGGAATCGTCCTGGTGCTGCTGCTCACCCCGGTTCCCTGGCTCAACCATGCCCTGTGGACCGCGGTGCCGGCGGCCGTCCGCAACGCCACCACCAACTGGGCGATGAACCGCCTTTATCTCATACTCGCCATGGTGGCCGCGGCCGGCGCGGCCGGCGCGCTCGCGGGCCGCTCCACCCCGCTCCCGCGCTGGGGCATGGGCGCCGGCGTCTGCCTGCTGCTTTGGAGCACCTGGGAGGCGGGCCGCTTCTCCACCCTGGCCCCGCTGCATGCCGGCAGCGACGCGGCCCAGATGCTGCCCGAGAACATCGCGGTCACGCGCAACGCCTACGTGGTCTTTCCCCGCTTTCCCGCCTATTATTCCGAGGGCGTGGTCGATCCGGCGCTGGAGAACCGACTGGCCGGGAACGACGGGCGTCCGTTTCTAACCAATGTCTCGGCCGCGGCAGCGGCGGCCCAGGTGGTCCAGACCGGGCAGTTTCGGGTGGTCGACGACCAGGGAAGCCGCTTCCTCGAGCTCGAGGCCCCCCTCGAACTCAAACCCGGGCGCCGCTACCTCCTCGAATTCGACTACGTCAACCCGGATTGGCCCGGCGTCCTCCTGTTCTCCGGGCCGACACTCTTCCGGCAATATGGGCTCCCCGAGTATGGCGAGGCCGAATCCTTCGGAATCGGCGGGCAGCATTCCCACCTCCTGCCGCTTTCGGTCTCGGGCTCCGCCTCCGAATCCATCCGCGCGCGATTCATTCCCAACGATGCGGGCCGGCTGCCGGGCCTCGGCCTGCCCGCTTGGGCGACGGTTCGACTCCTGGACTACGATCCAGCGGTCCTTCCCGTTCGCGTGAGCTCCTGGATTCCGTACCGCGCCGAGGTCCGGTCCGAGCATGCGGCCTGGGTCGAGACCCCGCGGATGTTCCAGCAGGGCTATGAGGCCCGGGTCAACGGCGCGCCGGCGGAAATCCGCCGTTCGCCCCAGTCCCTGGCGATGGTGGCAATTCCGGCCGGGGACTCGAAGGTCGAGCTCCGCTATCGCCCCAGCGCGCTCTTCGTGGCCGCCTTTTGGTTCTCGGTGGCCGGATGGTGCATGGCGGCGGCCGCCGGGGTGCGGCGGCTGGCCCGGCGATGATTGACGGGGCCGGATGGGGGCGGTCTGATCGATCTTGGCCATGAACGTACCCTATTTCGATCTGCCGGCTCAAATCCGGGGGCTGCGTCCCGAATTGGACGCCGCCCTGGCGCGGTCCCTGGACTCCTGCGCCTTTTGCCTCGGTCCGGAGGTGACAAAATTTGAGCGCGATTTCGCGGCCTTTGCCGGGGCGCCGGAGTGCGTCGGCTTTAACAACGGCACCTCGGCCCTCCATGTGGCGATGCGCCTGCTCGACCTCAAGGAGGGGGACGAGGTGATCACCACTCCTTTTACCTTCATCGCCACCAGCTGGGCCATCGTCTACACGGGCGCCAAGCCGGTGTACGTGGACATCGACGATGCCACCTTCAACCTCGATCCCCGGCTGATCGAGGGCGCGATCACCCCGCGGACCAAAGCCGTCCTGCCGGTGCATCTTTACGGGCAGCCCTTCGACGCAGATCCGATCGTGGAGCTCTGCCGCCGCCGCAGGCTGGCCCTGGTCGAGGACGCTGCCCAGGCCCATGGCGCGAAGTATCGCGGGCGCCCGGTCGGCAGCTTCGGCGCCATGGCCGCCTACAGCTTCTATCCCGGCAAGAATCTCGGCGCCTGCGGCGAGGGCGGGGCCCTAACGCTTGCCGGGCCCGAGCTGGCGGCCCGGGCCCGGGCCCTGCGCGAGCACGGCTCGACCGAGCGCTACTACCATGACGAGGTGGGCTATAATTACCGGATGGAGGGCATCCAAGGAGCCGTCCTCAACGTGAAGCTGCCCCACCTGCGGGCGTGGACGGAGCGCCGCCGCCAAATCGCCCGCCGCTACCATGAACTCCTCCAGGGCACCCCGCTCCGGCTCCCGCGCGAGGCGCCGTGGGCGGAGAGCGTCTATCATTGCTACGTGGTGCGCCATCCCGCCCGCGACCGGCTCAAGGCCCACCTGGAAGCCCATGGCGTGGGCAGCGCGCTGCATTATCCCCTTCCGCTGCACCTGCAGAAATGCTTCGCCCGCCTCGGCCACCGCGCGGGCGACTTCCCGGTGGCGGAGCGCGCCGCCCGCGAGTGCCTCAGCCTGCCGGTCTACCCCGACCTGACCGACACCCAGGTGGACCGGGTGGCCGAGGTCATTCGTTCCTTCACCGGATGGTAGAGGGGCGCTGGCGGGACAGGCTGGGCGCCGAAGCCGCGGATCTCGTTCCGCTGGTCGGCGCCCTATTGATCGCCGACCGCGTCCTCCTGCCCTGTTACGTTCCGCCCTGGGCCGAACTGGCCCTGGTCGCCCTGGGGGCCCAAACCGCGGGCTGGCGCCCCCCAGCCGCTGCGGGCTCCTGGCAGCGGTTCGCCGCCCGTCTGCCGGTGGTCGCGGTCGTGGGCGGCGCCGCGTGGGCCCTGTTCGTCCTGGCGCTGGGCCTGCCGGCCTACGCCCTGGCCTTCGTCCCCATTTGGCTGGCCCTCGAGGCCGCCTATCGCGTCGGCTGGGCGAGGTACGGCGGGGTGATGACTACCTGGGCACTCCGGCCCGGCACCGCCCAGGAGAACATCCGGCGGCTGGCGGTGGGAGCGGCCGCCCTTTTCCTGCTCCGCGGCTTCCTCCATTCGACGCTGGTCGGCGGCGGGGATGCCGGCTGGTACGGGACCATGCTGGCCGACATGGTGGCCCAGACCCGCGCCGGCATCTTCCCGGTCTGGGCAGGCCAGAGCATCTACCAGTTCAACGGCGCGATCTATCCCCTGCGGGTCGCCCCGGCCTTCCACCATCTGGGAGCCCTGGCCGACCTTCTGACCGGCCGAACCCTGGGGGTCTATGCCCTGCAGAATCTGGTCCTGACCGCCGTCGGCCTGGCGGCCGCCTATGCGGCCTACTTCACCCTGGCCGCCTTGCTTCCCGGCCGGCGCTGGCTCGCGGCCGGGTTGGCGGTCTTGTTCCTCGCCTGTCCCGGCGTGGTCGGCCTGCCCTATATCTCCGACCTCTTCATGTCGTGGACGACCGTGCCCTTCGTGCCGATCGTCTGGTTCGCCACCATTCGTTCCTTCCGTGACGGAGGGCCGCCCGCCACGCTCATGCTGCTCGGCGGCGCCCTGGGCCTCTGCTGGTGGGGGCACTCGCCGATCGCGATCTGGACCACCTTGATCGCCAGCGCCGCCCAGCTGGTCCGGCTCGCCTCCGGCCCTCGCAGCGGCCTGCGCGCGCTCGGCGCCGGCGCCTTCGCCTTCCTGGCGGTGGCCGCCTATCCCGTCGGTTCCGTCCTCCTTTTTCCGCCCGAACATTCCGTCAAGGCCTACGACTTCCAGGCGGCCACGGCCGGCAACATCGTCTATTTCATCCGGAACGCCTTTCCCGCCGACCTCCTGCCGCTGAGTTACTTCGCCCGGAATCTCGGCGACCTGCAACTGGGATACGGGCTTTGGGCCCTCCTTCTCTTCACCGCCTGGTCCCTTCGCCGCGTCCGCGCGCCGGAGGCCCGGACGCTGCTCGGAGCCGCGGTTCTCCTCCTCATCCTGCTCACGCCGGTCCCGGGCCTCGACCTCGCCCTCTGGCAGGCGGTGCCCCGCTGGGTCCGCGATCCCACCGGCAATTGGGCCATGAATCGCCTCTATCTGGTGCTCGGCGGCCTCGCGGCGTATGCCGCCGCCGCCGCGGCGGGCCGAGGCGCCTTCGATTCCCCCGGCCGGAAGCGCGCCCTGGCGGCGCTGGTCGCGGCGGGCTGCCTGTGGAGCCTGGGCGAGGCGGCGCGCTTTGCCCGCAGCCCGGTCGCGGCGGCCCGCGCCGCTGCCAGCGCGGTCGACGACTTCCGCCCGGAGAACGTGGCCATCATCCGCTTCTCCTACATGGTGTTCCCCCATGAGCCGGCGTATTTCACGCATGGGGTGACCGATCCGGCCCTCGAAAACCGGCTGCGCCGCGGGCCCGACGGCCCGGTGGTCGACGGCGACTTCCAGGCAGCCCTGGCGGCGTCGGTGCCCGTCGCCTCCGCCTCCTTCGCCCCTGCCCCGGGGGACGCCGCCCTCCGGCTCCCCGCTCCCTTCCACCTCGAGGCGGGGCAGAGCTATCTGCTCGATTTCGGGTTCCCGGAGCCGACGCGGGCCCGCGGCGACCTCCTGATCCGCGGGCGCTCGCTCCACCGGGAGTACAGCCTGCCGGAATCCGGCGAGGCGGCCGCCTTCGGGGCGGGCGGGCGGCATTCCCCATTGGTTCCGCTCCGCACCTCCCGGCCGGAGGGCGAGGACGTGACCCTCGAATGGCTGCCGCCCGAGGACCTCCGCGGCCGGGCCTCCGAGCTGGCTCCGTTCGCGCGGGTGACGCTGCGCCGCTACGATCCCGGGCGGCTGCCGGTCCAGGTCTTCTCCTGGATGCCGTACCGGGCGCATGTCGCCGCGCCGGAGGCGGCCTGGCTGGAGACGCCGCGCATGTACCAGGACGGCTACGCCGGCTGGGTGAACGGCCGGCGCGTCGAAGTCCGCAAGTCGGCGGAGGGCCTGGTCGCGCTGCCCGTCCCGGCCGGCCGCTCGGAGGTCAAGGTCAAGTACTACGCGCCGATCGGGCTCCAGGTCCTCTACTGGCTCTCGCTGGTCTCCGCCGCCGGCGCCGCCGTCCTGGCTGCAAAAACCATTCGCCAATTCCTTCGGCCGGCGGCTAACTGAACCGCATGTTCAAGTGGATCCTCACCGCCGGCGGCGCGCTCGTGCTCGTGGCCTTCATCGTCTGGCAGGTGAACTCGGTCAAGACCTCCTATGTGAACGGCCTCGAGGCCTACCGGGGGATGCAGGATCGCCAATACATCTTCGAGCGCGACTGCTATATCTTCAAGCTGAAGGGGCGCAGCACCGATCTGCCGCTGGTCGCCGACCACGAGAGGGAGGCGGCGCTCCCCGCCGAGGTCGCCCAGAAATACGTCGGAGCCGACCTGCCCGGGGTGCGGATTCTCGCCATCGCGCACGTGGGTGACCGGGTGAAGGTCGCCTCGGTCCGCCGCGAGCAAGGGCGGGAGGGGACCCACATCACCCTGGAGATGCTCTTCCTCGACGAGGACCAGCGCCCGTATCCCCGCCTCGACGCCGACCTGATCCTGGACCACGGTCCGGAGGCGGAGGGCAAGGCCCCCCAGCCCCTTCCGATCTACCTGATCGGGGCGGTGATGCATTAGCCGGCAATGCGGATCGTCGTCACCGGATCGAGCACGGGGATCGGCCGCGCCCTCGCCGAGCGGCTGCTGCGGCGCGGCCACCGGGTTTGGGGGCTCGCCCGCTCGGAGACTTCCGGCCTGGTTGGGGCGACGGCGGAGAACTTCGGGGCCAGCTGCTGCGATGTCGCGCTCTGGAGCCAGGTGGAATCCGCCGCCGCGGAACTCGCCCAGCACTGGGGCGGCCTCGACGGCCTCGTGGCCTGCGCCGGACTCCAGGGCGAGGTGGGCCCGGTGGTCCGCGCCGACCCGGCGCGCTGGGCCGCGACGGTGCGGGTCAACCTGGACGGGACCTTCCATGCGCTGCGGGCCTTCCACCCGCTGCTGGCGCGGGCCGAGCGCCGGGCCAAGGTCGTGTGCTTTTCGGGCGGGGGCGCGACCAAGCCGCGCGTGAATTTCTCCGCCTACGGCGTGGCCAAGACCGCAGTGGTGCGGCTGGTGGAGACTGCTGCCGCCGAGCTCGCGGGGGAGCGGATCGACATCAACGCCGTGGCCCCGGGTGCGATCAACACCCGCCTGACCGACGAGGTCCTGGCCCTCGGCCCGGCCGTGGCCGGCGCCGCCGAGTATGAGGCGGCCCGGAGGCAGAAGGCCGGCGGGGGTGGCTCGATGGAGCGGGCCCTGGACCTAGTTGAATGGCTCCTCTCGGCGGCGAGCGACGGCCTGAGCGGCCGGCTGATCAGCGCGCCCTGGGACCCCTGGCGGGAATTCGAGGGGCGCGGCGCGGAGATTTCGGCCGGCGACCTTTACACGCTGCGCCGGATCACTCCGGAGGACCGCCGGATATAGCCCTAATGCGCCGGCGCCGCCTGGCGGGTGCGCACCGAGATCATTTCGCCCCGGAACTGCGAGTCGCTGGTCGACATCCCCAGGGGGTTGCGGCCGACAAAAACCTCGCCCGGCTTGACCGGATAAAGCGGAATTCGGGCCGCAAGCACAACCTTTCCATCCAGGGTGAGGCGGACGAGATCCTTAGGGATCACCGGCTGGCTGAAGAGCGAGCCCATCTCGATCAGGAGGGTGTGGGAAGTCCTCGACGAAAGTTCGAGGGGGACCGTCTCATGTGTGGCGGCGAGCCAATGGTCCAGCCCGATAAGGTACCGGTCCGGTCCCAATTGGCGCAAGTAGATCGAATCGGCCGCGACGGGCCTTCCGGCCTCGAGGAGCGGTTGGCCTCCGAGAAACGTCGGCGGCAGCCGGAAAACCATCCGGATGCGACCCGGAAGGGATGGCGGCGGCGGCGGTTCGGCCTCGGTGCCCCCCGCAGCGCCCAGGGCCGAGCCCGACCACACGCCTGGGAATATAGCTGAGCCTCGCACGGGGCCGGCCGAAAAGAAATCGGTGGTGGCGGAAAGCAGCGAACGGCCGCCGACCGCGATTTCGATCATCTCATCTTTTTCGACTTCTGCCGGCAGAGCGACATCCGCGGCCGGCTGGGATATGCTGATTCGGATGGCGCCGAAATCCGATCCGGACGGGACTGGCTCCGACCACACCGTCGTCCCTTCATCGAGCCAGCCGAACCTGAGCCCGGTGGAACTTTGTCTCCATAAAATCTGGGTTGATTCGCCATCGCGCCGTTCAAACCGGACCAGCACGCCGCGGTCGAATTCCAGCGGCTCTGCCGAGGGCAACCGGCCCTCCATCCGTCCGGAGCCGATCACGCCCAGCGGCTTAAGCCGAGGCTCCTCAGCAATAAAACCGGAATACATCAGCCGCGTCTGCGAGGAACTTCGGATGCTTCCCCCGACCGCCAGGCTGGCAGGGCCCGCGGAATGGACCGGAATCTTCGAGACAAAAACGTCACGTCCGTCCCAGCGAACGCGCACTCGCTCGGCAGGCGCTCCCCTCTCGAATTCCGCCGCTGGCCAGGCAGGGCCGTCATTGGCAAAGGGCGCCTCAATCTCGACGCAGTGCGGCACGCCGTAGTCGGTCGCGAACACCGCCGAGGCGTCGGCGCCTGATCCTAGGCTGTCGTGGATCAGTCGAATCTTATTCGGCCCGACGAATTCCACCGCGATCGTATCGAATGCGTCCGACGGCCCGCTTTGCAGAAGAGGCTCGGTCACGCCATAGCGGTCCCGTGGCAGAGTGAGGCGGATGCGCACTGCCCCCCGGGCCTGCAGAGCCTCCCGGGCCGCCCGGTCGTCGGCCGGCAGGACCTCAGCCGGCCCCAGCCGCCCCGTGAAACGGTAGGTGAGCGCGGTGTCGGCCGCCCGCCAGGCGCCCCAGTGCTGGAGGCGCGGCGAGGAATCGTAGCTAGGCACATCCCGATCGAAGCGGAGCCGCCCGTCGACCTCCACCCGGAGCCGGCGCTTGAGCACCTCCTGCTCGTCGGTCGGGCGGTCCCCATACCACGGATGCCCCGGGCCCGGGAGCAGGAATCCTCCGCTGATCCTCAGCCGGGATTGGCCGGCGACCGGCAGCGGGAACCAGCCGCCGAAAACTGCGCCGTATTCGCCGTGCTGGTAGACAAACTGCCCCTGGGTCCCTCCATCATACTGGATCCAAAGCACGTCGTCGAAGCCAGGCATGCCTGTGGCCAGGAGCGGCTGCCAGACCGACCCAAGGCCCGCCTCGGTCCCAGGCCAGTGGACCCCAATTTCCCGATCGCCTACGGCGGCGGCCTCGCCCCGCAGCCAGGGCCAGACCGCCCGGTTCGCCGCCCCGGCCACCGCGGCGTAGGTGCCCGGCTTCACCAGCGCGAAAAAGCCCTGGACCTGCATGCTGGCGAAGACATTGAAGGCCACGGCCGCAGCGATCCCGAGCGACGCGATCGCCCGCGCGGCCGACCGTCCTGCGCCGCCCCCCGCCAGGGCGGGCGCCAGCGCCGCCAGCGTCGCCAGCACCAAGGCGGGCTGGAAATCGAGCATGTAGCGGTTCGCCCGGAACCCGACCGATCCGACGATGGCAAAATTCACGAGAAAAAGGAGGGCGGGCCCGGCCGCGATCCACCCCCACCCGGCGGGCAGCCGGCGCCGAAAAGCGCCGAGCGAGAGCAGGGCCAGGGCCACCAGGGGCAGCCAGATCCATTCCCCGTGCGCGTGCTCGTGCCCGATATAGTCGGGCGGCGGCGCGGGGGGCCGCGCCGGCCCCACGAAGGGAAAATATCCGTTCAGCGCCGGCGGCAGCAGGTAGTAGATGCGGAGATTCTGCCAGAAGTTGGCGAGGTGGAACACCTGGCGGGGATTCATCCCCAGCTGGTAGCGGTGGCCGAACTCGAACGGAGAGCCGAACCGCGCGAGATTGTAGGCTGCGAGTCCGGCCCCGATCGTGCCGCAGCCGGCGGCCGAAACCAGCAGCGAGGAAAAGAATATCCTCCGGCGCCGGCCGGCCCCGGCCTTGCGCGCCAGGCTCAGGCTGCCCAGCAGCAGCAGGAGCAATTCCGCCGGAGCCAGGTTGGCGCGCGAGCCGACCGCCAGCCCCGCCGCCACGCCGGCCAGCGCCAGCCAGCGCCGCGACCGGCGCGGCGAGAACCAGGCGCGGGTCACGGCCCAGAGAGCCAGCAGGGTGAAGGCGTAGCCGGAGGCGATCGCCACTTCATAGAACATCGGACGGCGCAGGGCCGAGGCGGCCGCGGTGCAGAAGCCGATCGCCAGGACGCCGGCAACTGCCCATCGGCCCGCCAGCGCCGGGAAGAGACGCTGCCGCAAGTCCAGCCACCAGGCGCAGGCGAAGGCAAATCCCAGCGAGGTGAACAGCCAGGCGACCACGCCTTCGGACAGGTAGTGGCCGGTCAGCGCGGCATAGGGCCAGAAGACCAGCGCTGCCGGGACGACGCCAAAGTAGAGGTAGTAGTGCCCGCGGTAGAGGCTGGCGTCCAGGAGGTAGGGAGCATTTCCCGGGCGGCGGCTCTCGGGAAGCGCCAGCAGCCCAGGGTCGACCGGCGCCGCCATGTACAGATGCCCGCTGCGGAACCCCGCCGCCAGCTGGTTGTAGTACTGGTTCGGCTCGTTGGAGAACCCGAAGGCGGTCCCGCTGGTCGAAACCGTCCAGCCGTAGAACAGCAGCACCGCCGCGAAGGCCAGCGCCAAGCCACCGCGGTAGGCCCAAAGCCGCCAGCCCGGCTCGGGCGGCGATGACCGCAGATCGCCGCCCGCCTCCTCGGCCGGCCCAAGCGGGTCCGGCGCAGCGCGCCGCCGCGCCAGGCCCCGCAGCCAGCCGAACCAGGTCGCCAGGCTCACCACGGCGGCAAGCCACAGCCGCGGCGTCCCGCGGAAGCGCAGCTCTAAGGAATGCCGCCCAGCCGGGACGGCCACCATCGCGAGCTTCTCCGGGGAATCCTTCACCGGCACCCTTCGGCCGTCCAGCCATGCGGCATAGCCGGGCAGGAAAACCCGGGTGGTCTCGAGCCATCCAGCCGCGGGCATGTCGACCTGGAGCCGAAGGGGATCGAACGAAGCGAGGCGGATGGGGTTGAGCTCGTCGCGATAGGTCGAGACCACCACCTCGGCAAAGGCCATCCCCGGACCCAGGTCGTTAGGGCCCTCCCGGCTCATCCGCAGCCGATAGTGCTCGGGATCCTTCCCCGAATTCCAGAGCGCGATGACATGCGAGCGTTCCGCCGCCACGCCAAAACCGTGCGCCAGACCCGCATCGGGCAGGTGGTAGCCGCGGGATCCATGCTCGCTTTCGAAGAGCAGCCAGCCGGTGTCGTCGTGGCCGGGAGCGAATTCGAACCGCAGCAGCAGGTGCTCGCCCGGCCCTACCGTGAGGCCCGGCTCGAGCTCGAGCCATTCCGGACCCTCCCCCGGCGGGCGGTGGGCCACCAGGCGCAGGCGGCGCGAGCCGGCCGCCTCCATCCGCCGCGCGATGGCGTCGGGGCCGCCGAGGACGCGGCCGGCCGCATCGCGCAGCCGGAATTCCAGCCGTGGGTCGACCACCCCCTCCCCAAAATAAGACGGGATGGGCAGGAGGTCGTAGTCGAAATGCTGCGTGGCGAGATTCTCGGGCCGCAGGGCGTCGTTCGTAGCCTGAGCGGTCGTCACCAGGCTGCGGGCCGTCCGGACGAGCACCTGCGCCTGGGAGACGGACCAACCGGCGGCCACGGCGAGAAACAAAATCCGCCCCGCCCGCCCAAACGCCCCGGGAGGCTCCGCCGCGAGCCAGGCCACCCCGCCCATGGCGATAAAAGCCGCCAGCACCGGCACCAGCCGCAGGACCAGCGGGAAGTTCACGATGCCCGCGAGCGTGCCCGGAAAATAGCCGATGAGAAAATCGCTGACCCAGGGTACCCGGACCAGGGCGAAGACCGGGAGGAGACCGGCGGCGAAGAAAAGCTTCGGCGCCAGCGCCCGGCCGCGGAAAAAGTTTAGGCCGAGCACCAGGAGGAGGGCCCAAAGCCCCGCTCCGGGCTGGTAGTTGGAAGGGACGTTGAGGCGGGTGAGGACCGGCAGGAAGAAGTCGGCCGTGCGGGAGGCGTTTTCCGCGAGCCCAGCGAGCGAGGCGAGATTGCGCTCCGGCCGGGCGGAGCCCAGGCACGCCTGCGCCAGCCCCGCCCCCAGCAGGATGGAGGGGAGAAGGATCTCCAGGACGCGGCGGCCCGGATCGCGGCGGAGGATTCCGCGGGCGAAGGCCGCGGCCAGGGCGGCGATCCCGGCCGTCGTCCCCATCCAGACCAGCCAGGGCCGCGAGGTCCCGGCCAGCAAGAGGGCGGCCGGAAGCCAGCAGGCGAGCCAGCGTCCGCGACGGCGGAGGATTCCGAAACCCAGGCCTGCCAGCGCGAGGGCCAGTCCGGCCAGCTGGAGGGCATCGCGGGGCAGCGACCCGCTCCGCGGCGGCAATCCGCTCATCGAAGCGAAATAATAGGCGCCCAGGCCCAGGAAGAGCAGACCGGCCGCGAAGGCCGCCCGCCGGCGGCGGGACGATCCCGGGGCGGCGAGGAAAAGGCCGCCCTGCAGGACCAGCGTGGCCAGAGTCGCAAGCAGCGCCACCGGCGGATGGCACATCCAGAGCAGGACCAGGCCGCCGGCCAGCTGGGGGTATCCGCCGCCGTCCGGCCAGAGCAGGGACCGCGCGTTGCCGTAGAGCGCCAGCGGGAGCGCCCCCAGCGCCATGAAAGTCATGTAGGCGTCGGCGCCGTAGACGATGGAAAGCCAGGCCGGCGCGCTGAGGTAGAGGATCGCCAGCAGCATCGCCTCCCAGCGCCGACGCGGGAGGAGCGCCGCGGCCCCGGCATAGAACCCGAGCGCGCCGGCGGCCGCCGCCGTGATCGCGCTCAGGTGCTGCAACGCAAACAGCCCCAGCCGGTGCCAGGTCAGGAGGTCCCACAGGCCGGCCACCCAGAGAAACATCGGCGCCGAGCGGAAAGGATGGATGCCGCCGTTCCAGCCCTCCGGCCCCTGCCCGACGAAGACGGGGACATGGCCCCGATGCACCTGCGCCAGGAAGTCCTGGAGCATCGCGGCGTACCAGCGCGCGTCGACGCCGCCCACGAACCTCCCGGTAAAAAGCACGCGGGTGCAGGCGGCGACTACCGCCAGCAGCAAGCCCAGCCGGACGAACTCGGCGGGCCAGCGGTGGCCACGGGGACGGGCGGGGGGCGCGCTCATGGCGAGGAGGCGCTCAGCACGACGCCGCTGAACGCCGGATCGCAGGTGCTGCCGCCGATCCGATTGGCGGCGACGGAGAACGTGGCCCGCGCCTCGCGGTAGAATTCGACGGACGCGCGCCAGGCCACGGCGCCGTCGATCCGGATCGTCATTTCTCCGTTCGCGGCTCCTCCGTCGGCCGGCTCGGGCCAGGACAGGACGGGCAGATCGAGCTCAAAGGTGTGCGGCCGGGCGTAGTCGAGCGCCACCGGCGGGCTTTCGAGGAAGGAACGCGACCAGTGGTCCAGCGCGAAACTGACATGGCGGTCGTCGTCGTACCGGATTTCCAACAGGTCCGCCCGTCCCGGAATTCCCGTCACGACCAGCGGCTCCCGCCGCCCCGCACGCCCCCGGGGCAGCTGGAGGCGAAGCTGCAGCCGCCCGTCGGCGGAGGGAAAAAATGCGGAGAAGTCCCTGCGCAGAACGTTGGAGGGAGCCGGCTCGAAGGCCAGCACGGTTCCCGAGAAGAACGGCTGGGCCACGGTGCCGCCGACGGTATTCGCGCCGAAGGTGATTTCCTCGGGACGGACGGGGAAGAACTCCTGAGGCCGGAAAAACACCACCTGCCCGTCGAAGGCGACCATCAGCTGGTCGCGCCAGGCCGCCGGGAACCCTTGCGCGGCGAACGCCGCGCTCCCGGCCGGGGGCAGCAGCGAGCCGAGCCAGACGACCAGCTCGTGCGGGCGTTCATAGTCGACTTCGATCGGTTCCGAATTGACCGCCCCACCCCCCCAGCGGTCGAAGCCAAAGAGGAGGTGTCGGCTGTCGAGGTAGCTTACGTAAAGGAAATCCACACCAGGCGGACGTCCCGCGGTCACGAGCGGCTCGGATAGCCCCATTTTGCCTCGAGGAAACACGACGCGGAACCGCACCGGACCCGGGTAGCCAGCCCACCGCAGCGGGTCCCGGGCGAAGCCGAACGGCAGCTCGGTCAAGCGCATCGCGATATCGTGGCGGTTGATCTCGTCCCGCCGCGCCTGATCGTAGCCTTCGTATTGATAGGGCCGGAACTGGAAGGGGTTGAGTCGGCGCAGGAGCGCGGTCCCGGCGGGCGGCACGCCGATCGGATGCGCCCACAGAAAGAAAGCAAAGTCCTCGCGGTAGATCCGAAATCCCCCGCCCGCCCGGCGGGCTACCTCCCGCTCCGCGGCTGCCTCGAACCGCGGGGGGAACCACTGGCGCAGGGGCCCCAAAAAGGTCGCCACGGCACAGGCGACCGCCGCAGCCGCCGCGAGGGCGGTCCAGAGCTGGCCGCGGCCCAAGGTCAGCCGGTTCAAGCCGAACGCCGCGCCCAGGACCAAGAAGGGCACCACGGCCCGGACTTGGCGGCCCTGGACCTGGAAATGCGGCACAACATCGGAAAAAATGACCAGTCCACCCGCTATAAGGGCAACGGCCCCAGCATACCAGGCGAGCCGGCGGCATGGGCCCCGCCAGGCGGCGACCGCTGCCGCCCATCCCAGCAGCCACAAAAGCAGCGCCGGCCCTTCGGCGTGCCAGAGAAACTCAGGCAGCAGGCGATACCCTAGATGAAAATCGAGATGGGCTAGCCCGCTGGCCTCGCGGTATCCGGCAACGATGGGATAGCCCAGGGCCTCCCCCAGCCCAACCACGGCTGCGATCGGGGCCGCCAGGCCGAGGGCGGAGGCGAGGGCGCGTGCCGGAGCCCTGCGGATTCCGCCCGCCCCGATGAGGGCATGGAGGACAAGGATGGCGCCGCCCAGCAGCCAATAGCCATTGTAAGCCAGGAATCCGATACCCGTCGCGGCACCGGCGAGAAAGGAGTTCCACGGCGATGCCGGACCCAGCGCCAGCCAGCAAGCCCCCAGCAGGATCGCCAGCGAGACATCGTAGGGAAGAAGATGGCGCGAATAGTAGAAGAGCGTGCTCGACCCCGCCGCCAGGAGCGCCGCCCAGAGCGCCTCGCGCGGCCCAGCCCCGGCCCGGCGGGCGATCGCCCAGATCAGGCCGATCGCGGCGGTCGAAAACAGCCCCAAATACGAGGCCGCCAGGGCGGGATGGTTGCCCCAGGCCTGCTCGGCCAGCGCCGCCGGGAGGCAGAACAGCCGGAAGAGCGTATGATCGGCGTGGCCGAACAGCTCACCAAGCGCGGCGCGCCAATGCCGGCCCGCCAGGTCCTCCGCGGCGATCCGCGCCTGTCCGTAGCGCATTTCATCCGGCCAGAAATACTGCCCACCCAGGCAGGCAAGCCAGACGCGAAGCCCAAAGGAGGCCGCCAGCAACGCCGCAAGCCATCGGTGGGGTGAAAGCCGGCGCATCAAAAAGGACAGGACAGGCTTCCAGCCCGATTCACTCAAGTCTCAATCTCTCCCCCGGACCACCGCGGCGATTCCCCCCGTGAAGGCCGGATCGCAGCTTCCGCCGATGTCGTCTTCCGCCAGCGTCAGCGTCGAGGACGGGCTGTGGAAGAAGGACGCAGGGGCGGACCACACTTCGGCTCCATCGAGCGCGACCCGAACCCGGCCGGCAAATTCGCCGCTGGCATGGGACGGCGTCTCCAGGATCGGAAGCACGATCTCCAGCAGCTGAATCCGGTCAAAATTCACCGCGACCGCCGGGCTGGTGATAAAGGAGCGGCCCCAGTGATCCAGGGTGAAGCGGACGTGGCCGGAATCGAGGTATTCGACGCCCAGCAAATCGCCGGCCCCGGGCGAGCCCGCGACCACCAGCGGCTCGCGGTGTCCGCGGAGCCCCCGCGGCCAGCGCAACAGGATGCGCACCGATCCCGGGGGCCCAGGTGGCGGGATGGCCCCGAGCGGACGGCGCTCGATCCCCACCTCGCCCGGGAAGGCACCCTGGGAGGAGGTCGCACCCACCGCGTTGCGCCCGACATAAATCCGGCCGCTCGCGTCCGCCGAGGCAGGCACGCGCGTCACCCAGCTCCAGCCACCATCGAACTGGAGCGCCACGCTGGGCGCCTCCGCCCGCGCCTCCGGGGTCCGCGCCGGGCCCTCCAAGGCCGGCAGGCGGACGGCAATCCGATGGGTCGAGCCGGGAAGCGCCGCGAGCTCGCCGCTTTCGAACTGCCCGGCCTGCCAGAGGTCGTATCCGAAGCGGATCCGGTCCGGACCGGTGAACCGGACCGAGAGGACGCCGCCGCGGCCGCGTTCGCCGAAGGATATCAGCGGAAGCCCCGAGCGGGAAGGAAGCTCGGGCAGCGTCAGTTCAAGCCGCACCGGCCCGAAGGCGGCGAGCGCCCCGGCGGATTCGCCCCAGATCCCGCGCCGGGCCGAGAAGATTCGGCCCGAAAATGCGACAGGCAATCCCGGGCTCGGGGCACCCAAACGGATGCTGCCGGGGGTGGCCGGATAAAAGTCCCGGATTTGGTCGAACGCGGTCCGTCCGTCGAGCACCAACCGGCCGAGTTTGGCGCGCCGCTCTTTTTCGGCGGGCGCCACCGCGTCGAAGTAAGGATGCGCAGGCGGTGGAAACAGGGAACCCATCTCGATGTGCAGGCGGTGGGTCGCCGCCAGATCGACCGGCATCGTCGGCCCCCAGTCCCAAGCATCGGCTCCATGAGCCGCCCCCAGCTGAATTCGGGCGCCCGCGAGCAGGCGGACGGCAACCCGGTCGATCGCGGGGGAAAATCCGGTCGTGACCAAGGGCTCGATGGTTTCGGGCGGAGCCGCCGGAAACCGCACGAGCAGATCCAGCGGACCGAGGTCCCGTCCCCGCTCCAGCGCGGCGGAGGGCTGGTCGAATCCGTGACTCAACCGCCGGTAGATGCCCGGAGAGCCCCGCTGCAAGCCGCCGCCCCAGCGGAAATTGAGCAGGAGGGCGGCGGCCCCGCTCGCCAGCGCCGCCGCCGCGCCCAGCCAGGTCGCCGCCGACCCAAGCCATTCCCGCCGAAACCACCGCTCCAAACCCAACCATCCCAGGCAGGCCAGCAGGACCAGCGATGGAGAAAGCACGAAGAGGTCCAAACCGCTCCGGGCCCGGCAAAGAATGAGACCTGAGGCGAGGCCGAGATGGAAGAGCACCATCCCCTTGAGAAAGGCGCCCAAATCCCGGCGCTCGCGAAAAGGCCGCGCAGCCAACGGAGCGGCGAGCGCCCAAAGGCAGAAGGGGAAGAGCGCCAAGAGCCCCCCGGGAAGATCGAGCCAGGCCCGGAGTCCGGGCACCGCCGGCGGGCGCGCGGAATGCAGGAATGGAAAATACCGGCCCCATTGCGGCGGACTCAAATAATCGGCCCAGAGTCCAAAACGCAGCCGGCTGAGGTCGGGACGCCAAGGGCCACCCGTCGGGGGATGGAGCGACCAGCCGACGGCCGCAACGCCGGCGAGGGCCCCACCGAAGGCCAG
>DASZWO010000031.1:0-17325 GCA_035546595.1 Opitutaceae bacterium
GGTCCTGGAGCGCTGGCGGCAGGCCGGCCTCCGGGCGGAGGCCGCCGCGGCCGACTGCGCGGACCCCGGGGCGGTGGCCCGGGCGCTGGCGGGCTGGCGCGCCGGGGGCGGCCCGGCGATCGCCGGGGTGATCCATGCGGCCGGCACGTGGCAGGACGCGCCGCTCGAGGAGCTGACCGGCGCGGGGCTGGAGGTGGTCTGGCGGCCCAAGGTGGAGGGCGCCTGCGCGCTCTCCGAGGCGCTCGCGGGCGAGCCCGCGGTCCGGTGGGTGTATTTTTCGGCGTTCTCGGCGCTGCTGCCGGCCCTCGGGCAGGGCAATTACGCCGCGGCCAACGCCTGGCTCGACGCCCGGGCGCGGCGGCAGCGCGCCGAGGGCCGCCAGGCGCTGGCGATCAACTGGGGTCCGTGGAGCGAGATCGGCTTCGCCGCCGGCGACTACGGCCGGCGGGCGCACGAGCGCCTGGAGTCGCTCGGCATCGCGCGCCTCCGGCCGGAGCAGGGCCTCGCCGTCCTGGGGCGGGCGCTCGCCTCGGGCCTGCCGCAGCTCGCCGCCATGCCGGTCGATTGGGCGAAGTTCTTCGCCGCCGATCCGCAGGCGCGGCTCTCGCCGCTGCTGGCGGAGCGCGCGGCGGAATCCGCCCCGGGGCCGGCGGCGGAGGCGCCGGCGGGCGGAATCGCGAAGGCGCTGGCCGCGGCGCCCCCGGCGCGCCATCTCGAGATCCTCACCGAGGAGCTCCGCCGCCTGGCGGGCGGGGTGCTGCGCGCCGCCGGCGGCGCGGTGCCCGCGGACGTGCCCTTCACCGAACTCGGCGTGGACTCCCTGCTGGCGGTCGAGATCAAGAACCGCATCCAGCGGCAGGCCGAGGTGGACCTGCCGCTGGCCGAGCTGCTGCGCGGCCCGAGCGCCGCCGGGCTGGCGGCGCAGCTGCTGCCCCGCGCCAAGGCCGCGGCGCTGGCGCACCTGGCGCCGACCTCGGGCCCGGTGGAGGAGATCGAGCTGTGAGCGCGGGCGCCGAGGCGGCGGATCTGGCCGCGGCCGACCGCCGCGCGCTGCTGGAGCGCCTCCTGGCGGAGGAGGGCCTCGGCCTGCCGGCCGCGGACGGCCCGCGGCCGCGGCCGGATCGCTCCGCTCCCGCCCCGCTCTCCTTCGCGCAGCAGCGGCTGTGGTTTCTCGAGCGCTTCGAGCCCGGCGGGGCCGCCTACAACGTCCCCGGCGCGCTTCGGCTCGCCGGCCCGGCGGAGGCCGCGGCGCTCCGGCGCGCCCTGGGGCGGCTGGCCCGCCGCCACGAGGTGCTGGGGTCGGTGCTGCGGGAGACCCCGGAAGGTCCTGTCCAATCGGCCGGAGACGGGGCCGGTCCGGGCTGGGCGGAGGAGGACCTGGAGGCGCTGGCGCCGGCGGCGCGGGAGGCCGCGCTGCTCGGTCTCCTCGCCGAAGAGGCCGCCCGCCCGTTCGACCTGGAGCGCGGTCCGCTGCTGCGGGCGCGGCTCATCCGGCTGGAGCGGGACGAGCACGTGCTGGCCCTGACGATGCACCATGCCGTGGCCGACCAATGGTCCCTCGGCCTGATCGCGGCGGAGCTGGCGGCGCTCTACGGCGAGGAGGCCGGCCGGGGGCCGGCCGGCCTTGCGCCGCTCCCGGTGCAATACGCCGACTTCGCGGCCTGGCAGCGGGCGTGGCGCGAGGGCCCGGAGTGCCGCGCCCAGGTCGCCTGGTGGCGCGAGCGGCTGCGCGGCCTGGAGCCGCTGGAGCTCCCGACGGACCATCCGCGGCCCGGCCGGCCCGCGCCGGAGGGCGCGATCCACCGCTTCCGGCTGCCGGCGGAGGCGCGCGCCGGCCTCGAGGCGGTGGCGCAGCGCGAGGGGGCGACGCTGTTCATGGCGCTCCTCGCCGTCTTCCTGGCGGAGCTCCACCGCTGGACGGGACGGCGCGACCTGGCGGTGGGCACGCCGGTTTCCGGGCGCAGCCGGCCGGAGACCGCGCCCCTGATCGGATTCTTCACCAACACGCTGGTCTTGCGGGCGGCCTACGCCGGCGAGCCCGGGTTCCGCGCCTGGCTGCGGACCGTGCGCTCCGCCTGCGTCGAGGCCTATGCGCGCCAGGACGCGCCGTTCGAGCTCCTGGTCGAGGAGCTGCAGCCCCCGCGCGAGCTGGACCGCAATCCCTGGTTCGACACCCTGTTCGTGCTGCAGGAGGCGCGGCCCGAGCCGCAGCTGCCCGGGCTGCGGGCCGCCTACCTGCCGACGGAGATCCCGGCGGCGAAGTTCGACCTCACCCTCACCGTGCTGGAGAGCCCGCGGGGCGCCCTGGAGGCCTGGATCGAGTACCGGCGGGCGCTCTTTGCCCCGGAGACGATCGAGCGGCTGGGCCGGCACTTCTGCGCGCTGGCGCAGGCGGCCGGGGCCGAGCCGGACCGGCCAGTGCTGGACCTGGAGATGCTGGGCGCGGAGGAGCGGAGGCAGGTGCTGCTGGGATTCAACGCCACCGCGCGCGCGTACCAGGGTGATCCCCGCGCGCACGTCCTCTTCGAGCAGCAGGCGGCGCGGACGCCCGAGGCGCCCGCGCTCTCCGACGGACGGGAACGGCTGACCTACGCCGAGCTGGAGGGCCGCTCGAACCGGCTGGCGCGGCGCCTGCAGCGCCTGGGGGTGGGGCCCGATGTGATCGTCGGCCTCTGCCTCGGCCGCAGTGTCGATCTGGGCGTGGCGGTGCTCGGGGTGCTGAAGGCGGGCGGCTGCTACCTGCCGCTCGATCCCGGCTATCCCGCCGACCGCCTGGCCTTCATGCTGGAGGACGCGCGGGCCCGGGTCGTCGTGAGCCACGCCGAAACCCGGGGCGCGCTGGCCCCGCCGGACGGGACGGCGCTGCTGGACCTCGACGCCTCGGATTGGGCGCTGGAGGAGGACGAGCGGCCCCCCTGCGCGGCGGGCGGGGAACACCTGCTCTATATCATCTACACCTCCGGCTCCACCGGCCGGCCCAAGGGCGTGACCCTGAGCCACCGCGCCCTGACCAACCTGCTCCGCTGGCACCTCGAGACGATGCTGACCGGGGCCAAGGGGCTGCTCTTCGCCTCGCTCAGCTTCGACGCGAGCTTCCACGAGATGTTTGCGGTCCTGGGCGGGGGCGGGGAGCTCCATGTGGCCGGCGAGGAGATCCGGCGCGACAGCGCGCTGCTGCTGGCGTGCCTGGAGCGCGAGCGGATCGCGAAGGTGGTTCTGCCGGTGGTGGTGCTTCAGCAGATCGCCGCCGACCACCTGGACCGGGCGGCGGGGCTCTCGGGCCTGCGGGAGGTCACGACCACCGGCGAGGCGCTGGTGCTCACCCCCGCCATCATCGAACTCTTCCGGCGCCTGCCGGAGTGCGTCCTGCACAACCACTACGGCCCGTCGGAAACCCACGTGGTGACGGCCTACCGCTTCCCCGGACCGCCGCGGAGCCTGCGGCCGCCGCCCCCGATCGGCGGGCCGGTCGCGAACACGCGGGCCTACGTCCTCGACCGCCGCGGCCATCCCGCGCCGATCGGGGCGGCGGGGGAGCTCTTCTTCGCCGGCGCCAATCTCGGGCGCTGCTACCACGGGCGCCCGGAGCTGACCGCGGAGCGCTTCGTCCCCGATCCCTTCGCCGCCGGCCCGGGCGGCCGGCTCTACCGGACGGGAGATTTGGCGCGGTGGCTCCCGGACGGGAACCTGGAATTTCTCGGCCGGCTGGACGACCAGGTGAAGATCCGGGGCTTCCGGGTCGAGCCCGGCGAGATCGAGACGCTCCTCTCCAAGCATCCGGCGGTGGCGGCGGCCGCGGTGGTGGCGCGCGAGCGGGCGCCGGGCGACAAGCTGCTGGTCGCCTACGTGGTGCGGCGGGAGGGCTCCTCCGCCGACGTCGCGGGCCTGCGCGCCTTCCTCGGCGGCCACCTGCCGGACTACATGGTGCCGACCGCCTTCCTCGAGCTGGCGGCGCTGCCGCTGACGCCGAGCGGCAAGGTCGACCGCCGGGCGCTGCCGGCGCCCGACGCGGCCCTGCTCGCCCGCGACGCCGCTTTCGTCCCGCCCGCCACCGAGGCGGAGAAGGTCGCCGCCGAGGTCTGGTGCGAGCTGCTGGGCGCGGCGCGGGTCGGCCTCGACGACAACTTCTTCCACCTCGGAGGCCATTCCCTGCTGGCGGCGCGGCTGGTCGCGCGCATCCGCGCCCGCACGACGCTGGAGGTGCCGCTGCGGGCGCTCTTCGAGCGGCCGACGCTGCGCGGCTGGGTCGGGGCGATGGCGGAGGCGGCCGGCGGCCGGCCGGTCCTGGAGGAAATCGCCCAGACGGTGCGCGAGGCCGAGGCCGGCTGATTTTTCCCCACAAGTGTCTTGCCGCGCCCTGCACGGCATCGCAACCTCGGCGTCCCAGCGGCCATGACTTCCCATCTCACGCCCGCGCAGCTCCAAGCCTACGAGCAGGACGGGCTGCTTTACCTGCCGGGGCTCTTCAGCGAGGCCGAAATCGCGCTGCTGCTGGAGGAGACCCGCTCGCTTTCCGCCATCGAGCGTCCCAGCCGGGTGCTGGAAAAGGACGGCAAGACCGTCCGGGCGCTGCACGGGTGCCAGCTGACCAGCCCGCTGATGGCCCGCCTGGTGCGGACGCCGCGGCTGCTCCATCCGGCCGAGCAGGTGGTGGGCGGCCCCGCCTACGTCTACCAGTTCAAGATCAACTTCAAGGCCGCCTTCGGCGGCGACGTCTGGAAGTGGCACCAGGATTTCATCTTCTGGCGCAAGGGCGACGGGATGCGCGAGGCGCGCTGCGTCAACATCATGGTCTTCCTCGACGAGGTGACGGAGTTCAACGGGCCGCTCATGCTCATCCCCGGCTCGCACCGGCACGGCATGATCGACGTGGGCGCCTCCCGCGGCACCGGCGGCTGGCAGGACAACGTTGCCGCCGACCTGAAGTACTCGCTCGACCGCGAGACGATCGAGCGGCTGGTGCGCGAGGGCGGCATCGTCGCGCCCAAGGGTCCGCGGGGCTCGGTCCTGCTCTTCCATCCCAACCTCGCGCATGCGTCGACCCCGAATCTCTCTCCCTGGGACCGGACGATGCTGATCGTCACCTACAACAGCGTCGCCAACGTGCCGGTCCCCCCGGGCGAGCCCCGGCCGGAATTCCTGGTCAGCCGCGACACCCGGCCGCTCGTCGCCCTGGGAGAGGTGCTCGTCGCCTGAGCCCGCGGCGCGCTTCCGGGCCATGAAGCCGGCCCCCGAGCAGACCCAGGAGCGGCTCCGGCGCCTGCTGGCGCAGAAGGGCATCCGGACCGGGCCGGCGGCGGACGAGCCCGCCCCGCGGCCGGCCGGCGAGCCCCTGCCGCCATCCTTCGCCCAGGAGCGCCTCTGGTTCCTGCAGCGGCTCGACCCGCAGACCCGCGCCTATCACCTGGCGCGCGCGTTCCGGATCCGCGGCCCCCTCGACCCCCGCGCGCTCGGCGCGGCCCTGGATGCGGTGGTCGGCCGGCACGAGGCCCTGCGGACCGGCTTCGCCGCCGGAGCGGACGGCCGGGCGCGGGCGGAGCTCGCGCCGGCTCCGGCCGGACTGCTGCAGACGGAGGACCTTTCGGCGCTGCCGGCGTCGGCGCGGGAGGCGGCGGTGGCGAAGCGCGAGGAGGAGGCGGGCGCCGCGCCCTTCGACCTTTCCCGTCCGCCCCTGCTGCGGGCGCGGCTGCTGCGGCTGGCCCCGGACGAGCACCATCTGGTGGTCTGCGTCCACCACGCGGTTTTCGACGGCTGGTCGATCGGACTGCTGGCGCGGGAGCTGGCCGCGGCCTACGCCGGCCGCGGGCGGGAGCTGCCGGCGCTCCCGCTCGCCTACGGCGACTATGCCGCCTGGCAGCGGCGCCGCGCCGCGGGTCCGGGCTGGGCGCGCCAGCTCGACTGGTGGGAGGAGCACCTGCGCGGGCTGCCGCCGCTCGAGCTCCCGACGGACCGCCCGCGGCCCACCCGCGCGTCGGGCCGCGGCGGCGGGGCGGCGGTCCGGATCGCGCCGGCGGCGGTGGCGGGCCTGCGCCGCGTGGCGGCGGCCGAGGGCGCGACGCTCTTCACCGTGCTCCTCGCCGCCTTCGAGGCGCTGCTCTGGCGCCACGGCGGCCAGGAGGATTTCGGGGTGGGGGTGAGCGTGGCCGGGCGCACCCACCGCGGGCTGGAGGAGCTGATCGGGCTCTTCGTCAACACCGTCGTCTTCCGAGCCCGGCCCGCGGGCCCGCTCCGCTTCGCCGAGCTGGTGCGGCGCGTCCAGGCCGAGGCGGTCGAGGTTCTGGCCCGCCAGGAGATCCCCTTCGAGCAGGTGGTGGACCGGCTGCACGCCGAGCGCGACCTTTCCCGCAATCCCGTATTCCAGGCGGGGCTCTTCCTCCAGAACGCGCCCGCGGCGGAGTTCCGGCTCGGCCCCTCCCGGCTCGAGCCGATGCCCGACCGGATCCGCGGCGCCCGGTTCGACCTGCTCTATTCCTTCACGGAGGCCCCGGACGGCGGCCTGGAGGGCACGCTGGAGTACAGCGCGGACCTGTTTGACGCGGCGACGGCGGAGCGCATCACCGCGCGCTTCCTCGCGCTGATCGGCTCGGCCGGCGCGGCGCCCGAGCGCCGCCTCGACGAGCTGGACTGGATTCCGCCGGCGGAGCGGGAGGAGATCGCCCGCTGGGCCTGCGGACCGGAGGCGGACTACGCGGCGGACGACTGGATCCACGAGGCTCCGGACCGGCGGGACCCCGCCGCGACCGCCCTCACCGCGCCGGACGGGCGCCGCTATACCTACGGGGAGTTCTGCGCCGAGGCCGAGCGCCTGGCCCGCGCGCTCCGCGGACTGGGGGCCGGCCCGGAGGTGCTGGTGGGCGTCTGCCTGGACCGCTCGGCGGAGCTCGTCCTGGCGCTGCACGCGGTCCTGCGGGCGGGCGGGGCCTTCGTGCCGCTGGACCCGAACTACCCGGCGGAGCGCCTGGGCTGGATGGCGCAGGACGCCGGGGCGGCGATCATCGTCACCACCCGCGCGCTGGCCGGAAGGGTGGCGGGCACCGCGGCCCGCCTCCTCTTCGTCGAGGAGCCCTGGCCCGACGGCCCCGCCCGGGGGCCGCGCCCCTCGGGCGCCGGCGCCGCCTACATCATCTACACCTCCGGCTCCACCGGCCGGCCGAAGGGCGCGGTCAACACCCACGAGGGGATCCGCAATCTCGTCGGATGGGTGCAGTCGGCCTTTCCGCTCCGGCCGGGGGACATCTTCCTGCAGAAGACGCCCTGCAGCTTCGACGTCTCGGTCCGGGAATTCTTCTGGCCGCTCTTCGCCGGCGCCGAGCTGAGCGTGGCCGAGCCCGGGGCCCACCGGGACCCGGCGCGGGTGGCGGCGCTGGTGCGGGAGCGCGGGGTCACCGACATCGACTTCGTGCCCTCGGTCTTCCGGGCGTTCCTCGAGACCCCGGGAGTGGAATCCTGCCGTTCGCTGCGGCGGATCTACTGCACGGGGGAGGAGCTGCCGCGGGACCTGGTGGACCGCTGCCGCGAGCGCCTCGGCTGCGAGCTGCACAACCTCTACGGGCCGACGGAGGCCGCGGTGGAGTTCACCCACCACGCCTGCGGGCCCGGGGAGGGTCCGGTCCCGATCGGCCGGCCGATGGCGCGGCTCGAGGTGCGGATCCTGGGGTCCGACCTCCGCCCCGTCCCCGCCGGGATCCCGGGCGAGATCTTCCTCGGCGGCGTCAACCTCGCGCGCGGCTACCACCGGCGGGCGGACCTGACGGCTGACCGCTGGATTCCCCATCCGGACGGGGGCGGCCGGCGGCTCTACCGCACCGGCGATCTGGGCCGCTGGCGCGGCGGCGGCGAAATCGTCTACCTCGGGCGGACCGACTTCCAGGTGAAGCTCCGCGGCCAGCGGATCGAGCTGGGCGAGATCGAGGCCGTCCTGCGGGAGCATCCCGCGGTGCGCGAGTGCGCGGTCGCGGTGCGGGACGCCCGGCTGGTCGCCTACGTGGTGCCGCGGGCCGGACCGGTCGACCCGGAGCCGCTGCGGGCCTGGCTCTCCATCCGGCTCCCCGAATACATGGTGCCGCCTTCCTGGGTCGAGCTCCGGGCGCTGCCGCTCAATCCCGCGGGCAAGACCGACCGCAAGGCGCTTCCGGCGCCCTCCGCCGGACCGGCCGCCTACGCCGCGCCCGAGGGCGAGCGCGAGGAGCTGCTGGCGGAATGCTGGCGGGCGGTGCTGCGCGTGCCCCAGGTCGGGCGTGACGACGGGTATTTCGACCTGGGCGGAGACTCGATCCTCAGCCTGCAGCTCCAGGCCCGCGTGCGGGAGCGCGGCTGGGACTTCGACCTGGCCGACCTCTTCCAGCACCAGAGCCTGGCGGCGCTGGCGCGCGCGCTGCGGCCGGCCGCCGCCCGGGCGGCGGCCGGAGCCGCGCCGTTCTCGCTCCTGGCGGCCGCCGACCGCGCCCGGCTGCCGGAAGGCCTGGAGGACGCCTATCCCCTCAGCTCGCTCCAGGCGGGCATGGCGCTCCACGCCGAGATGGAGCCGGGATCCCGCGTCTACCGCGAGGTCTTCAGCTACGAGATTCGGGCGCCCTGGTCCCAGCCGGCGCTGCGGGCCGCGCTCGAGGCGCTCTCCCGCCGCCATCCGATCCTCCGGACCTCCTTCGCGCTGCGGGGCTTCTCCGAGCCGCTGCAGTGCGTCCACCCGCAGGCGCCGGCGCCGCTGGAGGTGGAGGACCTCTCCGGGCGGCCGCGGGCGGAGCAGGACCGGGCGGTGGCCTGCGCGATCGAGGAGGAGCTCGAGCGCGGTTTCGACTGGGGGCGCGCGCCGCTGTGGCGGGCCCGGGTGCACCGCCGCGGCGCGGACCTCTGGCAATTCACGCTGGCGGCCCACCACGTGCTGCTCGATGGCTGGAGCGCGGCCTCGCTGCTGGCCGAGCTCTTCGACGGATACCTGGTGCGCGCCGCGGGCGGAATCCCCGCCGGTACCCCGCCGGCCCCGCCCTTCGCGCGGTACATCGCGGCCGAGCGGGAGGCCCGGGCCGACGCGGCCTCGCGCGGCTTCTGGCTGTCAGCGCTGGCGGAGGCGGGCCTCGCCCGCCTGCCGCGCCGCCGGGCGCCGGAAGTCCGCTTCCGCCAGGAGTGCGCGCGCCGCGTCTGGGACGGGGCGGCGCTGGCGGGCCTCCAGGCGCTGGCCGGCCGGGCCGGAGCCTCGCTCAAGCACGTGCTCCTGGCCGCGCACCTGAAGGCGACCCAGGTCCACACCGGGCAGGCGGACGTGGTCGCCGGCGTGATCACCAACGGCCGGACGGAGGATCCCGGGGCCGAGCGCACATTGGGCCTGTTCCTCAACACCCTGCCGCTGCGGCTCCGGCTGGGGGCGGAGAGCTGGACCGAGCTGGTGCGCCGGGTCTTCCGCGCCGAGGAGGCGGCCTGGCCACACCGCCGCTTTCCGCTGGCCGAGATCCAGCGCGAGCTCGGGCGCCGCGAGCTGTTCGAGACCACCTTCAACTACGTCCACTACCACGGGCTCGACGAGGTGCGGGCCCGCCCCGAGGTGGAGATCGTGGACGCGCGCTTCCGCGACGACAACAGCTTCCCGTATTTCGCGCAGTACAGCCTCGACACCGTGCGCGGCGAGCTCGCGCTCGAGCTGCGCTACGACGCCTCGGCGTTCGCCGCGGAGCAGGGGCAGGCCTTCGCCGAGGTCCACCGGCTGGTCCTGGCGGCCATGCTGGCGGACGCCGCGGCTCCGCACGCCGCGGCCCCGCTGCTGCCGGCGGAGGAGGCGGCGCGGGTGGCCGAGGCCGGGGCCGCCCGCCCGCTTCCGCGCAGCCCGCGGCTGCTGCTGCACCAGGGGTTCTTCGAGCAGGCGGCGCAGCGCCCCGGGGCGGCGGCGCTGGTCGTCGGTCGCCGCTCCTGGACTTACGGGGAATTGGCGGCGCGCAGCCGCGCCTGGGCGGAAAGGCTCCGCGGCCTGGGCGCCGGGCCGGAGTCGCGGGTCGGCGTCTGCCTGGAGCGGGGCGAGGACCTGGTCACCGCGCTGCTCGCCGTGCTCGCCGCGGGCGCGGCCTACGTCCCGCTCGATCCGAATTATCCGACGGAGCGCCTCGCGCTGCTCTGCGGGGATTCGCAGGCCGGCCTCTTGATCACCCGGCCGGAGCTGGCGGAGCGGCTGCCCCCGGGGCCCTGGCGCCGGATCGACGCGGCGGAGCTCGCGTCGCTGCCCCCTCCCACGGGCCCGTTTCCGGCGGCGGAGGTCCGGCCGGAGAACCTCGCCTACCTCATCTACACCTCGGGCTCGACCGGCCGGCCGAAGGCCGCGGCGATCGAGCACCGGAGCGCCGCGGCCCTGCTGGCCTGGGCCCTGGCCGAATACCCGCCGGCCGAGCTGGCGGGCACGCTGGCGTCGACCTCGGTGTGCTTCGACCTTTCCGTCTTCGAAATCTTCGCGCCGCTCGCGGCCGGCGGCACCGTGATCCTGGCGGGGAACGCGCTGGAGCTGGCGGAGCTGCCGGCGCGGGATCGCCTCACGCTGCTCAACACCGTGCCCTCCGCCGCCGCGGAATGGGTCCGCCAGGGCGCGATTCCCGCCGGGGTGCGCACGGTGAACCTGGCGGGCGAGCCGCTGCCGGCGGCGCTGGCCGAGCGCATCTACGCCTCGGCGCAGGTCGCGAAGGTCTACGACCTCTACGGGCCCTCGGAGGACACGACCTATTCGACCTGGGCGCTGCGGCGGAGGGGAGGGCCCGAGACCATCGGCCGGGCGCTGCCCGGCACCGCGCTGCGGCTGCTGGACGAGTTCCTGCAGCCGGTGGCCTTCGGCGCGGCCGGGGAAATCTTTCTCGGGGGCGCGGGGCTCGCGCGCGGCTACCTCGGGCGGCCGGAGCTGACCGCCGAGCGGTTCCTGCCGGACCCCTTCAGCCCGGGCGGGCGGCTGTACCGGACGGGCGACCTGGCCCGCTGGCGCGAGGACGGCCAGCTCGAGTTCCTCGGCCGCGCCGACCACCAGGTGAAGATCCGCGGCTTCCGCATCGAGCTTGGGGAAATCCAGGCCGCCCTCGAAAGCCGGGCGGACGTGGCCGAGGCGGCCGTGCTCGCCCGGGAGGACGCGGCCGGCCGGAAGCAGCTGGTCGCCTATGTCGCCGGGCCGCAGGCGGGCGCCGCCGGCGCCGAGGCCCTGCGCGCCTGGATCGCGGAGCGGCTGCCCGAGGCCTACGTGCCGGCCCATTTCATCCCGCTGGCGCGGCTGCCGCGCACCCCCAACGGAAAGCTGGACCGGGCGGCCCTGCCGGCTCCGGAGGCGGCCCAGCCGCGGGGTGATCGCCCCCCGCCCCGGACGCCGGCCGAGAAGGCGCTGGCGGGGATCTGGGCCTCCGTCCTGGCCGGTGCGGGCGCCGCCGCGGACGACAACTTTTTCGCCCTGGGCGGCGACTCGATCCTGGCGCTGCAGGTCGCCGCGCGCTCGCGCGAGGCCGGCCTGGCCGTGACCCCGCGGATGATATTCGAGCATCCGGTGCTGCGGGACTTGGCCCGGGTGGCGGCCGCCGAGCCCGCCGCCGCGGCGGCCGGCGGGCCGGAGGGCGGCGCGTCGGAGGCGCTCACGCCGATCCAGCGCTGGTTCTTCGCCCAGGACTTCGCGGAGCCGCACCATTGGAACCAGGCCGTGCTGCTGCGGGCGCGGGAGCCGGCCGACCCGGGGGCGCTGGAGCGGGCCCTGGCCGCGGTGGGAGCCCGGCATCCGGCGCTGCGCCGGCGCTTCGGGCGCGGGGAGGACGGACGCTGGCGGGCCCGCCCGGAGGCGGGGGAGGCCTTCGCCTTCCGAGCCTCGGCCTGGACCTCCGCGGCGGATTTGGAGGCGCAATGCGCGGCCGAGCAGGCCTCGCTCGACCTGTCCGCTGGCCCCTTGGCCCGCGCGGTCTGGTTCACCGGTCCCGGCCCGGATTCGGGTCGGCTCTTCCTCGTCGTCCATCATCTGGCGGTCGATGGCGTCTCCTGGCGGATACTGTTCGAGGATCTGGCCCGCGCCTACGATGCGATCCGCGCCGGCCGCGCGCCGGAGGCGAGCCGGGCGCCTGACCCCGCCTCCTGGGCGGCCTGGCTCGAGGCGCGGGCGGCGCAGGGGGGATTCGAGGGCGAGCGCGCGCACTGGGTCCGCCTGGCGGAGGCCGGCGACCCGCCGCTGCCGCGCGACCGTCAAGCGGGCGAGCCTGTGGCGGCGGAGACGGCGGCGCACACGACGCTTTGGAGCGCGGAGGAGACCGAAGCCCTCCTGCGGCGCGCCGTGCCGGCCCACGGAGGGCGGATCGACGATCTCCTGCTGGCCGCGCTGGCGCTCGCCCTGCGCGACTGGACGGGCCGGGAGGCGCACCGGATCGCCCTCGAAGGCCACGGCCGGGAGGGCGCGGGGTCCGGCCTGGATCTCTCCAGCTCGGTCGGCTGGTACACGACCCTCTATCCGGTCCGCCTGGACCTGCGGGGCGCGGCCGGCGCCATCCGCGCGCTCGAGGCGGTCAAGGCCCAGCGGGCGGCGATCCCCTCGGGCGGGCTCGGCTACGGCGTGGGGCGCTACCTGGCCGATCCTCCGCTGTGGCCCGAGGCCGCCGCCGACCTCTGCTTCAACTACCTCGGCCAGTTCGACGGAGCGGTGGGCCCCGGCAGCCGCTTCGCGCCGGCGGAGGAGCCGACCGGGCCGGCGGCGAGCCCGCACGGGCGCCGCCCCTGGCTGATCGAGGTCAACGGCCTAGTCAGCGGCGGCCAGCTCCGCTTCAGCTGGGCCTACAGTCCGGCCCAGCTCAACGAGGAAACGCTCCGGCGCCTGGCGGGAAGGTTCCGGGACCATCTGGGGGCGCTGGCGGCGGCGGCGCCGCGCGGCGCCCCGGCGCCCGAGGCCGAGCTTGACCGGGCCATCTCGGAAATCGAACTCTAGCCGACTGTGCCGAAAAAGGACGCGATCGAGGACGTCTATCCGCTGACGCCGCTCCAGGAAGGGCTGCTTTTCCACTCCATCTACACGCGGGAGGGGGGGCTCTACCACGACCAGTTTTCCGCGGTCCTGCGCGGCCCCTTGGATCCGGACGCCCTGGCCGAGGCCTGGCGGGATGTCGTCGCCGCGACGCCGGTCCTCCGCACGGCCTTTGCCTGGAAGGGCGGGGGCGCCCCGCGGCAGGTGGTGGCGCGCCGGGTGGAGGCGGTCCCGGAGCGCGAGGACTGGCGCTCGTTCCCCCCCGCGGAGCAGGCGCGGCGCCGGGCGGCCCTGCTGGAGAGCGACCTGGCCCGGGGCTTCGACCTGGCGCGCCCGCCGCTGACGCGGGTGACGCTGGCCCGGCTGGCGGACGACGCCTGGCTCCTCCTCTGGAGCCGGCACCATCTGCTGCTCGATGGCTGGAGCGTCACCCTCGTTTTGCGCTCGTGGCTCGCGGCCTACGGCGCGCGGGTGCGCGGCGAGGCGAGCGCGGTGGCCGCGGCCCGGCCCTTCCGCGACTACGTGGACTGGCTGGCCGGGCGCGAGGGCGGCGCGGCGGAGGCCTATTGGCGCGGGGTCCTGGGGGACGTCGAGCAGGCGACCCCCCTGGGCCTCGCCCGGCCCGAGGGCCGGGAAGCCCCGCCGGCGCAGGCGCGCTATGGCGAGGCCGAACTCGAGCTCGGCCTCGCGGAATCAGACGCCCTCCGGGCGCTGGCGGCCGCGGCGGGCGTGACGCCCGCCACGGTGCTCCAGGGCGCCTGGGCCCTGCTGCTGGCGCGTTTCTCCGGCGAGCGCGACGTGGTGTTCGGGCAGACCGTGGCCGGGCGGCCGCCGGAGCTCGCGGGCGTCGAGACCATGGTCGGGCTTTTCATCAACACGCTGCCGCGGCGCGTCCGGATCCGCTCGGCGGCATCGGCCGGCGAATGGCTGAGGGCGATCCAGGCGGAATCCGCGGCGGCCCGCGAATTCGAGCACACGCCGCTGGTCCGGGCGCAGGGCTGGAGCGGGGTGGCGCGGGACCGCCCGCTCTTCGAGACGCTGCTGGTGATCGAGAACTATCCCTTCGAGCAGGCGCTCGGCGCGCTCGGGGCGGTGCGGGTCGAGGGGGCGCGCAGCCACGAGCGCGCCCACTATCCGGTGACGCTGGTTGCGGCGCCCGGCGGCCGCTGGCAGCTCCGGTTCCTCTACGACCGCGCCCGGCTGACCGACCGCCAGGCGGAGCAGTGGCGCTCCGGCTTCGCCGCGGTCCTGGCCGGGCTGGCCCGGGGGGCGGACGGGCGGGTCGGGGCGGTGGGGGCGCTGGGAGCGGACGAGGCGGGGCGGATCCTGGGCGAATGGAACGCGACCGACCGGGCCCATGACCGCTCGGCGAGCCTGGTGAGCCTGGTGCGCGACCAGGCCGCGCGCGCGCCGGAGGCGACCGCGGTGTCCGACGGCCGCCGGTCGCTCAGCTACCGGGAGCTCCTGGCCCGCGGCCGCGGCCTCGCCCGGCGCCTGCGGGCGGCGGGCGTGCGACCCGAGGACCGGGTGGGGGTCTGCCTGGGCCGCTCGGTGGACCTGGTGGCCAGCCTGATCGGGATCCTCGAGGCCGGCGCGGCCTATGTCCCGCTGGATCCGGCCTATCCCGAGGAGCGGCTCGCCTTCATGGCGGCGGACGCGGGGCTGGCCGCGCTGGTGACGGCGCCCGAATTCGCCGGGCGGGTGCCGGCGGGCGCGGCCGCGGTCCTGCAGCCGGACGGGACGGGGGAGGGCGCGGAGCCGGGGCCGCCGCCGGCCCCCGCGCAGCTGGCCTATCTCATCTACACCTCCGGCTCGACCGGCCGCCCCAAGGCGGCGGCGATCGAGCACCGCCAGGCGGTGGCGCTGGTGCACTGGGCCCTGGGCGCGTTTTCGCCGGCGGAACTCGCGGGAATGTTCTTCTCGACCTCCGTCTGCTTCGACCTCTCGGTCTTCGAAGTCTTCGTCACGCTGGCGGCGGGGGGCCGGGTGATCGTCGGGGAGAACGCCCTCGAGCTGGCCACGCACCCCGACCGGGACGCGGTGACCTTCGTCAACACCGTGCCCTCGGCGGCCGCCGAGCTCGCGCGCCAGGGCGCGTTTCCGCCGGGCGTCGGCACGATCTGCCTGGCGGGCGAGCCCTTGACCGCCGCGCTGGCGGACCGCCTCTATGGGTTCCCCCAGCTGCGGCGGGTATGCGATCTCTACGGGCCCTCGGAGGACACCACCTACTCCACCTACGCCCAGCGCGAGCGCGGGGGCCCCGCGACGATCGGGCGGGTGCTGGCGAATTCCCGGCTCTACCTGCTCGACGGGGACCTGCAGCCGGCGCCGGCCGGCGCGGTCGGCGAGATCCATCTCGCCGGGGAGGGCCTGGCGCGCGGCTATTTCGCGCGGCCGGACCTGACGGCGGAGCGCTTCATCCCGGATCCCTTCTCGCCCGTTCCCGGGGGCCGGCTCTACCGCACGGGCGACCTCGCCCGCTTCCGCGAGGACGGCTCGCTCGAATTTCTCGGGCGCAAGGACCATCAGGTGAAGCTCCGCGGCTACCGGATCGAACTGGGCGAGATCCAGGCGCGGCTGGAGCATCATTCCGAGGTGGCGGAGGCCGCGGTCCTGGTCCGGGAGCATCCGGCGCGGGGCAAGTACATCGCGGCATTCGTGGCGGCGAGGGACGGCGCGGCGCCCGGCGCCGAGCGGCTGGCGGATTGGATCCGCCAGGCGCTGCCGGTCTACATGATGCCCTCGGCCTGGCATTTTCTGGCGAGGCTCCCGCGCACCCCCAATGGCAAGCTCGACCGGCGCGCCCTGCCCGAGGACGCCGCGGCCGCCCCGCCAGCCGCGGCGGGGCCGGCCCCGCGCCCGGCCGATCCGGTGGAGGAGATCGCCGCCGGGGTCTGGGCGGAGGTGCTGGGGCTGGGCGCGGTGCGCCCCGCCGACAATTTTTTCGAGCTGGGCGGCCACTCGCTCCTCGCCACCCAGGCGATCGCCCGGCTGCGCCCGGCGCTGCAGACCGAAGTGCCGCTGCGGATGCTCTTCGAGCACCCGACCCTGGGGGCCTTCGCCGCGGCGGTCCGCCGCCAGCGGCTGGGGGCGGGCGAGTCCCCGCCGATCCCGGCCCGCCCCGCGGGAACCCCCCCGCCGCTCTCGTTCGGCCAGGAGCGGATGTGGGCGATGGAGCGGCTTTCGCCCGGGAGCTCGGCCTACCACCTGCCGTCGGTCCTCGAGGCGAGCGGGCCGATCGACGCCGGGCGGCTCCGGCGGGCGCTCGAGTCGGTGGTCGCCCGCCACGAGGCGCTGCGGACGCGCTTTCCGGAGCGGGGCGGGCTCGCGGCGGCGGAGGTCGACGAGTCCCCGCAGGTCGACTTCCTGGAGGCCGCAGCGGCGGATGCCGCGGCGGCGCGGCGGCTCGCGGCGGCGGAGGCGGCGGCCCCCTTCGACCTGGCCCGCGGGCCGCTGCTGCGCGCGCGGCTGATCCGCCTCGGGCCGGAGCGCCACTGGCTGCAGCTGACGGCGCATCACATCGCCACCGACGGCTGGTCGGAATGGATCCTGGTGCGCGAGCTGGCCGCGTTCTACGCGGGGCGCGCGCCCGAGGATGCGCCGGTGCGCTACGGCGACTTCGCCCTCTGGCAGCGCCGGCGCCTGGCCGGGGGCGAGCTGGCGTCGCAGGTCGGCTGGTGGAAGGGCGAGCTCGCCGGCATCGAGGCCCTGGAGCTGCCGCTGGACCGGCGCCGCCCGAGCGACCCGACGGGGCGTGGGGGCCGGGTGCAGGCCCGCATCGGCGAAATCGAGACGGAAAGGCTCCGCGCCGCGGCGCGCGCCCAGCATGGGACGCTGTTCATGGCGCTGCTCGCCGCCTGGGAGATCTGGCTCTGGCGCCATTCCGGGCAGACGGACTTCGGCGTCGGCGTTCCGGTCGCCGGACGCACGCGGCCGGAACTCGAGGCGGTCATCGGGCTTTTCGTCAACACCGTGGTGCTGCGCTCCGATGCCGACGGAACGGGCTCCTACGCGGAGCTGATCGGGCGGGTGCGCGAGCGGGCGCTGCGCGCCTTCGACCGCCAGGAGGCGCCCTTCGCGCAGGTGGTGGAGGCGGCGCAGCCTCCGCGGGAGCCCGGGCGGGCGCCGCTCTTCCAGGTGATGTTCAACCTGCAGAACGCGCCGCGGGCCGAGCTGGATCTCGGCCCGGTGGAGCTCCGCCCGGTCGAGATGGAGACGGCCACGGCCAAGGCCGAGCTGAGCCTGAACGCGGTGGAGCGAGCCGACGGCACGGTCGACCTGAGCCTGGAATTCAGCCGGGACCTGTTCGGGCCGGCCTCGGCGGAGCGCTTCCTCGCGCGCTTCGGGGAGCTGGTTCGGGCCGCGGCCGCCGAGCCGGA
>DASZWO010000032.1:0-59508 GCA_035546595.1 Opitutaceae bacterium
GGGTTCTGCTGGGCGTAAAGCCCGGTGGCGCGGAGGGCCTCGCCCCAGGGCGAGTATTCATAGGCGGCGTTGACGGCGCCGGTGCTCCGGTCGGTGAGGCCCATGACATTGCCGTTGCCGTCGTAGGCGACCATGTTGACGACGCCCGAGGCGGAAATCGTCGCGAGGAGGCCCCCGACGCCCCCGCCGCCCTGGAGGGTCCATGAGAGGTCGAGGCCCCAGACGTAGCTGCGCAGGCGCGTTCCGAAGGAGCCGCCGGTGGCGTCGTAGTCGCCGGCCAGGTTCCAGCCGTCGTAGAGGAAGCGGGTTTCGCCGGAGGAGGCGAGCGGGGTCCAGGCGGAGCCGCTCCAGCTGAAGAGCTTCTTGTCGATGCGCCGGCCGAGGTAGTCGTAGGCGAAGGTGATCTTGGTCTGGGAGAGCCCGCTGGTCCACACCGCGGTGGAGTCGCCGCTGCGGTTGCCGATGGTTTCCATGGCGATCAGCCGGTTTTCGCCGTCCCAGTCGTAGTGCCAGCGCCCGTCCTTGAGCAGGTTTCCGTCGGCGTCGTAGAGGTAGAGCTCGGGGCTCTGGGCCAGGAAGGAGCCGCGGGTGATGGTGCCGCTGATGGTGGCGCTGCTGCCGACCGTGAACTCGGTCCAGAGGGGGCCGGCGGCATTGGAGGCGGCGACGTTGTGCTCGTAGTAGTCGCCCTGCTTCTCGGCGGAGGCGACGGTGGCGCTGTTGACGGTGAGGGTGGCGGAATTGGGGGCGAAGCCGCTCAGGGCGTAGGTGCCCGGGACGGTGCGCTGGGTGTACTCGTTCGCGGCGTTGGCGGTGTAGTTGACGGTGGCTCCGTCGACCGAGCTGGTGAGGCGGTTGCCGATCTGGTCGAAGGTGTAGGCGAAGTGGCGGCCGAGGACGGGGGTGGTGGTGTCGGAGGTGCTGGTGGTCTGGTAGGCCTCATCGTCGGTGAGCTCGCTGCGGGCGTCGTAGCTGAAGTGCTCGGTCAGCCCGCCGTTCTCGTAGCGGGAGAAGAGGCTGCCGGAGGAGACCTTGGAGGTGCGCCGGCCCAGGGCGTCGGAGAGGTACTGGAACTTGGCGATCGAGGCGGCGCCGGTCTTGGTCTCGAGGGTGTCGAGCAGGTCGCGGTTGCCGAGCCAGGTGCGGCTCTGGACCCAGTTGGAGCCCGCGTCGCTGATTCCCGAGATCAGGTTGGAATTTGCCACGAAGCCGTAGGTGAGGGCGGGGCCGCCGCCGGCGGAGACGCCGTTGAGCCGGCCCAGGGAGTCGTAGCCGTAGGAGATGTCCTCGTCGCTGGCGGGGCTGCCGGAGGTGCCGAGCGAGAAGCCGCTGGCGCGGCCGAGGGCGCCGCTGGTGGTGGTGTCGTACTTGCGGGTGAGGATGCGGCTGCCGAGGTAGCTGGGCAGGCTCTCGGACTGCAGCTGGGTGGTGGCGGCGCTGTAGGCGAAGGTGCGGGTGCCGGCGGCGTCGGCCACGGTGGCGCTCTGGCCGAGGCGGTTGTAGGTGTAGGTGAGGGCCGGGGTGCCGTCGGAGTAGCTGACCCCGGTCTCCTCGCCCGTGGCCGGATCGTAGCTGTAGGTGGTGGTGGTGCCCCGCGACCAGGTGCGGGTGGCCAGCTGGTTGTTGGCGTTGTAGCTGTAGCCGACCGCGTGCAGGAGTGGGTCGGTCTTGGTGGTGAGCAGGCCGGTGGCGGCGTCGTAGGCCCAGGTGGTCACATCGCCCGAGGTCCAGGAGGAGGGGTTGGGGGCCAGCGGGTCGCCGCCGTCGTCGGAGAGGGGCCAGGAGCTGGCGCCGAAGTTGGTGCCAGTCGAGCGGAAGGTGCGCTGGGCGACCTTCTGGCCGAGGCTGTCGTAGGCGATGGCGACCGGATAGGTGGCGCTGCCCCAGGTCTTGATCTCCCGGCCCAGGCGGTCGTAGCCGTGGTAGACGGTGCCGCCGAGGGCGTCGGTCTGGGAGGCGAGCAGGCCGGTGGCCGGGTCGTAGCCGAAGCTGGTGGTGTTGCCGGCCTCGTCGGTGGCGGAGGAGAGCTGGCCGGTGGCCCCGCTCCCGGAGGTGAAGTAGGCCAGGGTGCTGTTGCCCTTGCGCGGGTCGTGGGCGCCGACCTGCCGGCCGAGGCCGTCGTAGGTGAAGGTGGTGGTGAGGTTCTGGGCGGAGGTCTGGCTGACCAGGAGCCCGTTGTAGCTGACCGAGACCTGGGGCGCGGTGGAATCGGGCAGGGTCGTGGTCTGGGTGAGCAGGAGGTTGGCGGGGTTGGTCACGGCCTTCTGCACGGTGAGGTTGCGGAAGAGATCGTAGGTGTCGGCCTCGTTCAGGACCACCCCGGCGCCGTAGTTGCCCCCGGCGTAGTCGTAGGGCACGAGCTTCTGGCGGGACTCGGACTGGAGGAGCGGCGCCGAGCTGCCCGGCTGGTTGAAGACGTAGCTGAGGTTCTGCACCCACCAGCTGGTGCCGTCGGTGTAGACCTGGGTGCGGCTCTCAGCGATCCGGTCGGTGCCGCCCAGATCGAGCGTGCCGTTGCCATTGACGTCGAGGCCGGAGTACTGGAGATCGCCCAGGCCGTCATACTGGTAGAGGGTCGCCGCCACGCCGGTGCGGGTGGTCTTGGTCAGCTGGCCCGAGCTGTTGTAGAAGGCCTGGGCGCTGAGGGTGCCCCCGCCGAAGGCGGGGCTGGTCTGGGAGAGGGTGCGCCCGAGCCAGTCGCTGGTGGTGGTCGAAACCCGGCTCGAGGTCGCGGTCCCGATGTTGCTCTGGCAGGTGATGGTGCCGTCGGAATTGACCGAGCAGCCGTAGTACTGCGCCACCACGCCCGTGCCGGTGACCGACTTCGCGGTGCCGTCGATCCGGTGGTCCGCCACCTGGGTGCCGCCGTTGGCAAGGGTGCTCGTCACGGTGCGGGCGCCGTTGGCGTAGGCCAGGGTGCTGGTCAGCCCGGTGGTGTCGGTCTGCGAGGTGGGAAGCCCGGCCTGGTTGTACACGGCCGTGGCGCTCAGGCTCGGGCCGCCGGCGGCCGCCGTGGCCGTCGAGAGGACGTGGCCCGCCGCGTCGTAGGTGTAGGTGGCGTCAATCTCCGGCTGGGAGGCGTACCCCGAAAACCCGGGCGCGGCGGCCTTCGCCGCCTTCGTCACCCGCAGCAGCCCGTCGTAGGTGTTGGTCACCTTCGTGCCGTCGGGATTGGTCTGCGTCAGGATCCGGCCCGCCTGATAGGTGTAGGTCGTCAGCTCCCCGTCGCTCTTCTGGCAGGAGGCGACCAGGTTATCGTCGGTGTAGGTGCATTCCTGCCAGGAGATGGGCTGATAGGCGCTGCCGGTCCAGACCTGGGTGATGTCGAAGATGGGATTGCCCGCCGGATCGTGCACAATCTGGCGGCGGTAGGAGCGGTAAGGGGTCATCCAGATCGGCGAAAGGTTTTTTCCCCCGCTCATGCCGTCGGTGGTCGCCTGGACTGCCGCGGAATCGCCTTGGGAGGCGGTGCCGAAGAGGTAGGTCTCGCAGAAGAACCCCGGGGATGCGCTGGCGTTGGGTGTCAGCGAGAATGACGCGTAGGATCCGGAATGGGTCGAGGCGATCGCCGAGGAGGGATCGCTGACGATCTGGTAGCTGGCCGAGGTCTTGGTGCCGTCCGGGTTGACGACGGAGTAGAGCCGGCCGTTGTAGGTCAGGTCGGCTGCCGAGTGGAACACCACCGAGGTGGTGGTCTGGGACGAGGAGGCCGAAGAGAAGGCCTGGATCGAGTCCGTGCGCAGGGGCTCGTTGTAGTCGGAGGACGTCGCGATCGAGGAGCTGATCGCGGTCCTGGCGGTAGTCGTGCCGTTGATCGAGGTCTGGCTGCCTGCCGGCAGTTCCTGGTAGACCGAACGCTCCCCTGCGTAGGAGTAGCTGGTGTAGCGGCAATTGCTGGCTGTGGCCGTGGTCGGATCGGCGGGGCCGTCCTGCCAGGGCTGGTAGACCCCGGCCAGCTCGCCCCAGCGCGCGAAGTCGTCGTAGTAGTCGTAGAGCACCCAGGAGCCGTCGGCGCGCTTGACCGACTTGAGCTTGGAATAATGCCCGTCCCCCGCGGAGGTGCCGTAGTAGTCGTAGGTCGTGGTCAGCGCCAGGCCGTCGGGATCGGCCGTCTCGGAGAGGAGCTCCTCGCCCCAGGGATAGCTCTGGTAAATCCGGCTCTTCTTGGTCGCCACCGTCCCGCCCGCGTCCGCCACCGTCACCGTCTCGGTGCGCTGCCCGGAGCCGGGGCCGGAGACGGAGACCTCGGTGATCACCCGCAGGGAGCTGGTCTGGGTCACGGTGGTGGTCATGTTGGGCGCCGTTCCCGACTGGGCCAGGACCCAGGTCTCCACCAAGCCGGAGGCCTGGTCGGTCTTCTTGATCTGCACCCGGCCGGAGAAGGTCGTGTCCGGGTCGCTGATCTGGTATTCGATCAGGTCAGCGTGGCTGAAGCCGGTGAAATCCTGGGTGCCATCGCCGCCCGGATCGGTGTAGGCCGTGCCGGCGGGATAGACCTGGATGGTATATCCCGAGTTGCTCCCCGAATTGCGGTGAACGTAGATCTCGGTCTGGAGGGTCGTGATCAGCTTGACCGCCCCGTCGGGATAGGTGACCAGCCCCGCCTCGTCGTCGACCGGCTTCACGTAGTTCAGGGCCGTGGCGTCCAACAGGCCTTCCACCACCGAGCCCGCGTTCCAGCGCAGCGTCCCGGCCGATGTGCCGTTGGAGAGGACGCCCGCGCTCACCGCCCAGCTGACATCGCCCACATGGGGCGCCCGGGCGTACCCCGGGGCAAGGCGGCTCGCGCCGTCGTTGGGCTGGAGATAGAAATCGATCGCATAGGTGGCGCTTCCCCCTCCCTGGTCCGGGGTCGGGAAGGTCGTCCGAGGGAGCATGGGCGAGCCGTGGGGGCCCTGGTAGACGGCGTAGCCCGGCGGCAGGTTGAACTGGACGTCGGCGGTGTGCCAGGCGCTGGAGGTGATCGAAAGGGTGTAGAGCTTGCCGGGACTCACCTTGAAGACTTCGGGGGCCGACTGCACCGCCGTCGTCAGCCCGCCGCCGGAGCCCGTCACGTCAGCCGGGGAGGTTTCGCCCTCGGATTGCACGTGGAGCGTGAAGCTCGCGCCGGCCGTGATCGAGGCGTGAAGCCCCAGCGTCACCTGGGCCGATTGCTTCGGGCTCTGCTGCGCGCGGGCCGCGGGCAGGAGCCCCGCGGCTAGGATCCAGGAGAGGGGGCGGAAGCGCGCGGCTTTCATTTGGTGGCTCCCACCTTGCGCGCGGCCTTGGCCTGCGCCTGCTGCTGCACCTCCAGGTTGGTGACCTGCGCATCGAGCTGGCGCAGCAGCGTGAGGTTATCCTTCTGCGCCTGCTCGAAGTCGGTCAGCGCCTTCCAGCGCGAAATCTTGTCCGGGGCCTGCGAGGCCTTGACCAGCGCCTGGCGGCGCGCCTCGTCCACCTGCGCCTTCAGGCTCGTGTACTGGGCATAGGCCGCCTGCGCCTGCGCCGCGTTCAGGCCCGTCCCGAGGTTGGCCAGCGGCGCCCCCGTGACCGTGGCGATCTGAGGAGAGCCCGCGGTGAAGGTGGCGGCCGGGGCTGATACTGCCGGCGCGGCGGAGCTGGCCGCGCCGGCCGACGACGAACCGACGGCGACGTCGGCACGGACGCCCATAAGAACCATCAGATACATCAGAGAGGCCAGGCGCCGCCGCCAGGCGCGGTGCAGGCGGGGAAGCGGAAGCAGGAATGCCATCATAGGAGCGGGGTGAAGAGTTCGAGGTCGCCGAGGGTGGTGACCGAGAAGGAGGCCGAAAGGGGGGAGATATTCCCCTGCGTGTCCACCGTCTGGATGGTGTAGACGTAGGCGGTCGAGGCGCTCAGCCCGCTATCCGTCCCGCTGGCGATGGACGTCGTGCCGATGAAGACGCCGTTGCGGAATACATTGTAATGGCCGATGCCTGCCTGCGCGCTCGCCCCGCTCCAGCTGAGGATGAGGTAGTCGGACCCATTTTGGCTCAGCGAGACCGAAGTCGGCGCCGCCACGTTCGGCGAGGTGACGGTGAAGCTGATCCACTGGTCTTGAAAGTTGCCATAGGGATCGGCCAGCCGGAACTGCCACCAGTAGGTGCCGGTGCCCGCGGCCGGGGTGAAACTCTGCGAACCAAGGGCCTGGTGCCCCAGGGCTATGACGCTTCCGTCGGGGCACCAAATCGTCCCCTCCGTCCAGCCAACCCCGAAGTTGCAGGTGCCGGCGCGGGTGAGCGTGACCGACTGGCTGAGATAGATCGTGCCGGGGGAGATGGAGGCGGCGGGCACGATGCTGGCCGCGGTCACGTGCCAGGTCAGGGTGGCGGAGCCGGTGCCCTGGGCATTGGTCGCGCTGATGGTGGAGTTGATGGTGCCCGTGCCGCTCACCACGCCGGTGACGAGCCCGTTCGAGGTATTGAGCGAGAGGCCGGCAGGGAGGCCGGAGGCGCCGTAGCTGGTCGGGCTGCTGGTCGCCGCGATTTGGTAGGAGACGCCCTGCCCCTGGTTGGCCGAAACGGAGAGTCCGGAGGTGATCTGGGGAGTCGGCGGAGGATTGACGGTAAGGGCATAGACCGGCTCGTCGCTGTACCAGGGCCGCCCGTCCATCAGCTGGAAGGCGAAGTACCAGGTCCCCGTCTGATTTAGGGTGACGCTGACGGAGGCGTCCGCCGGGCTCTGCCAGGGATCGAGCCAGTCGTGCAGGGTGGTCCAGCTTCCCGAGCCCGGCGGCATCACGTAGATCATGATCCGCGCCACCACCAGCATGTCCGGCGTGTTCCAATCGTTGCCGTCGGAATTGTCCGAGGAATTGGCCTGGCCGCCGGCCGCCACCGTGACGGTGCTGTTGACCGTGGCGCTGGAGGGCAGGGAAATGTAGGTGAAGGTGGGCGGAGCCACCAGCTGTGCCCGCGCCACGGTCGCAGCCACAAGGGCGAGGACCCCGATCCGCCAGAAAAAGGACTTCACGAGGGGAGCGCTCAGGAGCCCACCGTGCAGCTGATCACCGGGGTGGCGTTGGGGACGGCCGGGCTGAGCGTGACGATGACGGGAAACGCCAGCGTCTTGGCGGTGCTCGGAGGCGTGACCGAAATTGTGAACGTCCCGTTGCCGTTGTCGTGGACGCTGGCCTGTCCCCCGAGCATGGCCGTGGCGGATGCCGCCTTGACGCCGTTGGTCAGGGTGAGAGTCACGGTCTTGGCGGCGGCCGCCTCCCCCACCTGCCAGGAGAGGGCGGTGGCGCTGAGGGTTGCCACCTTCGGCCGGCTGTGGGCGACGGTGAGTACCTTGATGCCGTCGCTAGTCATCAGCCGGATGATATCCCCGGCGGAGTCGGTCTCCGGCTGGGTCGAATACAGGACCGAAATGGTCCCGGTTGCGCCGGCGGCGATCGACGGCGGGAAGTTCGCGACGAAGATGTCGCCGGTCGATTGGACGCCCTGGACCGTGATCGCGTGCGTCGCCGAGTTGACGTACTGGAGGTCGAAACTGCCCTGGGTCTGGCTCCAGTCGAGGCCCAGCGAGTAATCGGTGGTGACGCTCGCCCCGATCGGCGTGGCCGAAATCGGCCGGAGGGTCGCGGGGTTGACCGGCTTGAGCACGCCGGGAGTGCCGAGGATTCCGGCGGTCGCCGGAGCGTTGAGGCTGGTGCTCGGGAGCGGGGCCACCACCACGGCGGTTTCGGCCTGCGCTTCCAAACCAAGGGCGACCGCAAGGCATGCGGCCGCGATCAGGGGCTGGGGGAATCGCTTCATGGGTTGCGCCTTTGCAGGCGCCAGAGAGCATCTCCGCCCCGCGGGAATAGGAACCCTTCGCCGCTGAATTCGCCGTGAAGGCCCGTCCCCTGCGTTCAGTGAAAATTCAACCGTTCGGCCTTGCCCGCCCAGATCCTGCGTGCCGCCGCGCGATATCCTGGCTCGGCTACGCCCAGGCGAACCTCTTCAACGGCGCCGGCCTGCCCGCCGCTCCCTTCCGGAGCGACGGGTGGTGATCAGAACTTGTAGACCTCGACCTTGGCCTGGCCGGACTTGCCGTCGGCGGTCGTGACCTCCACCGCGTAGGCGCCCGGCGGCAGGGTCGCGATGATCGCCGCGTCCGAGCTGCCGTCAGCCAGCGGCGAGGCCCCGGCCGAGCTGCCCGCCGCCGAGATGGCGGAGGCGGAGGCGGCCGGATAGGAGGGGTTCACCGTGTTGGGGGCGGTCCAGCCGGCGTTGCTCGCCAGCAGGTTGCCCTGGGAATCGAAGACGTTGAGGACCGGCGCGGCCAGCGAGCCGGAACCGGCCAGGCCCGGTCCGATCGCCCGGATCAGGACGGTGCGCGGGCCGTTCGCGACCACGAAGCCGCCCACCAGGGAATTCGCGGCGGTCACCTGCGCCTGGGAGGAGACGGAGGCGATCTGCTGCGGCGCGGTCAGGTCGGAATCGGCGTCGTAGACCTCGGCCAGGGCGGCTCCGCCCAGCCCGTTGGCTCCCGTGACGCGGAGGGTGTAGGCGCCGGGGGCGAGCGTCGCCGAGACGGCGGCGTCCGCGCTCCCGATGGTGAGCGGAAAGGCGCCGACCTCCGAGGCGAGGGCGGAGAGAGCGCTGCTGCCGCCCCACCCGGCGTTGACCACGACGAGGTTGCCCGCGCCGTCATAGAGGGAAAGGATCGGGTTCGGCATCGGGTTGGCGACGCCGAAGGCGCTCAGTCCCGGCCCGACCGCGCGGATCAGGACGGTCTTCGGGGCGGCGCCCGAGAGGACGAAGCCGGACACGATCGGATCCGCGGCGGTGACGTCCGCCCGCGAGGTGAACGCGATCAGGCGGGCGTTGGCCGAGTCCTGGCCCGAGGCGTCCGGACTGTCGGAGCCCGCGCCGGAGCCGGACTTGGACGCGCCATAGACGATGAAGGAGGCGGCCTTGTCCGCGGGCGAGCCGCCGGAGGTCGCCGGGCTCGCGCTTTCGCTCACTGCGCTGCCGGTGAAGGAGGTGGCCGAGTCGAACGAGCCGACCGTCTCGATCAGGCTGGACGAGGCGAAGCCCGAGGAGGGCGCGATGCCGAGGGTCCGCAGGTAGAAGACGGTCCCGGAGGGCAGCGCGACGTTGGAGAGCTGCCAGGAGCTGCCCGAGCGGCTGGCGGCGCCGAGGGTGGTCCAGCTGACGTCGTCGGTGGAGAGCTGGAAGGCGACCTGGGAGAGCTCCGGGGCGCTGCCTCCCCGCGTCCAGGTGATGGCGTTGAAGCCGCCGTTGACGGTGAGCGACTCGGTCGCGCCGGTGGTGGCGCCGAGGCGGGCGAACCGGAAGCGGGAGAGGCCGTCGACGTGGGTGAAGGTCCCGCCGAGGAAGAGCTTGCCGTCGGCCTCGAGCGCGAGGGCGTTGACGGTGCCGTCGGTGTTGGCGCTGAAGCCGGAGTCGACCGAGCCGTCCGCGTTCAGGCGGGCGATGCTGAGCGCGGCCGTCGATCCGATCTGGGTGAAGGAGCCGGCGACGTTGATCTGCCCGTTGGCGAGGAGGACGACGGCGTTGACCGTTCCGTTCACGCCCGGGTTGAAGCCGGCGTCGAGGGAGCCGTCGGCATTGAGGCGGGCCAGGTTGGCCCGGGCCGACCCGGCGGCGCTGCTGAAGGAGCCCCCAACCAGGACCTGCCCGTTGGACTGGACGACCACCGCGTCGACCGTGCCGTTGATCGCCGGGGCGAAGGAACCGTCGAGCGAGCCGTCGGCATTGAGGCGGGCCAGGTTGGAGCGGCCGGCCCCGCCCACGCTGCTGAAGGAGCCGCCGATCAGGATCTGGCCGTTGGGCTGGAGCGCGACCGTGTCGACCGTGCCGTTGACGTTGGGATTGAAGCTGCCGTCCAGGCTGTTGTCGGCGTTGAGCCGGGCGGCGTTGCTCCGGCCGGTGCCGCCGACGGAGCTGAAGGAGCCGCCGATCACCACCTGGCCGTTGGCCTGCAGCGCCAGGGCGTCGACCGTGCCGTTCGGCTGCGAGCTGAAGTTGGTGTTGGGCGAACCGTCGGCGTTGAGGAGGGCCAGGTTGGCCGCCGGCACCGAGGAGACGTGGGCGAAGGAGCCGCCGATGAAGATGGCTCCGGTCGGCTGCAGCTGGGTGAAGGAACCGCCGACGACGAGCGAGCCGTCGGGCTGCACCTGGATGGTGTCGATGGCGCCGTTGGGCGCCGGGTCGAAGCTCGGGTCGATCGTGCCGTCGGCCTTGATCAGGGCGAGGTTCTCGCGGGTGGTGGGCAGGATGGCGCCGTTGGGCTTGAAGGTGAGGAAGCTGCCGCCGGCGTAGAGCTCGCCGTTCGGGCCGGGCGTCAGGACCGAGACCGAGCCGTTGGCGTTCGGGTCGTAGGAATTGTCGATGGAGCCGTCGGCGTTGACGCGGGCGAGGTTGTTGCGCGTGACCACCGTGGTGCCGAGGTCGGGCTGGATGGCGGAGAAGGTGCCGCCGAAGACGACGCGGCCGTCGGACTGCACGACGATGGAGGAGACGAGCCCGTTGGGCTCCGGGTCAAAAGCCCCGTCGACCGAGCCGTCGGCGTTGAGCCGCGCCAGGAAGTTGCGCTCGATGTTGTTGCCGGTGGCGTTCGGCTGGAACCAGTTGAACGCCCCGCCCACCAGGATCTGGCCGTTGGGCTGGAGGGTGATGGCGTCGACGCCCCCCGAGGCGTTGGGATTGAAGTTCTGGTCAACGGTGCCGTCCGGGTTGAGCCGGGCGATGTTCTCGCGGACCCACAGGGTGGTGCTCTCGTTGGGGTCGATGCTGCCGAAGCTTCCCCCGATGAGGATCTTGCCGTCGGGCTGCAGGGCCACGACCGAGATCGGCGCGCTCGCGTTCGGGTCGAAGGCGGTGTCGATCGAGCCGTTGCTGTTGAGCCGGGCGATATAGTTGCGGGTGGTGGAGTTGGTCTGCCCGCTCGGCTGCAGGCTGGTGAAGGATCCGACAATGATCAGCTTGCCGTCGGGCTGCAGGACCATGTCCGAAATGAGGTTGTTCGGATCGGGATTGTAGGTGCTGTCGAGCTTGCCGCTGGGCAGCAGCCGGAGGATGTTGTTGCTGGTCACGCCGCTGTTGTTGCGGAAGTTGCCGGCCACGATGACGCTGCCGTCGGACTGCACCACCGCCGAGTCCACCGTGCCGTTGATCTGGGCGATGGAGTCTCCGGCGAAGCCGGCGCGGAGCGCGCCGGTGGCCGTGATCCAGGCGAAGTTCGGATCCTGCGGCGCCACCGGGGTGCTGCCGTTGGCAAGGACGGCGACGGCGTTGACCGTCCCGTCGGTGCTGGAGTTGAAGCTGAAGTCCGGCGAGCTGTCGGAGTTGAAGCGGGCCACGTTGGCGCTGGTCGCGCCCGCGACCGAGTTGAAGCTGCCGGCGATGATCACCTTGCCGTCCGGCTGCACCGCGATGGAGTTGACCGAATTGCCGGCGACGCCGGCGGCCTGCGGCAGGAATGCGGTGTTGATCGCGGCGCTGGCGTTGAACAGCGCCAGGTGGGTCGTGAGGGTGTTGGCGATGGCGGTGAAGCCGCCGCCGACGTAGAAGCTGCCGTCGGGCAGCACCAGCACGGAATTGACGTTGCCGTTGGGCTGGGGGTTGAAGTTCTGGTCGAGGCTGCCGTCGCTGTTGACCCGGGCCAGGAAGTTGCGGCTGAAGATGCCGACGCCGGCGTTGGGCGTGAGGGTCCCGAAGTTGCCCACCGCCAGGATGTGGCCGTCGGGCTGGACGCCGATGCCGGTGACCGTCTGGTTGGGGTTGGGATTGAAGCCCTGGTCGGCCGAGCCGTCGGTGTTGAGCCGGATCAGCCGCGCCAGGTTGAGCACGGTGGTGGACTCATTCGGCGCCAGCTGGGTGAAGGCGCCGCCGACCAGGCAGCGGCCCTGGCCGTCCAGCGCCAGCGTGTTCACGCTGTTGTTGACGTTCGGATCCCAGGCGGTGTCGAGCGAGCCGTCGGCGCTGAAGCGGGCGATGAAGTTGCGGGTGTAGAGCACCGTGCCGTTGTTCGGGGCCGGCCCCAGGTTGTTCGGGACGACGTGGGTGAACTCGCCGCCGACGATGAACTTGCCGTCGGACTGGACCACCACCGCGTTGACCCGGGAGTCGACGTTGAGGTTGATGTTGGGGTCGACGGTGCCGTCGGTGTTGAGCCGCGCGAAATTGCTGACCAGGGTCGCGGTGCTGGAGGAGTTGGGCTGCAGCGCCGAAAATGCGCCGGCGAGCAGCAGCTTCCCGTCGGACTGGAGGGCCAAACCGGTCACCGGGCCGTTGGGATTGGGGTTGTAGGAGAGGTCGAGGCTGCCGTCGGCGTTGAGGCGGGCGATGTTGCTGCGGCTGACGCCGTTGATGTTGGTGAAGCTGCCGCCGATCACGATCTGGCCGTTGGCCTGGACCGCGAAGGAGCTGACCGGGCCGTTGATCAGGGGGGCGAAGCTGGCGTCGAGCACCCCGGCGGCGCTCATCCGGGCGATGTTGGCCGTGGTCACGCCGCCGAAGCTGGTGAAATTGCCGCCCAGGAGGATCTTGCCGTCCGGCTGCCGGGCCATGACCAGGATCCGGCCGGAGCCGTCGGGATTGAAGGTCGCGTCCAGCGTGCCGTCGGGGTTGACCCGCGCCATGTTGTTGCGGGTGGAGGTGGCGACGGCGGCGTTGGCGAAGACCTGTGAGAAGTTGCCGCCCATCACGATCTTCCCGTCGTTCTGGACCACCAGGGCCTGGACGGTGCCGTTGGTGCTGGGGTCGAAGAGCAGGTCCACCGAGCCGTCGGTGTTGAGGCGGGCGATGTGATTCACCTGGGCGCCGCTGGCCGTGCCCTGGGGCAGGATCTGGAAGAAGCTGCCGCCGATCACGATCTTGCCGTCCCGCTGCAGCGCCATGCAGTTGACGGTCGAGCTGGGGTTGGGGGCGAAGTTCGTGTCGAGCGTGCCGTCCGAATTGAGGCGGGCGAGGTTGTTGCGGGTGACGGCGGTGGCGGCGCCGGCGGGCTGCAGGGTGGTGAAGTTGCCGCCGAGCAGGATCTTGCCGTCCTGCTGGAAGGCGATGCAGTCGATCGTGCCGTTGCAGTTCGGGTCGAAGCCGGAGTCGAACGTGCCGTTGGCGTTGAACCGCGCAACGTGGTTGCGCCCCAGCAGGGTGCCGTTGAGGGCGATCCCGGTGAAGGCGCCGCCGACCACGATCTGGCCGTTGGGCTCGACCCCGATCGCGGTGATGGTGGCCAGGGGATCGGGGGCGAAACCGGTGTCCACCGTGCCGTCGGTGTTGAGCCGGGCCAGATTGGGCTGGTTGACCGGGCTGGCGGCGTTGGGCGGCTGGAGGGTGGAGAAGGCGCCGCCGATCAGGATCTTGCCGTCAGGCTGCAGGGCGATCGCGAAGACCTGCGCCACCAGGGTGCCCTGCGCGTTGGGATTGAAGGACGCGTCGAGCGTGCCGTCGCTGTTGAGCCGGGCGATATGGTTGCGGGTGATCGGCGCGGAGGCGCCGTTGGGCTGCAGGGTGGTGAAATTACCGCCGATCAGTATCTTGCCGTCGCTTTGGACGGCGATGGCGTAGATCTGGTTGTTGGCGTTGGGGTTGAAGGAGGTGTCGACCGAGCCGTCCGCGTTGATGCGGGCGATGCGGTTGCGCGCGGTCGGGGACAGGGCCTCGTTCGGCTGGACGGTGGTGAAGTTGCCGCCGATGACGATCTGGCCGTTGGGCTGGAGGGCCATGGCGTTGATCACGCCGTTGACGTTCGGATCGAATCCGTCGCTGGCCGATGGGGTCTGGGCAACGAGGGACGGCGCGGATGCTGTCATCCACAAAGCCGCGACCGCCAAACCGATACGATTGAAGAGGGTGCGAAAAAGGGCAGCTGGAGGCATACGGGGCGGTACGTCGAAAGAGATGGGCCGGTTAGTCTTGAGCATCCCCCGCCGGGTTCCAGAAAAATCGGCTCCCCGGCTTGCGATTTTTGGAAGGCCCCCCAGGCTGACTATCCCCTATGAAATTCAGCCCCTGGGCCCTGGCCCCGCTCTTCCTCGCGATGTTCTCATTCGCCCATGCCGATCCGCTCAAGGTCGGCGACGCGGCCCCCGCCGTCACCGGCACCACCGAGACCGGCGCCACCTTGAACCTGGGCGACGTCTACAAGCAGCAGCCCTACACCCTGGTCTACTTCTACCCGCGGGCGGGCACCTCCGGGTGCACCAAGCAGGGGGACTCCCTGCGCGACGCCTACGACCAGCTGATGAAGAAGGGGGTCGCCGTGGTGGGGGTCAGCACCGACACCGTGGCCGCCCAGGCCAAATTCAAGCAGGACCAGAATTTTCCCTTCCCCCTCATCGCCGACCAGAGCGAGGCCGTGATCAAGGCGTTCGGCGTCCCGGTCCGCAACGTCCCGGTCATCGGTCCGATCGCGTCCCGCCAGGCCTACCTGATCAAGGATGGCAAGATCGTCTGGTGCGACTACAAGGCGTCGACCTCGACCCAGGCCCAGGATGTCCTGAAGGTCCTGGCCGGCTTCGGGAGCTGACCTACCGCGCCTTGGGCGGCGGCCCGGCGCGCGCGACCCGCACCTTCTCCACCCGCTGGCGGTCCATCGCCGCCACCTCGAAGCGCCAGCCCGCCCATTCGAAGGCGTCCCCCGCCTGGGGGATGCGGCCGAACTGGGTCATGACGAAGCCGCCGACGGTTTGGAATTCCGCGTCGCGCTCCTGCGGGAGGGCGCCGTCGGTCCCCAGCATCCCCTTCAGCTCTCCCACCGGCAGGGTGGCGTCCACCACCCACGAGCCGTCGGCCCCCCGGCTGGCCTCCGCCTGGTTCCGCTGGCCGGGTTCGGGCAGGTCGCCGACGATGGCCTCGAAGACGTCGATCAGGGTCACCAGCCCCTGCACCGCCCCGAATTCGTCGGTGACGACGGCGATGTGCCGGCGCTCCTGCTTGAACTTCTCCAGCAGCTGGATCGCCATCAGGGTGTCGGGCACCAGCAGCGGGGGCATGAGCAGGTTCTTCAGGGTGGTGGGCAGGCCGATGGCGGAGTGGGCCCAGAGGGCCTTGACCGCGACCAGGCCGACGATGTGGTCGCGCGTCTGCTGGTAGACCGGGAAGTAGGAGTGCCCGCTGGTGACGATCTTCCGCCAGTTGCTCTCCTCCGAGTCGTCGAGGTTGAGGAAGACGATCTTCGGGCGGGGCGTCATGATCGCGGTGATGCGGAGCTGGTCCAGCGCCAGCACCCCCTCGACCATCTCCTTCTCCGCGCGCTGGAAGACGCCGGCGTGCAGGCCCTGCTCGACCAGGGCCCGGACCTCGTCGTCGCCGACGCTGTCCGCCGCCGAGCGCGGGCGGATGCGCAGCAGCCGGGTGAGGCCGTCCGTCGTCGCCTCGATCAGCCGCACCCAGGGCCCAGCCAGGAACATCGGGAGGCGGACGGCCCCGGCCAGGAGGACGGCGGTCCGCTCCGGGTGGGCCAGCGCGATCTTCTTGGGCAGGAGCTCGCCGAAAAGCAGCAGCAGGGTGGCGAGGACCGCGATGATCGCGATCGCGGCGATCAGCCGCGCCGAACCGGCCAGCGCCGGCACGCGGGCGATCCAGGCCGCCGCCGGGTCCGCCAGCGCGTGCACGCCGACCGCCCCGGCGATGGCGATCGAGAGCGTGAGCCAGGACTGCACCAGGGCCAGGAAGCGCGAGGGCTGCTCGGCCAGCCCCAGGGCCTGGCGGGCCCCCGGCCCCTTCAGCGCCAGCTGCCGCAGCTTGGACTTGCGGGCCGAGACGATCGCGGTCTCGGCCATGCTCAGGGTCCCGTTGGCGAGCACCAGCGGCACCAGGAACAGCAGCTCGGTGGACGGGCTCGGCACGCCCCCAACCCTAGGATGGCCGCCGATTGACGCAACCCCTCTGTCGGGTCCATCCTGGCGCATGGCCGAGGACCGGGAAGATCCGCCGATCGCCACCGCGAAGAAGCCCCACTTTCCGGTCAACGACGGGCTGCGCTCCTACCTGGCCCACTACCGCCGGGACCGGCCGTTGCCCCTGACCTACGAGCGCCTGCGCGGCTTCCAGGAGGGCATCCCGCTGGTCGACGCCGAGGGCCGCCCCACCCTCTGGGACACCGTGATCTACCCCTCCGGCGAAATGGCGGCCCTGAACGAGGCGCTGAAGCAGATCTACGCCCTGCTCAAGGTCGACGGGGACTTCTCCGTCATCCAGCACCTCTACGTCGACCGGGTGGACTTCTGCACCTTCGGCAATTCGATGCCGTTCCGCATCCGGATCGTCAACGCCTTCAACGACAACCAGGACTATTTCTACATCAAGAAGGCGGACGCCTCCCGGGTCTACGGGCTCGAGCTCGAGCATCTGCTCTCCCCCAACCGGCTCAACTTCCTCACCCACGGCGGCACCCTGGTGGAGGAGCACATCCCGGGGGTGCCCGGCGACAGCTTCATCGAGCACTGGCTGGCACGGCCGGACCTGCGGCCGGTCCGCGTGGCGAAGGAGCTGGTGAAGTTCAACGAGCGCTGCTTCGTGCGGCTGCTGGGGGACATGCGCTCCTACAACTTCGTCTTCGTCGTCACCCCCGACTTCGAGGACGCGCAGCTGCGGATCCGGGCGATGGACTTCGACCAGCAGTCCTACAACGGCCGGAAGAACTTCTACCTCCCGCAGTTCTTCAAGGAGAACACCCCCCTTGCGCTCTATTGCGCCAAGCACCTGCGGCCCGAGACCGCCAACCAGTACCAGCGGGAGGAGCAGACGCTGATGTGGCAGCGGGCCGAGCTGGCCTCCCAGCGCCTGGGCCGGCTGCTGCAGGAGATGACCGGCGACCCCATCGCGCCGCCGGAGAAGGTGGCGCAGCTGCGCGAGGCGCTGGCCGAGCACTACGGCCGGGCCGAATACCTGCGCTGCGAGTCGATGGGCGCGCTGGTGCGCGAGAACCTGGAGTCGATCCGCCGCCACCTCGGCCGGCCGGTCGGCAACCGCGAGATCGAGCTGAAGTCGGGGCTGTTCTGAGCGCCGTGGACGCCGGCATCCGCCCGATCGAACCCGCCGACGCCGAGGCGGTGGCCGCGATCTATCGCCCCTTCGTCGAGGGCAGCCCCGTCTCCTTCGAAACGGCGGCGCCCGGCGGCGACGAAATGCGGCGCCGGATCGGCGAACTTTGCGCGCAATATCCGTGGCTTGTCTTCGAGGCGGGCGGAAAGGTTCGCGGCTATGCCTATGCTTCGGCCCACCGCGCCCGCGCCGCCTACCGCTGGTGCGTGGAGGTGACCGTGTACGCCGCTCCCGAGGCGCGAAGACGCGGCGTGGGCCGCGCGCTCTACGGCGCGCTCTTCGCGGTGCTGCGCGCCCAGGGCTACGCCAACGCGTACGCCGGCGTCACCCTGCCCAATCCGGCGAGCGTCGGCCTCCACGAATCGCTCGGTTTCACGGACGCGGGCGTCTACCGGCGGGTGGGCCACAAGGCAGGCGCCTGGCAGGACGTGGCCTGGCTGCAGCTGCGGCTGCAGGATCCGCCGGAGCCGCCCCCCGAGCCGCGGCCGGCGCCGGCGGTGCTGGCCGATCCGAAATGGGCCGCGGTCTTCCGGGCGCAGGCGCGCACCGCGCGCCTGCGCGCCTGAACCGCCCTACTCCATCCGCCCCTCGTCGAACTCCAGCAGGTCGGGGATGCTCCTGACGTCCCCGATCCGGTCGGCGCAGCCCATCGCGGTCAGGGCCTCGAGCAGGAACTGGCGGCCGGCCTCGGTCATCCCCTTCTGCACGTACTCGCGGTTCCAGACGGCCGCGCGCACGTCCCGCGGAAACAATTCCCCCAGCCTGCGGTCGGCCTCGGCCTCGTCGGCGGACTCGCGCACCGCCCGCTCCACCGCGTCGGGGTCGACCCCGAGGTGCAGGCAGAGGAAGCGGTCCATGCCCCGCTTGTAGTTCTTGGCGTAGCTTGCCGGCAGCGCGCCGTGCCGCTGCACGTAGCGGATCTTGGCGATGAAGCGCGGCAGGTGCAGCAGTCCGGTGGCCGGGTGCGGCTGGTAGGCCGAGGGCAGGCAGGTCAGGACCTCGCCGCTCGAGCCCGGGATCGGCCTGGACTTCGCCACGGGGACCCGGCCCCCTACGGCAGGTCGGTCGCGCCCATCAGGTAGCGGTCGCACTCGCGCGCGGCGCCGCGGCCCTCGTTGATGGCCCAGACCACCAGGCTCTGGCCGCGGCGGCAGTCGCCGGCCGCGAAGACGCCCTTGATGCTGGTGGCGTACTTCTCGTGCTCGGCCTTGACGTTGCTGCGGGCGTCGGTCTCGAGGCCGATGTCCTTGAGCAGCGCCTGCTCGGGCCCGAGGAAGCCCATGGCGAGGAGCGCGAGCTGCGCCGGGCGCGTCTTCTCCGTGCCGGGGACCTCCTGCGGCACGAACTGGCCCTTGTCGTTCTTGCCCCACTTGATCTCGACGGTGACGAGCTCCTTCAGCCGCCCCTCGGCGTCGCCGACGAACTTCTTCACCGTGGTGACGTAGACGCGGGGGTCGGCGCCGAAGCGGGCGGCCGCCTCCTCCTGGCCGTAGTCCAGCTTGTAGACCTTGGGCCACTCCGGCCAGGGGTTGTCCGCGGCGCGCTCCAGCGGCGGCTTGGGCAGGATTTCGATCTGGACCAGGCTCTTGCAGCCCTGGCGCATGGCGGTGCCGACGCAGTCGGTCCCGGTGTCGCCGCCGCCGATCACCACCACGTCCTTCCCGCCGGCCTGGATCGGGCCCTTCTCGGAGCCGCCGTCGAGCACCGCCTTGGTGTTGGCGGTGAGGTACTCCATCGCGAAGTGCACGCCCTTGAGCTGGCGGCCCTCGATCGGGAGGTCGCGCGGCTGGGTCGCGCCGGTGCAGATCACCGTGGCGTCGTATTCCTTGAGGAAGATCTGCGGCTCCACGTTGTCGCCCACGTTGGCGTTGCAGATGAACTTGATCCCCTCCTTCTCCATCAGCTTGATGCGGCGGAGGACGACCTCCTTCTTGTCCAACTTCATGTTGGGGATGCCGTACATCAGCAGGCCGCCCGGGCGGTCGGCCCGCTCGAAGACGGTCACCGAATGGCCCGCCCTGTTCAGCTGGGCCGCGGCGGAAAGGCCGGCGGGGCCCGAGCCGATGACCGCGACCTTCTTGCCGGTGCGGACCTTGGGGGCCTCGGGGGTGACCCAGCCCTCCTCCCAGCCGCGGTCGATGATGCTCGCCTCGATGTTCTTGATCGTGACCGGCGGGGCGTTGATCCCGAGCACGCACGAGCCCTCGCAGGGCGCCGGGCAGACCCGGCCGGTGAATTCCGGGAAGTTGTTGGTCTTGTGCAGGCGCTCCAGCGCCTCGCGCCAGAGGCCGCGGTAGACCAGGTCGTTCCACTCCGGGATCAGGTTGTTGATCGGGCAGCCCGAGGCCATCCCGCTGATCAGCTTGCCGGTGTGGCAGAAGGGCACGCCGCAGTCCATGCAGCGCGCGCCCTGCTGGCGCAGCTTCTTCTCCTCCATGTGGTGGTGGAATTCCTTCCAGTCGCGCGTGCGCTCGACGGGAGAACGGTCCACCGGGAGTTCCCGGAGGTATTCGATGAAGCCGGTAGGTTTGCCCATGCTAAGTGGAGGCTGGTGGAGGGGGGATCAGTTGCCGCCGACCCGCGCGGTGTCGTGGGCGTTTTCCTCGAAGGCGGCCATGATGGCGTCGTCGCCGGAGAGGCCCTGGCCGTGGGCGCGCTCGATGCAGGCGAGCATGCGCTTGTAGTCCTTGGGCATGACCTTGACGAACTTCGGGACCATCGCGTCCCAGTCGGCGAGCACCTGCTTGGCGCGCTCGCTCTGGGTGTACCGCAGGTGCCGCTCGATCATGCCGCGGACCTCGGCGATTTCGGCGGCGCCCTCGAGCTTCTCCAGGCCCACCATCTGGGTGTTGGCCTGCGCGGGGAAGGATCCGCCCTCGTCCAGGACGTAGGCGATGCCGCCGGACATGCCGGCGGCGAAGTTGCGGCCGGTCGGGCCCAGCACCACCACGCGGCCGCCGGTCATGTACTCGCAGCCGTGGTCGCCCACGGACTCGATCACGGCGTTGACGCCGCTGTTGCGCACGCCGAAGCGCTCGCCGGCCATGCCGCGGATGTAGACCTCGCCGGCGGTGGCGCCGTAGAGCGCGACGTTGCCGATGATGATGTTCTGCTCGGCCACGAAGGTGGAGCCCGGCGGCGGGAAGACGATGATCTTGCCGCCGGAGAGGCCCTTGCCGAGGTAGTCGTTGCCGTCGCCCTCGAGGGTGAAGGTCATGCCCTTGGGCATGAAGGCGCCGAAGCTCTGGCCGGCCGAGCCCTTGAAGCGCACCTGGATGGTGTCCTCGGGCAGCCCCGCCCGGCCCCACTTCTTCGTCACCTCGCCGCCGGTGATGGTGCCGACGACGCGGTGGACGTTGCGGATGGGCAGCTCGGCGCTGACCTTCTCGCCCTTCTGGATGGCGGGCTGGCAGGTCTCGAGCAGGCTGGTCAGGTCGATCGACTTCTCCAGGCCGTGGTCCTGCTTCATCTGGCAGAAGCGGCCCACCTCCGGGCCGACGTCCGGCTGATAGAGGATCTTGCTGAAGTCGAGCCCCTTGGCCTTCCAGTGGTTGACGGCCTTGCGGGCCTCGAGGCGGTCGGTGCGGCCGACCATCTCCTCGATGGTGCGGAAGCCGAGCTGCGCCATGATTTCGCGGAGGTCGTCCGCGATGAACTTCATGAAGTTGACCACGTGCTCGGGCTTGCCGGCGAAGCGCTTGCGCAGCACCGGATCCTGGGTGGCGACGCCCGCCGGGCAGGTGTTGAGATGGCACACCCGCATCATGATGCAGCCGGTGGCGACCAGCGGCGCGGTGGCGAAGCCGAACTCCTCGGCGCCGAGCAGCGCCGCGATCGCGACGTCGCGGCCGGTCTTGAGCTGGCCGTCGGTCTCGACCGCGATGCGGCTGCGGAGGTTGTTGAGGACGAGGGTCTGGTGCGTCTCGGCCAGGCCGAGCTCCCAGGGCAGGCCCGCGTGCATGATCGAGGTCTGGGGCGAGGCGCCCGTGCCCCCGTCGTAGCCGCTGATCAGGACCACGTCAGCGTGGGCCTTGGCCACGCCGGCCGCGACCGTGCCGACGCCGACCTCGGCCACCAGCTTCACGCTGATGCGGGCGTGCCGGTTGCCGTTCTTCAGGTCGTGGATCAGCTCGGCCAGGTCCTCGATCGAGTAGATGTCGTGGTGCGGCGGCGGGGAGATGAGGCCCACCCCGGCGGTGGTGCCGCGGACCTTGGCGATCGGCGGGTAGACCTTGGTGCCGGGCAGCTGGCCGCCCTCGCCCGGCTTGGCGCCCTGGGCCATCTTGATCTGGAGCTCGCGCGCGTTGACCAGGTACTCGCTGGTCACGCCGAAGCGGCCCGAGGCCACCTGCTTGATGGCGGAATTCTTCGAGTCGCCGTTCTCCATCGGCTGGTAGCGGGCGGGGTCCTCCCCGCCCTCGCCGGTGTTGCTCTTGCCGCCGATGCGGTTCATCGCGATGGCGAGGGTCTCGTGCGCCTCCTTGCTGATGGAGCCGTACGACATCGCCCCGGTCTTGAAGCGCTTCATGATCGCTTCGGCCGGCTCGACCTCCTCCAGCGGGATCGGGCTGCCGGCCTTGAAGTCGAGCAGGCCCCGCAGGGTGCAGAGCGCGGAGGACTGCTCGTTGATCAGCCTGGCGTAGTCCTTGTAGGCGGCGGCGCTGCCGGTCCGCACCGCCTTCTGCAGGCGGTGGATCGACTCAGGCGTGAAAAGGTGGGCCTCGCCCTCGCGGCGCCACTGGTACTGGCCGCCGATGGGCAGGGTGTGGCCGTCGACCTGGCGCTCGGGGTAGGCCGCGTGGTGCCGGGCCAGCACCTCCTGGGCGATGATGTCGAGGCCGACGCCGCCGACCCGGGAGGGGGTCCAGGTGAAATAGTGGTCGACCAGGTCCTGGCGCAGGCCGAGGGCCTCGAAGACCTGGGCGCCGCGGTAGCTCTGGATCGCGGAAATGCCCATCTTGGACATGACCTTGACCACGCCCTTGGAGACCGCCTTGACGAAGTTCTTGCAGGCGGTCTTGTGGTCGACGGTGGTCAGCAGGCCCTCGCGGATCATGTCGTCCATGGTCTCGAAGGCCACGTACGGGTTGATCGCGCTGCAGCCGTAGCCGATGAGCAGGGCGAAGTGGTGCACCTCGCGCGCCTCGCCGGTCTCGAGCACCAGGCTGACGCGGGTCCGAAGGCCCTCGCGGATGAGGTAGTGGTGCAGGCCGGCGATCGCCAGCAGGGCGGGCACCGGGGCGTTCTCCCGGTTCACGCCGCGGTCGCTGAGGATGAGGACGTTGATTTCGTCCTCCTCGATCATCTTCCGGGCCATGACGCAGACCTCCTCCATCACCTTGGCCAGGCCCTGGGCGCCGCGGGAGACGCGGAAGAGGATGGGCAGCGTGCCGACCCGCAGGCCCGGCAGGTCCATCCGGCGGACCTTGGCGAATTCCTCGTTGGTCAGGACGGGCCACTTCAGCTCCAGCCGGCGGCAGGCCGCGGGCTCGGGGTGCAGCAGGTTGCCCTCCGAGCCCAGCCGGGTCTCGGCGGAGGTGATCAGCTCCTCGCGGATGCAGTCGATCGGCGGGTTGGTGACCTGGGCGAAGAGCTGCTTGAAGTAGTCGTAGAGCAGCCGCGGCTTGTTCGAGAGCACGGCGAGCGCCGCGTCGTTGCCCATCGAGCCCGTCGCCTCGACGCCGTCGCGGGCCATCGGGGCGAGGATGATGCGCTCGTCCTCGTTGGTGTAGCCGAAGGCGATCTGGCGCTGCAGGAGCGTCTGGTGGTCGGGCAGCGGGACCTCGGGGGCGGCAGGGAGGTCGTCGAGGTGGACCTGGTGCTCCTGGAGCCACTTCCGGTAGGGCTGGTCGCCGGCGATCTTCTGCTTGATCTCCTCGTCCTCGATGATTCGGCCCTGCTCGGTGTCGACCAGGAACATGCGGCCCGGCTGGAGCCGCCCCTTGGACAGGACGTTGGCCGGGTCGACCTGGAGCACGCCGGCCTCGGAGGCCATGATGACCAGCCCGTCCTTGGTGACATAGTAGCGGGAGGGCCGCAGGCCGTTGCGGTCGAGGATGGCGCCGATCTGCTTGCCGTCGGTGAAGGCGATGGAGGCGGGGCCGTCCCACGGCTCCATCAGGCAGGAATGGTACTGGTAGAACGCCTTGCGCTGGTCGTCCATCGTCGCGTGGTTCGACCAGGGCTCGGGGATCATCATCATCACCGCGTGCGCGAGGGGCCGGCCGGCCAGCACCAGCAGCTCGAGGGTGTTGTCGAACATCGCCGAGTCGCTGCCCTGCGGATTGATGACGGGCAGGATCTTGGCCATGTCCTCGCCGAAGAGCTTCGACTGGAAGAGCGCCTGGCGCGCGTGCATCCAGTTCATGTTCCCGCGCAGGGTGTTGATCTCGCCGTTGTGCGCGATGTAGCGGTAGGGATGCGCGCGGTCCCAGCTGGGGAAGGTGTTGGTGCTGAAGCGGGAGTGGACCAGCGCCAGCGCGGTTTCCATCGCCGGGCTCTGCAGGTCGACGAAGTACCTCGCCAGCTGCTCGGTCAGGAGCATGCCCTTGTAGACCAGGGTCTTCTGGGAGAGGCTGGCCACGTACCAGTACTCCGCTCCGTCGATGGTCGAGCTGCGGATCTCGTTGTAGGCCCGCTTGCGGATGATGTAGAGCTTCCGCTCGAAGCCCATCTCGTCGAGCTGCGGGTCCTTGCCGATGAAGACCTGCCGCATGAAGGGCTCCGAGGCCTTGGCGGTGTCGCCCAGCATGGAATTGTCGGTGGGGACGGTGCGCCAGCCGACCAGCGCCTGGCCCTCGGACTGCACGATCTCCTCGAAGCGCTCCTCGATCCGCCGCCGCTTGATGCGGTCGCGCGGCAGGAAGACCAGGCCGGCGCCGTATTCGCCGGCGGCCGGCAGGGAGAAGCGGGCCTTCTTCGCCGCCTCCTTGAAGAAGCCGTGGGGCATCTGGATGAGGACGCCGGCGCCGTCGCCGGTGTTGACCTCGCTGCCCGCGGCGCCCCGGTGGTCGAGGTTGGTGAGGATTTCGATCGCCTGCTTGAGGATCTGGTTCGACTTGCGGCCCTTGATGTCCACGACGAAGCCGACGCCGCAGGCGTCGTGCTCGAAATGCGGGTCGTAGAGGCCCTGCGCGGGGGGAGGGCCGAGGTGCGGCCGGCGGCGGGCGCCGGTGCGGGAGGGCTTGCTGGGCATGGAAAAGGGAGTGTTCGGAGCAGAAAAAAGGCCGGTCATGCGGTACGTGAGCCGGCCCTGGCGAAACTTTAGGTGTTAGGCGGGCCGCTCGTCAAAAGAAGCGGATCGTTTTGGTCGCCATTTTGGCGTGCTCCTCGTCGGTGCATCCCGCGTTGGTGGGGACCCCGGCGGAGGCGTCGGTCGGGCGGACGAGATCGTTGCTGAGCAGGTAATTCTCGACTTCCTCGCCCGACACGTCGGCCAGCATCACGCCGTCGATCTCGACGCAGGGGGAAAGGGGCTGGCCGGACTTCCGCACCATCTCCGCGTAGTTCTCGCGGTTGTTGATGATGTCGATGTCCTCGTACTCGAGGCCGTACTTGCGGAGGATGGCGCGAACGCCGTTCGACCAACCGCAGCTCGGCTTTAAGTAGGCTTTGATCTTCATGAAGTGAAGCTATCCGTGCAGAGAAACGGTGCAAGGTATAGGTCCCCTTTTTCAGCGATCAAGCACCGATTCAGCATTTTTTGGGCCGAGACGAAGAAGTGGCGGCGTTTGCCACGGGCCGTTCGCCGCTCCAGCTTCGCGCCGAATGAAAACCGCCCTGCTCCTCGTCGGCTCCAACGTCTTCATGACCTGCGCCTGGTACGGCCACCTCAAATGGATGTCCGGGCGCCCCCTCCTTCTCACCGTCTTCGTCTCCTGGCTCATCGCCTTCTTCGAATACTGCCTGCAGGTGCCGGCCAACCGCATCGGGTTCGCCTCCGGCCTGAACGGCTACCAGCTCAAGATCATGCAGGAGGCCATCACCCTCTGCGTCTTCGTGGTCTTCGCCTGGGTGGTCCTGAAGGAGCGGATCGCCTGGAACTACGCCGTGAGCTTCGGCTTCATGATGCTGGCGGTGTACTTCGCCATGGGTTTCAAATCCGGCGGCCCGGCGGGCCATTGAGAGGGGAAATGCGGGAAAAGGGTTGACTACTGTTCAAATGAACAGTAGCCCTCCCCCATGACCCCCGCCGCCGGGAAATCCGCCCTTGCTATTATAGAATCTGTTTCATCCCTAAATCCAGAGCCCAAGTCCGCCATGTCCAAAGCCACCGCCACCGCCGAAAAACCCAAGGCTGCCGCCGCTGCGGCCCCTGCTTCCCCCGTTCGCGACAAGAATATCGAGCTCGCCATCTCCTCCATCAGCAAGGAATTCGGGGAGGGCTCCATCATGCGCCTGGGGAGCAACTCCAAGATGAAGGTCGAGACCCTGTCGACCGGCTCCCTGGCGGTGGACCTCGCCCTGGGCGTGGGCGGCCTGCCGCTCGGCCGGATCATCGAGATCTACGGGCCAGAGTCCTCGGGCAAGACGACCTTCTGCCTCAGCGTCATCGCCGAGGCCCAGCGCAAGGGCGGCCTGGCCGCCTTCATCGACGTCGAGCACGCCCTCGACCCCAAGTACGCCAAGGTGGTGGGGGTGAACCTGGATGACCTCCTGGTCGCCCAGCCCGACAGCGGCGAGGATGCGCTCAACATCATGGAGACGCTGATCCGCTCCAACAGCATCGACGTCATCGTGCTGGACTCGGTCGCCGCGCTGGTGACCAAGGCCGAGCTGGACGGGCAGATGGGCGACGCCACCGTCGGCTCCCAGGCCCGCCTGATGAGCCAGGCCATGCGGCGGCTGACCGCGGTGGTGAGCAAGACCAAGTGCGTCTGCATCTTCACCAACCAGATCCGCGAGAAGATCGGCGTGATGTTCGGCAACCCCGAGACCACCTCCGGCGGCCGGGCCCTCAAGTTCTTTTCCAGCGTGCGCATCGACATCCGCCGCAAGGACCAGATCAAGACCCCGGAGGGCCGGGTGATCGGCAACCGGACCAAGATCAAGGTGGTGAAGAACAAGGTCGCTCCCCCCTTCACCGAGTGCGAGTTCGACATCATGTACGACGAGGGCATCTCCAGGACGGGATCGATCCTCGACCTGGGGCTGGAGCACCGGGTGCTGGAGAAGAAGGGCGCCTGGATCGCCTACCAGGGCGAGCTGGTGGGCCAGGGCCGCGACGCGGCCAAGGCCGCGCTGAAGGAGAAGCCCGAGATGGCCGAGAAGATCACCAAGGCCGTCCTGGAGAAGGTGAACGTCACCGGCGGCAGCGTGGTGACCGGCGCCCCGGCGGAATAGCCGGGGCCGCTCGCCGGCTGCCTACGGCAGGAACCGGCCGTTTTCGCCGGCGGAGTCCAGCCGCGGGGTCCGCCCAGGCCGGCCGATCCACCGGAGCAAGCGCCCGGTCCAGCGCAAGCAGCAGCGGCGGGAATGAGGCGTTCATTTATCTGCGCGGGCGGGTGAACTTGAAAAATCCAGCGTCAGATCGGCGCGATGCCGCCCGCTTCCTCGAGATGGGAGTCGAATACCGGCACTTCGCGCAGATTCTGGCGATGCATCAGCCCGATCGGAACACAATCCAACAAGCTCAATCGCCTGCCGCGCGCTTGGCTGCAGCGCGCCTCGGCGATGTCGTGCAGAACCTCGCGCACCCAGATTGTCTCACAGCGCTTGAGCAGGACCCGCCTCCAGCTCTCTAATAGAAGCCAACATGGCCCCCTCCTCCGACACCATCGCCGCCCTCGCCACGCCGGCGGGAAGCTCGGCCCTGGCGCTCATTAGGGTCAGCGGCCCGGATTCGCGGCGGCTCGCGCAAGGCGTCTTCGACGCCCTGCTTTCGCCGCGCGTCGCCCGCCACGGCCATTACCGCGACCGGAACGGCGTTCGGCTGGACGACGTCGTCTGGACCTTCTTCGCCGGGCCCGCCACCTCGACCGGCGAGGACGCGCTCGAGATCTCCTGCCATGGCAATCCCTTCATCGCGCAGAAGATTCTCGAGGACTTGTGGGCGCGAGGCTGCCGCCCCGCCGAGCCCGGCGAATTCACCCGCCGCGCCTTCCTCAACGGCCGGATGGACCTCAGCCAGGCCGAGGCGGTGATGGACCTGATCCGCGCGCGCAGCGACCGGGCCCTCGCCGCCGCCCGGCGGATGCTCGAGGGCGGCCTCAGCCGGCACCTCGAGCCGCTCACTTCCGGCCTGACCGGCATGCTGGCCCGAATCGAGGCCCAGATCGATTTTCCCGAGGAGGACCTCCCGCCGCAGGACCGCGCCGCGCTGGGGGCGTCGCTCGAAAGCGTGCGCCGCGGCGCCGATCGGCTTCTCGCCACCCTCCCCTACGGCGAGCTGCTGCGCGACGGGATCGGCACCGTGATCGTCGGCGAGCCCAACGCCGGAAAAAGCTCGCTGCTCAACCGCCTGGTCGGCCGCGAGCGGGCGATCGTCAGCGCCGAGCCCGGCACGACCCGCGACTTCATCGAGGAACGCGTCGTGGTCGGCCCGCACGGCCTGCGGCTGATCGACACCGCCGGGCTCAATCCGGCGCCGGAAGCGGTGGAGCAGCTCGGCATCGGCAAGACGCTGGAGCGGATCGCCGAAGCCGATCTGCTGCTCGTGGTGCTCGATGCGACGCGCCCCACCCCGGCCTTCCCTCCGGCGCTCTCCGAACGGATGAAGCCGGAGAACACGGTGGTGGTCCTGAACAAGGCCGATCTCCTGCGGGGCGCGCCCGTCGCCGCAACGCCCCCCGCCCTCGCCTGCGTCCGCGTCTCCGCGCTGACCGGCGAGGGCGTCGCCGACCTGACCGACGCGATCGCCCGGATCGCCGAGGATCTCGAGCCCGCCGGGAGCGACGCCGTGGCGATCAACGCCCGCCATGCCGAGGCGTTGGGCCGCGCCCGGGCCTGCCTGGAGGACGCCGCGCACAAGCTGGATACCTCCGCGCCTCCGGAACTGCTGGCCAGCGACCTGCGCGGGGCGCTCGACGCCTTGGGGGAGATTTCCGGCAAGATCGACCATGAGCGGGTCCTCGACCGGCTCTTCGCCGAATTCTGCATCGGCAAGTGACGCCGGTCAGGGCGGCGGAAGCCCGAGCTCGCTGGACAGGCCGCGGGCGCCGGGGAACTCCGGATTGAGGGCGAGAACCTTGCCGAGCTCGGAGCGGGCTTCGCCCCGGGCCTTCGGATCGGCGGCGAGCAGCCTGGCCAGCCGGAAATGGCTCTCGGCCACGCCGGGCTCGAGCGCCGCGGCGGCACGGTAGTGCGCGATCGCCTCGGCGCGGTGGCCGCCGGCGAGCTCGAGCGCGGCGGCCAGGTTGAACTGGGCGTTGGCCGAGCCGGGATCCAGGCGCACGGCGGCCGCAAATTGCGCGGCGGCGTCGGAGATCCGGCCGGCGGCCGCGTACGCGGTGCCCAGGCTGAAGTGGGCGCCTTCCGCCCAGGGGCCGGAATCCGCGCGCAAGGCGGCCTCGAGATGCGGAACGGAGCCGGCCGGGTCCCCCCGGCCGGCGAGCAGGATGCCAAGCTGCGCCTGTCCCTCGGCGGAATCGGGATGGGCCCGCACCAAGGCGGCCGCGGCGGCGAGCGCCTCGTCCGCCCGGCCCTCCGCCGCGAGCGTCCGCACCAGATTGGACCAGGCCGAGCGGTTCCCGCGGTCGCACTGCACGGCCAGCTCGAACTGCCGCCGCGCTTCGTCCGCCCGGCCGCGCCGCTGCAGGAGGACACCGAGGTTGTTGTGGGCCTGGGAATATCCGGGGGCGATCTGGATGGCCCGCCGGTATTCGGCGATAGCGCGGTCGGCCTGCCCGGGGCGCTGGGCCAGCAGCAGCGCCAGGTTGTAATGCGCCATGCCCAGGCTGGGCTGGAGGCCCACGGCGGCCTCCAGCTGGGCCTGGGCTTCCGCGCCTCGCCCGGGCTCGCGCAGGAGCGCGACCGCGAGATTGTACCGGGCGAGGGCGTTGCCGGGCCGCTTCGCGACGTTATCGCTCCAGAGTGCCAATCCGCTGCGGTAGTCGCGGTTGCGGGCGACGGTGAGGGCGCCGAGCGCCAGCGCCGCGGCGCAAATCGGCCCCAGGGCCGCGGAACCGAGCGCGCGGTGAAGGCCGGCGACCGCCAGGATGCACAGCGGGGCGAGCGCCACGTACATCCGGTGTTCGGCGATCATGTCCGCGGTGCCCGGAACCAGCGAGGTGACGGCCAGGACCGAGAAGAACCACGCGCCGCAGAACCCGGCCGCCGGCCAGCGGAAGAGGGCGATCGCCGTCAGCGCCAGCAGCGGCAGGACCAGCAGCGCGGAAGGGATGGCGGCGGACGCGGCGGGCAGCCAAAACGCGCCGTACTGGAAGACCAGGGGATGGGGAAAGAACGCCAGCTTCAGGTAGGTGGCGACGGCGGGGAACTGGGTCAGCCAATATGGCAGCCAGGCCGCATGGGCCGAGAGGCCGCCGGTGCTTCCGCCGCGGTCCCCGCCCAGGCTGAGCACCAGCCAGGCGAGGATCGCCCAGGTTCCGAAGAGCGCGCCGTAAAACCGCGGCTTGGCGGCGAGGGCGCGTCGGAAAGAGCCCGTGAAAAACGTGCGGTCGAGAAGCAGCACCATCACCGGCGCCGACACCATCACCTCCTTGGCCGCCATCCCGGCCGCGCAGGCGGCCACGGCCAGGATTCTCCAGCGCGCCGGCGCGGGCGAAGTTTCGGCGCGCAGGGCCAGGTACAGGGTCAGCAAATAGCACAGGCCCATCAGCGACTCCGCGCGCTGGATGACATAGGTCACGGCCTGCGTCTGCAGCGGATGGAGCGCCCAGAGGGCGGCCACGCCCAGGGCCAACCCGGCGGCCGCGGGCGGGGAGCTGCCGCCCCACCCCGGCAGGAGGAAAAGCCGGCGGGCCAGGCCGAAGAGGCAGAGGGCGGCGGCGAGATGGATGAGGAGGTTGCCGAGGTGGAAGCCGGCGCGGCTCCTCCCGCCCAGCGCGTAGTTGGCGGCCAGGGACAGGGCGAGCAGGGGGCGGCCGCTCGTGGTGTTCACGGCGGCCGGGCGGCGCAGCGCGGATCCGAAGCGCTCGATCAGCGGGTTTTCGACGATGCTCGGTATGTCGTCCCAGACGAAGGCGCCCTGCAGCGAGTCGGCGTAGGCCGCAACGACCGCCAGGGCCAGCGCCAGGCCGGCGAACCAGGGCCGCGCGAGCAGGGACATGGGCTCACCCAAGCAAAAATCCCGGCGCAGGAAAAGGCTCGGCCGTCAGCCGCCCGTGCCGGCGAGCGCGCCGGCATGGGCGTAGCCGCGCGGGCCGAGCGCGAAGGAATCGACCACCATCCGGTTGATGTCCCGCGCCTGGCGGGGATTCCAGAGCAGCATGGCGAGCAGACCGATGTAGGGGACCGCCGCCGCAGCGTCCCAGCGGCCCGGGTTGAGCTCCTCCTCCGTCCCGGCGTAGGACCCGCGCCGCAGACGCTGCCTCCAGGCCTCGCGGGCGATCGCGGCCCGCGAGGCGGTGGCCACCGCGCACTCCATCAGCCCGGGGATGCCCAGGCGGGTCCGGATGCCGGCCCGCCCCACGGCCAGCGCGCCGCTATCCCGTCCCAGGGCGACGTCCAGCAGCCGGCCGGGCAGGTCGACTCCGCCCAGGTAGGCGTTGACCGGCTCGACCAGGCGCGGGTTGGCGTCGAGGTAGACCGGCCGGTTCGGGTCGCCGCCCTCCAGGATATAATCGAGGGAGAGGCCGCCGTGCCACCGCAGGTGGGCGCCCAGCGCCCCGAGATGGGCGATGACCGCGGGGCGCAAGACGCTCTCCTTGACCACGTCGCCCCCGCTCAGGCCGGGCTGGAGCTGCCGGTAACCATGGGCCGCCAGCAGCCTGCCCCCGGAAAAGACGGCCTGCGTCCGCTCCAGCGGCCCTCCGACGCGGGCCTGGACGATGGCCGGCCAGCCGCCGCCGAAACCGCGCGCCGCCAGGGCGTCCGCCTCGGCGCGGCTCCGGACGCAGAGCTGGTGCGCGCTGCCCGTCCCCGCGTCCATCTTGACCACGCATTCCCGTCCGTCCTCGAGCAGGCCGGCGATGGCGAACGCCAGCTCCCCATCGCTGCGGACGACCCGCGTCGGCGGGTGCGGCAGGCCGGCGGCGGCCAGCGTATCGGCCAGCGCGGACTTGGTTTGGATCCGGCGGAAGGCCGAGAAGGGCGCGATGGGAACGGCGGTCGCCGCCCCCGGCCAGCTGGGATCGCGCACCCGGCAGGCGGCGAACAGATAGGCCTGTTCGTGGCTCGGCAGCAGGACTTCGACGCGGCCCTCCCTGCAGATCGCCCGGACGCCTTCGAGGTAGGCCGCGGGATCGGAGCTGGTCGCGGGCAGCACGTGGACGCGGCGCACCCACTGGGAATAGCTGCAGAAGCACCTCCGGAGCGGCGCGCAGAGCTCAACCGCCCTCCCCGCCCGGCCCAGCACGGTGACGATCTCCCTCGCCGAAAGGCTCGAGCCCTCGGAGAGCAGGATCTTTGGGGCCATGGACGATCCTGCGCCCGCGCGCCGGTGCCTGTCCACCCGCAACCGGGCCGCCGGACGGCTTGCGCTCCCCCGCCCCCAGGGCGAAAATTTCCCTTATGGCCGTCCGGGCCATCTGTATCCATTTAATAATTACAAATGTCGGCGCGCTTCAACGAGATCCCCTTTGACGTCATCGTCTGCGGCGCCGGCCACGCCGGCGTCGAGGCGGCGATGGCGGCCTCGCGCATGGGGGCCTCCACCCTGCTGCTGACCGGCAACATCGACACCATAGCGCAGATGAGCTGCAACCCGGCGATCGGCGGCCAGGCCAAGGGACAAATGGTGCGCGAAATCGATGCCCTGGGCGGCGAGATGGCGATCAACGCCGACGTCACGGGAATCCAGTTCCGCCTCCTCAACGAATCCAAGGGTCCGGCGGTTCAGTCCCCACGGGCCCAATGCGACAAGAAGGCGTATCAGTTCCGCCTCAAGCATACCCTCGAACGCCAGGCCCGCCTCCGGATCTTTCAGGCGACGGTCACGGGGCTGATTTTTCGGGAGCGCCAGGTCGTCGGCTGCCGCACCAACCTGGATCTGGAGTTTTTTGGACGAACGGTGGTCGTCACCACGGGCACTTTCCTCCGTGGCCTGATGCATATAGGCCAAAATAAAAATGAGGGCGGACGGCTGGGTGATTTTAGCGCTAAGTCTCTATCGGATAGTTTTTTACAGGTTGGAATTGAGCTGCGGCGGCTAAAAACCGGCACCCCCCCGCGCCTCTTGGGCCGCAGCATTGATTTTTCACGGATGGAAGAGCAGAAAGGAGATCGCTACCCCACTCTGTTTGCCTTCCACGACACCCGCCAGGATGCTGATTTGTTCCACGTGGAACATACCACCGAACAACGCATCGGCTGGGCCCCAGGAACCAATCGTGTGTCCTGTTGGACAACCTACACGACGCCGGCCACTAGGGACATAGTCCGCCAGAACCTCTCAAGGTCCGCAATGTACAGTGGAGAAATCGAAGGCGTTGGCCCTCGCTATTGCCCTAGCATCGAAGACAAGTTCGTCCGCTTTGCGGACAAGCCCCGGCATATTCTCTTTCTCGAACCGGAAGGAGTTTCGACGAACGAGTACTATGTGAATGGCTTGTCAACAAGTTTACCCTTTGATGTGCAAGTAGCGATGGTCCAGAGCATCGCGGGCCTGGAAAATTGCGCATTACTCCGTCCGGCCTATGCAGTGGAATACGACTTCGCGCCGCCGACCCAGCTGCATCCGTCGCTTGAGTCGAAGAAAGTCGAAGGCCTTTTCTTTGCCGGCCAGATCAATGGGACCTCCGGGTATGAAGAGGCCGCCGCTCAGGGATTGGTCGCCGGGGTGAATGCGGTTCACAAGGCTAGGGGAGAGGCGCCTCTCGTTATCAGCCGGCATGAGGCTTATATTGGCGTCCTCATCGACGACTTGGTCACGAAAGGCACAAATGAACCGTATCGAATGTTCACGAGCCGGGCAGAGCACCGCCTGCTGTTCAATCACGGAAGCGCTGAGCTCAGATTGTTGGCCCACTCCAAAACTCACGGCCTTTTGAGTGAAAAACGAATCCGCAATATCGAAGCGAAATCAGAACGGATTGCCCATTGGCTCAAATTTTTCGATAACCAACGTCAGGACGGCAAGTTATGGAGCGATCGCATCCGCAGGGAAGGGGAGGGCGCGGCTCTCCCGGAGGATTTCAAGCGGGAATCAGCGCCCATTCGCGACGAAGTTATGTATCGCATTCTTTATAAGGGGTATCTGGAACGCGAAGAGCGCCAAATTGAAAAACTGGGGCATATCGAGAAAATCCGGATTCCACCCGATCTCGATTTCCTCGCCGTGCGAGGCTTGCGGCGGGAGAGCGCCCTCAAGCTCGCGGAGTTCAAGCCCTACACGCTGGGCCAGGCCAGCCGAATCAGCGGTGTGAACCCGGCCGATATCAGCGTCCTGATGGTGCGGATCGAGGCGGGTAGGGGAGCGGACGCATGAGCGACGGCCTCGCCGGGCTTCCCACTCCCGCCCATCGAGAGCGCATCCGGCAGCGCCGCAATTACTTAGAAGATCAATTTACCCGGATTCTGCCACGGGGCGGCCCGCTCGTCCTCGAAATCGGCTGCGGGCACGGCCACTTTCTCGCCGCCTATTCGGCCTCGCATCCCGAGGAAACCTGCATCGGCGTGGACATCGAGATCGCCCGGATCCGCCGCGCCGAAAAGAAGCAAGAACGGAGCGGGCTGGCCCATCTTCACTTCCTGCGCGCCGACGCCCGTGACTTTCTCGCGACGATGCCGCCCGGCGCGTGCATTTCGGCGGCGTACATCCTATTTCCCGATCCGTGGCCAAAACGGCGACATCACAAAAACCGTCTGTTGGAGCCCAGCTTCTTGCATGCGCTCGCGCAGCGGGCGGGGCAGGGTACGCGGCTCTATTTCCGGACCGACTTCGAGCCCTATTTCGACGAGGCTGCAGGCGTCATTGCCGCCCATCCGCGGTGGCACCGGCTACCGGACCAGCCCTGGCCGTTCGAGGAGCCGACCGTTTTCCAACGGAAAGCGACCGCCCACCGTTCCCTCATCGCGGAGCGGGCCTGAGCGGGCCCGCCGGGCATTAGCGGAATGGCACACCGGACCGTCCGGACTAATTCCACCCCATGCGGGACGTTTCGCTCTATTTCAGGGGTTGACGGCCTATCAGGCATGCTTCTACGTCGAACGTTTCCTGATTAGATACCGCTCCCAGAACATGACGACACGAGTCCTCAAACTCGCGCCTTTTTTTTGCTCTGTCGCGATTGCCACGCCGGCGTTCGCGGAAGAGGAGCATGGTGTCGCGACGATGGCCACGCCGCTGTTCAAGATCGGCCCGCTGCCCATCACCAACAGCATGGTGATGACCTGGATCGTGGCGCTCGGCCTGGTCATCGTGATCCGGATCGTGGCGGGGCGCCCGAAACTCGTGCCGACCCGCGGCCAGGCGCTGGTGGAGGACATGATCGGCGGAATCAAGGACATCGTGGCGCCGGTGATCGGCAAGACCGCGATCAACGCCGCCTTTCCGCTGCTGATGGCGCTCTTCACCTACATCCTGATCCAAAACTGGAGCGGGCTGATCCCGGGTGTAGGGACCATCCTGATGCGCAGCCATGGCGCGTGGCATGAATTCGCCCGGCCGGCCCATGCGGACATGAACGGCACCATCGCCCTGACCGCCTGCGCCTTCCTGGCCGGCGCCTTCCTGGTGCTCCGCTACGCGGGTCCGAAGACCATCTTCGTCGATCTCTTCGGCAACAAGGCGAGCAAGGAGGAGGTTCCGGCCGCGATCTACTACCCGCTCTCCCTCATCTTCATCGCGGTCGGATTCCTCGAGCTGGTCTCGATCTTCTTCGCGAGGCCCGTCTCGCTTTCCTTCCGCCTTTACGGGAATATCTTCGGCGGCGAGAACCTGCTGCACTCCATGTCGGCGATCACCCGCTGGGGCCTGCCGATTCCGTTCTACTTCATGGAGCTGCTCGTCGGCATCGTTCAGGCCTTCGTCTTCGCGCTTCTGATCGCCGTCTACATCGGGCTCCTCACCAACCACGGCGACGGCCACGGGCACGAGCAGGAAGGGCACCACGACGCCGGATCCGGATCCCACCACTGAGACTTTCCCGTCGGGACCATGCTTCGCGTGTGGGCGGCGGAACTCCAACCATCAGATAGATCGAAATAACATGCATAACCTCCTCGCAGAAATCACCGGCAACATCCAGGGCGGCCTCGGCTGCCTCGGCGCCGCCATCGGCGTCGGCATGAGCGGCCTCAAGGGCGCTGAAGCCGTCGGCCGCAATCCCGACGCCTCGACCAAGATCCTCGTCCAGTCGATCCTGGGCATGGCCTTCGCCGAAGCCGTCGCGTTCTACGCGCTGTTCCTGGGCAAGTAACCGTTTCACCGCCCGCGGCCGCGAACGCGGCCGCGGGATTTCCCCCTTTCCGCCATGACCCTTCCGCTCCTGCCTCTCGCCGCCGAGTCATCCGACGCCGTGACCCAGATCACCCGGGAATTCGGCATCAACCTGCCGGGTATCCTGGCCCAGATGTTCAGCTTCGCGGTCGTGGCCTGGGTGCTGTGGCGTTTCGCCTTCAAGCCGGTCATGGCGAACCTGGACGAGCGCCAGAAGAGGATCGCCTCCGGCCTGGCTTACGCCGACGAGATGAAGGCCAAGCTCGCGCAGGCGCAGCAGGCCGCCGACGCGCAGCTGAAGGAGGCGCAGGCCAAGGCCCGCGACATCCTGGCCGAGGCGCAGAAGGCCGCGAAGGATTTCGCCGATCGCCAGCAGCAGGAGACCGTGGCCAAGTCCGCCGACCTCCTGAAGAAGGCGCAGGAGGCGATCGAGCTGGAAAAGAAGAAGATGCTGGCCGAGGCCCGGGGCGAGATCGCCCGCCTGGTCGTCGCCACCACCCAGCGGGTGCTTGCCTCCGAGCTCTCCGATGCCGACCGCTCGCGCTACAATGCCGCGGCCGCCCGCGAGCTGAGCAACGTCTGATTTTCCCATGGCCGCCCACTCCAAATCCGCCCAGCACCTCGCCCGCCAGCTCTTCCGGCTGAGCTTCGAGCAGGACGCGCTGTCGGCCGAGCGGGTAGGGGGCGTCCTCGCCTGGGTGGAAAAGCACCGCCCGGCCAACCCCGTCATCGTCCTCAAGGCCTACCGCCGCCTGGTCGAGGCCGAGGTCGCCCGCAGCCGGGCGCTGGTCGAGCACGCCGGCGCCGTCTCCGAGGATATTCTGGGGGCGATCGGCGCGGCCCTCAACCGCAAGTACGGCCGGAACATCGGCCTTTCCGCCCAAGCCAATCCCGCGCTGCTCGCCGGCCTGCGCGTGAGGGTGGGGGACGACGTCTATGAATCCTCCGTCTCCGGCCAGCTGGCGGCCCTGGCCGCCTCCGTCTGATTTAATCCACATCCCCAACCTCGCCCTCTTCCGCGCATGAGCACCGTCCTCGAACAAATCGAACAGCAGATCGCCAAGCTCACCACCCAGGCGGTCAAGAAGAACACCGGCTCGATCCGCGCCGTGGCCGACGGCGTCGCCAAGATCGACGGCCTCTCCGACGTGATGTACAACGAGATGGTGCAGTTCCCGGGGAACGTCATCGGGATCGCGCTCAATCTCGAGGAGGACGAGGTCGGCTGCGTGGTGCTGGGCGACGTCTCCCAGCTGAAGGAAGGCGATGAGGTCACCACCACCGGCAAGCTGCTTTCCGTCCCGGTCGGCAAGGCCCTCCTCGGCCGCGCGGTCGACGCCCTCGGCCGTCCGGTGGACGGCAAGGGGCCGATCGACGCCAAGGAAACCTACCCGGTGGAGAAGATCGCCCCCGGCATCGTCGCCCGCAAGTCGGTCTCGCAGCCCCTCTTCACGGGCATCATGGCGATCGACTCCATGATCCCGATCGGCCGCGGCCAGCGCGAGCTGATCATCGGCGATCGCGGAACCGGCAAGACCACCATCGCGATCGACACCATCATCAACCAGGCGAAGATCAACAAGGTCGGCCTGGCCAGCGGGAACAAGGACTTCCGCCCGGTCTACTCCATCTACGTCGCGGTCGGGCAGAAGAACTCCAACATCGTCCGCACCATCGCGGCCCTGGAGGCGGCCGGCGCCCTCGAATTCACCATCATCGTCGCCGCGCCCGCGGCGGACAACCCCGCCAACCAGTACCTGGCCCCGTATTCCGGGGCGGCGATGGGCGAGTGGTTCATGGAAAACGGCCTGGATGCGCTGATCGTCTACGACGACCTCTCCAAGCATGCCGTCGCCTACCGCCAGATCTCGCTCATCCTGAAGCGGCCGTCCGGCCGCGAGGCCTACCCGGGCGACGTCTTCTACCTCCACAGCCGCCTGCTCGAGCGCTCGGCCCGCCTCGACGGCAAGGGCTCGCTCACCGCGCTTCCCATCATCGAGACCCTCGCCGGCGACGTTTCGGCCTACATCCCGACCAACGTCATCTCCATCACCGACGGCCAGATCTTCCTCGAGACCGACCTCTTCAACCAGGGCATCCGCCCCGCCGTCTCGGTCGGCCTTTCCGTCTCCCGCGTCGGCTCGGCCGCGCAGATCAAGGCCACCAAGCAGGTCGGCGGCAAGCTGAAGGGCGAGCTGGCCCAGTTCCGCGAGCTCGCGGCCTTCGCCCAGTTCGGCTCCGACCTCGACGCCAAGACCAAGGCCCAGCTCGAGCGCGGCGCCCGCATCGTCGAGCTCTTCAAGCAGCCCGCCTTCAACCCGATCCCGATCGAGGTCCAGGTCGCGGTGCTCTTCGCCATGCAGAAGGGCTTCTTCGACCCGGTCGACGTCAAGAAGGTCGTGGACGCCGCCAGCTCGCTGAAAACCTTCTTCACCACCCGCCAGGACGCGCTCCTCACCGAGATCCGCACCAAGGCGGCCCTGGACAAGGATCTCGAGGCCAAGCTGCAGGCCGCCTGCGAGTCCTGGAAATCGAGCTACTCCGCCTAAGCCCGCCCCCGCTCCCGCCGCATGGCCTCGACCCGCGACATCCGCCGGCGCATCAAGTCGGTCAAGAACACCCGCCAGATCACCAAGGCGATGGAGCTGGTCGCGGCCTCGAAGATGAAGAAGGCCCAGCAGGCCGCGGTGGCCGCGCACCCCTACGCCGCCCTGATGGCGCGGATGCTGGCGGTGGTCGGGGGCCGGATCGACGAATCGGCGCATCCCTTCCTGGTCAAGCGGGAGGTCAAGGTCCGCGGGATCCTCCTGGTCACGAGCGACAAGGGCCTCTGCGGCCCCCTCAATTCCAATCTCTTCAAGGTCGTGGCCGAGATCCGCACCCCGGCCAAGTTCGTGGCGATCGGCCGCAAGGGCGCGCAGTTCCTCGCCCGCACCCGCCGCGACCTGCTGGCGGACTTCCCGGTGCACGACCGCGTGCCCTTCGGCGAGGTCCGCGCCGCCGCCGAGTTCCTGGTCAAGCAGTACCTGGCCGGAGCGGTCGACACGATCGAGGTGATCTACTCCCGCTTCAAGAACACGCTGGTGCAGGAGCCGGTCGACCAGCCGGTGCTGCCGCTCGCCAGCCTGAAGGACTTCCTCGCCCAGCTTCCGGGTGCGGCCGGCACGGCGGAGGAGACCCGCGAGATGAACTTCGAGCCCAGCGTCGAGCAGGTGCTCCACGCGCTGCTGCCCTTCTACGTCAACCACCAGGTCCACCAGTTCGTGCTCTCCGCCAAGGCCTCGGAGCACAGCGCGCGGATGGTGGCGATGAAGACCGCCAAGGACAACGCCACCAAGCTCCTCGGCGACCTCACCCTCGAATACAACAAGGCCCGCCAGGCGGCCATCACCCAGGAGATCCTCGAAATCGCCGCGGCGCAGTACGTCGCGGCCTAAGCCCCCAACCCTTTAATTCCATGAACAGCGGCAAAATCGTCCAAGTCATCGGTCCGGTCGTCGACGTCCAGTTTGACGAGCACAAGATGCCCCCCATCTACCAGGCGCTCACCGTCGAGTTCACCGCCGCCGGCAAGCAGGAGAAGCTGACGCTGGAGGTGCAGCAGCACCTGGGCAGCGGCATCGCCCGCGCCATCGCCATGTCCTCCTCCGAGGGCCTGAAGCGCGGGATGGCCGCGGTCGACACCGGCAGCCCGATTTCCGTCCCCGTGGGCGAGGGCGTGCTCGGCCGCATCTTCGATGTCACCGGCACCGCCGTGGACGGCCGGGGCGAGGTCAAGTTCGAGAAGCGCTACCCGATCCACCGGGCGGCCCCCTCGCTGGTCGACCAGAACACCAAGGCCGACATCCTCGAGACCGGCATCAAGGTCATCGACCTGATCGCCCCCTTCACCAAGGGCGGAAAGGTCGGCGCCTTCGGCGGCGCCGGCGTGGGCAAGACCGTCGTGATCATGGAGCTGATCAACAACATCGCCAAGGCGCACGGCGGCTACTCCGTCTTCGCCGGGGTGGGTGAGCGCTCCCGCGAGGGCAACGATCTCTACCATGAGATGTCCGAGGCGGGCGTCATCGACCAGAAGGATCTCTCCAAGTCGAAGGTCGCGCTGGTCTACGGCCAGATGAACGAGCCGCCGGGCGCCCGCATGCGCGTCGCGCTCTCGGCCCTGGCCATGACCGAGTACTTCCGCGACGAGAAGAACCAGGACGTGCTGCTCTTCATCGACAACATCTTCCGCTTCTCCCAGGCCGGCTCCGAGGTCTCCGCCCTCCTCGGCCGCTCGCCCTCGGCCGTCGGCTACCAGCCGACCCTGGCCAACGAGATGGGCCTCCTGCAGGAGCGCATCACCTCGACCAAGAAGGGCTCGATCACCTCGTTCCAGGCCGTGTACGTGCCGGCGGACGACCTGACCGACCCGGCCCCGGCGAACACCTTCGCCCACCTCGACTCCACCATCGTGCTCGAGCGCTCCATCGCGGAGCTCGGCATCTATCCCGCGGTCGATCCGCTCGCCTCCGTCTCCAAGGCGCTCGAGCCGTCGATCGTCGGCGAGGAGCACTACCGCGTCGCCCGCGAGGTCCAGCGCGTCCTCCAGCGCTACAAGGACCTCCAGGACATCATCGCCATCCTGGGCCTGGACGAGCTCTCGCCCGAGGACAAGCAGACCGTCTACCGCGCCCGCAAGATCCAGCGCTTCCTCTCGCAGCCCTTCCACGTGGCCGAGGTCTTCACCGGCACGCCCGGCAAGTACGTCCCGGTCAAGGACACCGTCCGCGGCTTCAAGATGATCCTCGAGGGCCAGCTCGACGACGTGCCCGAGGGCGACTTCTACATGAAGGGCGGAATCGACGAGGTCAGCGCGGCCAAGAAATAATGCCCCTCGCCCTGGAAATCGTCACGCCCGAGGCCCGGGTCTACGCCGACACCATCGACAGCGTCGTCATCCCGACGCTCGAGGGCGAGATCGGCGTGCTGCCGGGCCACATCCCGCTGCTCACCCAGGTGGGCCGCGGCGCGCTGCGCGTGACCAAGGGCGGATCGAGCCAGCTCCTCGCCGTCGCCGGCGGCTTCGCCCAGATCGCCGGGGACAAGGTCTCGGTCCTGGCCGAGAACGCCATTTCGGAGGAGAAGATCGACGAGCACGCCGCCGAGGCCGCGATGAAGCGCGCCGAGGACGAGCTCAAGGCCCGCGAGACCCTGCCGCCCGCCGAGATCGAGCGGCTGGAGAGCGTCGTCCGCTTCGCTGTCGCGCAGCTGGGCCTGAAGCGCCGCCGGCGCTAGCGGCCAAACGGGTTGACCCTCCGGCGGACCGGGCTAGAAAGGCCGTTCCCGCCGTGAACCGGGTCTTCATCAAGACGTACGGCTGCCAGATGAACGAGCGCGACAGCGAGGCTGTCGCGGCGATGCTGCGCGGCCGGGGGTACCGCATCGTCGACTCGGAGGACGCCTGCGACGTCCTGCTGCTCAACACCTGCAGCGTCCGCGACGCGGCCGAGCAGAAGGCCATCGGCAAGGCCGAGCACCTCCAGGCGCGCAAGCGCCGCCAGCCCGACTTCGTCCTCGGCATCCTCGGCTGCATGGCCCAGAACCGCGGCGCCGAGCTGCTGGAGCGCCTGCCGGACGTCGACCTGATCGTCGGCACCCAGAAGTTCCACCGCGTCCCGGACTACCTCGACAACCTCCGCGCCGCGCGGGCCGCCGGGGTGCCGGTCGGCCAGTCGATCGTCGACACCGCGGAGGAGGCGGGCTCGCAGAACACGATCCGGGAGCACCTCGATTCCGAGGTCCCGCAGGTCACCGCCTTCGTCTCCATCCAGCAGGGCTGCAACATGGACTGCGCCTTCTGCATCGTCCCGAAGACGCGGGGCGACGAGCGCTCCCGTCCGATGGACGAGATCGTCGCGGAGTGCAGCGCGCTGGCGGCCCGCGGAGTGCGGGAGATCACCCTCCTGGGCCAGATCGTGACCAGCTACGGCCGGCGCGACTACCTCCACGAGAACGGGGTGTCGCCCTTCGTGCGCCTGCTCGAGCGCGTGCACGGGATCGAGGGGATCGCGCGGATCCGCTTCACCTCGCCCCATCCCCGCGGCTTCCGGCAGGACCTGGTGGAAGCCTACGGCCGGCTGCCCAAGCTCTGCCCCTACGTCCACCTTCCGATGCAGTCGGGCAGCGACCGCATCCTCCGGGCGATGAACCGGCCCTACACCCGCGAGCGGTACCTGGAGATCGTCCGGTCGCTGCGCGCCGTCCAGCCGGAGATGTACCTCTCGACCGACGTGATCGTGGGCTTCCCCGGCGAGACCGAGGAGGACTTCGCGCTGACCCGGGAGCTCTTCGAGGCGGCCAACTACGACATGGCCTACGTCTTCAAGTACTCGGTGCGCTCCGGCACCCCCGCGGCGGACATGGCGGAGCAGGTGCCCGAGACGGTGAAGGAGGAGCGCAACGCCGCGCTCCTCGAGCTGCTCCGGCAGAACTCCCTCCGCCGCACCCAGTCCCTGCTCGGCACCGTGCAGGAGGTGCTGGTGGAGGGCCCCGACCAGACCGGCCGGCGCTTCATGGGCCGCACCGCGGGCAACCGGGTCGCCGTCTTCGCCGCCGAGCCCCGGCTGGTCGGCTCGCTGGTCCCGCTGCGGATCGAGCGCGCCAGCGTCAGCACGCTCTACGGCGAATTGGTGCTCGCCGGGGCCGAATCCTCCGCCTGAATCGGGAGTTCCCATGTCGCTGACCATCGCCACGTTGATCCCCGCCGTCCTCCTCCTGGCGCTGGGCGGCGCCCTCCTGGCCTCCGGCGGCGGCGTGGCGGCCGCCTTGAAGGCCTTCCCCCGCTCCCGCCGGGGCGCCTACCTCTGCTTCGGGGCCGGCGCGGTCTGGTTCCTGCTCGAGGTCTGGAACCTGTCCCCGGTGGACTTCGGGGACTACCGGGTGCCGCTCTTCGTCGGCTTCGCCGCCATCGCCATCCTGGCCTTCAAGTGCGTCCCGGACTTCCTCGCCGTCCGCGGGCTCTGCGTCCTGGTGCTGCTCGGCGCCACCCCGCTGCTGGACGCGACCTACATGCACTACGAGTTCCTCCGCCGTCTCTGGCTGGTGAACGGAATCATCTACGTCGGCATCGCCCTGGCCCTCTGGTTCGGCGCCCAGCCCTACCGGATGCGCGATTTCCTCGAGTGGCTCTTCGCCCGGCCGGGCCGGGCCCGGGGCCTGGGCGGCCTGCTCGCGGCCTATGGGCTGGCGCTGGCCGTGATCGCCCTGACCTATAGATGAGCCGCCATCCGGTCCTCCTCGTCATCGCAGGACCGGCCGGCTCCGGCAAGAGCACGCTTTGCGACCGGCTGGTCGACGCGAAGCTGGGCTTCGACCGGGTCGTGACCACCACGACCCGCGCGCCCCGCGCCGGCGAGGTCCACGGCACGCACTACCATTTCTTCACGCCGGAGGAGTTCGAGGCCCGGATCGCCCGCGGGGAATTCCTGGAATGGGCCTGGGTCCACGGCCAGCGCCGCTACGGCACCCTGGCGAGCAGCGTGCGCGAGCCGCTGGCGCGGGGCCAGGACCTGGTCATGAGCGTGGACGTGCAGGGGGTGGCGAGCTTCCGCCGCGCGGCGGAGAGGGACCCGCTGCTGCGCCGGGCGCTCGTCACCGTCTTCATCGTCGTCGACCACGAGCGGCTGCTCGCCCGGATGCGGGACCGGGGGAAGGACGACGAGGCCGAAATCGCCCGCCGCATGGCCACGGCCGAGGCCGAGCTGCGCGAGGCGCCGAAGTTCGACTACGTCATCCACAGCCGCACCCGCGAGGAGGACTACCAGGAGCTGCTCTCCATCCTTGACCGCGCCCGGAAGGCCCAATCACTTTCCCCATGAAAACCCCCCGCCTGTTCCGCGCCGCCTGCCTCGTCCCGCTCCTGGCCTTGAGCTCCCACCTCCGCGCCGATCCCGCCCTCATCGACCTCTGGCCCGAGGGAGTCCCCGGCCTGAAGGCCGGCGGCGGCGCCGAGGTGGAGATGGAGAACGGCAATGTCGGCAACATCCAGCACCCGACGCTGACCTACCTGCCGGCGCCCGCGGGCAAGGCCAACGGCACCGCCCTGATCGTCGCCCCGGGCGGAGGCTACGCCCGGCTGTCGTTCCAGAAGGAGGGCATCCAGGTGGCCGAGCGCTTCAACACCCTCGGCGTCACCTGCTTCGTCCTCAAGTACCGCGTCAAGGAGTACGGCCAGCCCTATCCGCTGCAGGACGTGCTGCGCGCCATCCGCCTGGTCCGCTCCCGCGCGAAGGAATTCAACGTCAAGTCCGACAAGATCGGCATCGCCGGATTCTCCGCCGGAGGCCACCTCGCCGCCACCGCCGGGACGATGTGGGACGCCCCGGAGGGCAAGACCGGCGCCGACCTGGACAAGGTCAGCGGCCGCCCCGACTTCATGCTGCTGATCTACCCGGTCATCACCCTGACCGATCCCTACCGCCACGAGGGCTCGCGGATCAACCTGATCGGCGCGCATCCCAGCGCGGAGATGATCAGGCACTGGTCGCCGGAGCAGAACGTCCGGCCCGACACCCCGCCGGCGTTCCTCGTCTCCACCGAGGAGGACAGGACCGTCCCGTTCCAGAACACCGTGATGATGTTCGAGGCGCTGAAGGCCGCGAAGGTCCCCGCCGAGATGCACATCTTCGAGAAGGGGCCCCACGGCTTCGGGCTGCGCGAGGACGTCGGGCCCGCCGCGCAGTGGCCGGAGCTCGCCGCCGCCTGGCTGCGGCTGAACAAGTTCCTGCCGAAGGAATAACCTGCGCTGCCGCCGCGGCTGATCGTAATACCGTCGCGATCTGTCCGAGCCAACCGCGACCATCCGCGGCTACTTTTTGTGGATGGGGCTTCCTTCCCGATCGCCGACTTGCATGCGCGGAACTTCGTGCGCGCCGCCGACGAAAAGTTGCGCGTGATCGACTTGGTCGGCGGGCTGTGGCCGACTTCAGCTGAGCAAGACGCTCTGATTGGCGGCCGGCTCGCCAAAATGCGGATCGATCCCAAGGCGCCGGCCTCGCCCATGTCGCCGGACAGCGAATTCTAGGCTCAATCCTCGTCCTCGGTGACGAAGTGGCAGCCCTTGCTGCGGGGATTGAGCGAGGCCGCGTGCACGATCAGCAGGCCCGTCTGCACCGCGTTGCGCAGGTCGATCAGGGGCGGCGAGAGCCGGCAGCCGCGGTAGAACGACTGGATCTCCTCGCGCAGCTCCAGCAGGATCCGCCGCGCCCGCGTCAGCCGCTTGGGCGAGCGGACCACCCCGGCGTAGTTCCAGAGCGTGTTCTGGACCAGGAGCATGTCCTGGCGCACCAGGGTCGGGTCGGCCTCGCGCTCCGGGCTGCGCCAGGGCCGGGGGTCGGGCAGCCTGAAATCGCCCGCGGCGATGTCGACCGTGTCCGCCGCGGCCGTGGCCTTCGCCCCGGTCAGGCACTCGAGCAGGGAGGTGCTGGCGAGCCGGTTGGCGCCGTGCAGGCCGGTGCAGGCGGTCTCGCCGATGGCGTTGAGGTGCCGGACGGTGGTCCGCCCCTCCAGGTCGGTGTAGACCCCGCCGCAGGCGTAGTGGGCCGCCGGCACCACGGGGATCGGATCGCGCGGGAGCTCCACGCCGTGCTCGCGGCAGCGCTGCAGGATGCCCGGGAAGCGCTCTCGCACCAGCTCGGGCTTCACCCCCGAAAGGTCCAGGAAGACGCAGCTTTCGCCGCTGGCCGCGAGCTCCTGGTGGATGGCCCGGGCCACGACGTCGCGGGGGGCGAGCGAGCCCAGGGCGTGCGCCCCGTCCATGAAGCGCTCGCCGCGCGCGTTGACCAGGACCGCCCCCTCCCCGCGCAGCGCCTCGGTGATGAGGAAGCGCGGCGCGTTCTTGCGGAAAAAGACCGTGGGATGGAACTGGACGTACTCGAGGTCGATCAGGCGCGCGCCCACCCGGTAGGCCATCGCCACGCCGTGGCCGACGCTCCCCGGCCGGTTGGTGGTGTGGAGGAAGACCTGGCCCAGCCCGCCGGTGGCGAGGATGGTCTTCCTGGCCACGACGGCCGAGACCTCGCCGGTGGCGGTGTCGAGGACGTAGGCGCCGAAGCAGGTGAGGGGGGCGTAGCGGTCCGCGGGCTCCGCCTCGTTGTGCGAGAGGGTCAGCAGCTCGACCGCGACCCAGCCGGAGCGCCGCGTCACCCCCGGGGTGGCGTCCACCTTGGCCGCCACCGCCTGCAGGATGGCGTGCCCGGAGGCGTCCTTGGCGTGGATGATGCGGCGGGCCCCATGCCCGCCCTCCAGCCCGAATTCCAGCTCGCCGGAGGGATCGCGGTCGAAGGCCACCCCCAGCTCGTCGATCAGCAGCTCCTTCACCGCCGTCGCGCCCTCGCGCACCAGCTGGGCCACCGCCGCCGGGTTGGCCGTGCCGTCGCTCGCCGCGACGATGTCCCGCGCCAGCGCGGCCGGATCGCCCGCCGCGTCGTAGATGATGCCGCCCTGGGCGCGGTCGCTGTTCGCGTCGAGCGGGCCCTCGAGCGAAAGCAGCTCCACCGCCAGCCCACCGCGGGCGGCATGGAGCGCGTAGGCGGAGCCGGCAAGCCCCGCGCCGATCACCAGGCAGTCCGTCCGGACGACATTCATCTCCGCAGCAGGGTCAGGCTCAGGTCCGCCGCCGGGGCGGAGTGGGTGAGCGCGCCGACGCTGATCACGTCCACGCCCGGCAGGCAGAAATCGCGGAGGGTCTCCAGGCGGACGCCGCCGGAAACCTCGACCGCGGCCGCGCCGGCGATCGCCGCGACCGCCGCCCGGATCCGGGCGGGGCTCATGTTGTCGAGCAGGATGACCTCGGCCCTGGCCCGCAGGGCCGCCCGGACCTCGGCCAGCGTCTTGGCCTCCACCTCCACCTTGGCGGTGTGCGGCGCCCCGGCGCGGGCGCGCCGCACCGCCGCCGCCACCGACCCCGCGGCGGCGATGTGGTTGTCCTTGATCAGGACGTGCTCCCCGAGAGAGGAGCGGTGGTTGTGGCAGCCCCCGCAGCGCACGGCGTATTTCTCCAGCGCGCGCCAGCCCGGCGTGGTCTTGCGCGTGTCGACGACCCGCACCCCGAAGGGCGCGGCGGCGTCCGCGAAGCGCCGGGAGAGGGTGGCGATGCCGGAGAGGCGCTGCAGGAAATTGAGGGCGGTCCGCTCGGCGGTGAGGAGCGAGGCCGTCGGGCCGGAGACCCGCAGCACCGCCGCGCCGGCCTTCAGCCGCTGGCCCTCCCGCGCCGCGGCGGAGACGCGCAGCCGCGGGTCCACCCGGGCGAAGACCCGCTCCGCCGCCTCCAGGCCGCACAGCACCAGCTCCTGCCCGGCGTCGATCCGCGCCCGCGAACGGTGCGCCGCCGGAAAGATCGCGCGGCTGGTCACGTCTCCCAAGCCGGCGTCCTCCTCCAGCGCCAGGTCGATCAGCCGGTCAAGCCGCGGGAGCAAGCTGGAACATCCTTTCTATGCTGCGGGCGGCGCGCCGCCGCAGGTCCTCGTCCAGCGTCACGATCTGCTCCGGGCGCGGGGCGGCCAGGGCGTCGCGGATTTTCTCCAGGGAATTGAGCTTCATGTAGGGGCAGAGCCGGCAGCCTCCGATGAAGGTCTTATCCGGAGCCTCCACCTCCAGCCGCCCCACCAGGCCGCACTCGGTCAGCATCAGATAGTAGGGTGCCCGGGTCTCCTTCACGTAGCGCATCATCGCGCCGGTGCTGCCGACGAAGTCGGCGGCCGCGGCCACCGCCTGCGGGCACTCCGGATGGGCCACGACCTTGAGCCCGGGAAATTGGTCCCGCGCGCGGCCGATCTGCGCGGCGTCGAATTGGTCGTGCACCAGGCAGGTGCCGTCCGAGGAGATGACCTCCTTGTCGACCGACCGGCGCTTCAGCTCGTCGCGGAGGTTCTGCGCCATCAGGCGGTCCGGCACGAAGAGGACCCGGCGCTGGGGCAGCCGGCCGACGATGTCGTAGACGTTCGAGGAGGTGACGCAGACGTCGCACTCCGCCTTCACCTCGGCCGTGCTGTTGATGTAGCAGACGACCGCGGCGTCGGGATAGAGGCCCTTGAGGCGGCGCAGCTCCTCGCCGGTGATCGAATCCGCCAGGGAGCAGCCGGAGCCCCGGTCCGGGACGATGACCGTCGCCTCCGGGCAGACGATTTTCGCGGTCTCCGCCATGAACACCACGCCGGCGAAGAGGATGGTCCGGGCCCTCGCCGCCTGCGCCTGGCGGCTGAGCTGGTAGGAGTCGCCCCGGAAGTCCGCCACGCCGTAGATGATCTCGGGCTCGACGTAGGAGTGGGCGAGGATCACCGCGTCCTTCTCGCGCTTGAGCCGGCCGATCTCGAGGGTGAGCGGGGCGATCTCCCGGCAGGCCTCCAGGTTCCACTTCCGCCCGCGCGGATCGCATTCCACGTGCATCAGCGCCCTGAACAGGCGCTCCGCCTCGGTTTCTACCGGGTCTTCGACGGCGATCATGCCATCCAAAACCTAGTCCATACCGGGCAAAAAACCATCTCCAAGATGCGGCTCAGGGGCGGCCGAAGCCGCCCAGGGGCCTCATCACCAGCGGGTCGCGGCTGACGACGAGCTCGGCCACCTCCTTGCTGGGATTGCCATAGAGGACGAAGGATTTCCGGGTGGCGATGGAATAGAGCTGCTTGACCAGCTCCCCCGACCGTTCGCGGTGGACCACGACGGCCCCGGAGTCGGCGTAGCGCTCGAAGATGTGGAAGGTGCGGCCGTCGGCCGCGACGCTCCACTCGTAGTTCAGCGCCCCGGGCTCGGCCCGGGTCGACTCCACCAGCCGGGCGCTGATCGCGCGGAAGGCTGCCTCCTGGCCATCGTGGATCGTGCCGGAGACGATCCAGTAGACCTGCTCGGTTTCGTTGAAATCGGTCATGGGAAGAGGCTCGGGCCGCCGGGCGGGGGCAGATGTTTCATGGGGAATTGACTCGGAAGAAGAGGCGAACCTATGAAATCTATTCGGACATTCCAGAATGGCCATGGGCAACAAGCTTTTTGCGGCCGACCTCGGCGGGGAGGCGCCCGGCCGATGAGGACATATTCGCGCCGGGAATTCGTCGGCGGCCTCGCCGCCGGCGCCGCCGCCCTGTCCGCCCGCAGCCTCCTCGCCGCGGCTGCGCCCGCCGGATCGGACTTCGCCTCCCTCCTGGCGTATTTCGAGCGGACGGCGCCGCAGCTGCTGCGCCCGGCGGAAGGCATTCTCAGGTATCCCAGCATCGCGCCGAGCCTGCCGGGGAAGGAATACTCCACCAGCCTCTGGGACTGGGACACCCTCTGGACCGCGCGCGGCCTCTTCCGCTACGCCCGGCTGCAGGGCGGCCCCGCCTTCCGCGACCGGGTCGCCGAGCACGCCCGGGGCAGCCTGGCCAATTTTCTCGCGCACCAGTCCGCCGAGGGCCGGATACCGATCATGATCGGCGTCCATACTCCGGATGCGTTCGGGTCCACGGCGCCGGCGCCGGCGCCTAACCACAAGAACCAGGCCAAGCCCGTCTTCGCCCAGCTGGCGCTGCTGGTCGCGGACGAGACCGGCGACGCGGCCTGGCTGCGGCCGCACTTCGACGGGCTGCTGCGCTTCCATGCCTCGTGGCGGCGCAACAACCTCAGCGGCGTCGGCCTGCTGGTCTGGGGCGACGACGTGGCGATCGGCAATGACAACGACCCGACGACGTTCGGACGGCCCTTCTTCTCCTCGGCGAACCTGCTGCTCAACACGCTCTACTATCAGGACCTCCAGGCCGCCGCCGAGCTGGCCCGGCGCCTTGGCCGGACGGCGGACGCCGCGCGGATCGGCGGCGAAGCCCGCGCCCTGGCGGACGCCCTCCTCGCCAGCTGCTGGGATCCGCGCGACCGCTTCTTTTACACCGCCGACGTGCAGTGCGTGGATCGCCGCGCCGAGCTGATCCCCTACAAGCGCGGCATGGACATGTCCTGGCACAGCCTGCCGCTCCGGATCCAGACCTTCACCGGCTTCCTCCCGCTCTGGTGCGGCATGGCCCAGCCCGAGCAGGCCCGAGCCCTCGTCCAGGCGAACTATCTGGCCGACGACCGCTTCCGCGCCAACTGGGGGGTCCGCTCCCTCTCGTCGCTCGAGCGGATGTACTGCATGGACTTCAGCTCCAACCCGAGCAATTGGCTCGGCCCGGTCTGGATCATCGTGAACTACCTGGTCTGGCGCGCCCTGGGCAATTACGGGTACCGGCGGGAGGCCCGGGAACTCGCCGGCAAGACCGTCCGCCTGCTCGCGCGCGACCTCGCGGTCAACGGCTCCCTCAACGAGTATTACCAACCCGACACCGGCGCGGCGCTGAGCCACAAGGGTTTCATGGATTGGAACCTCCTGGTGCTGGAGATGGCGGGCGCCTGAGCCCGCTGGATCGCCCGGCCGCGGCCCGACGGCGCTAGCCCGCGGCGAGCGCCGCCAGGCTGGAATAGACCGGGACCCCCGCCCCGCGCAGCCGCTCCGGCGCATGGTGGCCCGCCGCCACCAGGACGCAGGCGACCCCCATCGCCCGCGCCGTTTCCGCGTCGTGGAGGGTGTCCCCGATCATCAGCACCTCCGCCGGGGGGAGGCCGAGCTCGCGGATCCAGTTCCTGCCCAGCTCAAGCTTGCCGTGGGCGTAGATGTCCTCGGGGCCGTTCAGGCGCAGGAAGAACGGCGCGAGGCCGAAGTGCCCCACGAATTCCCGCAGCGCGCCCCGGTGGTAAGCGGAAAGGATCGACTGGGTCGCGCCGCCCGCCTGCACCGCCGCCAGGAGGGAAAGCGCCCCGTCGTGGAGCGCGCATTCCCCCCGCCGCCGCTCGTAGGTCGCGATGAACTCCGCGCCGACCGCCTCGAAGGACTCCCGCCGGAAGTCGAAGCCCAGGCGCGCATAGTAGTCCCGGACGGGAAAATCGAAGGCCGCCCGGTAGCGCGCCCGGTCGAGCAGCGGCAGCGACCGGGGCGCCAGGAGGCTGTTCATCACCTCGACGCAGAGGTCGAGGTCGTCGAGCAGGGTGCCGTTCCAGTCCCAGATCAGGTGGCGGTAGCCGGCCAGGGCGGGTCCCATCGCGCGAGCCAAGCAGTCCCTAGAGCTTGTTGTCGAACTCGAGCGTGTCCGGCTTCTTCTTCTTCCCGCTGCCGAAGGTGTAGATCGCCCCGAGGGAGAAAAAGCGCGCGCTGCGCCGGCGGACGTAGACGTCGTGCAGCGTCGGGGTGTCCAGCCGGGTCTCCTCCCGGAGCGAATTGAAGAGGTCCGAGACGGTGAGGAAGACCGCGAGCTTCTTGCTCAGGATCTCGTGCTTGAGGCCGATGTTCGCCACGAACGTCGGCAGCCGGTAGCCCTGGGGCGTGAGGCGGCGGTTGCTGTAGTTGGCGCTGAACTGCACCGCCGTGGCCTTGTCCCAGTCGTACTGGCCGCTGATCTTCCCCGACCAGGTGTAGGTGCCACGCTTGCTGCTGAAACCCAGGTTGCTGGCGTCGATCTGGTTGTAATAGCCGCTGGCGCTGGCGTTGAGGGTGAAGGGCTTCCAGGGAGAGAAGGTGGCCGCGAGCTCGGCCCCGCCGGACTGGTTGTGGCCGAGGTTCTCGTTGGTCGTCACCAGGGTCATGCTATCGACCACCTGGGTGACGGTGGTGAAGCTGTCGAAGGCGTCGCGGTAGAAGAGCGCTCCCAGCAGGGTGGTGTCGCCCCGCTTGTACTGGTCGCCCGCCTCGATCGAATGGACGGTCTCCGGGCGCAGGCGGGGGTTGCCCAGCCGCAGGCTGGTGGGATCCTGGAATTCCGAGAAGGGGTTGAGCTCGCTGTTGTCCGGGCGGTTGATGCGCTCGCTGTAGTTCAGCTGCAGCTGCTGCACGTCGGAAAGGGCATAGGCGAGGTGGAGGGTGGGGTAGGCGCGGCTGTAGCGCTGGCCCATGACGACGCCCTGGGTGACCTGGTCGGTCTCGATCTGGGCCGTCTCCAGCCGCAGCCCCGGCATGCCGGTGAACCGGCCGAACTTCTGCTCGTAGGTGGCGTAGGCCGCGGTGATCACCTGGTCGGAGACGAAGCCGTTGCTGGCCAGCGGGTCGATCGTCCAGAGCCCGGTGGCGGGGTCGAAGTCGGTGCCGAGGACGTTCTTGTTCCAGCGCTCGTCCAGGCGGTCGAAGCCCGCCTCCAGCTTCCGGTTCGCGTCGAGGGTGTTGGAGTAGTCCGCCGAGATCTCGGTGGAGGGGACGTTGAACTCCACCAGGGTCCGGGTGAAGGCGGTGGGCGAGGCCGGGGCGGAGAAGACGTCGGTGTAGAGGTTGTAGTCCCGCTCGGTGTCGTGCTCCCAGCGGAAGGTCAGGTTGAGCGTGTGGTCCTTGCGCCCGAACTCGTGGTCGAGCGCGATCCTGGCCTCGCCGTCCCGCTCATATTCGGGGTCGTCCCGCAGCCGGTCGAAGTCGGTCGGCACCGTCCCCACCGCGCTGACCAGCATCTCGGAGGCGTGGCGGTGCTGGCGGCGGTCGGTGTAGCTGACCGACCCGGAAAGCTGGCCGAGGGCGCCCGCGTCGGCGTCGACCTCGGCCTGGCCGATCTTGAAGAGGGGCCGGAACTGCTCGGTGGTCGTGGTCTGCTCGGTGGCGGGCAGCCCGGTCGCCGGGTCGACGTAGGTCCGGCGCTCGGTCGTGACGCGGTCGCGGTCGTCCTTCCGCACATCGAGGTCGGCCCCGAGGCCGAAGCCGCCGGGGTTGTAGCTCCCGCTGAACGAGCCGCCCCAGCGGTCGTCGTTGCCCCCGGTGACCCGCACCGTGCCGGAAAGGCCCGGCTTGCGCTGCTTCTTCATCACGAGGTTGATGATGCCGGCGCTGCCGTCCGGGCGGAATTTTGCGGATGGGTTGGTGATGATCTCGATGCGTTCGATCGAGTCCGCCGGCAGGCTGGAAAGCACGTCCGCCCGGTTGACGGAGCTCATCAGGGAGGAGGGGCGGCCGTCGATCAGGACCTGGACGTGGGAGTCGCCCCGCAGGGCGACGTTGCCGTCGACGCTCACCTCCACCGAGGGGATGTTCTGCAGCACGTCGGCGGCCGTGCCGGTCGCGCCCTGCACGTCGCGGCCGACGACGTAGACCTTGCGGTCGATGGAATTCAGCTGCGCCTGCGCCCGCTCGTTCACGTCGACCTCCGACATGACGATCGGGGGCGAGGGGGCCGGCGCGCTCTGCCCCGCGGCCGAGGCGGCCAGCAGCGCGAGGGGCAGGAGCCGCCACATCCCCCGGCGGCCCCCCCACGGGGGCGCGCCAAGACGATGACCCCGCTCAGCTCGCAATTTGCGGGCGGCTCGGCTCGGGCCAGTCGATGTGGAAGAACTTCCCGCGCGGCTGGTCCACCCGCTCGTAGGTGTGCGCGCCGAAGAAGTCGCGCTGGCCCTGCAGCAGGTTCGCCGGCAGGCGGGCGGAGCGGTAGGAGTCGTAGTAGGCCAGGGCCGACGAGAAGGTCGGGGCGGCCACGCCGCACTCGGCGGCCAGGGCGATCACCTTGCGCCAGTTAGCCTGGGCTTTCTTCACCGTCTTGTTGAAGTACGGGTCGAGCAGCAGGTTGGCCAGGTTCGGGTTCCGGGCGTAGGCCTCGGTGATCTTCTGGAGGAAGGCGGCGCGGATGATGCAGCCGCCGCGCCAGATCTGGGCGATCTGCCCGAAGTTCAGCTTCCACTTGTACTCCTTCTGGGCCTCGCGCATGAGCTGGAAGCCCTGGGCGTACGAGCAGATCTTGGAGCAGTACAGGGCGTCGTGGATCGCGTCCACCAGCGCCTTCTTCGAGCCGCGGTACTTCTTGGAGGGGCCCTTCAGGATCTTGGAGGCGGCGACGCGCTCCTCCTTGACCGCGGAGATGCAGCGGGCGAAGACCGCCTCGGCGATGGTCGGGGCGGGCACGCCCATGTCCAGGGCGTTGGTCGAGGTCCACTTGCCCGTGCCCTTCTGGCCGGCGGTGTCGAGGACGACGTCGACGAAGGGCTTCTTCGTCACCGGGTCCTTCTGGCGGAGGATGTCGGTGGTGATCTCGATCAGGAAGCTGTCGAGGATGCCCTGGTTCCACTGGCCGAAGATGGCGCTCATCTCCGCCGGCTTCAGGCCGAGCAGCCCCTTCATCAGCGCGTAGGCCTCGCAGATCATCTGCATGTCGCCGTACTCGATGCCGTTGTGGATCATCTTCACGTAGTGGCCGGCGCCGTTCTCGCCGATGTACGTGGTGCAGGGGACCCCGCCCTTGACGGGCTGGCCGGGCTTGGCCCCGGTCAGGGGCTTGCCGGTCTTCGGATCGACCTTGGCGGCAACCGCCTCCCAGATGGGCTTGAGCTCGTTCCAGGCCTCGACCGCGCCGCCGGGCATGAGCGAGGGGCCGAAGCGCGCGCCCTCCTCGCCGCCGGAGACGCCGCTGCCGACGAAGCGCAGGCCCTTTTCCCTCAGGGCCTTCTCGCGGCGGATGGTGTCCGTCCAGAGCGCGTTGCCGCCGTCGATCACGATGTCGCCCTGCTCCAGCAGGGGCGTCAGACTGTCGATCACCGCGTCGGTGGCCTTGCCGGCCTGCACCAGGATGACGATCTTGCGGGGCTTGGAAAGGGACTTGACGAATTCCTCGTAGGTCTTGGTTCCGACCAGCCCGCCGGGGGTGTGGGGATTCTCCGCGACGAACTTCTCCGTCTTCTCCTCCGTTCGATTATATACCGAAATCTGGAAGCCGTGGTCGGCGATGTTGAGGGCGAGGTTCTGGCCCATGACGGCGAGGCCGACGAGCCCGATATCGGAGAGAGGTTTTGCCATAGGGAGGCGGGAACGTAAGGCGTTCCCCCGCGGAAACCAACCCGTTTTTGGTTATTTTATGGCGGCGGGGGCGGGCCGCCGGCGGCCGGGGCCGCATTGATCCACCCCGCCGTCCCGTCGGCGTAATGCTCTCTCTTCCAAATAGGTACGCGAGCCTTGGCCTCGTCGATGATATAGCGGCAGGCGTCGAACGCGGCCCCCCGGTGCTCGGCTGTCACCCCGACCCAGACGGCCAGCTCTCCCAGGGCCAGGGCCCCGGTGCGGTGGACGCAGGCCGCGCGCAGGAGAGGGAAGCGGGCCGCCGCCTCCGCCAGAATCCGGGCGCCCTCCTTTTCCGCCAGGGGCAGGTAGGCCTCGTACTCGAGCGAGCGGACCGGCCTCCCGTCGTTGCGGCTGCGCACCCAGCCCTCGAAGGTGGCGCAGGCCCCGGCGCGGGGGTCGGACAGGCTGCGGGCGAGGGCCCCGGGATCGATGGGCTCGGCGGAGAGGCGGAACATGGCTTTCAGCCGCCCGCCACCGGCGGGATGAAGGCGAGGATGTCGCCCTCGCGCACCGTGGCGCCCCACGGCGCGAACTCGTCGTTCAGCGCGGCGCGCAGCCGCTCCGGCGGCAGGGTGAAGCCGTGCCGGGCGCTCAGCTCGGCGTAGATCTCCCCGGCGGTCAGCGCGCCGGTCTCGAGCCGCTCCTCGGCCAGCCCCCGCTGCTCGCGCAGGATCGCAAAATACCGCACCCGCACGCTCTTCATCCTATCCCTCCGCCCGGTAGTCGGTCTTGCCGCCGGTCTTCTCGAGCAGGCGGACCTCCCGGATCACGATGCCGGGCGCCGCCGCCTTGCCCATGTCGTAGAGGGTGAGGGCCGCGACGCTCGCCCCGGTCAGCGCCTCCATTTCCGCGCCGGTCCGGGCGTGGACCTCGACCCGGCAGTGGATCACCGCCTCGGCTCCGCCCCCCTCGCGGCCGGGCCGGGTCTCGATCTCGATGGCGCAGGCGTCGAGGGGCAGGGGATGGCAGAGCGGGATCAGATCGCTGGTGCGCTTCGCGCCCAGGGTGCCGGCCAGGATGGCGGTCTGGAACACCGGGCCCTTCTTGGTCGCAATGTCGCCGTCCCGCAGCAGGGCGGCCAGCGCCGGCGGCAGCTCGACCACGGCGAGCGCGTGGGCGGTCCGGCGGGTGACCGGCTTGCCGCCCACATCGACCATCCGGGGCCGTCCCTGGGCATCGACGTGCGAGAGCATCGGCGTACTATGCCCCCGCGGTCAGGGTGAAGACCAGCCGGGAATTGGCCGGGTCCAGCGCGGCGGAGAGGCTGCAGCCCATCGCCTGGGCGAAGACCCGGGACAGGGTCAGGCCCAGGCCGAGGTGCCGCTGGCCGGTGCGCGCGGCCTCCTTGCGCCAGAAGCGGTCGAAGAGCCGCTCCACGTCCGAGGGCTGCAGGCCCTCGACGGAATTGGCCACGCGGAGGCGCGCCGGGCCGCCGCCCGCCTCGATCGTCACGCTCACCTCGCCCCCCGCCGGCGTGTAGTCCACCGCGTTGTCGAAGAGGTTGTGCAGCAGGGAGCGCAGCAGGGTGGGGTCGGCCGCGATCGGCGCGGGGCGCAGCTCGAAGCGGGCCCGCAGGCTGCGCTCGGCCGCCCGCGGGGCGAACGGGGCCCAGGCCTCGGCCACGCAGGATTCGAGGGAAAGGTCCGCGCGCCGGATCGCGATCTCGCCCTGCTCGCCCCGCGCCAGCGCCAGCAGCTGGTTGACCAGCGTCTCCATGTGCTGGGCGATGGCCAGCACCTCGCGGTCGTGCGCCGGGTCCCGGGACTCCGGCCATTTCAGGGCGAGTTCGGCCGCGCTGCGCAGCTCGGCTAGGGGGGTCCGCAGCTCGTGCGCCAGGTCCGAGCTGAAGCGCCGCTCGCGCTCGAAGGACTGCTCGAGGCGGGAGAGGAAGTCGTTCAGCCGCAGGGCGATCGGACGCAGCTCGTCGGGCAGACCGGCCTCCGGCAGGCGCTCCGCCAGGCAATCCGGCCCGATCGCCCCGACCGCCTCGCCCAGCTGGCCGAGGGGGCGCAGGCCCCGCCGCAGGATCCGCGGCACGCCCCAGAGGATCGCCCCGAGCAGGAGCGCCCCGCCCGCGCCCGCGCTCCAGAGAAGATCGCGCAGCGCCCCATCCAGGCCGTGGCGGTCGCTGGCCACCACCAGGCGCGCCCCGTCGCCCGAGTCCGCGATCTGGTCGGTCGCCGCCGCGCGCGGCTGGAAGACGACGGCGATGGCGCGCCCCGCCCGGCCGGTCGGCAGCGTCAGGTTCCAGAACGGCCGCCGCTCCGCCCCGGTCCGCTCCGGCTTCAGGTCGGCGCCGCCGAGCGAGTCGGAACGGATCGCGGGGGCCCCGCCGGGAGGCCAGATTTCAAAGAAGTCCCTCCTCCGCTCGGGCCCGAAGTCACGCGAAATCCCGTCCGCGGGCACCAGCCGCCAGTTGGCGCTGTCCCGCTCGGCCAGGGCGGACACCGCCAGGGCCTTGGCCTCCAGGGCCGAGTCGAACTGCTCGATCAGCTCGTCGCGCGCGATGGCGTAGAAGGCGGTCCCGCCCGCGCCGAGCAGGACCAGGGACGCGGCGAGCAGGTCGCGGGTGAGGCGGCGGCGGATGGCGATCATGCGCCGGCGGCCTCGAGGACGTAGCCCAGCCCGCGGCGGGTGTGGATCAGCGGCCCGGCGCCGAGCTTCTTGCGCAGGCCGCAGACCGCGGAGTCGACGACGTTGCTCATCGGATCGACCTGGCCGTCGTAGATGTGCTCCTCGATGTCCGAGCGGGAGACCACCTCGCTGCGGCGCCGCACCAGGTATTCCAGCAGCTGGTACTCGCGGGCCGTCAGCTCGATCGGACGGCCGGCGCGCTGCGCGCTCTTGGCCAGCGGGTCGATTTCCAGGTCCCCGACGGCGAGCTTCGGCTGCTTGGTTCCGTAGGCGCGGCGGCACAGCGCCTGGACCCGCGCGATCAGCTCGTCGAGGGCGAAGGGCTTGACCAGGTAGTCGTCCGCCCCGGCCTGCAGCCCCTGAACCCGGTCCGGCACCGCGTCGCGGGCGGTGAGCAGCAGCACGTGGGTCTTCCTCCCGCGCTTCCGCAGCTCGGTCAGCACCGAGAGGCCGTCGCGCTTGGGCAGCATGACGTCCAGCAGGATCACGTCGTAATCGTGCGATTCCGCCAGCCAGAGGCCCTCCTCCCCGTCGCCCGCCACGTCGACGGCGAAGCCGGACTTGCGCAGCGCGGCGGCCAGGGTCCGCTGCAGGCGGGCCGAATCTTCGACGACGAGGATGCGCATGGAAGTTCCGATGGACCCGAGACTAGGGGCTGGCAGATGATGCCCGCATGACGGGGGTTTTCAACCGCCGCGTAATCTCGCCCTCATCCGCCCCGCCCTAGGATTATCGCCATGAAACCGGTCCGGGCGCTCGCCGCGGCCGCCATGCTCGGCCTGGCGGGGTGCTCGCATTACGCCCGCTACGAGGCGAAGCCCCTGGATCCGGCGGAGGCCTCCGCCGCCCTCGACGCGCGGTCGCTCTCCGACGGGGGCCTCCGCCGGTTCCTGGCGCAGAACGGGCAGGCTCCGGCCGCCTGGCCCCCGCCGGCGTGGGATTTCGAGCCGCTGTGCTGGGCCGCCTTCTACTACAATCCCTCGCTCGCGGTGGCGCGGGCCCAGTGGGCCGCCGCCCGGGCGGGAGTGGAGGTCGCCGGGGCCCGCCCCAACCCGACGGTCAGCCTGCTGCCGGACTATGCGACCAACGCGGGATCGGGCGTCTCACCCTGGCTTTCCGGCATCAATTTCGACGTCCCGATCACCACCGCCGGCAAGCGGAGCCGCCAAGTCGAATCGGCGAGGCAGTCCACCGAGGCGGCGCGGCAGGCGGTCTTCTCCGCCGCCTGGCAGGTGCGCGCCCAGCTCGAGGCGGCGCTGATCGACCTGGACGCCGCCCGGCGCCGCCTCGACGCCGTCCGCCGGCAGGCGGAGTCGCAGCGGAGGGCCGCCGGCCTCCTCGAGGCGCGCCATGCGGCCGGAGCGATCGACGCGCAGGAGCTGGCCGTCTCCCGCATCGCGCTCTCCCGCGCCGAGGCCTCGCTGGCCGACGCGGAGCGCCAGGTTCCGCTCCAGCGGCAGCAGGTCGCCCAGGCGCTGGGCGTCCCCGTGGCCGCGATCGAGGGGGTCCGACTGCCGGCGCCGGGCCCCGCCGTCCTCCCGCCCCCGGCCCTCGCCGCCGCCCGCCGCGAGGCCCTGCTGAACCGTCCCGACGTGCTGGCGGCGCTGGCCCGCTACGAGGCGGCCCAGGCGGCGCTGGCGCTGGAGGTCGCCCGCCAGTACCCGGACCTCCATCTCGGCCCGGGCTACCAGTACGACCAGGGCCAGAACGAGTGGACGCTGGGGCTGACGTTCGAGATTCCCGTCTTCCAGCACAACCAGGCGGCGATCGCCCAGGCGGAGGCCAACCGCGCCGAGGCGGCCGCGGAATTCACCGCCCTGCAGGCGAAGCTGATCGGGGAGATCGACGCGGCGGCCTCCGCCGCCGCCGCCTCCCGCGCCCAGGCGGCCGCGCTGTCCCGGCTCGAGGCCGAGGTGGAGCGCCAGGGCGAGCGCGCGGGCGAGCGCCGTCGGCAGGGCGGCGCCGACGAGCTCGACGTCCAGAACTCCCGCCTCGAGGCGGCCACGGCCGACCTCGCCCGGATCGACGCCCAGGCGCAGGCCGCGCACGACGCCTGCCGCCTGGAGGACGCCCTGCAGGTGCCGCTTCCCTCGTTCAGCAACGTCCTCACCTCGCCATGAAAAAGTCCCTTCCCCTCTTCCTCCTCGGCCTGGTGATCGGCGGCGCGGCCGTCTGGATCCTGCCGCGGCATTCCCGCGAGCCGGCCGCCGCGCCCGCGGCGCCCGACGAGGACAAGGACAAGCCGGTCACCGGCAGCGGCATCGCCACCGCCTCCCCGCGGCCCATCACCCTGGCCCCCGAGGCCGAGGGCTACGGCCGGGTGATCGATCCGGCTCCGCTCGTCGCCCTCGCCAGCGATCTCGCCGCCGCCCGGGCCGCGGCGGACGCCTCGGCGGCCGAGCTGGAGCGCACCCGCGCGCTGCACGAGCGGGGCGACAACGCCTCGCAGCAGGCGGTCGAGGCCGCCCGGGCCGCGGCCCTGCGCGACGCGAGCCAGCTGGTGGCGGCGCAGGCCCGCCTCACGGCCGGCTGGGGCC
>DASZWO010000033.1:0-5156 GCA_035546595.1 Opitutaceae bacterium
GCCCTGGCCGACCATCCAGTCGCGCAGCCGGTCGGGCCAGGTGGTGTGGGGGTTCGGGCCGGGGCGGAAGGCGAAGCCGTGCTGCCCGAGGGTGTACTGGTGGAGCTCGGCGGGGACCCCGGCGTGCTTCAGGGCCAGGAAGAGGAAGGTGCTGTTGTCGGAGTTCACGCGGTCGTTTTCCACGTCGACGATGAACATCTGCGGGGTGGCCTTCGACACCGGCAGGTCGCTCCGGAAGACGCCGGTCGCCTTGTCGACCATCTCCCCCGGGTAGACGACGACCGCGAAGTCCGGGCGGCTGCTCGCCCGGTCGGCGGCGTCCGCCGGCGGGTAGCTGTCCTGCCCGGCGCGGACGCAGGTGAACACGCTCAGCGCGGCACCGGCCGAGAAGCCCATGATCCCGACGCGGCGGGGGTCGAGGCCCCACTCCGGGGCGTGGCTGCGGACCAGCCGCATCGCGCGCTGGGCGTCCTGCGTCGCGGCCAGCCGGGGGGTGCCGGGCCGGTCCGGCACGCGGTACTTGAGGACGAAGGCGGTGATCCCGACGGAATTGAGCCAGCGGGCGGCCATCTCGCCCTCCTTGTCCATCTCCAGCTCGCGGAAGCCTCCTCCCGGGCAGACGATCACGGACACGCCGGTGTCCACGTCGCGCGCCGGCCGGAAGGTGGTGAGGGTCGGAACGGAGACGTTGACGGTCTGGTGGGGCAGGATCTTTCCGGGGTCGGTGGCCTGGGATTGCTCGGGCGGAACGGCGCCGGTCTCGCCCGGCGCCGCCCCGGCCCAGAGCCGGAGAACGGCCGGCGGCTGCGGGCGGGACGCGGGCGGGGGGAGCGGGCCGCCGGCCGGGGCCTGGGCGAGGGCCGGCGCGGCGAGGAGGAGGGCGAGGGGGGCGAGGCGGAGCGCGAGGGGAGGTTTCATCGGGGCGGCGGCCAGACGCAGGCGGCGGCCCGGGGTTGCAGGCCGGCCGCCGGCATGCATGCTGGGGCCATGCCTTCCGCCTACGAAAGACTGCGCGCCGACATCGTGACCGCGATGAAGGCCCGCGACACCGCCGCCGCCACCGCCCTGCGCACCGCGGACGCCGCGATCCAGCGCGCCTCCATGGACCAGTCGAAGCCGATCGACGACGGCCTGGTGGCGGCCACGCTCCGCAAGGCGGTGAAGAACCTGGCCGACGCCAAGGCTGAATTCCAGAAGGGCGGGCGGGCGGACCTGGTCGCGGCCAACGACGCGGAGATCGCGCTGCTGGAGCGGTACCTCCCCCAGGGCCTCGACGCCGCCAAGCTCGAGAGCCTGGTCGCGGCCGCGATCCAGTCGACCGGCGCCCAGTCCCGCAAGGAGATGGGGAAGGTCATCGGGGCCCTCAAGCAGCTGCCGGAGGCGGGCCAGATCGACTTCGCCCAGGCGAGCAAGCTCGTCCAGGCCAGGCTCCCCTGAGCCTGCGTTAGGGGGCGGGCGCCGTGTCGGCGCGGTGGAAGACGGCGAAGACCGATTCGCCGAAGGTGATGTTCATGCCCGGGACGAGGCCGGCGGCCACCACCTTCTCGCGGATGTCGAACATCCGCATCAGCACGTAGTTTTTCGAGAGGATGTCCGAGGCCTGCATCGCCTGCGCGTCGGGGATGCGGGCCACGATCCAGGTCGGCCGGAGGGCCTCGGCCACCGGGGCCCAGGACCAGCCGACCTCCAGCCCGAGCCTGCGGCGGGCCGCGACCACCTGGGGCGAGACCAGCCCGGGCCAGTCGAGCATGTGCGCCTGGCTGAAGTAGCCGATGTAGCCCAGCGGCTCGAGGTAGACGGTGTCGCCCGGGGCCATGTGCTGCTTGATGTAGAGGCCGATCATCCGGCGGTGGCCCCACTCCACGACGCTCTGCTTGATCTTCAGCGGATAGAGCGACGCCCAAAAGATGTAGCCGACCAGGCCGAAGAGCGCGGCGGCGCCGGCGGCCCCCGCCGCCGCCGCGAGCGCGTGGGAGCGGAGCCGTTCCAGCAGCCCGGCCCCGGCGCCCGCCAGCGCCAGCAGGCAGGCGAAGGTGAGGGGCGGGTAGTACCAGGGGGCGAACTGCGCGACCTCGCCGACATAGGAGAGGTAGAGGAAGAGCAGGAAGGCGAGGAACGAGGCCATCCGGCCGAAGCGGTCGCGGCTGGGCGCCGCCCAGTAGAGCAGGGCGAGCGCCGCCAGGGCGAAGCCCGCGTCGTGGATCCACTTGGGCCACAGGCCGTCGCCCGTCCCCAGCGTGTCGTAGATGGGGGCGAAGACGTAGCAGAGGGTCCGGGGGGCATGCTCCAGGGCGCTGGCCACCGGCCCGAGCAGGTCGAAGGTCTTGCTCGTGACCTGGACGACGCCGTACTTGGCGGTGACGGTATGCGGGACGGGCGTCCCGAAGTACGCCCAGGTGAAGAGGAACCAGGGCAGGTAGAGCGCGGCGCAGACCGCGGCCGAGCGGAGCAGGGGGCGGAAGAGGGCCCGGCGCGGTCCCTCCGCAAACGCGAGGGCCGTCAGGCCGACCGCGCCGATCGAGGCGAAGCCGTCGGGCCGGCTGTACATCAGGCCGGCCCAGAGGACGCCGCCGAGAAGGGCGTGCCGCTCCCAGCCCAGGTAGGCGAGGGCGAAGCCCGCGCCCAGGAAGGCGGTCATGAACCCGGCCTCCTGGCCGCTCATGGTGAAGGCGGTGATCTTGATCTCGAGGGCCGCGGCCAGGGGGAAGGCGAGGGCGCAGAACCCGGCGATCCGCGAGCCCTCGGCCCGGCGCAGGAAGACGCTGAGGACGGAGACCAGCCCGAAGCCGAGGCCGGCGAGCGAGACGACCCGGTAGGACCAGAGCGGGAAAAGGAAGCCCTTGGCTCCGCTGATCCAGGCGAAGAAGGCCGGGATCAGGGTGTTGAAGACGGAGGTGAAGCCCTGGACCCGCTCGCCGGGATTGTAGACCAGGCCCAGCCCCAGCGCCAGGTTCTCGCTGTAGCGGTAGGTGATGAAGAAGTCCTCCCAGATCAGGCCGGTGTAGAAGGTGAAGGCGAGGGGGATGGCCAGGGCGAGGGCGAGCACGGCGAGGACGGCCGGCCGCGGCCGGCGCAGGCAGGAGGTCAGCTCGCGCCCGGAGGCGCCGAGGGAGGAGAGGGGCTGCACGCTCCTCCGATTGCAAAGATTTGCCATGGGGGGGCGAGTCCGGATTTGATGGTCCTTCCCCCTATGAGCCCCCGCCCCCTGGTCCCGCTCCTCGCCTTCGCCGCCGTCCTCGCCGGCCGCGCCGCGGCCCCCGCCGCCCCGCCCGCCGCGGCCCCCGCCGCCTACAACGTCCGCAGCTTCGGCGCCGCCGGCGACGGCGCCACCAAGGACACGGCCGCCTTCCAGAAGGCGCTCGACGCCTGCGCGGTCAACGGCGGCGGCGAGGTCGTCGTGCCCGCGGGCCGCTACCTCATCGGCAGCATCCAGCTGGGCGAGGCGACCGTGCTGCGGCTGGAGGAGGGCTCGGTCCTGCTCGGCAGCTCCGACCTCGGGGCCGCCCCGAACTACGTCGGCGGCGGCGCCCGCCAGCGGCCGCAGCTGCGGGAGAGCGCCCCGCCCGGGACCACCCCCGCCGGCGACTATCCCATGACCGACGTGCGCTGGGAGGGCCGCGCCCAGATCGGCCGCCGCGGCCTGATCTACGCGGTCAACGTCGAGCACGTCGGGATCGTCGGCCCCGGCCAGATCATCGGCACGCCCAGCGGGACCAACGACGCCAACGACGCGCGCAATCCCGTCGTGGTCGAATTCGTCTACTGCCGCGACGTGCGCTGGGAGGGATTCTCCGTCGTCCAGGGCGGCAACTGGGCCACCCATCCCACCTACTGCAGCGACGTGGTGATCCGGCACGTCAAGATCCGGGGCAACCGCGACGGCATCGACGTCGACTCCTGCCGCCACGTGCGGATCGAGGACTGCGACATCTCCACCGGCGACGACTCGATCAGCCTCAAGTCCGGCCGCGGGATGGATGGCGCCCGGCTGGCCAAGCCCTGCGAGGACGTGGTCATCGCCGGCTGCACCCTGGAGGACCGGAACTTCGCCTGCCTGGGCATCGGCAGCGAGATCTCGGGCGGGGTGCGCGACATCCGCATCGAGCGCTGCAAGCTGGTCTCCCCGCGCTCCGCCGCGATCTACATCAAGACCCGGATCGGCCGCGCCGGGGTGAACGAGAACATCGCCGGCGACGACCTCGACGTCGAGGGGCAGCAGTTCCTGCGCATCAACCTCACCCGGGGCGGCAACAGCAGCACCCGCGACGACCCGGTCGAGGGCCTGGTGGGCTACCCGGTGGGCCGCAACTTCTCCTTCAGCCACATCCGGGTGAAGTGCGGCAGCCTGGTCCAGGCGACGGAAATCTCCGCCAAGCGCCCGCTCCAGGGCCTGAGGCTGTCCGACATCACCGGCACCTGCTCCCAGGGGGGCATCACCCTGGCCAACGTCCAGGGGGCCGAGCTGAGCGGAATCAGGATCACGGGATTGAGCGGTCCGCTGCTCGGGACCGTCGCCGTCACCGGCACCGGCCTGGAGGGCGCGGTGGCGATCCCCGCGCCGGTCGATCCGCCGCCCGGCAACGCCCAGGGCGGCCCGCGCCGGCTCCCGCGCCGGGCGCCGCCCGCCGTCCCGCCGGCGTCCTAGCGGGGCGCGGGCTGGGCCGTCTGCCGCGTCAGGTAGGCCCCGGCCCGCTGGACGATGGAAAGCGGCACGACCCATTTCCACTGGCCGTTCTCCTGGTGGAAGCGGGCGTAGGAGTCGTGGACGACGTCATCGTCCTCGTGCTGCCACTGGGTGTGGAGGGTGATGTCGTCGGGGCCCTGCGCCTCCTCCCCCAGGACCTGCATGCCGCCGACCGGGTGCGGGCTGCCCGCGAGCGCGAACGCCAGCAGCTTCTCCGGGGTGTCGTAGGTCGCGCGCCAGTCGGCGGGCAGGCCGTCGAGCACCTTCTGCAGCAGCGCGCGCGCCTCGGGGCTGAGCGCCAGGGTGCCCGCCTCCAGCTCGATGTCGCCGTTCTTCGCGCCCCACAGCTGGGCGGCGAAGGCGTCCCGCGCGCTGGCGAGGCTGGAATGGGGCAGGCCGTCGACCGGCTGCAGGCGCGGATCGAGCGCGGCGCGCCGGGCCGGCGGCGCGCCGGCCGGGGCGGCGCGCGGCG
>DASZWO010000034.1:0-70973 GCA_035546595.1 Opitutaceae bacterium
TGTCCGCCTCATGACTAGCAATCAATCGACAGAGACAGTCCCTGGCGCTCGCGCCCGGGTAATAAAGCTCGGGCTGGATATTCATGCCAGCCTCATTGTGGTGGTGCGGCAGATCGATGAGCAGGCCTCGCAGCCGCCGCAGCGCTTCAGCGAGGAAGCGTTTATCGGGTTTGTCCACCGGCAGTTAGGCCAGGCGCAGAGCGTGCACAGCTGCTACGAGGCGGGGCCGTTCGGCTTTGTGCTGCACCGGAGGCTGGTGGCTCTGGGGGTCCACAACCTGGCGGTGCGGCCGCGCGAGTGGAGCACCTACGGCGAGCGGGTCAAGACCGACGGGCGCGACGCCGCATCGGCCACGCCGCTCGCGAGGGAGCCGCTTCATCCTCCTGCTATGCCCATCCTCCTCAAACCTCCTTGAAGAAGGCTTGACGAATCCCCGCCCATATTAGGCCATCCTCGCAACGAACAACCGAGCATCTAAACCATAGCCATCATGACGAACGCTCGGACGCTCCTCCTGCTCGCTTCGGCCCTGGCGGTGGGTGCCGCGGCCGGGAACGCCGCGCCGCCCCCCCTCGTGCGGTCCCCCGTGCGCGCCGAGCTACTTCGCCTCCTGGAACGCGACGCCCAATCGGGCGGCCCGGCGTGCGGCGGCGGAGCCGCGCCGGCCCAGCGGAAGAGCGGCGCAGTTCCGGCCTCCCTCGCGCGCTCGGCTCCCGCCGAGGCGCTCGGCCAGCCCTGGCGTCCGGAACTGTGGGCCTACTTCACGGACACGGGAATACTCGCGTCCGGGCACGGCAAGAAGATGACCCGCGAGCTGACCTTCGGCCCCTGCACGGACGGCGAGCTGCTCAACCAGCGGTACTATTGGTGAGCGTTCGCTGAAGTTACGGCCGGCTGCCGGCCCGCGCCGCCGCCCATTCCTGCCGGACCTGCGGATTTCCGGGCTCGAGCCGCGCGGCCTGTCCCAGTTCCTCCGCGGCGCCGCGGTCGTCGCCTTGGGCCCCCAGGGCCAGTCCCAGCCCCTCGTGCGCCTGGGGCAGCCCCGGATTGATTTGGAGCGCCGACCGGAATGCTTCGGCCGCGGCGCCGTTCCGGCCGGCCGCGAGTTGGAGGCCGCCAAGGTTGTTGAAAACGATCGGGTCCCGGACTCGAGCGGCGATCGCCCGTTCATAGAAGGCTATCGCCTCCCCGGTCCGCCCCAGGTCGACCAGGCACGCGGCCAGGGCGCCCAGCGCGGGGACGTTCGCCGGATCGAGGCGGAGCGCTTGTTCGAGCGCCTCCGCCGCCTCCGCCTTTTTGCCTTGGCGCAGCAGGGCCTCGCCAAGGTCGACCCGGGTGGGAACCGAGCGGGGATCGAGCGCGAGCGCTTTTCGGAAATGACCGACGGCCTCGTCGACGCGCCCCTGGCGGTCGAGCGCGACGCCCAGGTTCGTCTCCGCGTCCGGATAGGAGGGCTTGAGCTTCAGCGCCGCGGCGAATTGGGGAATGGCCTCTCCGGTCCGGTTCTGCTGCAGCAGGAGATTGCCCAGGTTGTTGCGGGCGATCCACGCCGCCGGGTTCCGTGCCAGGATGGCGCGGTAGAAGGTCTCGGGATCGCGATAGTGCCGGCATTGGGCGAAGGTGGAGGCGCCCAGCAGGCAGAGCGGGACAGCGACGTAGGCCGGGCGCGGAATCCGGCCAAGCCGGGCGGGAAGGATCGCCGCCAGGGCCGTCAGCGGCCCGAGGGCGGCGAGGTACTGGAAATGATCGGCGACGAACGAAAAGCGGAAGGCATAGACGTTCAGAAAACCCAGGACGGGGAAGAGCGTGCCGAGGAAATAGAGCGCTGCCGCCAGCGGGCCGCGCCGCCGCCGCCGGAGCAGCCAGAGCGCTCCGACCGCCGCGAGCACGGACGCGGGGAACAGCCACTGGACAGGGGAGAAGGGATCGATTGCCCAGCGCGGATAGAAGAAGACCAGCGGATGGGGCCAGGCCAGCTTGGCCAGGTAGAACACCGCCGCCCGCCCCGCGATCAGGATCCGGGCGGGCAGCCCCAGGGAGAATTCATCGCCCGGCACACCGCTGACGTAGCCATGCTCGACGCGGGCCGTGACCAGCCCGGCCGCGCCCGCGAGCGCGAACCAGGGCAGCAGCGGGGCGACGTCCACCCTCCAGGAAATCCGGCCCTTCCGCCACCACGCCAGGACCAGGAGGGCGGGGGGGACCGTGGCGGTCACGCTCTTGCTCAGGACCGCCAGGGCGAAGCAGCCGGTGGCCAGCAGATAGGCGCGGGGGTCGGGCCGATTCCGGCGCAGGTAGAGGAGCGCGGCCAGCAGCGCCAGGGCCGCCGAGAGGGTATTCTTCTGTTCGGAGACCCACGCCACCGATTCGGCGCAGACCGGATGCAGGGCGAAGAGGAGCGCCGCGATCCATTCCCAGCCGGCGGTCGCCTTCGGTCGCCACAGCTCCCGGACGACGAGCGCCAGCAGGCACGCCGCCGCGGCATGCAGGATGACGTTCAAGAGGTGATAGCCGAGCGGCGCGTCGCCCCAGAGCCGGTGCTCGATCCAGAAGGCGGAATGCAGCGCCGGATAGTACTGCTCCGTGGCCCCGAGCCGGAACCAGATCGCGCGGAGTCCGGAGAGGGGCCGCAGTTCCGGGCGGGTGACGTAGTCGGCGTCGTTCCAGATGAAGCCGGCGTCCAGGACCGGGAGATAGGCGATCAGCGTGGCCGCGAACACCGCCGCGCAGGGCCAGACGATCCGCGAAGGCGGGCGGGGGGTCGCGGCGGAACAGCTTGGGTCCGAACGCATGCAGGATGGGCAGGCTGCATATGGTACCCTGGGGAGGCCGCTTCCTCAATCCTGCAAGCGGTCATCCCATTAGACCTGGGGCTGCACGCCCATCCGCGGCCCCCGCCCGCGGCAAATCGCAGATTTCGCGGCTGCGCCCTTGTGCGGACGGGTGCGCCGCCATCGGTCGCCGCTTCGCCCGAACTTGTGCGGTGAATTCGGTGCGGGCCCGGGAATTTTGAAGGGCTTTTTGGCGCGGCGGTGTTAGGATGGGGACGTCCCCATGAGCCCCCCTGACGACCCGCTGGATCCCCTGCTCGAGCGCTGGCGCTCGGCGCCGCCCCCTGTTCCCTCGGTCGCGGCCGAGGTTCGGCGGCGGCTGGCCGACGCCCCGGCGCCCGGCTTCCTGGAGCGCCTGGCGGCCGACCTCGCCCGGCCCGCCTTCGCCATCACCTTCATCGCCGCCTGCGCGCTCCTGGGCCTCTTCCTGGCCGAGGTGAGGATCTCGCGCATGCAGGCGGAGCGGAACCGGCAGCTGGCCGAGAGCTACGTGCGGCTGATCGACCCCCTCTATTCCAGCCGTTCGGGCGCGCCCCGCACATGAGCCGCGCCCTTCTCGTCCTGCTGGCGGGCCTGGCCGCCGGCGTCGGCGCCCACGTCGGCTGGTTCGCCTCCCACCGTCCCTCCCGCACGCGCGGCCTGGACGCGGAGATCGCCTGGATGCAGCAGACGCTCGAGCTCTCCCCGGCGCAGGTCGCCCGGATCCGGGAGCTGCATGAGCAATCCGGCCCGCGGCTGACCGAACTCGCCGCCCAGGCGGCGACGCTCCGCGCCCAGTTCGCGGACTTCGAGCAGGCGCGGCGCACGGTGGGTCAGGTCGATTTCCTGGAATTTGCCCGGTACGTGGAGCAGCGGAGGGCGGTCGACCGGGAATGCCGGGAGTCCGCCCGGCAGCTCGTCGTCGCCGCCACCGCCGTCATGACCAACCGCCAGCGCGCCCTCTTCCTGGCCTGGGTGGGGCCGGCGTTGAATTCCGGCCGCGAGGACGGCCTGGACTGACCGGCATCGCGCGCCCCGCGTGAAGGCCGATCCCGAACAAGACCGCCGCGACCTCGGACTGCTCCGGCGGGGCGATCAGGACGCCCTGGTCCGCCTGATCGGGCGCTGGGAGCGGCCGCTCTTCTCCTTCGCCTGGCGCTACCTGCAGAATACCGCCGACGCCCGCGAGCTGGTGGCCGACCTGTTCGTGCGGTTTTACCAGCAGCGGCAGCGTTTGCGGGAGGACACCCGGCTCTCGGCGTGGCTCTTCACCACCCTCTCCAACCTGTGCCACAACCAGGTCCGCTGGCGCCGGCGCCATCCGGCGCTGAGCCTGGACGTCGAGGGCGGCCCCTCCTGGGAGCCGGCCGACGCTTCGAATCCGGGGCCGGCCGCGGCCCTCAGCCGCGACGAGGACCTGGCGGCCCTGGCCGGGGCGATCGAACGGCTGCCCCACGACCTCAAGACGACCCTCCTGCTCCACTATTATGGCGGCCTCAGCCTGCGCGAGACCGGGTCGGTGGCCGGCTGCTCCGAGCGAGGCGTGGAGACCCGGCTCTACCGGGCCCGGCAGCAGCTCCGGGCCGAATTGCTGGCTTACCGGTCGGAGCGGAAGTGAAACTCCTGGCTGAGCCGGGCCAGGACCGGCCGGCCGTGCACCGTCGGGGGCTCGAACTTCCAGTGCGACACCGCCTCGGAAGCGAGATCCGCGAGCTCGGGGGCCGGCCGGCCCTCGACCGAGACCATCCGCACCGCCCCCTTTTCGTCGACGTAGAAGGCGACCGTCACCGTGCCGCCGATGCCGCGCTCGGCCAGGGAATGGGGGTAGTGCGGCGCGGGGGCGTTTTCAGGGACGGGAATGCGGTCGAGCTGCTTCAGCTCATAGGCGTGATAGGCGTCGACGTCCCCCTGCATCGACCGGATGTAGGCGGTCAGGGCCTCGTCCCGGGAGGTGTCGATCACGACGCCGTGCACCCGGAAGTCGAAGTCGAGGTACAGGCAGACCGGAACCGCCTGGCCGTGCCAGCGCGCCGGCTTGAACTGCCACTGCTTGAGCGCGTCGATCGCCAGCTCGGCGAAGCGCTTGTCGGTGTAGCGCACCGGCAGCCAGTCGGACAGCCTGCCGTCGGCCTCGACCGAAATCTCGATCCCGGCGTGGCCGCCCTGCTCGTATTCGCGGTAGAGCGTCACCGGGAAGTACGGCTCGACCGTCTCGATGATCTGGGCCGACTGGAAATCGCCGCCGGCTTCCGGCGGCTGGGCGGCGGCGTTCCCGGCCAGCACGGCCAGCGCGGGGAGGGCGGCGAAAAGGGCGGATTTCACAGGCACCACAACACCGCGGCCCGCCCGAGCCCTTCAAGCCCGCTCAGCTGCGGTCTGCCGCCTGCGCCGGGCGGAAACGGAAGACCTGGGTCAGTTCGGCCAGGACCGGCCGGCCGTGCCAGGTGGGCGGCTCGAAGCGCCATTGGTCGATCGCCCCGATCGCCAGGTCGGCGAGCGCCGGATCGGGGCGGCCGACGACCGAGGCCATGCGCACCCGGCCCTCCTCGTCGACGAAGAACTTGACCGTCACCTCGCCGCTCACCCCCCGGTCGGCGAGGGATTGGTCGTAGTGGGGCGCCACCGTGTGGACGGCCGCCGGGACCCGGTCCAGGTCTCCGAGCGCGTGCGGATAGTAGGAGATCCGCTCGTGGAAAAGGCTGTTGAAATAGGCCTCGGCCCAGGAGGTGCGCGTGCCGTTGATGACGACCCCACGGAGCTCGAAGTCGAAGGTCAGGGGGATCGTGACCGCGACGGGCTGGCCGTGCCAGCGGGCCGGCTGGTACCGCCACTGCTTCAGCGCCGCGACCGCCAGGTCGGCGAAGCGCGAGTCGTTGTAGCTGACCGGCAGCCAGTCCACCAGGCGGCCCCGCTCGTCGAGGGAGATCTCCACCGTGGCGCGGCCGCCCTCGCGGAAGAGGTCATAGAGCGGCTCGGGAAATTCCGGCTGGACCGTCTCGATGACCTTCGCCGATTGGAAGTCGACATCGCCAGCGGGCCGCGCCCACGCGCCGGCGGCGGCGAGGAGTGGCAGCAGGAGGGCGGCTGCGGGGGCCGGTCTCATCGCCGCCACTATCGTCCTCTTTGCTCCCGGGTTCAAGTGGAGGAGCGGCGGTTGTCCCGAACCACCGGCTGGAGCCGGGCCGTCCGGCGGCTGGTTGGAGGCAACCGGCGGGGCCGGCGGGCGGGGAATTTCGGGGCCGCTGCCGCGCCGCATTCCATTTCATTCCAGCGGCTTGCATCTCGCGATCTGCGGTTGGCACCGGCCGGGCTTACCGGAAGGCATGAAAATGTCCTCATGGCTTGCTGCAGCGATCATCGGGGCCGGCATGAGCCTGATGACGGGCTGCGCCAGCGTCCCCGCCGAGCCGGGCGATCTGGTTTACTATGACGATGGCTACGGATGGTGGTGGTGCGAGGGGGTCGGATGGACCTTCGTCGGCTTCTATGGACACGGCCGGCCCAGCGAGATTGCCCGCCATCGGCCCCCGGAGCACGGGGAGCACCCCCGGCACGGCACCCCCGGGCATCCGCCGCCCTGCTACTATTTCGTGGGGAAGGGCGGCCGGGTCCTGGCCAGCGACGATGGACGCTCGTACCGGGAGGCGGGCGCGTACGTCAACGGGCATTTCGTCCCGGATCTGCGGCCGGGTCTTCCTCCTTCCTGGTACCTTTCCGGAGCCGGCCGCGAGCGGCTGGTCGGCGGCGGCGCATTGCCGGGCCGGATGGCGGCGCGCCCGATCGGCGGTTTCCAGCGGTTCGTCACGAACGCCGGCGATTCCATTCGCGGGCATCCGTCGGCCGCCTGGAGCCGCCCTCAATCGGCTGGCAGTGCTTTCCCCGCCGGCGGCGGCCGCGGGGGATTTGGGGGCTGGAGCCGCGGTTCAGGCCGCTCCTCGGGCGGGGGTTGGAACCGCTCCTCCGCCAGCGGAGGGGGCGGCGGCGGCCGCGGCGGAAGCTGGAGCGGCGGAGGCGGGGGCGGCCGCGGCGGCGGCGAAAGAGGGGGTGGAGGCGGCGGGCGCGGAAGCGGCGGCGGGGAGGGCCGCCGCGACCACTAGCGCCCCGGGGCCGATTCATGGCTCGACCGGCGCGGACCGCCGGGCCATCACCGTCGGATGGTCGCAAAATGGAGCCTGGCGCTGTGCCTCGCCTGCGCCGGGGCGGGCTTAGCCACCTCGGCCGCGGCCGCGGGCCGGTCGGTGTTCAACATCGTGGATTTCGGGGCGAAGCCCGACGGATCGGCGCTGGCGACCGGCGCCTTCGCCCGGGCGGTGGCCGCGGCGAAAGCCGCCGGGGGCGGCACCGTCTACGTGCCGCCCGGCCGCTACGAATCGGGCCCCATCGAGCTGGCCAGCAACCTGACGCTCGAAATCGAAGCGGGCGCGACCGTCCATTTTCCCGTCGCCCCGCTGCCCTTCGTCAAGGGCCGGTACCTCGGGGTGGAGTGCCTCACCCCGGCGCCCCTGATCGGCGCGAGCGGCGCGGAGAACGTGACGGTGACGGGGCGCGGCGTGCTCACCACCGGCGACTACGAGGCCTGGCGCAAGGCGTATCCCGCCGCTTACCGCTCCTACCTCGAGTTGCACCACGGGGTCGTCTCGACCGGCGGCGACGAGGCCGCCAGCGCCAACGGCCCGAATTGGGACCGCTTGCTGCGCGACCTCGAGGCCGGCCGGACCCCGCCGGAAGCGGAATATCTGGCGGCGGCCCCCGAGCTGAGGCCGTCCTTCCTCTGCTTCATCAACGCGAAGAACGTCCTGGTGGAGGGCGTCCGCATCGTGGGCGCGCCGATGTTCGTCGTCCATCTCCTCTACTGCGAGAACGCCACCGTTCGGAACATCATGGTCGAGACCTATCCCGGCCCGCACACCAACGGGATCGTGGCGGATTCGAGCCGGTTCGTGCGGATCGACGACGATTACATCGACACGGGGGACGACGGCATCGTGGTCAAGTCCGGCAAGGACGCCGACGGGCTCCGGGTCGACCGGCCCTCGGAGGACATCGTCATCTCGAACTGCACGGTGCATCACGCCCACGGCGCGGTGGTGATCGGAAGCGAGACCGCCGGGGGGATCCGCAACGTGGCGGCCAGCAACATCACCGCCGTCGGGACCGAGAACGGCATCCGGATCAAGAGCCGCCGCGGCCGCGGCGGGGTGATCCAGGACCTGCGCTTCGACAACTGGACGCTGGAGGACGTCGGGGTGGGGATCGTGGTCACCAGCTACTACGTGATGGGCGGCGAATCCGCCACCCGGCCGGAGCCGGTCTCGCGGCGCACGCCCCGCTTCCGCGACATCGGGATCAGCCATGTCACGATCCGCGGCGCCAAGCGGGTGGCCGACATCGAGGGCCTGCCGGAGATGCCGATCGCCGGACTGCGGCTGACCGACGTGGTGGGATTCGGGCGCAGCGGCCTGCTCGCCCGCTACACCGACGGGCTCCGGCTGCGCGGAGTCGACGTCAAGGCGGAGCGCGGTCCGGCGCTGACGGTCGAGGATTCGACCGGCGCCGACCTGGGGCCTGCCGGGACCGGCGCGCCGCGGAATTGAGGATTGAGGGGGGCCCGGGGCCGCCCCAGATTCCCGCCCATGAGCGGCGTGCGCCTGCTGGTGGGAACCAAGAAAGGGGCCTTCATCCTGACCGCGGACGGCCGCCGGCGGGACTGGAAGATCAGCGGGCCTCATTTCGGGGGCTGGGAAATCTACCATCTCAAGGGCTCGCCGGCCGACCCCCGCCGGATCTACGCCTCCCAGAGCAGCGGCTGGTTCGGCCAGCAGATCCAGCGCTCGGATGACGGCGGCGAGAGCTGGGCGCCGGTCGGCAACCAGTTCGCCTACGACGGCATCCCGGGCACCCACCAGTGGTATGACGGGACTCCCCATCCCTGGGAATTCAAGCGGATCTGGCACCTCGAGCCCGCGCTCGACGATCCCGACACGGTCTACGCCGGGGCCGAGGACGCGGCCCTGTTCCGGTCGGGCGACGGCGGAAAGAGCTGGCGGGAGCTCTCGGGGCTGCGCGGCCACGGCTCGGGCCCGCGCTGGCAGCCCGGGGCCGGCGGGATGTGCCTGCACACCATCCTGATCGACCCGTCGGATCCGCGGCGGATCTTCATCGCGATCTCCGCGGCGGGCGCGTTCCGCACCGAGGACGGCGGCCTGAGCTGGAAGCCGATCAACCGCGGCCTCCGCTCCGAATACATCCCGGATCCCGCCGCCGAGGTCGGGCACTGCGTCCACCGGCTCGCGCTGCACCCCGCGCGCCCCCGGGTCCTGTTCATGCAGAAGCACTGGGACGTGATGCGCAGCGACGACGGAGGCGACAGCTGGCGCGAGGTGAGCGGGAATCTTCCCTCCGACTTCGGCTTCGTGATCGACGTGCATGCGCACGAGCCCGACACGGTGTATGTGGTGCCGATCAAGAGCGACTCGGAGCACTACCCCCCGGAGGGGAAGCTGCGGGTCTACCGCAGCCGCAGCGGCGGGCAGGAGTGGGAGCCGCTGACGCGCGGGCTGCCCCAGGCCGACTGCTACGTCAACGTGCTGCGCGACGCGATGGCGGTGGACTCGCTCGAGCCCTGCGGGATCTATTTCGGGACCACCGGCGGCCAGGTCTACGCCTCGGCCGACGGCGGCGACAGCTGGGGCGCCGTCGTCCGGGACCTACCGGCGGTGCTGTCGGTGGAGGCCCAGACGCTGCCATGATCCGCCTGGCGCTTCCGGCGCACCTCCAGACGCTGGCGGGCTGCGGCCCCGAGGTCCGCCTGGAGGCCGGCCCCGACGCGAGCCTGGAGGCCGCGCTGGCGGCGCTCGAGGAGCGCTTTCCGATGCTGCGCGGCGCCATCCGCGAGCACGGCTCCGGCAAGCGCCGGCCCTTCGTGCGCTATTTCGCGTGCGGGGAGGACCTTTCCCACCGCCCGCCGGCGGAGCCCCTGCCGGCCGCGGTGGCGTCGGGCCGGGAGCCCCTGCTCATCGTCGGCGCCATCGCCGGCGGCTGAACGGCTCAGTTCTTCCTCCGGATCACGCTGATCGAGCCGTTGCGCTCGAACCAGGCCTCGGCGGCGTCCTCGGGCCGGCCGACGTTGCCGTTCATCCGCAGGTTCTCGAAGAGGTCATCGTGGCTCAGCAGGGCGGCGCGCAGCGCCCGCTCGTCCATCCGCCCGTCCCGGACGACCAGCTGGGCCCGTCCCTTGACCAGGCAGGAGATGCGGTGGGAGCGGCAGGCCAGGAAGCTGACCAGGCGGTGCAGCAGCATCAGCAGCAGGCTGGCCCAGAGGGTGGGGAAGAACGAGGCCTGCCCGTTGATGCCGCGGCTCAGCACCGAGCCGAGGATGAAGGTGATGACCAGGTCGAAGCCGGAATTGCGGCCCATGAAGCGCCGGGCGCCCCAGCGCACCAGCAGGACCCCGAACCCGAAGACGACCAGCGTCCGCCACGTCATCTCGGAGAAATTCAGGCTGGAGGAGGGAACGTGGAGTCCCAGGAGCGAGTCGAGGAAACGTTCCACGGAGTCCATGGGGCTACCGACCCGGCGGCCCGGGCGCAGTTCCGGCCGAACCGGGGGCCGCGGCGGCAGTCTGTGGATGGCATGGCAAAGGTCGGCTGGTGGAGAACGCTGGGTCGGGCGGCGCTGCGGTGGAACGCGGACGACGCCTTCAAGCACGCGGCCGCCATCAGCTATTACAGCCTCTTCTCGCTGGCCCCCGTCACGCTGGGAGCCCTGACGGTGGCGGGCCTCATCTTCGGCCGGGACGCGGCGCGGGGCCAATTCCACTCCGAGATGGTGCAGCTGGTCGGGCCCCAGAGCGCCCACATCATCGAGACGATGTCGGTCTCGACCGCCTACCAGAACCGCAGCGCGGCCGCCACCGCCGCGGGCCTGATCGTGCTCTTCTTCGGCGCCACCTCCGTCTTCATGCAGCTGCAGGTCTCCCTCAACGAGATCTGGGGGGTGGTGGCGCGGCCGAGCCGCAGCGGCTGGGCGGTGGTGGCGGCCCAGCGGCTGCTTTCCTTCGCCATGGTGCTGAGCGTCGGCTTCCTCCTGCTGATCTCCCTGGTCCTGAACACCGCGCTGGAGGCGGTGCTGCGGCATTCGGAGATCTTCCGCGCGCCGGGCTGGGTGGTGCGGGCGGGCAACTTCGCGGTGGCCCTGGGCGTGATCACGGTCGTCTTCGCGCTCCTCTTCAAGGTCCTGCCCGACGTCCGCCAGCGCTGGTCCAGCGTCTGGCAGGGAGCCTTCATCACCGCGTTGCTCTTCAGCCTGGGCCGGCTGCTCATCGCCCTCTACCTGAGCCATTCGACCGTGGCCTCGATCTTCGGCGCGGCGGGCTCGCTGGTGGCGCTGCTGGTCTGGATCTACTACTCGAGCGCGATCCTCTTCTTCGGCGCGGAATTCATCCGCGCCCACCACGACGCCCGGGGGCTGCCGGTCGAGCCGAAGCCTTCCGCCGTGCAGGTGCGCCGCGTGCTGGTCGAGCCGGCGGCGCGCTGAGCGCGCCGGGCCGCGGCGGGAAGCCCGGCCAGCGGGTGCGCGGCGCCTCCCTGATCGAGGCCGCGGGCGGCGGCTTCTTCGGCTTGGACCCGAGGCCGAGCCGGTGGGCCAGGCTTTGGGCGTCGTGCGGGGCGCGCACCTTGACGTCGTTGTCGAAATAGACGTAGACGTCCTGCCCGGCGGCGCGCCAGGCGCGGACCTTTCGGGCCCAGCGGGCGAGCGCGGCCTCGGTGTAGCCGCTGACGTAGAGCTTTTCGTCCCCGTGGAGGCGCGCGTACATGAAATCGCAGGTCGACTCCTCCAGCAGGGGCCATTTGCCCGCGGTGTCGGCCACGACCAGCGCGATGCCGTGGCGCCGGAGCTGCTCGATGAATTCCGGGCGCTCGAACGAACGGTGGCGGATCTCCAGCGCATGCCGGAGGGGGCGGCGCCCGCCGGGCTCCAGCCAGGGGTGCGGGACGTGGGCGTCGTGCCGGCGGGCCAGCGCCGCCGCCTCCAGGGTGTCCCGCGGCAGCAGCTCGAAAAAGGCGTCCAGGCGCTCCGGGTCGTAGGGCAGGCTGGGCGGCAGCTGCCAGAGCAGGGGCCCCAGCTTTTCCTCCAGCCGCAGCACGCCGGAGGCGAAGAAGTTGGCCAGCGGGATGGCCGCGTCCTTCAGGCGCCGGATGTGGGTGATGAAGCGGGGCCCTTTGACCGAGAAGACGAAGTCCGGGGGCGCCTGGTCGTGCCAGAGGCCGTAGCTGGAGGGGCGCTGCAGCGAGTAGAACGTCCCGTTGATCTCGATCGAGGAGACCTGCCGGGCCGCATAGGCCAGCTCGTCCTTCTGCGCCAGGCCGGGCGGGAAGAAGACCCCGCGCCAGGGCGCGTAGGTCCATCCGGAGATCCCGATGCGGATCCCGGACGGGGAGGGGCGGGCCGGCGCCTTGGGCATGAGCCCTTGGAACGCCGCGGCGGCAAATGGTTCGCCTCAGGCCGGGCCTCAGCCCGTCCCCAGCAGCCGGCGCTTCTCGCTTTGGAACTCGTCCTCCGTCAGGACGCCGCGCTGGCGGAGCTCGTCAAGGCGGCTGAGCTCCGCGTAGCGGTCGAGCGGCTTGCCCGGGATCTCTCGGCTCGGCGCCGCCAGGCTCCGCGCGTGGGCCTCGATCTGCTCCTGGATGGCGAGCCGGAAGTCCTCCGGATGGCCGATGAAGCGGAAGGGATCGTGGTCGCCGCCGGTGCCCTCGACCACCACCGTGCCGTAGCCGAGGAGGCGCCCCAGCATCCCCTGCCGGACGGTGACGCCCTCGATCTGGGTCAGCAGCATCTCGACCGAGCGCTGCCGGATCAGTCCGAGGCGGATGAGCACGCGGCGGTTGGTGACGTAGAAGCGGGCGGCGGCGCGGCGGATCCAGCCCCGCAGCGCGAGGTACAGGGCATAGAGCCCGAGGACGATGGCCAGGGCCTTGGCCGCGTTCTGGGCGTCGGGGTCGGAGAGCTGCGAGAGATAGAGGCACGCCGCGCCGCCCAGGATGGCGACGGCGACCGCCGGAAGATAGACGATGCCGTGGATCCTGGCCTCCTTGACGACGGTTTCGCCGGCCATCAGGCGCTTCGAGAGGTAGCTCATCCTTTGGGTTGGACCCCAAAGGGGTCCCGGGGTTCGGTCAAGATCAGCCGGCGGGAGGCGGAGCGGAGGAGGAGGCCGCGGGCACGCCGTCCGCGGGCGCGGGCTCCATGATCTCCACCCGGGTGCCGTCGGGATCGAAGCAGTGGATCTGCCGCTTGCGGTCGGTCCCGGTGATGATGTCGGCGGAAAGCACCGCGCCGGCGGGCAGCGGGCGGCCGCGCAGGATCGCGCCGGCCCGGGCCACGTCGGGCACCACCAGGCAGACATGATGGCTGACGCCGACATGGGCGAGCGAGGGCATCTTGGCGTAGAGCATGAACTCCACCCAGTCGGTCCCATCGGGAACGCGCATGTTCACCCAGCTCAGGGTCTTGCCGTTGCCGCTCCCGCGCCAGGTCTCGACGCAGCCGAGGATGTCCCGGTAGAACGCCTGCGCGGCCGCCAGGTTATGGACCATGATCCCGGCGTGGGACATGTGCCCCGAGATGCGGGCGGCGGACAGGTGCTTGCCCGCATCGCGGACGACCAGGCTGTCCGGGCCGTACTGGACGAACTCGAGGGTGTGGCCGTCCGGGTCCTTCGCGGTGAAGTAGCCGACCGTGGTGGTCCCCTTGATGATGTGGTCGGCCACCGCGACGCCGCGGGCCTTGAGGTACTGCCGCATGGCCTCGGCGTCCTCCACCTCGAGGGCGATGTGATTGAAGCGGTCGGTGTGGGCCGCGACCTCGGGGACGAGCTCGATCGACTGGCGGTCGTCGATCTTGATCAGGGCCGCCTTCGCGCTGCCGTCGGGGTTGGTCAGCGTGTACCACTCCTGGTAGCCGAGAAAGTCGCAGTAGAACTTCCGGGCCTGCGCCAGGTCGTGGACATAGTAGGCGGCCTGGGCGAGGCCGAGGATCCTGGGGCGCGCGACGTCGGCGCGGAGGGCGGTGGCCGCCAGCGCGGCGGCCAGGAGCAGGCGGGGGAGTTTCATGGGGCGGGGCTAGCTAGCGCGGCCGGCCGCGGGTTCGCGGCCGCTCCGGCATCGTCCCCGTCATGCTCCGCGGATCGAGCACGTGGTCAATCGTTTCGGCGTCCATCAGCCCCCGCCCGGTCAGGACCTCCCGCAGGGTCTTGTTCTCGGCCATGGCCTCCTTGGCGATGGCCGCGGCCGCATCGTAGCCGATGTGCGGGGTCAGGGCGGTGACGAGCATGAGGGACCGCTCGACCAGATCGCGGCACCGCCCCGCGTCCGCCTCGAGCCCCTCGACGCAGCGCTCGGCGAAGACGCGGGCGCCCTGCGAGAGGCAGGCCACCGACTCGTGCAGGAGGTGGGTGAGAAGGGGGAGGGTGACATTGAGCTCGAAATGCCCGTCGCGTCCGGCGATCGCGGCGGCCTGGCAGAGCCCCTGCACGTAGATGCAGACCTGCACCAGCATCTCGCTCATCACCGGGTTGACCTTGCCCGGCATGATCGAGGAGCCCGGCTGGGTCGCCGGGAGGCGGATTTCGCCGAGCCCGCTGCGGGGGCCCGACCCCAGCAGCCGGATGTCGTTGGCCACCTTGGTCAGGGAGGCGGCGATGGCCGTGAGCTGGCCCGCCACCTCGACCGCGTCATCCCGCGCCCCCTGGGCCTCGAAGTGGTTGAAGGCCTCGCAGAAGGCGAGGCCGGTCCGCTTGGAGAGGTAGGCGCAGACCCGGGGCGCGAATTCCGGGTGGCTGTTCAGGCCGGTGCCGACCGCGGTGCCGCCGATCGCCAGTTCCTCGAGGGCGCCGATCGCCTTGTGGACCCGGCCCACCGCCTTCTTCACCTGGGCCGCGTAGCCCGAGAACTCCTGTCCCAGCGTCAGGGGGGTCGCGTCCATCAGATGGGTGCGCCCGATCTTGACGATGTCCCGGAACGCCTCGGCCTTGGCATCGAGGGCGGCGTGGAGCAGGCTCAGCGCGGGCTGCAGCCGCTCGTTCAGCTCCACCGCCAGCGAAACGTGAAGGGCGGTGGGGATGACGTCGTTGGACGACTGCCCCAGGTTGACCTCGTCGTTGGGATGCACCACCCGCCGCGAGCCGAGCCGGCGCCCTGCCAGCTGCGTCGCCCGGTTGGCGATGACCTCGTTGGCATTGGTGTTGGTCGAGGTCCCCGAGCCGGTCTGAAAGATGTCGACCGGAAATTCCCGAAGGTGCTTGCCCTTGGCCACCTCCTCGGCCGCAAGCCGGATCAGGCGGGCCTTCCTGCGGGAAATCCGGCCGAGCTCCTCGTTGGCCGCGGCGCAGGCCACCTTGACCAGCCCCAGTCCGCGGATGAAGGCCTCCGGCAGGGGCCGGCCGCTGATGGGAAAATTGAGGACCGCCCGCTGGGTCGAGGCGCCGTAGAGCGCCTCGCGCGGCACCGCCATCTCGCCCATCGAGTCGCGCTCGATGCGGGTCGCGCCACCGGCCTTAGGGTGCTTGGGCATGGGTGTTGGGAACCGCCTCCGTGCGGATGGGTTCCCCTCGTCTCAAGTTTAGCACGGATCCGGGGAATGCCGGAAGGCGTTGGCGCTCGGGGCCGATGCCTGATTCACGTTCCCGGCTGGACATAGGGGATCGGCGCGAACAGGCGGCGCTCCGCGCCCCGGGGGTCGTCGACCACCTTGGAGACGGTGTCGAAGACCATGGTGGCGCGGCGGTCCAGGTGGTAGGCCGGCCAGTGCGGTAGCCGGGCGGTATTGGGGTTTCCCGACCGGGCGAAGGCGATCCAGACCTCGCTCATGGTTTGGGCCATGGCCCTTGCCTCCGGCCCGGTGCCGATCATCGAGGATCCGGTGACGATGTTGTCGAAGGCGAGGGGGATATCGAGGGTGTGGGGGGCCCGCCACTTGCCGCCATCCACCGGCGTCATCCAGTCGAGCTCGTAGACCCAGGTGCGATCGCGGGCCACCGGCTGGACCGCGCGCCGTTCCGCCTCGATCACCTGGCCCCGCCAGGAGCGCGAGTCGGTCGTCGCGGCGAAGAAGACGTCGGAGGGCGTGTAGTCCGGGTGGAGCCGGCGATACTCCGCGATGACCGCCTTCCGGTCGAGGTTCCCCATGAACGGGGAGTTGCGCTCCAGCTTGGACAGCAGCGTCTCCCAGGTGAGGTCGAAATCCTCGGGATCGGACGAGCCGATGAGCAGCGCGGTCTCGAAGCGGGTGTTGCCGAGCACCATCGGGATCGCCGCCGAAAGCGGCGGCGCGTCGGGGTCGAAGGGGTCGCGGGGCAGGGAGCGCCCGTCCTTGACCGGTCCATAGTAGCCGCCGGCCCGGATGGCCCCGACCAGCTTCTCCATCGGCATCGTCTTGATCGGGTCGATCCTGCCCGGCTCGAGGCCGAGGGCGGCGATGACCGAGCGGGCGACCTTGGTCGCGCTCTCCCGCCGGCTGGCGGTGATCTGCTGCCCGCTCATGGTCAGGACCCGGTGGAAGAGTCCGTGCGCGCCCGGCATGGCCATCAGGGTGGCGCACTTCGCGCCCCCGCCCGACTGGCCGAAGATCATCACCCGGTCCGGGTCCCCGCCGAACTCGGCGATATTCTCCCGCACCCACTGCAGCGCCAGGATGAGGTCGAGCTGGCCGGCATTGCCCGAGTCCGCGAATTCCGGCCCGCCCAGCTCGGCCAGGTAGAGGTAGCCGAAGAGGTTCAGGCGGTGGTTGACGGTGACGACCACCACGTCGCCGCGCTGGCAGAGGCGGGCGCCGTCATAGAGGTCGCTGTCGACCGACCCGCTGCTGTATGCGCCGCCATGGATGTAGAACAGCACCGGCCGCCTGCCCCCGTCGCGCAGCCCGGGGGTCCAGACGTTGAGGTGCAGGCAGTCCTCGCTCATCAGCAGGATCTTGTCCGCGTAGCTGTTGGAGAAGGTGTCCTGGCCGCGGCCCGGGGCCACCGGGCGGTTCGAAGTCCGCCCGCGGGCCTGGGGGGCGCGGGGCGCGAAGTCCAGCATGTCGCGGACGCCGGACCAGGGCGCGGGCGGGACGGGCGGGCGGAAGCGGCGCGGCGCGGTGTCGGCGCCGTAGGGGATGCCCTTGAAGACAGCGATGCCGCCATTGAGCGCCCCGCGCACCTTTCCGGCCGTCGTGTCCGCGACGGGGTTCCCGGCCGCGCCCGCGGCCCGCGCCGCGCGGGGAAGCAGGAGGGCACCGGAGCCGACGGCGAGGCCCTTGAGCACGTCACGGCGGGTGAAGGAGGGGCCGGATCGGGGGGATGGGGTCATGCTCCGGCATTTGCCTTTTTTGCGTCGGCGTCCAGAACGGAATTCCAGCCATGAACCTCCGCCTCAGTTTGGCCGTCCTCCTTCTTGCCGCCGGGTCCGCCCGCGCCGAGTCCACCCGCCCGCTGGCTCCGCTGCCGCTGCCCGCCCCCGCCGCGGCGCTGGCGCCGGCCCCGGATCCCGACCATTTCATGTTCTCGGTGGGAGGCGACAACCGCGCGGCCGGCCGGGGCGTGCCGATGCCCCCGACCGCCGGCCAGATCTTCTCGGAACTGCAGCTGATCCGGCCCGCGTTCTCGCTCTGGACGGGCGACTCGATTTACGGCTCGGACGACACCGTCGGGGAGGCCCGCGCGGAATACGCCACCTTCCTCGCCCTCGCGGCGACGGCCGGGATCCCGGTCTTCAACGCCCCCGGCAACCACGAGATCTACCAGCGCCGGGACCTGGAAGAGCTCTACCAGCGGACGATGGGGCGGCTTTACGGATCCTTCGACTACGGCCATTCCCATTTCATCGCGATCGACACCGAGGAGGTCGGTCCGAAGGCCGGCGTCGGCCCGGCGCAGATGGCGTGGATCCGGCAGGACTTGGAGGCGAACCGCGGGGCCGCCAACATCTTCGTCTTCAGCCATCACCCCCTGTTTCCCAAGGGCGCGCGGGACGGCTTCGACCATCCGGCGAACCGCGACGAGCTGCACCGGCTTTTCGTGCAGTACGGGGTCCGCGCCGTCTTCAGCGGCCACGAGCACCTCTACTATCGCTCGAAGCACGACGGAATCGACTACATCGTGACCGGCGGCGGCGGCGCGCCCAGCGAGGAAGGGCCCGAGGAGGGCGGGGCGCAGCACTACGCCCTGGTTTACGTCAACGGCGGGCAGATTTCGGTCGCCGTGCTGGCGCCCTGGCGCCTTTTCTCCTGGGTCGGTCCGGTCCAGCCCGACGGCTCGTGCTCGGCCCTCCTCGCCAACTACAACGCGGCGGACTTCAACGCCACGGTCGACTTTCCCACCACCGCCCTGGCGGGCCGGGCCGCGGTGCGCTCGGTTTTCACCTACAAGGGCGTGAGCCGGGCGCTGGCGGCGGAGATCGTGCCGTCGCGCTCGGCCGGCACGATCTCGGTGCGGACCGCGCTGCCCAAGGCCGGCGCGGTGACGGTCTCGATCTTCCCGGAGCGGCCCAGAAGCGGAAACTGACGCTCCCGCGGCTCCGCCGGCGGCGGTGTTCGCCCGGGTGCCGAGCCGTCGATGCGACGGGCGAAGGTGCGACGGCATCCCCGCCTGCGCCCCCGGGGCCGGCGGGTCAGCGCTCCACGGTCGCCGCCATGAGGCCGATCACGACCTCGTTGGCCAGGGCCCGGACCGTGAATGACCGCAGCTCCTTCCGCGGGTCGAGCCTGATTTCGAGGGCGGTGGCGGCCCCTCCCGGCACGGTCCGCCCCTGGCCGGCGAAGGAGACCGGGTTCGGCGCCCGAACCCGGCCGTCGCGCAGGTCGATGCGGACGGGGATGGGCTCAGGGCGGCGGAAAGCAAAATCGTCGATCCAATAATCCTCCTCGACCGGCCACCAGTTCACCGGATTCACCAGCGGCAGCCTTTGGGTCGAGCCGTCGGCATAGGCGACCACCACCTCGCCGTTGTCGCATCGGCTCTGCATGGAATTGGTCGAGCCGGCCATGAGAAGGTGGAGGCCGTGCGCGCGTCCCCGCAGCCGCACCGTTTCCTCCCGCGGAAAATTGTCCCATTGGGAGACGAAGGCGATGTTGGGCGCGCCGCCGGTTCCCGGAACGGCGAAGACGACGCCGCTCGGCAGCGCGATCCGGCCGTGGCCCGCGTCCGCGGCGCGCCGCAATCCGGAGTCGTCGATCACGGCGCCGGCCGTGGGACGGCACCAGGTCCCGATTCCCTGTTTGGGCATCGCCAGAGAGCAGTAGGGCGAGCGCGGCGAGAGATAGTCGTGGCGGTAGATTTGAGTGACCCGGTCGTTGAAGAGGCCGGCGAGGTCGACGGTGTCATAGCGCGGGGCGGCCGGCGCGGGTTCGGCGGCGGCGGGCTGCGCGCGCTCGGCGGTGACTTCGAAGGCCACCGGCGCCCACCAGTGCATCTCGCCTTGCCTGCAGAAGGCGAAGATCGTCCGCTGCCCCGACAGGCCGGTGACCGGGAGGGGCGCCTGCTCCCCCGTCCATTGGCCGCCCAGCGCGTGCTGGGGGTCGGCCACCGCGGTCACGACGGCCCCGCCGGCCGCGAGCCGAAACTCCCCGCCGCGGGCGACGCGGGCGGGGCCGACCGGCGGCGCCGGCGCGGCGCCCGCCCAGGTCACGGCGATCTCGAAGTCCGCCGCCGCGTCCGCGTCGATCGCGATCCGGGGCTGCCCGACGGCCTCTTCCACCGGCCTCCAGGCGACGGGGGCGCCGTTGAGCGTGACGGACCGGACCCGATCGCGCCGGGCGGCCAGCTCCAGCTCGAGCCGCATCGGCCGGGGGAACCGGGCGGCGACGCGGTAGCGGTCGGCCAGCCCCTGCCGCTCGTAGGAGAAATCGAAGTCCGGGTGGCGCAGCCGCGCGCGGTCCCAGGCCGACGGGAAGCCCGGCCGGATGCGCAATTCGCCGGCGAGCGCGTCCGGAGCCACCCCGAACAGGCCCTCGACCAGCGCGCGCGAGGAGGTTCCGATCCCGTCCGCGAAGTCGCGCTGCGACTCGCCCCGCGCCATGTCGAAGGTCGTGGTCATGCCGGCGTTGCCCGGGCAGAGGCCGGCGTACATGCTGGCCAGGAGCGCGCCCTTGAACATCCGGTAGGCCTCGTCGGCGCGGCCCGCCTGCCAGTAGCCCAGCGCGGTGTGCATGACCTCGGCCATCACCACGTTGTTCGTCGACCAGGTGTACGGCATCCAATTGGTCGTGGGAAGGACGTAGGATCCGTCCTCCGGCATGCCCGGCCCCCGCAGCGGAATGTGCGCGATCTGGGTGTCGATGAAGCGGCTCATCTGCCAGGCCTCGCGCGGCGTCGCCGCCGCGGAATCGAGGGTGTGGTAGAAGGTCCAGAGGGCCGGGCTTTCGTGCACCATCTGCCGGCCGAGCAGATCCTTCCATTCGCCGAACCAGCCTCTCTCCGGGAGCCAGAGCTCCTGGTGCATCCCCTTCCAGATGAGCCGCGCCTCGCGCTCGTAGGGCGCGGGGTCGGCGCCGAGCCTCCGCGCCAGCCGCGCCGCCATCACGTTCTCATAGTAGTTGTAGGCGCTGGCGTGGGCTGCGCCGCCGCCCTCGTACTCGAGGTCGTCGCTGGCCCAGATGCAGCAGTAGCCCTCGTAGAGCGGAAGATGGTCCGGCCCGAAGGTGCGGCGGAACAGCCGCCGCTCCCAGGCGAGGTGCCGCTCGATCACCGGCCACATCCGGCGGGCGAAGGCCAGGTCGCCGGTCCAGAGCAGGTGGCGGAAGACCTCATCGATGTAGACGAGGTTCATGTCATAGTGGGAGTTGGAGATGTCGCCGTTGCTGTGGAGCGCGGCCTCGTTGCGGGAGAGGTTGGCGGAGGCGTCCGGGGGCGGGAGCCGGCGGGGGGCCGGGGAGGTGTTCTGCCGCGCGGCCCAGTAGGAAAAGTGCCGGAGGGCCCGGTCGTGCCAGCCGAACTCGTCGTTGGCGTACGGCCCGCGCCAGCCGAGCAGCCGCGAACGCCAGGCGACGGCCCCATGCTGCACCGTGCCCGTCGCCTCGTCCCAGACTCCGTCGGCGGCCACGCAAAGGGCGGCGGCCGCGGCGTCGACGAAGGGATCGGGCGTCTCCACGGCGATCTTTTCGGCGATCGCCTTCCGGCGGGCCTGGGCGGCGGCAAAGAGGGCGGGAAGATCGGCTGGGCGGAGATCCGGGGCCGCGACTGTCGCGGGCGCGCCGGCGGGCCCGCGTTCGGCCCGCACTGCGAGGTAGGTTGAAAGCTCCCGCCGGTCGTCGCCGGCGCGGGGCACGCGCTGGAGCGCGATCATGCACTCCGGCTGCCGGCCGCCGATGGCGCGGGCGCCCACCGCCACCGGCAGCGCCGGCGCCTGGGCGCCGGCATGGGCCAGGGCCGAGAGAAGGCGTTCCGGCGAAGCGTCCCATTGCCCTGCGTCTCCGGCGCCGAACTCCGCGCCGGGGGAGGCCAGCCCGCGGACCAGCGCCGCCGGACTCGAGAGCTCGAATCCATGCGGGCGCAGGGCGACGGCGTTGCCCCGGCAGTATTCCGGGCGGAGCTGGAAGAACCGGCTCACCGGCTCGGACTCGGTGCCGATGTCCCCGTCGCGGCGGCCGCGCTCGCCGTTGCTGCCCCCGAAGGCCCAGACCAGGCGCACCGGAGCCCCGCCGTAACTCACCCGCAGCACCAGGCCCTGCCCGGCCGCGGGCAGCAGCGCGGCGATCCGGAGCCGGCCCTCGCCCAGCAGCGGATCGGAAATCTCGTAGAGCAGCGACCCCGGCCGGTAGCGGGAGACGATGTCCGCCGCCTGGTCCAGCCACACGCCGCGTCCGCCGGCCACGACGCCGAGCCGCAGGACGCCGCCGCGGCCGGGAAGGAAGAGGGAAAATTCCGGGCGGTCTCCGCCGTCCACCCGGAAGGCGGTGTTGGTGTAGAGCGGGCGGTTGAAGTATTCCGCGCCGTTTTCGATGACGAAATCCCCGCCCTCCGGCCGGTAGCGCAGGGGCCGGGAAATCGTGCTCTCAAGATTGAGCGTCGCCCCGTGCGCCCCCAGGGCGGCGGCGGCGCAGGCCAGGAGGGCCGCCCTCCGCCCCCAGGCGGCGGGCCTAGTCCGGCGCCTGCGCGGGCAGGTAGACGCTGAACTGGGTGCCTTCGCCGGGGGTGGAGCGCACATCGATGAAGCCGTGATGACTTCTGATGATGCTGCGAACCGTGGACAAGCCGAGACCGGATCCCTGCTTCCGCTGCTTGGTGGTGAAGAAGGGCTCCCAAATGTGCGCCAGCACTTCCGGGACGATGCCCCGCCCGGTGTCCTCGACCGCGAGCTCCAGGTAGCTTCCGGCCGGAATCGGCGCCGCCTCGCCGGCCGCCGGCGCGCGGACGGCGCGGGCCTTCGCGACCAGCCGGAGGACGCCGCCATCGGGCATCGCGTCGCGCGCATTGACGCAGAGATTGAGCAGGACCTGGTAGATCTGGGTGCCGTCGGCGCGGATGGCGGGAAGGCCGGGTTCGGCCTCGGCCCGGAACTCGATGTTCTTGGGAAAGGCCGCCCGCACGAAGCGGCCGATCTCCGCGAGCAGGCCGGACACCTCCATCGTCTGGCGGGCGCCGCCGGTTCCCCGCGCGTAGTCCGTCAGCTGCCGCACGAGGCTGGCGCCACGGGACGCGTTTTGCTCGATCATTTCGAGGATCTTGCCCGCCTCGCCCGCCGGCGCCCATTCCCGCATCAAGGGCACCGCCATCATGATGGGCGTGAGGATGTTGTTGAGGTCGTGCGCGATGCCGGTGGCGAGGACGCCGATGCTCTCCATGCGCTGCGCGCGGAGCCGCTCTTGCTCCTCGGAACCGGGTTCTGAGGTACCTCCATCGGGCCGACTGGGAGCGGGCAATTCGTGCATTACGGTTCTTTGGGCAGAATTGTCAAAATGCGTCAAGATTTGACGGTCCGTCAATCAACCCCGCTATGTAATGTCTAACATGCTGGTTTATAACGGTTAGCGCTATACGATATCGCATTAAGATATATAATGCGATTGACGCACGGTCCTGAAAAAATCTAGAACATGCTGTGCCCCAATCCCTTTGGAAGAGAAAGGCGATCGCGGACCGGGAGGAGGAGCTGCTGAACCTCGCGCGCAGGATGCTGACCGGGCCCGGAGGAATGCACGGGCTGACGATGGAGAGGCTGGCGGAGGCGACTCCCTACTCCAAGGGCACCCTCTACCAGCATTTTGGCTCCAAGGACGACCTGCTTGCGGCCCTGTGGATTCGGCCGCTGCAGCTGCGGCTGGAGCTCTACCGCCGGGCGTCGCTGTTCCACGGCCGCGCCCGGGAGCGGATCCTGGCGATCGAGGCAGCCCGGCGGGTCGTCTTCGCCCTCCATCCCGAAAGCGAGGTGATCGAGGGCGGCATGTTCGCGGGGCAGGGGAATGTGAACCCCAAGCGCGCGGCGAAGATCGCGGAGATCGCGGCGGGCATCTCCGGGGTCAGCCTGGGCATCGTCCGGGATGCGGCGGCGGCGGGCGATCTGACTCTCGGCGGCGAGCTCACGGCGGAGCACGTCTACATCGCGCTGCGCTCGCTCGCCTACGGTTTGATGCACGGCTGGCAGTCGACCGGGGTGCTGCAGGACCTGGTGGCGGGCGCCGGGCCGGAGCTGGCGCTCGACCTGGCGAACCGCCTGCTCGACGGCCTGGGCTGGAAGCCGCTGCTGCGGGATTGGGACTACCGCAACACGCTCGAGCGCATCTGGAGCGAGGTCTTCCCCGACGAGGCCCGCCGGATGAACGACGGCGCCGGCCGGCGGCGCTTCGGCTGAGTTTTCTTCTCGCGGCGCGGAAGCCGCCCTGAGAGAAAGCCGCCCCCTCCCCGCCATGAGCACCCCACTCGCATTTCGGTGGCTGCGCGCGCTCGTCTGGCTCGCCATCGCCGCCCTGGGCGCGCTCTCGGTCGCCATCCTGGCATGGGCGCGCGGCGAGCCGGTCAGCGCGCTCTGGATGGTCGTCGCGGCGCTCTGCGTCTTCCTCATCGCCTACCGCTTCCACTCGGCGTGGCTGATGGCCGGAGTCCTCGCGGTCGACGCGGGGCGCGCCACGCCCTCCGAGACCCAGGCCGACGGCAAGGATTTCGTGCCCACCCATCGCTGGGTGGTCTTCGGCCATCACTTCGCGGCCATCGCCGGGCCCGGCCCGCTGGTCGGCCCGGTGCTGGCGGCCCAGTTCGGCTACCTTCCGGGCATGCTCTGGATCCTGGTCGGCGCCGTTCTCGGCGGCTGCGTGCACGACTGCGTGACGCTCTTCTGCTCGGTGCGCCGCGGCGGCAAGTCCCTCGGGAGGATGGTCCGGGACGAGGTCGGCCCATTCGCCGGCATCGTCGCCCTCGTCGCCATCGTTTCGATCATGATCGTGATGCTGGCCGTCCTGGGCCTGGTCGTGGTCAAGGCCCTGGCCAACAGCCCCTGGGGGCTCTTCACCATCGCCGCCACCATCCCGATCGGCCTCGCCATGGGCCTGCTGATGCGCGCGGCCGGCCACAGCTCCCGGCGCCTGGGCTGGATCAGCGCCTTCGGGGTGGCCGCGCTGCTCGGGGCGGTCTGGGCCGGCCAGTTCGTCCAGGCGGGCCCCTGGGGCGGGGCCCTGACGCTCGGCGCCGCGACGCTGGCCTGGGCCATCATGGGCTACGGCTTCACCGCCTCGATCCTGCCGGTCTGGATCCTGCTGGCGCCCCGGGACTACCTCAGCACCTTCATGAAGCTCGGGACGCTGGCGGCGCTGGCCGCGGCCATCGTCATCCTCGGCCCGCAGCTGCGGATGCCGGCGCTGACCCGCTTCGTCGACGGGACCGGCCCGGTGTTCGCCGGAAAGGTCTTCCCCTTCTGCTTCATCACCATCGCCTGCGCCGCCATCTCGGGCTTCCACTCCATCATCGCCTCCGGCACCACGCCCAAGCTGCTGCCGCGGGAGACGGACATCCGGCTGGTCGGCTACGGCGCGATGGTCACCGAGATGTGTGTCGGCATCATGGCTTTGATCGCCGCCTGCGCGATGTCGCCCGGGGAGTACTTCGCGGTGAATTCGGCGGGCGCCCCCGCCGCGGTGGTGGCCAGGATCAGCGGCCTCGGCTTCCCGGTGACGGCCGAGCAGATGAGCCGGCTCGCGGCCTCGGTCGGCGAGCACACGATGTACGGGCGCACCGGCGGCGCGCCCACCTTCGCCTTGGGCATGGCCCAGATGTTCGCCGGCGCCTTCCACAGCGCCACGGCGACCGCCCTCTGGTACCACTTCGCGATCATGTTCGAGGCCCTTTTCATCCTCACCACGATCGATGCCGGCACCCGGGTGGGCCGGTTCCTGGTCCAGGACCTGCTCGGTCAGGTGTGGAAGCCGCTGGGCCGGACCACGTCGACCGCGGGCAACCTCGTCGGCACCGGCCTCTTCGTCTCCGCCTGGGGATGGTTTCTCTACCAGGGGGCGGTCGACCCGCTGGGCGGGATCAATTCGCTCTGGCCGATCTTCGGCATCGCCAACCAGCTGCTGGCGGTCATCGCCCTCACACTCGGCACCACCGTCCTGATCAAGATGGGCCGCGCCCGCCACCTCTGGGCCACGCTGCTGCCGCTGGGCTGGCTGCTTTCGGTCACCATGACGGCGGGCTGGCAGAAGATCTTCGCGGCCGACCCCCGCCTGGGATTCCTGAGCGAGGCGGCGGCCAAGACCCGGCTGCTGGCGGCCGCCGACCCGGCGGGCCTGGCCAGCCTGCGCGAGCAGCTGCGCAACGCCCTGGTCAACGTCTGGGTGACCGGCCTGTTCATGGTGCTGGTCGCCCTGGTGGTCCTGGCCAACGCCCGCGTCTGGTGGCTGCTCCTCGCCGGCCGGCGCGAGCCGCTGCTGCGGGAGGAGCCCTTCATCGCGGCCGGCGGAGCCCGGGGCTGACCATGGCGCGCGTCGTCCTCGAGAACCTGGTCAAGCTCTACCCCCAGAAGAACGGACCGGACGTCCGCGCGGTCGGCGGCGTCAGCCTCGCGGTCGAGGACCGGGAATTCATGGTCCTGGTGGGGCCCTCCGGCTGCGGCAAGTCCACCACGCTGCGGATGATCGCCGGCCTGGAGGAGATCTCCGGCGGGAGGATCACGATCGACGGGCGCACCGTGAACGGGGTGCCGCCGAAGGACCGGGACATCGCGATGGTCTTCCAGAACTACGCGCTCTATCCCCACCTCACGGTCTACGAGAACCTGGCCTTCGGCCTGAAGCTGCGGGGGGAGCCCAGGGCCGAAATCGACGCGCGGGTGCGCTCGGCCGCGGCCCTCCTCGGGCTGGAGGGCCAGCTGCAGCGCCGGCCCAAGGCGCTCTCCGGCGGCCAGCGCCAGCGGGTGGCGGTGGGCCGGGCCATCGTGCGCCAGCCCAAGGTCTTCCTTTTCGACGAGCCCCTTTCGAACCTCGACGCGCAGATGCGCGGGACGATGCGGGCGGAGCTGGCCAAGCTGCACGACCGGCTGGGCGCGACCATGATCTACGTCACGCACGACCAGGTCGAGGCCATGACCATGGCCGACCGCATCTGCGTGATGAAGGACGGCGAGGTCCAGCAGGTCGCCGCGCCCCTCGAGCTCTACCGGAACCCGGCCAACGTCTTCGTGGCGGGGTTCATCGGCAGCCCGCCGATGAACCTCTTCCGCGGCTCGATCCTGCCCGCCGGCGGCGGCCTCGCCTTCGTGGCGGAGGACGCGGCCGGGACCTCGGCCTTCTCGGTGCCGGTGGACGAGGCGGCCTGGCAGCGGGCCGGCGGCCAGCCGGGCCGCCCCCTGGTGCTGGGCGTGCGCCCCGAGCACCTGCGCGAGGCCGGGAGCGAGCCCGGCGCCCTGGCCGCGCGGATCGAGCTGGCCGAGCCGATGGGCGCCGAGACGCACCTCCACCTCAACGCGGGGGGCGCCCCCTTCGTGGCGCGGGTCCGCTCCTCCCAGCGGCACCGCGCCGGGGAGACGGCGTGGGTGGCGTTCAACCCGGCCGACGCGCACCTCTTCGACGCCAAGTCGGGCCTCGCGCTCTGAGGCGGGCCAGCCCGGTCCCATGAGCGGTTTTGCTCATCGGGGCCCGGACGTATCATTGTGCTCATGACTGCTGGATTGGCAGGAAGCCTGCTCATCACGGGCCGTCTTCGGGGCTCTCCCGGGGACCACAACCGTAACCACACAATCCTCCAGTATGAAACTCCGCACGACATTGGCCGGCGCGGCGCTGTTTGCCGCCGCGCTGCCCTCCTTCGCCCAGGTCAAGCTCAACGATGCCATCACCGTCACGGGATGGGCCACGGGCTCCTACCAGTACACCAAACCGGACCCGGGCACGTCGGTTGACTCGCTCAACATGGACGCGGCCCTGGTCGAGGGGATCTTCACCCCGGCGAAGAAGACGACCGCGACGGTCAGCCTCTTTTACCGGCCCTCGAACGAGGGAGGGGTCAGCCCCTCGGGCAGCGAGGCCACGATCCTCGACGCCTACGTCAGCTACGACGCGGGCGGCGGGGTCACCCTGACCGCGGGCAAGTTCCTCAGCTACCTCGGGTACGAGAGCTTCTACGCGATCAACGACAACATGATCTCGCTGGCGAACCAGCAGCTGCTCGCGCCCATCCCGGGCTACCACAACGGCTTCAAGGTGGACTACTCGCCGGACAAGACCGACACCATGGGCTTCTCCATCGCCGACGCCGAGTTCCAGAAGCCGGGGTACGCCGCGACCGAGTCCGACGGCGAGCTCAAGCACAACGGCGGCTTCGAGGCCTACTACTCCAACACCGCCATCACCGGGCTGACCGTCTGGGCCGGCTTCGGCTACCAGACCAGCACGCCGCCCGGGGTGGACACCAGCGGAGTGGCCGCGCCCAAGGGCAGCGAGATCTCCGTCGGCGACATCTGGATCAGCTACGTCGTGGACAAGGCCGGCGACACCCTGGCGCTGGAGGAGATCTACAAGGACGGCGGGACCCTGAACAAGGGCTCCAACTGGCTGGCCTACTTCCAGTACAACGTCCCCAACACCAAGGTCTACAGCTGGTTCTGCCTCTCGGGCGAGGACGTCGACGGCGGCGCGAGCTACGTCAAATACAGCGTCGCCCCCACCTACGTCTACAACGGCAACCTCTCGGCCCGCCTCCAGTATTCGTACACGGACTACAGCAAGTTCTCGGTGAAGAACGCCAACTACTTCGGCGCCGAGATCCTGTTCAAGTTCTGACCGCCGGGGCCACTTGAGGCGGCCGGGCTCATGCGTGCCCGGCCGCTCCTGACAGGCCGGGCGGGCGTCCGATCCGCCCGCCCGGCACCGCCCCATCTTCCCCCAACCACAGACATCACATCATCATGCGCTCATTCATTCGTACATTCGCGGCCGGCGCCCTCGCCGCCGCCCTGCTCGGCGCCTCCGCCGCCCGCGCCCAGCCGAAGGTCGTCAAGGTCGGCGTGCTCCACTCGCTCTCCGGCACCATGGCGATCAGCGAGACCTCGCTGCGCGACATGCTGCTCTTCGCCTTCGACCAGATCAACGCCAAGGGCGGGGTGATGGGCTACAAGATCGAGCCCGTCATCGTCGATCCCCGCTCCGACTGGCCGACCTTCGCCGAGAAGTCCAAGCAGCTCCTGGAGCAGGACAAGGTCGCGGTCATCTTCGGCTGCTGGACCTCGGTCAGCCGCAAGTACGTCCTGCCGGTGGTGGAGAAGGACAACGGCCTGCTCTTCTATCCCGTGCAGTACGAGGGCGAGGAGCTGTCCAAGAACATCTTCTACACCGCCGAGGCGGTGAACCAGCAGGCCACCCCGGCGGTGGACTACCTGCTCCAGCAGGGAAAGAAGAAGTTCTACCTGATCGGGACGGACTACGTCTATCCGCAGACCACCAACCTGATCCTCTACAAGTACCTCCTTCTCCACGGCGTGCCGGTCGAGAACATCGGCGGGGGCCTGCGCAAGGGGCCGGACGGGGCGGTCATTTCCGCCGGCAAGTACGTCCCCTTCGGCCACACCGACTTCCAGCAGATCGTGGCCGACATCAAGCAGTTTGCGGCCAGCGGCGACGCCTGCGTGATCAACACCATCAACGGCGACTCCAACGTGCCCTTCTTCAAGGAGGTGGTGGCGGCCGGCCTGACGCCGTCCGACTGCCCGGTGGTCTCATTCTCCCTCGCGGAGGATGAGCTCCGCAGCATGCCGACCAAGGACCTGGTGGGCGAGCTGGGCTGCTGGACCTACTTCCAGTCGATCAACACGCCGGAGAACAAGGCCTTCCTCGCCGACTGGAAGAGCTGGCTCTCCACCGAAAGCTATCCGGGCGTGGTCAAGGAGAAGCGCGCGGTCGACAGCCCGATGGTCCTCTCCTACGACGGCGCCTATCTCTGGAAGGCGGCGGTCGAGGCGGCCGGCTCGTTCGACGTCGACAAGGTCCGCGCGGTCCTGGAGTCCGGAAAGATCTCCTTCGCCGGCCCGGGCGGCAAGGTCACCTTCCAGGCCAACCACCACCTGACCAAGACGGTCTACATCGGCGAGACCAGGGCCAACGGGCAGTTCAAGATCCTGAAGGAGTTCCCCGACGTGGTCGGCGAGCCCTTCCAGCTCAAGGGCCTGGACGAAAAGCTCGCGGCCGCCAAGTAACCGCCCGTTCGGTACGGATTAAGCTAAGCGGGGGCGGAGCTTCGACTCCGCCCTCTTTTTTTACGCATGAGAATCCTGGCTCGACTCCTGGGCGCGGGGCTGGCCTGCGCCCTGGCGGCGCTGCGGCTGGCCGCGGCCCCCTCCGACGACGCGGCGGTGCGGCCCCTGCTGACGCGGGCGCTGCTGGCCCAGGGCGCCGCGCAGCAGCGGCTGCTGGGGGAGCTCTCCGGCTCGGGCTCGCGCCTGGCGCGGGATGTCCTGACCGCCTGGACGCGCGACGAGGTCCTGCTCTACCCGGCCCCGGACGGCGCCAGGATCCCGGTGATCCTGGAGGACCAGCAGGACTCCCAGGGCCGCGCCCGGGCGGTCCGGGTCGACACGGGCAAGCGCCTGCTCGACGCCCGGGGTTCGGAGCTGCGCTTCGCGGCGGGGGACCTCGATTCGGTCGACACCGACATGCGCCTGCGGAGTTCGATCCAGCAGGCGCTGGACGCCCTGACCCTGGCTGATCCCGATCCGGACGTGCGGCGCTCCGCCGCGGTGAAGCTGGGCAACTCCCAGAAGCCCCAGTACCTGCCGGCGCTCCGGAAGCGCCTGGGGGTGGAGCCGAACGCCGAGGTGCGCCGGGCGTTGGACGAGTCCATCGCCCTGCTCCAGCTGGACGATCCGGACGTCGCCGTCCGGGTCGCGGCCATCGGGCGGCTGGCCGATCTCGGGGCGGTGGGCGCGCTGGACCGGCTGGGGCGCGCGGCGGCCGGGGGCCCTCCGCCGGTGGCCGCCGCCGCCCGGGCCGCGATCGCCGTCCTCCAGCGGCACATCGCCACCGTGAACTTCTTCGGCACGATCTTCCGCGGGATCAGCCTCGGCTCGATCCTCCTGGTGGTGGCCCTGGGCCTCGCGATCACCTTCGGCCTGATGGGCGTGATCAACATGGCCCACGGCGAAATGATCGCGGTGGGGGCCTACACCACCTACGTGGTCCAGAACGTCTTCGGCTCGGGCTTCGGCTTCCACATCACCCTGCCGTTCAGCTTCGGCGGGCGGCCGATCGCCTTCGGCTTCGCCCTGCCCGGGCTGAATGCGACCGGCGGGTGGTACGAAAGCTATTTCCTCTTCGCCATCCCGCTGAGCTTCCTCGCCGCCGCCCTGGCGGGCCTGGTGGTGGAGCGGGCGGTGATCCGCTTCCTCTACCGGCGCCCGCTGGAGTCGCTGCTCGCGACCTGGGGCGTGTCCCTGATGATGCAGCAGCTGTTCCGGATGGTCTTCGGGGCGAACAACGTCCAGGTGAACTCGCCGTCCTGGCTCCTGGGCCACTTCAGCGTCCACGACGTCGAATTCGGCTACAACCGCGTCTTCGTCATCGCCTTCGCCCTCCTGATCGTCGTCGGCACCTGGCTCCTCCTCACCCGGACGCCGCTCGGCCTGCTCATCCGCGCCGTGATGCAGAACCGCGACATGGCCGCCTGCATGGGCGTGCGCACCGAACGGGTGAACATGCTCACCTTTGCCTTCGGCTCGGGCTTGGCGGGGCTGGCCGGTGCGTTCCTTTCCCAGATCGGCAACGTCGGCCCCAGCCTGGGGCAGAACTACATCGTGGACAGCTTCATGACGGTGGTGGTGGGCGGGGTGGGGAGCATCGTGGGCACGGTGTATTCGGCGGCCGGGATCGGGACGGCCGACCAGGTGCTGCAGCAGGCCACCGGCTCGCCGGTGATGGGGAAGATCGTGGTGCTCGGGTGCATCATCCTCTTCCTGCAGTGGAAGCCGGGCGGGCTCTTCGCCACCCGCAACCGGAACCTCGACTAGCGCGATGCCGAACCACAGCGACACCATCGTCATCCGGCGCGGCCTCCTGCGGCGGATCCCGGCCCGCCTCGAATTCGCGGGGGTGGCGGTGGCCGCCGTGATCCTGCTCGGGGTGCTCCCGGCGCTCAACGCCTTCGTCCCGGCCGGCAGCTGGCTGCATCTGAGCGACTTCACCATCAATCTCTACGGCAAATACCTCTGCTACGCCGTCCTCGCGATCAGCGTCGACCTGCTCTGGGGCTACACCGGGCTGCTCAGCCTCGGGCAGTGCCTGTTCTTCTCCCTCGGCGGCTACGCGCTCGGGATGTACCTGATGCTGATGATCGGGAAGCTGGGCCAGTACCACAGCGACCTCCCCGACTTCATGGTCTTCCTCGGCTATCCCAAGCTGCCGCCGCACTGGGTGCCGTTCCGCTCGTTCTGGTTCGCGGCGGCCGCCGTCGTCTGGGTGCCGGGGCTGGTCGCCACGGTCTTCGGCTACCTCGCCTTCCGCTCCCGCATCCGCGGAGTCTACTTCTCCATCCTGACCCAGGCCCTGACCTACGCCGCCAGCCTGATGTTCTTCCGCAACGACCTCACCTTCGGGGGCAACAACGGCTTCACCGACTTCAAGTTCATCCTCGGCCACGACCTCCGCCGCGCCTCCACCCAGCGCGCCCTCTACCTCTGCACCGGGCTGCTGCTGCTGGGGACCTACGGCCTGGGAAAATGGCTGACCGCGACCAAGTTCGGGAAGGTGCAGCGGGCGGTGCGCGACAGCGAGAACCGGGTGCTCTTCTCCGGGTACGCCACCGCGCATTTCAAGCTCTTCGTCTTCGTGGTCTCGGCGGTGATCGCCGCCCTGGCGGGGGCCCTCTACGTGCCGCAGGTGGGCGGGATCAATCCGAGCGAGATGACGCCGGACAAGTCCCTCGAGGCCGTGGTCTGGGTGGCGGTGGGCGGCCGCGGCACCCTGGTGGGGCCGGTGCTCGGCGCCATCGGGGTCAACGCCCTCAAGAGCTGGGCCTCCCGCGCCTATCCCGACCTCTGGCTGCTCATGCTCGGCGCGCTCTTCCTTTTCGTCGTGCTCTTCCTTCCGGGCGGAATCGTCAGCCTGCCGCGGCTGATCGCCGAGCGGATCCGCCGCGGGCGCGCGGCGGCGGGCGCCCGGGCGGCGGCCACGCGGACCGAGGCCGCCCGGACGGAGGCCGACTCCGCCGCCAGCCGCCCATGAGGAAGGATTTCATCCTGACGGTGGAGGGGGTGAACAAGGCCTTCGACGGCTTCAAGGCGATCTCCGACCTCAACTTCTACCTCGACCGCGGCGAAATGCGGGTGGTGATCGGCCCGAACGGCGCGGGCAAATCCACCTTCTTTGACCTCCTCACCGGGCGCACCAAGCCGGACACGGGCAAGATCGAGTTTGGGCGCGACACCGACCTGACCGCGCTGAACGAGTACGAGATCAACCGCCTCGGGGTGGGCCGGAAGTTCCAGACCCCGTCGGTCTACGTCGACCACACCGTCTCCGAGAACCTGCTGCTCTCGCTCCGGGGGCCGCGCGGGGTCTTTGCCGCCCTCTTCCACCGCAGCGGGCCGGCCGAGAAGAGGCGGATCGGCGAGCTGCTCGAGCTGATCCGGCTCGGGCCCAAGCGGGACCTGCGCGCCGGCCAGCTGGCCCACGGGGAGAAGCAGTGGCTGGAGATCGGCATGCTGCTGGCCCAGGATCCGGTGGTCCTGCTGGTGGACGAGCCGGCGGCGGGCATGACCGACGAGGAGACCCACCGCACCGGCGAGCTGCTCATCTCGCTGGCCGGGCGGCACAGCCTGGTCGTGGTCGAGCACGACATGACGTTCGTCCGGCAGATCGCCCAGGGCCGGAAGGTCACGGTGCTGCATCAGGGCAGCGTGCTGTGCGACGGCAGCTTCGAGGAGGTCCAGGGCAATCCGCGGGTCCGCGAGGTCTACCTGGGCCGGGGAAAGGCCCGCAAGTGAAGGCGCTGCTCGAGCTCTCCGCCGTCGAGGCCGACATCGGCGGTTCCCGCATCCTCCGCGGGGTCTCGCTGGCGGTGGCCCCGGGCGAGGTCGTCTGCCTGATGGGCCGCAACGGGGTGGGAAAGACCACCACGCTCCGCGCCATCATGGGCCTCCGCGCGGTGCGCGCGGGCGCGCTCTCCTTCGCGGGACGCTCGCTCGCCGGGGTGGCGACCGCCGGGCGGGCCTTCGGCGGCATCGGCTACGTCCCGCAGGGACGCGACATCTTCCCGCACCTGACGGTGGAGGAGAACCTGGCCGTCGGCCTGCAGCTCCATCCCCGGCCGCGGGCCGAGGCGCGCCAGGAGCTGGAGCGGGTCTTCGCGCTCTTCCCGGTGCTGAAGACGATGCTGGGGCGCAAGGGCGGGGTGCTCAGCGGCGGGCAGCAGCAGCAGCTCGCCATCGCCCGGGCCCTCCTCACCCGGCCCAAGCTGCTGATGCTCGACGAGCCCACCGAGGGGATCCAGCCCTCGATCATCGAGGAGATCGGCGACACCCTGAGGCGGCTGCGCAGCGAAGGCGGGCTGGCCATCCTCCTGGTCGAGCAGTACGTCGACTTCTGCCGCGAGGTCGGGGACCGCTTCTACGCCATGGACCGCGGCGCGGTCACGGCCTCCGGCGCGGTGGCCGGCCTGACGGACGAGATGGTGCGGACGCACCTCCAGGTTTGAACGCATGCACCTCACCCCGCGCGAACGCGAGAAGCTCCTGATCGTGGTGGCGGCCGACCTCGCCCGCCGCCGCCTCGGCCGGGGTCTCAAGCTCAACTACCCCGAGGCGGTGGCCCTCATCACCTACGAGATCATCGAGGGCGCCCGCGACGGGCGCAGCGTGGCCGAGCTGATGAGCTTCGGCGCCACCGTGCTCAAGGCCTCCGACGTGATGGAAGGCGTGCCGGAGATGCTCCACGAGGTGCAGGTCGAGGCCACCTTCCCGGACGGCACCAAGCTCGTCACCGTGCACCATCCGCTGCGCTGACCCTTCCCATGATCCCCGGCGAAATCCTCATTCCCCCCGACGCCCCGCCCCTGGCGGCCAACCCCGGCCTCGAGGTCCGCTCCCTCGAGGTGGTCAACACCGGCGACCGGCCGGTGCAGGTCGGCTCCCACTTTCACTTCTTCGAGGCCAACGACGCCCTGCGCTTCGAGCGGCAGGCGGCCCGTGGCTTCCGGCTGAACATCCCGGCCGGCACCGCCGTCCGCTTCGAGGCGGGCGACACCCGCCGGGTGGAGCTGGTGGCGCTGGCGGGCCGGCGGGAGGTCCACGGCCTGAACGGCAGGATCAACGGCCCGCTATGAACCTCTCCCGCCGGCAGTACGCCGAGATGTTCGGCCCCACCCGGGGCGACCAGGTGCGCCTCGCCGACACCGGCCTGCTCGTGGAGGTCGAGCGGGACCTGATCGCCGAGGGCGGGGGCTACGGCAACGAGATCAAGTTCGGGGGGGGGAAGGTGATCCGCGACGGGATGGGCCAGTCGCCGGTGGCGACCGACGCGGAGTCGCTCGACCTGGTCCTGACCAACGCCCTCGTGCTCGATCCGCTCCTCGGGGTGGTGAAGGCGGACCTCGGGGTGAAGCGGGGGCGGATCGTCGGCATCGGCCACGCCGGCAACCCGGGGATCCAGTCCGGGCTCGGCTCGGCCTACCCCGATCCGGCGACCGGCCGGAAGAACCCGATGATCGTGGGCGCGGCGACCGAGGTGATCGCGGCCGAGGGCTGCATCGTCACCGCTGGCGGCATCGACAGCCACATCCACTTCATCTGCCCGCAGCAGATCGACGAGGCGCTCAGCTCCGGCATCACCACCATGCTCGGGGGCGGGACCGGCCCGGCCACCGGGACCTTCGCGACCACCTGCACGCCGGGCCGCTGGAACCTGTCGCGAATGATCGAGGCCGCCGAGGCCTTCCCGATGAATCTCGGGTTCCTGGGCAAGGGCAACTGCTCCACCCCGGGCCCCCTGCGCGAGCAGGTCCTGGCGGGGGCGATCGGGCTGAAGCTGCACGAGGACTGGGGCACGACCCCGGCCGCGATCGACACCTGCCTCGGGGTGGCGGACGAGCTCGACGTCCAGGTGGCGATCCACACCGACACCCTGAACGAGGCCGGATTCGTCGAGGAGACGATCCGCGCCTTCAAGGGCCGCACCATCCACACCTTCCATTCCGAGGGCGCCGGCGGCGGCCACGCTCCGGACATCATCCGGGTCTGCGGCGAGGCCAACGTCCTGCCCTCGTCCACCAACCCGACCCGGCCCTTCACGGTCAACACCATCGACGAGCACCTGGACATGCTGATGGTCTGCCACCACCTCGACGCCAAGATCCCCGAGGATGTGGCCTTCGCCGAGTCGCGCATCCGCCCCGAGACCATCGCGGCCGAGGACCGGCTGCACGACCTCGGGGCGATTTCGATGATGTCCAGCGACAGCCAGGCGATGGGCCGGGTCGGCGAGGTCATCATCCGCACCTGGCAGACCGCCCACAAGATGAAGGCGCAATTCGGCAGGCTGGAGGGCCCCGGCCACCCGGCGGCGGACAACTTCCGCGCCCTGCGCTACCTGGCCAAGTACACGATCAACCCGGCCGTCGCCCACGGGATCGCGCACGAGGTCGGCTCGATCGGCATCGGCAAGCTGGCCGACCTGGTGCTCTTCCGCCCCGCCTTCTTCGGGGTCAAGCCGGAGCTCATCCTCAAGGGCGGGTTCATCGCCAGCGCGAACATGGGCGATCCCAACGCCTCGATCCCCACGCCGCAGCCCACCTTTTACCGGCCGCAGTTCGGCGCCTTCGGCGGGGCCGTGGCCTCGACCAGCCTGACTTTCGTCAGCGACGCCTCGCTCCGGCTCGGCACCCTCAACGTCGCCTCGCGGCGGATCTCGCCGGTGCGCCGCTGCCGGGGCCTGGGCAAGCGCGACATGGTGCTGAACGACGCGCTGCCGCGGATCGAGGTCGACCCGGAAACCTACACCGTCAAGGCCGACGGGGTCCACCTGACCTGCGAGCCGGCCAAGGTGCTCCCGCTGGCCCAGCGGTACTTCCTCTTCTGACCCCCCCGGGGGGGGCGCTAGAGGCGGCGGAGGTCGCTGCGCAGGCCGGGAAGGCCTTCGCTGAAGGCGCCGCGCAGCCCGCCCAGCAGCCCGCGCAGCGCCAGCGCGCCCGGCGCGACGGCCCGGATCACCCAGCCCCCGCGGCGGAGGCGGGTGGCGCCCACCCAGCAGCCCTCGCGGTGGAGGGCGCGCACGCGGGCCCAGAGGGGCTCGCCGCCGTCGAGCCTCGGGGAGATCACGACCGCGGTGGCGAACCAGGCCTCGGGCTGGCCGAAGAACGCCGCGCGCGCGGCCAGCTCCGGGCCCGAGGCGTCCAGGCGCTCGACCAGCACCGGCTCGCCGCCGTGGACGAGGTCGAGGCCCATCCTCAAGCGGCCCCACGCCCAGCATTCGCCCCGCCCGACCCTCCCGGGCGCGAGGGCGTCCACCCAGTAGAGCTCGGCGCCCTCGGCGGTTTCGATCCGCGTCGATTGCTCGTAGTCGCTGCCGGCGTGGGGAAAGAGCGGTTCGGGGGCGTATTCGAGCCAGGCGCCCGGCGCGACCGCGAAGGACTGGCGGCAGGAGGCCGACGCCCCGGCGCGCATCGCGAAGGCCCGGGTGGCCGCGGGGGTGGTCAGCAGCAGCGACGCGCCCGTCTGCACGCGCACATCCAGCTCCAGCCGGTCGCCGCCCAGGATTCCGGCGGTGGGATTGACCACCCGCACCTGGAGGACGCCGCCCTCCCAGTAAGGCTTGCTGATGTGAAACGGGGCGCGGAAGGACTGGCGGGCCAGCACGGTCCGGCCGCCGGGGCGCGGCGCCGCCTCCAGCTCGAGGTGGCCGCGGAAGGCGGTCGCCTCGGCGATCATTTCCTGCCGGCGAACAGCACCTCGCGCTCGATCCAGTCGATCACCCGGTCGAGGCCGTGCTCGCGCTTGAGGTCGCAGAAGAGGAAGGGCCGCTCGCCCCGCATCAGCTTCGCGTCCCGCTCCATCACGCCCAGGTCGGCCCCGACGTGCGGCGCGAGGTCGATCTTGTTGATGATCATCAGATCGCTGAAGCGGATCGCGGGCCCCCCCTTGCGCGGGATCTTGTCCCCTTCCGCCACGTCGATGACGTAGATGAAGGCGTCGACCAGCTCCGGGGAGAAGGTGGCCGAAAGATTGTCGCCGCCGCTTTCGACCAGCACGCACTGCAGCCCGGGGAACTTCTCCTCCAGCCCGCGGACGGCCTGCTCGTTCATGGTGGTGTCGTCGCGGATCGCGGTGTGGGGGCAGCCGCCCGTTTCGACCCCGACGATCCGCCCCGGCCCCAGGGCCTCCTGCCTGGTGAGGAACTGGGCGTCCTCCAGGGTGTAGATGTCGTTGGTGACGACGGCCATCTCGTAGCGCAGCCGGAGGCGCTGGCAGAGCCGGAGGCAGAGCATGGTCTTGCCGGAGCCGACGGGGCCGCCGATGCCGATGCGGGGTGGGCGGGACATAAGTTCAGGAGATGAAGAGGCGCCCGTCCGCGCCCTCGTGGCGGGCCGCGGCGATGTCCCACCAGGGATGGAAGCCGCCGATCTCCTCGGCGGGGAGGGCGAGGGCGAGGGCGATCAGCGCCGGCGCGCCGTCCAGCGCCTCGGCCAGGAGGGCCTGGGCGGCGTTCTGCCCGAAGCGGAGCAGCTTCATCGCGGCCGCGATCGAAGCCGAGGCCGCGGCGTAGAGCATCCCTGCCAGCACCGCCGCAAGCGGCGCGCCGCAGGCCCGCCCCTCGATCGCGGCGGCGACGCAGGCCGGCCGGGGCCACCCTTCCGCCTCGGCCCGAAGGACAAATTCCGCCGCGATGCCGCCGCGGAGGCGGGCGGCAAGATCCAGACGCTGCCGGCCGATGGCCTCGGAGGCCTCGCGGGGCTCCCGGGCGCCCCGGACGGCGCTGCCCAGGAGGCAGGCCCGCCGCAGCCCCGGCCAGTCGGGTGGGTCGGCGGCCGCGTTCCAGGCCAGCGCGGCCACGGGCAGGTCCGCGCGCGCGAGCTGCGGCAGCGCCTGCCCGAGCAGGAAGGCCCGCAGCGCGGCCAGGTCGGTCACCGCGCCCTCCTGCACCAGCCCCTCCAGCCCGAAGGAGTGCGCATAGCTGCCGGTGGGGTAGAAGGTGTCCGAGGCCTGAAGCAGGGCCGCGACCCAGCCGGTCTCAGTGGGTGTGGGAGGCATGCCCGTGCCCATGGCCGGCCAGGCTCCCGGAGAAGCGGTGGGGCCGGAAAACCTCGGTGGCGAAGTGGAAGTGGATGCCGAGGCGCCCCAGCGCCTGGCGCAGGGCCGGATCGTCGGGCGCCAGCAGCCGGCCCGGCTGCGCTTCGACGGGAAAATGCAGGTTGCCCACCGCCCACCCGATGACCGCGGCGGCGTCCGGATCGACATCCAGGGGGATTTCCAGGACGGGCTCCGGCTCCTGCCGCATGACGTAGCGGAATTTCGTCGTCGTCCACACCACGTCCCCGTCCTGGAGGGGCGATTCGACCTCGAACCCGAACTCGGTGCCGTCCTCGGCGTTCGCGCGCCAGAGACGCTTGGAGAGCCGGGGGCGGTCGGCGCGGATGGCCATCTCGGGGAGAAGGTCGTCGAACGGGACCAGGGGAGCGCGGATCAGTTGCATGAAGGGAACCGGCTGGGGGCCGAACGGGCGCCTCACGCTCCCAGCGCCAGGGCGAGGCCCCCGGCGGCGATGGCCGCGCCCGCCCAGCGCGCCAGGAGGGAGCCGCGGGCGGCGAAGAGCACCCCGCCGGCGTGGAGGGCGGCGGTGGTGAGGAACATGCCGGCCATGAAGCAGGCGCTGGCGGCCCCCGCGGGCATCTCGGCCCCGTGGGCGGCGCCGTGGAAGAACCCCGCGGCCAGCGCGACGGCGGCGGCGGCGAGGAGGGGGAGACGGATCGCGCCCGCGACGAGAAAGCCGAAGACGAAGACCGACGAGAGGATCCAAAGCTCGGTCCCGGCGGGGGCGAGCCCGGCCAGTCCCGCGAGCGCGCCGGCGGCCAGGCCGCCGAGGAAGGACCCGGGGAGGGCCCACCGCGCCGGTCCCGGCGACTGCCCCGCCCAGAGCCCGACTCCGACCGCGGCCAGCAGGTGGTCGCAGCCGGTCAGGGGATGCAGCAGCCCGGCGCCGAGGTCGAGGGGACCGTGCCCGGGATGCGCCGAGGCCAGGGGCGCGCAGGCGGCCGCCAGGGCCGCCGCTCCGCCCCAGCGGAGAATGGGGGATGCTTTCATCGTCCCCCGCTAAAGCACATTGTGTTCCACCCCCGGCGCCCTTCCTCGCAAATCTGACCGTCCGGGCCGGATCGCTCTCGCCTCGCCCCGGGGGCGACCAACCCTTGGCTCTTATGCCCCGCCCCCTGCCCCGGGCTGCCATCATCGGCATCTCCGGCTACGGCAAGATCTACCTCGAACGGCTGCTGCACCACGCCGACGCCGGCGAACTCGAGATCGCCGCCGCCACGGTGATCAACCGCCCGGAGGAGCAGGCGGCCTGCGCTGGCCTCGAGCAGCGGGGGGCGAGGATCCACCCCGAATTCCACCAGATGCTCGAGGCCCACGCCGGCCGGCTCGACCTCGTGCTGATCCCGACCGGGATCCACTGGCACGCGCGGATGACGCTGGCGGCGCTGGCCGCGGGGGCCAACGTCCTGGTGGAGAAGCCGCTGGCGGCGACGATCCAGGACGTGCGCGAGATCGAGCGGACCGCGCCCTCCTCGGGCCGCTTCGTCGCGGTCGGCTTCCAGGACATCTACGTGGAGGAGAACCAGGAGGTGAAGCGGCGGCTGCTGGCCGGCGCCCTCGGCCGGGTGCGCCGCATCCGCGGCCGCGGCCTCTGGCCGCGCTCCAGCGCCTATTACGCGCGCAACGACTGGGCGGGCCGGCTCCGGCTCGACGGCAGCTGGGTGCTGGACTCGCCGCTGGCCAACGCCCTGGCGCACTTCCTCAACCTGGCGCTCTTCCTCGGCGGCGAGTCCGAGCACGAGTCGGCCCGGCCGGTCGGCATCGAGGCCGAGCTCTACCGGGCGCGGCCGATCGAGAGCTACGACACCGCGGCGGTCCGGATCGCGACGGCCGGCGGCGCGGAAATCTGCTTCTACGCCAGCCACAGCTGCGAGCGGGTGCTCGAGCCCGAGCTGGCGATCGACGGCGAGGCCGGCTCGGCCAGCTGGACGGCCGAGCGGGGCTGGCGGCTGCAGGGAGCGGCGGTCCGGACCCTGCCGGGCCGGGGCGAGACCCCCGCGCGCGCGGCGATGTTCCGCAGCGTGCTCCGGCGGATGGAGGAGCCCGGGGCGTTCGTCTGCGGGCCGGCGATCGCCGCGCAGCACACCCTCTGCGCCAACGGCGCCCACGCGGCCACGGTCATCCGCGACGTGCCGGCGGGCCAGGTCCGCCACCAGCGGGCCGACGGCGCCGGCGCGGTCCAGCCCGTGATCGAGGGGCTGGAGCGCTGCGTCGACCGCGCTTTTTTGTCGGGCAAACTGCTGCACGAGTCCGGCTGCGCCTGGGCCTCGCCCGCGGGGAGGATTTCGCTGGATCAATTCGCCAGCTTCCCGCCCTAATCGGGCCTGCCGCCCCATGACCGTCTACGGCCTCCATCCGCTGGACCTGCTGATGATCGCCCTCTACCTGGGGGCGCTGATCACCATCGGCTTCCGCACCACCCGCACGGTCAAGGGCCAGGCCGACCTGTACCTGGGCGGGCGCCGCCTGGGCAAGGTGCTGCAGTTCTTCCTCAACTTCGGGAACATGACCGACCTGAGCAACGCCGTGACCACGACCAGCGCGGTTTACGGCGCGGGCACGGGCGGGACCTGGATCTCCTTCCAGACCCTCTTCATGACGCCGTACTACTGGTTCATGAACGTGTGGTTCCGCCGGGTCCGGCTGGTCACCATGGCCGACCTGTTCGAGGACCGCTTCGGCGGCCGGACCCTCGCCACGATCTATTCCCTCTTCAACATCGTCTTCGCCATCGCGACCATCGGCTGGGGCTACATGGTCACCTACAAGACGGTGGCGCCGCTGATGATGAAGGAGCGGTCGGCCTACACCGTCTCCGAAGTGCGGATGCTGGGCGAGTACCGCGAATACCGCACCCTGGAGCGCGCCGCCCAGACCTCGCTGCTCTCGCCCGCCCAGCAGCAGCGCCTGGGCCAGCTCAAGGACCGCGCGGTGCTGGGCGAGCTCAACTCCTACGTCTCCTGGCTCAAGCCGCTGCCCTTCTACTGCGTCTGCGCGGTGGTGGTCGGCGCGTACTGCATGATGGGAGGGCTGACCGCGGCGGTGCTGATCGACATCATCCAGGGCCTCCTGATCATGGTCTTCTCGGTCATGCTCATCCCCTTCGGGCTGGTGAAGATCGGGGGCTTCGCCGGGCTGCACGCGCGGGTGCCGGATTACCTCTTCGACCTCTTCGGCTCGGTCTCGGCCGGGGAGTACACCTGGTTCTCCCTGCTCGCGCTCTTCTTTACCAGCCTGGTGCAGATCAACGCGGTGATCCACAACATGACCATCGGGGGCTCGGCCAAGAACGAGATGGCGGCGCGGATCGGCGCGGTCACCGGCGGCTACAGCAAGCGGCTGATGATCATCGCCTGGACCCTCTGCGGCCTGATCGCGATCGGCATCTTCGGCAAGGACCTGCCGGACCCGGACAGCTCCTGGGGCATGCTGGGGCGCACCCTGCTGGTGCCGGGCCTGATCGGGCTGATGCTGGTGGGCATGCTCGCGGCCAAGATGTCGGCCCTGAGCGCGCAGTCGCTGGTGATCTCGGCCCTGTTCTCCAAGAACCTCTACGAGCCGGTCCGGCCCGGCCGGGAGGAGCGCCACTACGTCCTGGTCGGCCGGATCGTGATCGGGGCGGTGCTGGGGCTGGGGGTGATCACGGCGATGCTGATGAACAGCGTGGTCGAGATCGCCAAGCTGGTGATCGTCGCCTACGCGACCTTCGGCGCCCCGATCATGCTGATCTTCCTCTGGCGGCGGCTGACCCGGGCCGCGACCCTGATCGCGGTCATCCTCACCATGCTGATGATCTGCATCGTGCCCTACACCGTGCCGACGATCCCCGCGCTCCGCCGCTCGCGCGCGCTGACGGTGATGACCTACCCGCAGTCCCTGCAGGCGACCGTCCGGGCGACCTCGGCGGACGTGGCCGCCGGCCGCGCCGCGGGCGTCGGGCAGAAGATCCAGAAGAGCGTCCGGATCGCGCCGGCGCCGATCTACTTCGAGAACGTCGTCCACACCGACCCCTCCGATCCGAATTCCCCGCTGGAGGGCAACGGGGCCTTCCGGACGGAGACCTGGCTGCTCTCGCTCTTCGGCGTCAACCTCCGGACCTTCACCCCGGCGGGCCTGCTGGCCACCCGCTTCTGGATGGACGGCCTGGTCCCGTTCTTCCTCCTCATCCCGCTGAGCTGGATCACGCCGCGGACGGACCCGCGGCGGGTCGCCCGCTTCTACGCCAAGATGAAGACCCCCGTCTCCGCCGACCCGGAGGAGGACGCCCGCGAGCTGGCCGCCAGCTACGCCCAGCCCGAGCGCTTCGACGGGCAGAAGCTCTTCCCCCGCTCGAACTGGGAGCTGACCAGGTGGACGCGGACCGACGCGCTCGGGTTCCTCGCCTGCAGCGCCGCCTCCTGCGCGATCCTCGGCCTCTTCTGGGGCCTGCTCCAGATCGGCAAGTAGGGCGTCAGCCGATCACGGCCATCTCGTGGTCGAGCAGCGAGGGCAGCGCGAACCGCGCCCAGCCCCCCGACGCCTCGAGCGGGAGCTTCCGGCCCGAGACCCGCAGGTCGACCGAGCCCGCGCGCACGTCGTCGGGAAGGCGGACGGCGACCTGGAGCGGCCCGACCGGGATCAGCTCGTCGACCGGCGCGCGCCAGGTGCCGGCGTTGGTCAGGTTGACCAGGTGCAGGATGGCCCGCCCCGGCTGGCGGTAGAGGTTGCAGTCGATCAGGCCCGGGCCCTCCACCCGCAGCGGGATCTCATCGCGCGCGGCCCAGCGCGCCAGGTTGGCCAGCACGTCGCCGTGGTCCGGCAGGAGGTCGCGGTCGTAGCGCCGGTCGAGGTCGGCCGGCAGGTAGGCGACCCGGCCGAGCCCGGGCTGCTCGTTGAGGATGAGCGCGGGGATGCTGGTCCGCGGCGTCCGCATCCAATCGTCCTCCGGCGGCGAGACGGGGAAGGGCGGGATGAAGGTGGCCAGGACCTGCGTGCCGGGGTCGAGCTGGAGGCGCTCGAGCGTTCCGCCGAAGGGAAGGATGTCGGTTTCGTCGAAGCCCTTCAGCACCGGGTGCCGCCGCCCGGCGACCGGCGGCTCGCCCGGGATGTGCGGGCCGTCCGCGTTCCGCTTCAGCTCCGGCACCAGCCGCAGGTAGGTGTGGGCCTCCTGGGCCGCCCAGCTCCGGCGGACCGACTCCTTCCGCGCCTCCGCGTTCGCGGGCAGGTGCGCCCCGAAGAGGTCCGCCAGCGCGAAATCCGGCCGCGGATCGCCCCATTCGTCGCACAGCCCGGTCTGGCCGGTGGCGAGCAGCCCGCCGCCCGCCCGGACGAAGCGGCGGATGGAAGCGGCCTGGGCGTCGGTCATGGCGCCGAGATTCGGCAGCACCAGCAGCTTGAGCTGGCCGGCCTCGCGCTCGATGTCGTCGATGTGCACCGGCAGGGTGGGGATGCGGGCGCGCACCATCGCCTGCAGGATTCCGTCGGCGGGGGAGGAGGCCTGGCGCTCCCAGTCGTCCCGGCCGAAGAAGTCGCTGCTGCGCTGGGACCAGACCACGCCGACGCTGGCAACCGGGCGGCGCCGCACCAGGTAGGCCTCGTTGGCCGCGTGCCACTGGCAGAGGGCGACGGGCGTCCGGTAGGCGCGGCGGTCCTCGCCGTAGGCGCCGAGGTGGTGCCACCAGGGCTGGATCCCGCCGGCGAAGCCCTCGATCATCCAGAGGTGCGCCTCGGCCGGAGGCTTGGCCGCCTGGCGGAAGGTGGGCGCGGTGGTCTGGTACATCGCCATGCTCTCGGGGGCGAGCTTGTCCCAGCCCAGGACGCCGTGGACCAGCTTCCCCACCTGGGCGTTGCGCTGGAAGCCGGTGGCGTTCCCGCGGCGCTGGTCGTCGAGCATGAGGATCTCCGCGCGGCGGCAGATCTCCCGGAAGTCGCGGAACTGCTGCGCCTCGCCGTAGGGCGAGCCGCCGTTCATCCCCACCCACACGCAGTCCGGGCCGCCGACCTCGCGGGTCAGGCGGTTGTTCTCGTCCCAGACCCGCAGCCGGCAGGCGTAGGCCCACTCGATCCAGGCGCGGTAGACGCGGTCGTCCCAGTCCTTGCGCCGCGGCAGCTCCTGCCCGGTCTTCTCCCGGAACTGCTGCGCGCAATTCGGACAGTAGCAGATGGTGCTGCGCCCCCAGGAGCTCCAGTAGTTGTCGGTGAAGCCCGCCGGCTGGTAGCGGGCGGCGACCTCCTTGAGGATGGCGTTGAGGTAGGCGCTGTAGTACGGCCCGTTCAGGCAGGGCATGTAGAGCTCGCGCTCCCGCCGGTAGGGCCGGCCCTCCGCGTCGGCGGCGAACCAGTCGGGATGGGCCCGGTAGAATTCCGCGTCGTTGCCGCCGGAGTCCATCCGGGCGAACACCACGATCCCCTCCTCCTTCGCGGCCTTGGCCAGGTCGCCGAAGAGGTCGCGGTTGCCGAGGAAGCGGGCCCGGCGGTGGAACGGGACCTCGGTGGGGTAGAAGGCCACGATCCCCCCGGCGTTGACCACGATCCCCTGCGTCCGCGTCCGGCGCCACTGCTCGCGCCACCACCCGATGTCGTAGCGGGTGGGGTCGAGCTCGTTGATGTTGGTCTGGCCCCAGCGCAGGGCCCGCCGGTACCACGGGCCCGGCGGGGGCTGGCCGGCCGCGGCCGGCGGACTGCCTTCCGCGTCGGCCGCGGCCAGCTTACCCATCCCGGCGCCCATCAGGACGGCGGCCGCGGCGGATTTCTTGAGGAAGCTCCGCCGGGTTTCGCCGGCCGCCGGCGCCGGGTTGGAAGTCTCTTCGGTCAAAGCTTCTCGTCGGCCACCTGGCCGCGGGTGGTGTTGGCCACCCCCGGGCTGTTGCGCACGTCGAAGCCGTCCACGTTCTTCAGGACGAAGGTCGACGCGTCGTCCGCATGCGGAGCCTTCAGGTGGTCGAAGTCCGCGTCCTTGACGTCGATCAGGTCGACGGCCGGGCGGTGCTCGTCGCTGTCGTAGCGCAGCTCGACGTGGTCGACCGTCAGGCCCCGGACGTGGCGCGCGTACATCCCGTAGGAGGGGATCTTGCCGAAGCGGCCCGGCTCGGGGTACATCTTCTCGTCCTCGGGGACCTCGCGCTGCGCGTCCTGGGCCGTGCCGCCGCCCTGGTAGTCGATGAAGATGTGGCTGAGCGAGACGTCCTCGATCGGATTCGCCGGCAGGCCGGCGATGAGGATGCCGTTGAGGCTGCCCACGTTGTGGGCGATCACGTTGTTGATCGAGACGCGCCGGAGGGTGCCGACCTTGGCGTCCGGCCCGCGCAGGCGGGCCCCCAGGCGCATGAAGATCGGGGCGTTGATGATGTCGCGCATGGTGATGTTGCTGACCGCCACGTCCTCCAGCAGGGCGCCGTCCACCGTCTCCAGCGCCAGGCCCTGGCACTGCTCGAAGTTGCAGTTGGAGATCGCGATGTTGATGAAGCCGCCGTTCGACTCGGTGCCGAACTTGATCCGGCCGGTGCCGGGGCCCGTCGGCTTCGGCTTGCGGGTGCCGTCGAGCAGGGTGCCCTCGGTGAAGCCGCTGACCTGGCAGCCGGTGATGGTGATGTTCTCGCAGGGGCGGTTGTAGCCGAGGGCGTAGTCGCTCTTCAGGCAGATGCCGTCGTCGTTGGGCGAGTTGACCGTGCAGTCGGAGATCCGGACGTTCTGGCAGTTGTCGATGTCCATCCCGTCGCGGTTGGTGTCGATCTTGATGTTCTCGATCGTGAAGTTGTCGACCGCGTTGACCAGCATGCCGAAATGGCCGCCGTGGAAGATGGTGAAGTCGCGGAAGATGACGTTGCGGCAGTTCTTGAGCGCGATGCTCTTGTTGCCGACGCCGCTGGCCAGCGTGTCGCGCGGGTTGGGGTAGCCGGCCTCGCCGGTGACGGGATTGCGCGCCGCCAGCTGGGCCGCGTTGCGGCGCCGCTCCTGGCCGGGGGGGCCGTCCTTGCGGCCGAAGCCGCGGCTCAGGCCGTTGCCGAAGATCACGCCGGGGCCGGTGATGGAGATGTCATGCAGGTTCTCGCCCCAGATCAGGCTGTTGTGGAAGTGGCTGTGGCCGAAGTCCTCGTACTTGTCGTTGGGGGAGTTGGGCTCGGGCACGTCGTAGCCGCCGCTCTGGCCCTCGGGCGGGGCGTCGGCCGCCAGGATGGTCGCGCCGTGGTCGAGGTAGAGCCCGACATTGCTCTGGAGGTGGATGGAGTAGCAGGCGTAGGTCCCGGCCGGGATCACCACCGTGCCGCCGCCGCCCGCGGCCGCCGCGTCGATCGCCTTGTTCAAGGCTTCGGTGTCGAGCGTCTTGCCGTCGCCGGTGGCGCCGAAGTCGCGCACGTTGTAGGCCGTCTTGGCCGGGGCGGGGGTGCCGTTGCTGCCGGCCATGGTGGTGCAGCCGACGAGGCCGAACGAGGCGAGCAGGGTGAGTCCGAGGGTTAATTTATGCATGTTTGAGGGGAAGGGGGGCGGAAGGCGGCGGCCAGAGCCAGACGTTACCCGGCTGAATTGGATGCACCAGCGGCATTTATTGCCGAAATCGGCCCGCCCCGCCGGAGGAATTGGGCTGACGGGCCGGCGCCCAGGCCCCAGGTTCGGGGCGCATGCCCACGCTCCTCGTCCTCGCCGCCGGGCTGGGCTCGCGCTACGGCGGCCTGAAGCAGATCGACCCGGTCGGGCCCTCCGGGGAGACCCTGCTCGACTACGGCGTTTACGACGCGCATCGGGCGGGATTCGGGCGGGTGGTTTTCGTCATCCGCCGGGATTTCGAGGAGGTCTTCCGGGAGAAGGTGGCGGCGAAGTACGAGCGCAGCATGGAGGTCGGCATGGTGTACCAATCCCTAGACGATCTTCCCGGCCCTTTCCGTGACGCCCGGCCCGCCGGGCGCGAGAAGCCCTGGGGCACCGGGCACGCGGTCTGGTGCGCCCGGCAGGCGGTCCGGGAGAATTTCGCGGTCGTCAACGCCGACGACTATTACGGGCCGGACGCCTTCGCGAAGCTGGCGGCCTTCCTCCGGGAGGCGCGGGCGGCCCCGGCCCCCTTCTGCCTGGTCGGCTTCCGGCTCGCCGACACCCTCTCCGAGCACGGCGCGGTTTCCCGCGGGATCTGCGAGGCGGAGGGCGGCTGGCTGAAGTCCGTGGTGGAGCAGCCCGCCATCCGGCCCTCCGAGGTGGGACCCGGCCGGAGGTATTCCGGGGAGGAGACCGCTTCCATGAACTGCTGGGGCTTCACCCCGGCGCTTTTCCCGCTCCTGGAGGAGCGGCTGGAGGCCTTCCTGGCGGGCCGGCTGCAGGATCCGAAGGCCGAGCTGTACCTTCCCGGCTCGGTTTCGGAGCTCGTCCAGGCCGGGCGCGCCCGGGTCGCGGTCCTGGCCGCCGCCGGCTCCTGGTTCGGGGTCACCTACCGGGAGGACAGGCCCCGCGTGGCGGCGGCCATCGCCGGGCTGGTGCGGCGGGGCGCCTACCCGGCGCGGCTCTTCTGAGCGATGAAGTTCTCCCTCCCCGACGCCGACGTCTACGCCCCGGGCGCCCCCTCGCCGGAGGCGGCGCTGGGCCGCACCACGCACCTCTGCGTGGCCGCCCACCAGGACGACATCGAAATCATGGCCCACTCCGCGATCGCCGCCTGCCGGGGCTCATCCGAGCGGTTCTTCACCGGCGTGGTCGTGACCAACGGCGCGGGCTCGCCCCGCGCCGGCCGCTACGCTCAGCTGACCGACGCGCAAATGCAGACGGTCCGCCGCGAGGAGCAGCGCTGCGCCGCCGCCCTGGGCGGCTACAACCTCCAGCTCCAGCTGGCGCACCCCAGCGCCGAGGTGAAGGCGCCCGGCCATCCGGGCCTCGCCGCGGACCTGCGGGCCGTCTTCGGCGGCTGCTCGCCGCAGGCGGTCTACCTCCACAATCCCGCCGACAAGCACGACACCCACGTCGCGGTCTTCCTCCGCTGCCTCGAGGCGCTGCGGGCGCTGCCGCGCGATCGCCGCCCGCGCCGGGTGCTCGGCTGCGAGGTCTGGCGCGGCCTGGACTGGCTGCCCGACGCCGAGAAGGTCGCGCTCGACGACAGCCGCGAGCCCAAGCTCGCCGCCGAGCTGCTCCGGGTTTTCGACTCCCAGATCTCGGGGGGGAAGCGGTACGACCTGGCCGCCCTGGGCCGGCGCGCCGCCAACGCCACCTTCCACGCCTCGCACCAGACCGACGCGGCGCACGCGCTCACCTGGGCGATGGACCTGACGCCGCTGGTGGCGGACGAGAGGCTGCCGGTCGCCGACTTCGCCCTCGGCCCGATCGACCGGCTGCGCGCGGACGTCGCCGCCCGGCTCCGCAGGCTCGGCTAGGGCCGCCAGCGGGCCACCAGCCGGCGCAGGCCCTCCTCCGGCGCGTCCGTCACCGCGAAGACCGGGAAGGGCGCGCGCCGGGCCAGGGCCTCGGCCACGAAGGGGTGGGCGAGGATGTGCCCGCTCAGGCCGGCTCGCACCCCACGGTCGGCCGGAAAGAGGCGCGAGGCCACGGCGGAGGCCAGCCCGAGCAGCTCGCCGGCCGAGGCGAGGACGATCTCCCGGAAGACCGGATGCTGGTCGGAGCCCGCCGCGGCCAGCACCGCGGGCGCGACCCCCGCGAACTCCGTCGCCAGCGCCTCCGGGCGGTAAAAGTGCCGCGTGATCGCCTCGGCCCCGGCCAGCCCCCCGGCCGCGGCGCGGACCATCGCGCCCAGGGGCGTGGGCTCGGCCCACCCCTGGATCTCGAGCAGGCCGCGGGCGATCGCCCGGCGGCCGATGTCGTGGGCGCTGCCGGGGTCGCCCAGCCTCCAGCCGAGGCCGCCGGCGTAGTGCGCGCCCGCCAGCAGGTCCGTGGCGTCGCCCTCGCCGGTGCGGGCGGCGACGAAGGAGCCCGTCCCGGCATGCAGCACCAGGCCCGGCCGCCCGCCCGTGCCCGCCTCCAACACCGGGAGCGAATCGGGCGCCGCCGCGACGCGGCCGAAGCCGGGGAGGGCCGCCGCCTCCTCCCGCCAGAACTCGGGCGCGCCCGCCATGCACAGCAGGGTGGCCGCGATCCGCCCCTCCGGCGGCTGCCGGCGGAGCTCGGCCAGGGCGCGGTGCAGGATCCGCCGGGCCTCCTCCGGCCCCTTGATGCTCGGATTGCAGCCCGGGCCGGCGTGGCGCGCGAGGACCGCGCCGCCCTCGTCGACCAGGAGGCAGGTCGTCTTGGTGCCGCCCCCGTCGACTCCGATCTTGAAGCTCACGCCAGCTGGCGGCTCAGCCGGCCCTGGTACTTCTGGGCCAGGGCGCGGTTGTGCTCGATCGCCCCGGGCAGGTTCTGGCTGCGCAGGATCGGGGGCGCGTGGCCGCCGGCCTTCAGCTCGTCCATCACCGCCAGCATGAGCCAGTTGAGGACGGAGCAGCCGATCAGCGTGGAGGTGGGGCCGGCCCAGACGCCGGGCTCGACCTCGACGATCGCGTCGCCCGGCACCCCGCCGTTGTCGAGGACGTGGTCGGCGCATTCGGCGAGCTTCTTCCCGCTCGGGTGCTGCGAGGGGGTGACCCTCGACATCGCGAGCGAGGTGAGGGCGACGACCGCCAGCCCCTTGGCCCGGGCGTAGAGCGCGACGTCGATCGGCGAGCCGTTCTTTCCCGAGTTGGAGATGACGATCACGACCTCTCCCGGCCGGAGCTGGTACTGCCGGTCGTAGCGCTCGATCAGCTTGGCGCCGTACCCCGGGAGGTTCTCGATGAACCCGCCGGTGGGGTCGATGATGCCGGTGACGCAGACCAGGCCGCCGGCCCGCCCGATGATCTCGCGCGAGATCAGCTCGCTGTGCCCGCTGCCGAAGGTGTGCACCACCCCTCCCCGGGCGACGCTGGCGGCGATGACCGGGGCGGCCCGCGCGATGACCGGGGCGTTGGCCTTCCAGGTGTCGGCCAGCATCTTGCTGGAGCGGTCGAGGTAGGTTTCGGCGAGGCGGTGCGGCATGGCGGCTACTCTTCCCAACGCCCGTAGATCCCGCAAGGCAGCACCTTCCCGTCGCGCCGGATGGGAAGGCCCACCTCGCCCGCGGCGAGGGTGCCGCCGCGGCCGCCCAGCAGCTCGGCGAGCAGGTTGGCCACGACGGTCGGGGAGAGGCGGGCGGTGTAGGCGTTGATGAGGAAGAACAGCGGCCGCTCGCTCAGGAGGGACCGGCATTCCCCCAGCAGCTCCCAGAGCTGGTCCTCCAGCTTCCACATCTCGCCGGTGGTGCCGCGGCCGTAGGTGGGCGGGTCCATGATCACCGCGTCGTAGCGCCGGCCGCGCTTGACCTCGCGCCGCACGAACTTGAGGCAGTCGTCGGCGATGTAGCGGATGGGCGCCTCGGCCAGGCCGCTCAGCGCCGCGTTTTCCCGGCACCACTTGACCATGCCCTCGGCCGCGTCGACGTGGCAGACCTCCGCGCCGGCCGCGGCGGCCGCGCAGGTGGCCGCCCCGGTGTAGCCGAAGAGGTTGAGCACGCTCACGGGCCGGCCCGCCCGCCTGGCGGCCGAGATCTTCCCCGAGAACCAGTCCCAGTTCACCGCCTGCTCCGGGAAGAGGCCGGTGTGCTTGAAGGAGGTCGGCCGGATCTTGAAGGTCAGCCGGAGGGGCTCGTAGCGCAGCTGCCAGTGCTCGGGCAGCTCCCGCCGGAATTCCCACTTCCCGCCGCCCTGCTCGCTGCGGTGGTAGAACCCGTCCCAGTCCCGCCACTCGCCGTCGGCGCCGTGCCGCGGCCAGATCACCTGCGGGTCGGGCCGCACCAGCGTGTAGGGCCCCCACTTCTCCTGCTTCATCCCGGCGCCGCAGTCGATCAGCTGGTATTCCTGCCAGCGGTCGGCCACGGCCAGGGCGGGTCGTTGCACGGGGGGGGCCATCCCCTCCACCCAAGCGCGCCGGAGCCTTTTTGTCACGCCCAGCCGGGAAGCCCCGCGGGGCGCAGATTTTCCCGGCTCCCGGGCACGCCGGACCGCTGGAGGGGTCTGTTCCAGCCTATGCCTATGCATCGACCCAACCCATTCCTCCAGCTCCTGGCCTGCGCCGCCTGCTGCGCCGCCGCGCTCGCGCGCGGCGACGTCGTCGAGACGAAGGACGGCTCCCATATCGTGGGCAAGATCACGAAGATCGACGCCGGAACGGTCTACCTCACGAGCGACTCGGCGGGCGACCTGGTGATCAAGCAGAGCCAGATCACCGCCATCGGCACCGACGGCCTCCTCGCGGTGCGGCTGGAGAGCGGCACCCGCATGGACGGCAAGATCGCCATGACCCAGAACGGCAACGTCCAGATCACCGGCAGCGACGGCGTCGTGACCACCTCGATCGACAAGATGGCGGCGGGCTGGGCCACCACCGGCACCGACCCGGAAATCATCGCCCTGGAGCGCCACTGGAAGTACGAGGCGACGGTCGACATCAACGGCACCACCGGGAACAAGGAGCAGCTCGGGACCCAGGGCAGCTTCAGCGCCAAGCTGATCACCCCGCAGGATGAGCTCGACCTCTACACCGCCTACAACCGCCAGGTCGCCAGCGGCCTGAAGTCCGCCGACCAGTTCAAGGCCGGCGTCGACTACACCAGCCACTTCGACCCCCGCGCCTCCTGGTACGTGAAGGACGAGGGCGGGTTCGACCGGATCATGGACATCCAGTTCTACGACACCGCGGCCGCCGGCCTCGGCTACGACGTGGTGAAGAACAAGTTCGACCTGCTCACCGCCCGCGCCGGCCTCGGCTACCGCTACGACGGCTACAAGAACCCGCTGACCCCGACGGTCAATTCCGCGGCCGCCGACTTCGAACTGGAGCACGACCTCAAGCTCGCCACCTGGGAGCTGCACAACGACCTGACCGTCGTGCCGGCCTTCCAGAACCTCAAGAACGTCATCGCCACGCAGGACAGCTACTTCCAGATCCCGCTGGCGGACCCCTCCTGGAAGCTCCGGATGGGCGTCTCCAACGACTACAACAACATGCCGGGGGCGGGCATCGAGAAGCTCGACACCACCTATTACACCCGGCTGATCCTCGACTGGGGCGGCTCCCCGGTGGCCGGAAAATAGTTTGCGACCGGGGGTGGGGCGGCTTCGTCTAGCCCCGCATGCGCGCCCCACCCCTCCTGCTCGCGCTCGGCCTGGCGGTTTTGCCCGCGGCCCGCGCGTCCGACGACGTCAAGCTGACCGCCCTGCCGGACCGGGTCCGGATCGAGATCGGCGGCCGGCTTTTCTCCGAGTACATCTTCTCGGGCGCCCACCGGCCCTACCTCTATCCGGTGCTGAGCGCCGACGGCACCCCGCTGACCCGGGACTTCCCGATGAAGAGCACCCCGGGCGAGGACCACGACCATCCCCACCACCGCTCGCTCTGGTTCGCCCACAGCAACGTCAACGGGATCGACTTCTGGAACGAGGGCACGGCCGGCAGCACCCGGCCCAAGGGCTCGATCGTCCACGCCTCGCTCGACGAGGTGACCAGCGGCCCGCAGGGCACGATCCGCGCGAGCGACCGCTGGGTCGCGCCGGACGGCACCCTGATCTGCACCGACGACACCACCATCCTGGTGCGGGGCACCGCCCGCGCCCGCTACCTGGACTACACCGTGACGGTCCACGCCCTGCCGGGGAAGCCGCTCTTCTTCGGCGATGACAAGGACGGGACCATGGCCATCCGCGTCGCGCAGTGGATGACGCTGCCGCACCGGAACGGCAAGGTCAGCGAGCCCGGCGCGGGGCACATCCTGACCAGCGCGGGAGACCGCGACGCGGACGCCTGGGGCAAGCGCGCCGACTGGGCCGACTACTACGCCCCGCGCGGGGGCAAGGTCTACGGGGTCGCGATCTTCGACGATCCCCGGAACCTGCGCCACCCCACCTGGTGGATGGCGCGCGACTACGGGCTCTTCGGGGCCAACCCCTTCGGCAAGCACTTCTACGAGAACACCAGCGACCCGCACTCCGGCGACTACACCGTCCCGGCCGGCGGCAGCCTCACCTTCCGCTACTTCTTCTACTTCCACGAGGGCGATCCGGCCGCGGCCGGGGTCGCCCGGCTCTACCACGATTACGCCCTGGCCCGCTGACCCCCGAAAACCATGATCACCCGCCGCACCTTCCTCAAAACCTCCGCCTGGGCCGCCGCCGGCACCGCCCTCTCCGCCCGCTCCTGGGGCCAGGTGGCCGGCGCCAATGGCACGATCCGGGTCGCCGTCGTCGGGCTGCACAGCCGCGGGCGCAACCTGGTCCAGGAATTCAGCGCGGTCCCGGGGGTCAAGGTCGTCGCGCTCTGCGACGTCGACTCCGCGGTGCTCGCCAAGGCCTCGGCCGACTTCTCCGTTCCCGACACCACCCGCGAATACCGCAACCTCCTGGCCCGGCCCGACATCGACGCGGTGGCGCTGGCCACCCCGAACCACTGGCATGCCCTCCAGGCCATCTGGGCCTGCCAGGCCGGGAAGGACCCCTACGTGGAGAAGCCCGTCTCCCACGAGGTCTGGGAGGGGCAGCAGATGTGCGCGGCGATCCGGAAGTACAACCGGATCGCCCAGGCCGGCTCCCAGTCCCGCTCCAGCCCGAGCATCACCGAGGCGGTGGCCTGGGTGCGGGCCGGCAACCTGGGCAAGATCACCGCCGCGCGCGGGCTCTGCTACAAGCGGCGGGACTCGATCGGGCTCACCACCGGGCCGCAGCCGGTGCCGAAGACGGTCGACTACGACCTCTGGCTCGGCCCTGCGCCCTACGCCCTGCCCCGCCGCAAGCAGTTCCACTACGACTGGCACTGGTTCTGGGACACCGGCAACGGCGACATCGGCAACCAGGGGCTCCACCAGATGGACGTCGCCCGCTGGTTCCTCGGCGAGGAGGCGGTGGCCCCCAGCGTGATGGCGGTCGGCGGCCGCCTGGGCTACGTCGACGACGCCCAGACCCCGAACACCCTCGCGGTCGTGCACGCCTACGAGGCGGCGCCCCTGATCTTCGAGGTCCGCGGGCTTCCCGCCAAGGCCGGCGCCAGGAACATGGACGAATACCTGGGCACGGGCATCGGCACCATCGTCCACTGCGAGGGCGGCCATGTCCTGATCCCGGCCCTGAACTACACCTGGGCCGAGGCCTACGACCGCGACGGCAAGCTGGTGAAGCGGTTCCAGGGCGGCGCGAGCCACCCGGCCAACTTCATCAAGGCCGTCCGCAGCCGCCGCACCGCCGACCTCAACATCCCGGTCGCCAGCAGCCACCTCTCCAGCTGCCTCTCGCACTTCTCCAACATCTCCTACCGCCTCGGGCAGGCGACCTCGCCCGGCGAGCTGCAGGAGAAGGTCAGAGCCAATCCCGCCCTGGCGGAGGCGGCGGGGCGGATGCTCGAGCACCTCCGCGCCAACGAGGTCGACCTGGGGAAGACCCCGGCGACCTTCGGCTGCCCGCTGCAGCTGGACGCCGCCAGCCAGAGCTGCGTCGGCAATCCCGCGGCCAACGCCCTGCTGACCCGGTCCTACCGCCCGCCCTACGTCGTGCCGGACGAGGTCTAGGTCCCGTAGAGCCGGTCCCCGAAGTCGCCCAGGCCGGGGAGGATGTACTTGCGCGCGTTCAGCCCGCGGTCGACCGCGGCGGTGAAGATCTCGACGCCGGGATGCTGGGTTTCCACCGCCTTTATGCCCTCCGGCGCCGCGACGATGCAGACCAGCCTGAGGTCGGCCGGGCGCTCGCGCCGGATCAGGTCGAGCGCCAGGACGGCGGAGCCGCCGGTGGCCAGCATGGGGTCGACCACGATCACCCGCCGCCCCGCGACCGGCGGGAGCTTCTGGTAGTAGCTGCGCGCCCGGGCCGTCTCATGGTCGCGCTCGAGGCCGATCGAGCCCATCGCCACGTCCGGGAAGATGTCGACGAAAGGCTGCACCATCGAGAGGCCGGCGCGGAGGATGGGGATGACGATCAGCGGCTGGTGCGCCAGCACATGCCCGGTGTGGGGCTCGAGGGGCGTCTCGATCGCGCGGGGCTCGGTCTTGAGGTCGCGGGTCGCCTCGACCGCGAGGAGCAGCGTGAGCTGGTAGGCCAGCGTGCGGAAGGTGGCGGGCTTGGTGGTGCGGTCGCGCAGATGGGTGACGATGTGCGCCGCGAGCGGGTGCTGCAGGACATGGACCATGGGAATCAGAGCAGGTCGCGCTCGACCTTGCGCTCCAGGTAGCGCTCGAACTCCTTGCGCAGCGTCTTCTCCTTGCCGTGCAGGCCGGGCATGAGGGACAGCCAGTTGTACACCTCCTGGCGCAGGTGGCGGGGCATGACCGGCTCCATTTCGCGCACGCGGTCGAGGGCCCGCACGCAGGCGGTGGCCATCTCGTCGCACATCCGCTGGGCGTCGGCCGAGCTGTGCTGGCCCGCCAGGCGGATGATCTCGTCCAGCTTGCGGTGGCGCTTCTTCATGATCGCGCGGTAGGCCTCGAGTCCGTCGGCCACGACCGTGGCGGTCCGGGGGTAGAAGCTGGCCATCAGGTTCCAGGGCTCGGAGCGCCCGGGGCCGCCGGAGCGGGTGTCGCTGCGCAGGACGACCGCCGGGATGTCGGCGAACTTGGCGAAGAGGAATTCGACCACCGTGCCGCTGTCCAGCTCGGTGCCGTCGAAGCTGAAGAGCGCCAGGTCGCAGGCCAGGAGCATGCGGATGTCCTGGTCGCGGACCGCCTTGGGGGTGGTGCCGCGCGGCTCGTAGTCCTGGGGGAGCTCGCAGAGGTAGCGCCCGTGCGACTTCTCGAAGATGGCCTCCGCCAGATAGGCGTTGCCGATCAGGTGCTTGAGGTTGAAAAGCTCGGCGGCGAAATAAACCGTGAGGCTGCGCGGTTTCTTCTTCATGGGGCCGGGATCACCGCCTCCAATAATACAGCGCGGTGCAGAGCGCAGCAAAAATGAGCGTCGGGATCACCACCCACATCGCGCTGAAGGGAATGTGGTAGCGCGGCACCGCCCAGATCACGAACGCCGTCTTGAGCGCGACCAGGATCCAGCCGACGGCGAAGAGCCGGTCGATCTTGGGATTGCGCCGCCGCCGCTCCCGGGGCACCCGGACCTCCTCGACGAAGCTGCGGTCGTAGCTCGCCGGCGGCTTGCGGGTGATGAGCCGCAGGAGGTTGGGGAACATCGCCTCGCCTCAGCCCTGGCCGGGCTTCTCCGCCGCCCGGCCGTAGAGGCCGGCGAGGTCGCGGAGATAGGGCGCGCTGCCCGAGGCCAGGGCGTCGAGCTGCGCCTCGGTGTAGCGCCACTGCCAGTTGCCCTCGGGCTTGCCGGGGAAGTTGAAGCGCGCCTCCGAGCCCAGGCTGAGCAGGTCCTGGAGGGGGAGCACGGCCAGGCGGCTGACCGAGGCGTAGGCCGCGCGGACGAAGTCCCAGCCGACCTCCCGGCCGCCGACGCGGAGGTAGCGCCGGACGTGGTCGCGGGTCTTCTCGTCGGCCGTGGCGTACCAGCCGAGGGTGGCGTCGTTGTCGTGCGTCCCGGAGTAGATCACGCTGACCGGGTCGAGGTTGTGGGGGAGGTAGGGATTGTCGGCCTCGCCCCCGAAGGCGAACTGCAGGATCGCCATCCCCGGCAGGCCGGCCGCGCGGCGCAGCTCGGTCACCGACTCGGTGATGACGCCGAGGTCCTCGGCGATGATCTTGGCCGCGGGAAAGGCCTGCTGCAGCGACTGGAAGAACTTGAGCCCGGGCCCGGGCATCCACTTGCCCCCGCGCGCGTTGGCCGCGGGCAGGGGAATCCGCCAGTAGGCGTCGAAGCCCCGGAAATGGTCGATCCGCACCACGTCGTACAGGTCGAAGCAGGAAGCGAGGCGCCGGTGCCACCAGGCGAAGCCGTCGGCGGCGTGCCGCTCCCAGCGGTAGAGCGGGTTACCCCAGAGCTGGCCGTCGGCCGAGAAATAGTCCGGCGGAACCCCCGCCACCGCTCCGGGCTGGCCGCTCTTCGGGTCGATCTCGAAGAGGTCGGGGTTGGACCAGACGTCCGCGGAGTCGCCCGCGGTGAAGATCGGGAGGTCGCCGATGATCGAGATGCCGCGCCGGGCGGCGGCGGCCCGCACCTTCCGCCACTGGGCGGCGAAGGCATACTGGTAGAACCGCTGGGCGTCGATCGACGGCTCGAGCTGGCGGCGCTCGGGCGCCCCCTGGGCCTGGGCGTAGACCCGCAGGCGCTGCGGCCAGGAGGTCCAGGCCTGGCCGCCCTGCGCGGCCTTCAGCGCCTGGAACTGGGCGTAGGGCTCGAGCCAGCCCGCCTGGCGCTGCTTGAAGATGGCGAAGCTCTCGTCGCCGAGCGCGGGCTGGCCGGCGGCGAGATAACGGTCATAGGCTTGGCGGAGCAGCGGCCACTTCAGGCGGTACAGTCCGCCGTAGTCGACCCGCTGGGCGTCCAGCTTCTGCAGCGGGGCGATTTCATCGGCCCGGAGCAGGCCCCGCTGCGCGAAGTCCCCCAGGTCGATCAGGTAGGGGTTGCCGGCAAACGCCGAGAAGCACTGGTAGGGGGAATCGCCGTAGCCGGTCGGCCCCAGGGGGCAGAGCTGCCAGTATTGCATTCCGGCGGCCTGGAGGAAGTCGAGGAACCGCTCGGCCTGCCGGTCGAAGGTGCCGACGCCCTGGTGCCCGGGAAACGAGGTGGGATGGAGGAGGACCCCGGCGGCGCGGGAGGAGAGCCAGTCGAAGAGGGGAGCGCCCATTGGGTAACAAAATGGTCATCCAGCCACGCTGGCTTTGGAACCCTTTTGTGTTAGTATTTTCCCAGCGGTTCCAACCGCTTTCCACTATGAAAACGGCCTTTTTCGCCGCAGCCCTCGCGCTGATCGCGGCGGGCCCCCCGGCTCCCGCCTCCGCCGCGGCCGACGCGCCCCAGCGCACCACGGTCACCTTCGTCCATCCGGAAAAATTCACGGATGTGAAGGACCGTTATTACCCGACCGACGCCGGCCGGGACGGCATCCTCCGGCAGATCAAGGACTACATCGTGCAGCTGGGGGACCGGCTGCTCCCCCCGGGCTACCATCTGGCGATGACCTTCACCAACATCGACCTGGCGGGGGAATTCGAGCCCTGGCACGGCGCCCAGTGGGACGACGTCCGGATCGTGAAGCCGATCTATCCCCCGCGCTTCAAGTTCAGCTACAGCGTGACCGACCCGGCCGGCAAGGTGCTGAAGCAGGGCTCGGAGAACGACACCGACATGGACTTCGACCTCCAGCCGACTTTGGACAACCAGGATCCCCTGCGGTACGAAAAGGCCTTCCTCGGCACGTGGATCCGGGGCCATTTGGCCCACCTCAAGGGCTGATTTTGGCAACTTGCGATTAGACTTGCGTTAACATCAGACCTCTGCGTCTGTGTGCGCCTCGTTAGAGATAGCGTTTTGGTGACAGCTTCTGGTGAGTCGTTGGCTGAGCTTATTGCTTAAGTGATGATTTCGAAACCCAACAGTGGGAACGGACTGGCAGCGGACGGTGGCTCTACGAAATTATCAGATGAGCAATTCCAAACTCTACGTCGGCAACCTGTCGTTTAAGACGACCGAGGACGAGCTGCGTACGCACTTCAGCCAGTTCGGCACCGTGAGCGACGTTTACGTCGCCATGGACCGCATGACGGGCCGCCCGCGCGGCTTCGCCTTCGTGACCATGGGCACCGGCGACGAGGCCAAGGTCGCGGCGGAAAAGAGCAACGGCGTCGAATTCGGCGGCCGCCAGCTCACCGTCAACGAGGCCCGTCCTAAGGAAGAGCGTTCCGGCGGCGGCTTCGGCGGCGGCGGCGGTGGTGGCGGCGGCCGCGGCTACGGTGGCGGCGGCGGCGGCGGCGGCGAACGCCGCGGCGGCTACGGTGGCGGCGGGCGCGGCGACCGCGATCGCCGGTACTAATCCTCCTTTCAGGATTTCATTGCAGAACGGAGACCTTCGGGTCTCCGTTTTTTTGTGCCCGCCTCCGCCGCCTCCGTCCAACGCCATCTCGGCCGCCTGCTGGCCTGCCGCCGCTGCCCGGGGATGCACCGCCCGGTCGTGGTCGGCCGGCCCGTCGCCAGCCGGGTGCTGCTGGTGGGCCAGGCTCCGGGGGACAAGGAGCCCAAGCTCGGCCGGCCCTTCGCCTGGACCGCCGGGCGGACCCTCTTCCGCTGGTTCCAGGAGGGGCTGGGCTGGTCGGAGGAGCAGGTCCGCGACCGGATTTATTTCGCGGCGGTCTGCCGCTGCTTTCCGGGCAAGCGGCCGGAGGGCGGCGACCGGGTCCCCGGGCCGGAGGAGATCGCCGCCTGCGGCCACTGGCTGCGGCAGGAGTTCGAGCTGCTTGAGCCCGAGCTGGTGCTGCCGGTGGGCAAGCTGGCCATCGGGCAGTTCCTTCCGCCGGCCCCCCTGCAGGACTGCATTGGGAAGGCCTTCGCCATCAGGTACCACGGCCGCTCCGCCGACTGCGTGCCCCTGCCGCACCCCTCCGGCGCCTCGCCCTGGCACCGGATGGAGCCGGGGAAGACGCTGCTGCGCGCGGCGATGGCGCGCATCGCGGCGCACCCGGCGATGCGGTATTGATTTTTTCCGGACTTCGGGGCGCAATGGAACCGCCCATTCCCGCCATGCGTACCTTTGGTTTCGCCGCCCTGGCCTGCGTCCTGCTCCTGCCCACCGCCCTCCGCGCCCAGCGCGAGCGCCTCTCGCCCGACGAGGTGGCCTACGTCGAGAAGACCTGGCCCAACGCCAAGAAGACCAGCACCGGCATCCGGTACGTCATCGAGCGGCAGGGCCATGGGCAGCCGCCGAATCCCGGCGACAAGGTTTTCGTGCTCTACGTGGGCAAACTGTTGAACGGCCACGTCTTCGACAAGGTGCAGGATCCGAACAACCCCTTCACCTTCCGGGTGGACCGCTATTCGGTGATCGAGGGCTGGGACCAGACGATGGAGACCATGAAGGTCGGCGAGAAGCGCCTCGTCGTCATCCCCTCCGAGCTCGCCTACGGCACGACGGGCCAGCGTCCCAACATCCCGCCGGATTCGGCGCTGATTTTCGAGATTGAGCTCCTGAAGATCGAGCGGGTCCAGTGACCGGCTCCTACTTTTTCTTCTTCTTCGGCGGGGCCGGCTGCGCGTAGGCGTACTTCTGCTTGAATTCCGCCTCGGCCTGGGCCTTGGCGGCGTCGGGGCCCATCCCGGCGGCCACCAGGTCGCCCGTGCGCTTCTCTTCCCACCGCTGCTCGAACTGGGTCTCGACCTCCGTGGAAATGTTGGGGCTGGGCTTCGGCTCCTTGACCACCTTCTTGCGGTGGAACAGGCAGCCGGGGGTGGCCAGGAGCAGCAGCGCGCAGGAGAGGGGGGCGAGACGTTTCAGCATGGGTTGAGTGAGACAGCCTGGGGACCGATCGTTCCCTCGGCCAGCCAATTTGCCCCTACCAGACCTCGACCGGCCCCTTCGGGACGGGGATGCCCTCCGGCTCAGGCTCGCCGGGGGCCCGGAGGAAGGAGGGGGTGAGCGGCGCGGGCTGGTACTTGGGCAGCAGCTCGCCCCGCTCGTCGCAGAAGGGGGCCCGCCAGGCGAGGTACCCCGCGAGGACGCGCTCGAAGTCGGCCCGGGAGGCGATCGTCACGATCGCGGTCTTGAAGGGCTTGGCCGGCCCGAACCGCTTCGCGTACCACGGCGCCACCTTGCGGAAGAGCCGCGCGCCGCGCTCCTCCCCGTAGAATTCCACGTACCGGTCGAAGTGCCGGCGCAGCACCCGCAGCCGCTCCGCGAAATCCGGCTCCGGCGGCGCCTCGCCGGCCCGGAGCAAGGCCTCCGTCCGCCGGAAGATCCACGGATCATAGAAGGCCCCGCGGCCGATTCCGACGCCGGCGCAGCCGGTGGCCGCCATCATGTGCTTCGCGCCCTCGGGCGTGGTGACGTCGCCGTTGCCGATCACCGGGATGGAGCGCACGGCGCCCACCACCGCCCGGATGCCCTCCAGCTTCACGGCGCCGGAGAAGCCCTGGGCGCGGGTGCGGCCGTGGACGAACACCGCCGCCGCGCCCGCCCCCTCCAGCGCGCGCGCCAGGTCCGGCGCGGTCAGGTTCTCGTCGTCCCAGCCCAGGCGCATCTTGGCCGTGACCGGGATGCGGACCGCCGCCACCATGCCCTCGACCAGGCGCGCGGTTCTCGCCAGCTCGGTCATCATCGCCGAGCCCCCGCCCACCTGGGTCACCTTGCGCACGGGGCAGCCCATGTTGATGTCCACCGCCTGGGCGCCTAGCTCCTGGCAGAGCACGGCCGCATCGCGCATCTCCTCCGGCACGCTGCCGAAGAGCTGGATGGCCAGCGGCCTGTCTTCCGGGCAGGTGGCCGCCAGCTTGAGCGCGGTCGGGTTGCGCTCGAGCAGCGAGCGGGCGTTGACCAGGTCGGTGGTGGCCCAGCCCAGCCCGCCCAGCTCCCGCAGCGTCAGGCGCATGGGCAGGTTGGTGTAGCCCGCCAGCGGGGAGAGGAAGAGGGGCGAGGAGAGTTCGTGGGCGCCGATCCGCACGGCCCCAACCTAGCACCCTATCGCTTCAGGCCCAAGGCGGTTTTGGGGGCCGGTCCGGTCGAGTCCCGGACCACCAGCGCCGGGGAGACCATGTGCACCAGCGGGTGCGGCTTCCGCGGATGCCCGATCTGGGCCAGCAGGAGGTCCACGGCGGCGTCGACGGTCTGCGGCACCTGCTGGTCGACGCTGGTCAGCATCGGGGTGGGCATCAGGCAGATCTCCTGGTTGTTGAAGCCCGCGACCGAGACGTCCTGCGGCACCCGCAGGCCGGCGGCCTGGAAGCCGTGCATGGCCCCGATCGCCACCTCGTCGTTCAGCGCCACGTAGGCGGTGGGCCGCTGCTTCTCCTCCACGAAGCTCAGGGCCAGGGCCCGGCCGTACTTGAAGTCGTTGTCGCGGACGTGGAGGTGGTCGAGCGAGAGCGTGCAGTCCGCCATCGTCAGCCCCCGGGCCTGGAGCTCGGTCTCGATCCCGGAGAGCCGGTCGCGGACAGAGCGGGTGAGGCCGTTGATCGCCAGGAGCCCGAAGGAGGTGTGCCCGAGGTCGAGCAGGTGGGCCATCACGTCGCGCATGCCGCGCACCCGGTCCAGCGCCACCGTGTCGGTCTCGGGGATGCCGAGCTGGTCGATCACCAGGTGCGGGGTGTCGTTGGTGGCGAGCTCGTGCACCCGCTGGGAGATCTCCTCCTCGATGAAGTGGCCGATGAAGACGACCGCGTCCACCCGCATGGATAGGAAGTGGCGGATGACCTCGCGGCTGCCTCCGGGCGGCAGCACCTCGATCAGCGAGGAGTGGCTGCGCTCGCGCAGCCGCCGCTGCAGCGCCGCCAATTTGAGCACGGCCGGCGCGGTCAGGAGGTTCTCCATGCAGATCCCGACGGTGGCGGTGCGCTTGCCCTTGAGGTGGAGGGCGTAGGCGTTGGGGGTGAAGCCGGTCTCCTCGATCGCCTTCTGCACCCGCTCGACGGTCTGGGTCTTCAGCCCGGGGTGGCCGTTGAGCACCCGGGAGACGGTGGTGCGCGCCAGCCCCACGTAGCGCGCGAAGTCCGCGGTCGAGCGGATGACCCGGGCGTTGCGTACGGGCGGCTTGGGGGCCGGTGTCTTGGGGGGTTTACCCGAATTGGGCATGCCGCGCTCCCAAATTCCCTGGCGGGAGCGGCAGGGTCAACGCAGAAGGCGGGCTCCGGCCTTGACTCAGACACGTGTCTAAAATGGGCTCCTCCCCCCGCAATGAAACCCCTATTGCCGTTGCTGCCGCTTTTGCTCCTGGGATTGGCCGGCTGCCAGACCCCGATTTCTTCCCCGCCGTCCGCCTCCGCCGGCCACGGCCCCTTCAATGTCCTGGATTACGGCGCCGTGCCCGACGGCGTGACCAATGACACGGCGGCCTTTGCCCGGGTGGTGGCCGCGGCTCACGCCGCCGGGGGCGGCACGATCGTCGTCCCGGCCGGCCGCTACCTCACCGGCTCGATCGAGCTGGAAAGCAACATCACCCTCGACCTCGAGGCCGGCTCCGCCCTGCTCTACAGCCCGAATCCGGCGGATTCCCCGCTGGTCGCCTCGCGCTGGGAGGACACCACGGCCTACACCCACGCCCCGCTGATCCACGCCGACCATAAGCAGAACATCGCCATCGTCGGCCGCGGCACGCTCGACGGCCAGGGCAGGAACTGGTGGTGGCGGGCCTGGGGCCGCGCCCCGGCCGGAGTCCGGGTCGACCCCGCCCAGCTGGCGGCGGCCCGCGCGGGCGGCCAGGCCTACCGCGGCAAGGGCGGGATCATGGAGCGGGTCCAGGCGGGCGAAAAGCTCTCGCGCGACGACTTCAAGGTGGCGGCGGAGTTCCTGCGGCCCTCCCTGATCGAGCCGGACAACTGCCAGAACTTCGTGATCGACGGCGTCACCATCACGGAGTCGCCGATGTGGATGTTCCACCCCCTCTACTCCGACAACATCACGGTCCATGGAGTGACCTTCCTTTCCGACGGCCCCAACACCGACGGCATCGACGTCGATTCCTGCCGGGACGTGCGGATTTCCGACTGCTGGTTCCGCACCGGCGACGACTGCATCGTGATCAAGTCGGGCAAGGACGCCGACGGCCGCCGGATCGGCCGGCCCACCGAGCACGTGGTGGTGACCAACTGCACGATGTACGAGGGCCACGGCTGCATCGTCATCGGCAGCGAGACCTCCGGCGACATCCGCGACGTGGCGGCGACCAACATCGTCGGCAAGGGCACGGACACGGGCCTGCGGATCAAGAGCCAGCGCGGCCGCGGCGGCGTGGTCGAGAACGTCCGGATCAGCAACTTCGTGCTCGAGAACATCCGCAAGCAGGCCATCGAGATCACGACGCTCTACACCCGCAACCTCCCGCCCGAGCCGCTTTCGGTTCGGACGCCGGTCTTCCGCAACATCGCGGTGAGCAACGTCACCGTCATCAACGCCAACCAGGTCGCGAGCATCCAGGGCCTGGCCGAGAAGGCGATCGAGGGCCTGCGCTTCACCGACATCTCGGCCACCGGCAAGGTCGGCTTCCTGTGCGACCACGCGGACGGGATCGAACTCCACCACGTGCGGGTGAGCGCGACGAGCGGAAGCGCCTTCGCCTTCGACCAGGTCCACAACCTCGTCCTCGACGATGTCGGCTCGGACACCCCCGTGGCGGGGGCCCCGGTCGTCCGGCTGGCCCGGTCCGATTCCATCTGGCTGCGCGACAGCCGCGCGGCCGCCGGCACGGGGACCTTCCTCGAGACCGGCAGCCCCAGGCCCGCCTCGCTGCTGCTCACCGACAACGACCTCTCCCGCGCCTCCGCCGCGACGGCCCCCTAGCCGCGGCGCGCCTTTTGGTTCGTTCCGGAGGGTGGAAGCGCCTTTGGTAAACCGATGCCCGTTCCTTCCCCCCGCGTCTCCGCCGCCCGGTCCGATTTCGGCCTCGCGGCGCTGGTCGGCCTGGCCGGCCTCTGGGCCTACTGGCCGGCGCTGAAGGGGCCTTTCCTCTGGGACGACGTCGCGGAGATTCCGCAGAACCCCGTCCTGCGCGATCCGCACGGTCTGGCGCGGATCTGGCTCGGGCAGGCGGGGCCGGACTACTTTCCCCTCAAGAGCTCGCTGCAGTGGATCTTCTGGCACTCCTGGGGCAACCATCCGCTGCCTTACCACCTGGTCAGCCTCGGGCTGCACCTGCTCGCGGCCCTGCTTTTCCTGCGGCTGCTGCGGCGGCTAGGGGTCGCCTTTCCCGAGGCCGGCGCGCTCCTTTTCGCGCTGCATCCGCTGGCGGTCGAGTCGGTGGCCTGGATCGCCGAATTCAAGAACGTGCTCTCCGAGGTCTTCCTGATCGGGGCCGCCAACGCCTATGTGGGCTTCGACCTTTCCGCGGGACCGCGCTCGCGGCGCTGCTACGGCATGGCGGTGGGACGATTCGCCCTCGCGCTCCTCAGCAAGAGCTCGGTGGTGATGTTTCCGGGCGCCATCCTGCTCTATGCCTGGTGGCGGCGGGGCCGCCTACGGCGGAAGGATGTCCGGGCCTCGCTGCCCTTCTTCGGCCTTTCGCTCCTGCTGGGCCTGGTGACGGTTTCCTTTCAGTACCACCGCGCCCTGGCGCAGTGGGCGGTTCCGCTGCACGGCCTTGGCCCCCACCTGGTGGTGGCCGGCTTCGCGGTCTGGTTCTATCTCGGAAAGTGCCTGCTGCCGCTCGGCCTGCATCCGATGTATGCCCCCTGGGAGGTCGCCTCGCCGGGGCTGGCGCAGTGGATTCCTTTTGCGGCCCTGGCGCTGTTCGCGGCCGGACTCTGGACGCAGCGCGGCAAGGCCTGGGGCCGGGCCACGATCTTCGGCCTGGGTTTCTTTCTGCTCAACCTGCTGCCGGTGCTCGGCTTTCTGCCCATGTCCTACATGCACGTCGGCTGGGTGGCCGACCATTTCGCGTACCTCTCCCTCCTCGGCGTCGCCGGACTGGCGGCGGCGGCGCTGGGCCGGCTGGGCCCGCGCCGTGTCGGATGGATCGTCCTCGCGGCAATCGGCCTGGCCCTGGCCTGGACGACCCATTCGGACGCCGCCCGCTTCCGGGACGAGCAGGTCCTTTGGTCCTCGGTGCTGAGGGAGAATCCCAGGGCGTGGATGGCCGATGTCGATCTCGGCCGGTGCCGGGCGCAAGCGGGCGACTATGCCGCGGCGGTCGACTATTACGGAAAGGCGCTGGCCGTCCGCGCGGATCTCCCCGAGGCCTATTACAACCGCGGCTTGGCGCTGATGAATCTCGGGCGCCTCCCCGAGTCCGAGGCTGATTTCAACCGGGCGCTCCAACTGCAGCCGGACAGCCCGGACGCCCTGGACGAACGGGGCAATGTCCAGGCGCGCTCGGGCCGGCTGCCGGAGGCGGTCGAAAGCTACCGCGCGGCCCTGCGGCTCGACCCGACCGCGGCCGATGTCCGCAGCAACCTGGTCCGTGCGCTCCTCTATTCGGTGCCGGAATTGGCCCGGCAGCGCCGGCTGCCGGAGGCCGAGGCCGCCTGCGAGGAAGTCCTGCAGCTCGACCCGGGGCGGACCGAAGCCCATGCCGACCTCGGCAACCTTCTTTGGCTCCAGGGCCGGCTGCCTGAGGCGGTCGAGCAGTACGAGACGGTCCTCCGGGCAGAGCCGGCCAATGCCGCAATTCGCGCGAATCTGGAGCGCGCCCGCAGCGCATTGCAGGCCGCTGGCGTCCAATAGCTTCAGAGCGCGTCCAGGGGGCTTAACCCTAAGCGGCTGCGGGCGTTCCCTGAGCCTCGCAAAGGGCATCCCCCCAGGCACGGCGCTTCCGAGCCTCAGGTCTATCGCTTCGAAAGGATACACCTATGACTACTCATCAAAAGATCCTCATCCTGGGCGTGGTTTCGTCCCTTGCGGGCACCGGGGCCTACGCCCAGCTCTCGGCGACCGTGAACACGACCCTCAACGGCGCGGCCAATGCCGCGGTGACCGCCGCGAACGCGGCCGGCGCCGCGGCCCAGGCGGCGACCGCCGCCACGGCCGCCACGGATGCCTCGGCCGGCGCTGCCAATGCCGCCAACGCGGCGGGCAACGCATCCGCCGCGGCCACGAACGCGTCGCGGGCATCGACCGACGCGGCGGCCAATGCCGCCAATGCCTCGAACGCTGCCGCTAACGCCGCCGGTGCCGCCAGCGCCGGAATCGCGGCGTCCAACGCGAGCAATGCAGCGGCCGGCGCGGGCAACACCGCCAATACCGCGGCGAATGCGTCGCGCGCCGGCGACGCCGCGCTATCCGCCGGAGCCGCCGCCAATAGCGCGACCAGCGCCTCCGACGCGGGATCGGGCGCGTCCAACGCGGCCCAGAACGGGGTCGCGGCGGATGCGGCGACCCGTCATGCCGGAGCGTCGGTGGACGCGCAGAATAGCGCCGCGACCGCCGCCGGCGCGGATCGCTCGAAGGGCAACGCGGCCGCCGGGGCGAGCACCACGGCGGAGGCTGCGGGTAGCGCCGGCGGCAATCGCGCGTCGGGCTCTGCCAGCCTGAGCGGAAACGGCCGGGTCAGCGCCGCGTTCTAAGCGCGCACCGGACGGATCGGGCAAACGGCTCCGCGCGCGATCCGGCGGGGCCGTTTGTCTTTTGGCGCGCGCGGGCGGCCCCGGGCCCGCCCCGGTTCCACGGGCGCCACCTCCCCCGATAATGCGTAAAGGGGCGTCTCGGAGGCACGTTCTTCCGCGCCGGCGGGTCTATTTCTCGGGGGACCACAGCCATTTCTATGAATATCATCCAAAAAATTCTGGCGGTCGGGATGGTTTCCGGCCTCGCGGGATCGGGGCGGGCGGCACCTCCAGGTGCGCTCAGCGCAACGCTCAATGGGACGGTGAATGCGGCGGTGAATGCCGCTAATGCGGCAGGCGCTGCGGCACACGCCGCCACCGCCGCGAGCCATGCCGCCGGGGCGGCAGTGGGTGCGGCCCAAGCGGCGCATGCCGCGGCCGCCGCGGGTAACGCCGCCGCCGCCGCCGCGAAAGCCACCGAGGCATCGACCAGCGCGGCGGCTAATGCGGCCAACGCATCGAATGCCGCGGCCAAGGCCGCCAACGCCGGAGCCGCTGCAGCCACTGCGGCCAACGCCGGCGCCCGGGCCGGCGCTGCCGCGATCGGTGCGACCAATGCCGCGAACGTCGCCGCAAACGCATCGAGCGCCAGCAATGCCGCCTCGGCCGTGGGCGCCGCCGTGAGCAACGCCGCCAATGCCGCAGTTGCGGCCGGAAACGCTTCCGCTGCCGCGGTGAAGGCGACCCAGGCGTCGACCGGTGCGGCGGCCAACGCAGCCAATGCCTCGAATGCTGCGGCCAATGCTGCCAACGCCGGGGCCACCGCTACTACGATTGCGGCCAATGCGGGCACCCGTGCCGGCGCCGCCGCAAACATGGCGGCCGATGCCGCCCACATGGCCGCTACCGCGTCGAATGCCGGCAATGCGGTATCGGCCGCCGACGCGGCCACGAATGCGGCCGGCGTCGCCACGACCACGGCGCAGGCTCCCGCCAACGCGGCCGCCGATGTTGCCCGCGCCGGCGCGAATGCCGGCAGCCCTGCGAGCGGCGCCGAAACCGCATCCGCCGCCGGCGATGTGGTGGTGGCCGTCGGCAACACCGCTAGCGCGGCCGGCGACACATCGGCCATCGCGACGAACGATATTCCCGGTTCGGCCAACACCGCCAATCCCGGGCTGACTTCCGGCGAAGGGGGGAAGTCGGGCGCCACTTCCGGCGATGCTGCGATTGGCGCGGGCAGTGGCGCGAACCCGGGCCTGAACGTCTCGAATATCGACAATGTCGCGCTGAACGCGACCAACGACCCCAACCGGCGGGCGGCCCGCGGCTCGAATGCGAGCTTGGCGGGATCCGGCGGGAATGGGAACGTTGTCGTGGTGGAGTTGCTTCCGGGCAGTGGAAAGGCACCGGAGAGTTCGGAGGCGGCCACTGCGATTGGGACCAGCGGCGAGGCGGGAAAGGCCCGCGCCTCGCGAGCTTCCAGCCGGACCGGTAGCAGCGTCGGCGCCGCTTTCTGAGCGCGCCTTCCGAAAAGCGGGGGGCCCGCCGGTTGACACCGGGGGGCCGTTCTTATGTCCAAGGAGGAGGCATTCCCCGGATGCTTTCGCCCCAGCCGAACCTCAACCTGCCCGCTCCGCGGCTTTCCCTGCGCTTTTGGGCGGTGATCGTGGCCACCGGCACGGGGGCCGGCCTGGCAGGCGGGCTCCTCATGCGGCTCCTCTACGCGGTCGAGGGCGCCGCCTGGGGCGGGGGAACCCAGGAGCAGGATTTTATCGCCGCCGTCCAGCATGCTTCGGCCGGGCGCCGCGTGGCCATCCTGGTGGGTGCCGGCATCCTTGCCGGTCTGGGCCGGCGGGTGCTCATGTTGCGGTGGGCGAAGGGACACGGAGGGGATCTCTCCCAAGCCATCTGGAAGGGCACCGGCCGAATCCCGTTCTTCCGCACACTGGGCAGCGCCGTGCTTTCGATCCTAGTCGTGGCCATGGGGGCGTCCCTTGGCCGGGAAGGCGCGGTGAAGCAAAGCGGAGCCTGTCTCGGGTCCCGGCTGGGGGACTGGGCCAGCCTTACGGTTCACCAGCGCCGGCTAGTCCTGGCCTGCGGCGCGGGCGCCGGAATCGCAGCGGCGTACAACGTTCCGTTCGGCGGGGCGCTCTTCGCCTCGGAGGTGCTGCTCGGAACCCTTGCGATACCGCAGGTCGTGCCCGCCCTGGTCGCCGCGCTGCTCGGGACGGCGGCCTCGTGGCTGCTTCTGCCCAACCAGCCGGTGTATTCGGTGAATGTCGACGCATCGCCTTTCGCCCTAGTTGTCTGGTCGGCGCTGGCCGGCCCGATTTTGGGCGTAGCGGCCGCCGGATACATCGGGCTGATCGGCTGGGCGGACCGCAAGAAGGTTGAAGGCCCATGGGTTATTCTGGCCCCCATTCTGACGCTGGCGGCGCTCGGATTCGCCGCGACCGAGCTGCCGCAGCTGCTCGGCAACGGCAAGGAGCTGGTCGAGCGGGCCTACGCCAACCAGATCGGCCTCGGGCTCCTGCTGGTTCTCCCCTTCCTCAAGATGGCCGCGACCGCCGGCTGCGTGCGCAGCGGCATCCCCGGCGGCCTTTTTACGCCCACAATGACGTGTGGGGCGCTGCTGGGGGGATTGCTCGGCGCGCTGGTCTCTCCGTTTTTTTCAACCATCCATCCAGCCGCCTGCGCCATCGTCGGGGCCGGCGCATTCCTGGCCTCCGCAATGGGCGGACCGGTTTCCGGGCTTCTGCTGATGATAGAGCTCACCCGGCAGGTGCAGCCGGTCCTGGTTCCGCTCATGCTGGCGGTCTCCCTTTCTTCGCTCACCACGCGGGCGCTGGATCGCCGATCGATTTATACGGCGCGGTTTCATCCCGTAACTCCCGAAGCGGCGGCTCGTGTATTCTCCCGCCGGAAGATCGACGGGCCCGCGGGCGAGCCCGCAGCCTTGGGAGGCGCCAAAACCACTCATCCGGGGAAACCCCGGGCCTGACAGGGGCGGAACTCCGATGGACCCGCACGCGCAGCTGGCGGGAACAGCCGCTCTGCCGCCTGGGTCCAAGGGGCATGAACATGAAACCCAGCACGCAGAACAAGGTCGAGGGTCACGCCCGCGATCTTTCAGGCAAAGTGAAGGAACAGGCCGGCAAGATCACCAACAACCCTGAGCTCCAGTCCCGGGGGCAGGACGAGCAGGTGGCGGGCAAGTTCCAAAAGAAGGTCGGGGACGTTCAAAAGGTCTTCAACCAATAGTTGACACGGGGCCCGGCCCAGGCGATTCTGACTCTCCCAAGATTGCAGGGTGGAGCAGCCTGGTAGCTCGTCAGGCTCATAACCTGAAGGTCGCTGGTTCAAATCCAGCCCCTGCACCCAATTTGAAACCCCCGGAAACCCTTCCGGGGGTTTCT
>DASZWO010000035.1:0-87112 GCA_035546595.1 Opitutaceae bacterium
CGCCCGAAGGCGGCGCGCCTCGACCTGCACACCGTGAGCTTCTAACCAAAGCCTCGGATCATTGGTTGACGTGCTGGACCTGGTAGGTCCGCTGCGCCACCGGGGAGGGGTTGAACCAGTCGGTCATGTTCGCCGCCGGCACCGCCATCGTCTCGACGACGTAGTCGGCGATGCCCGGGCTGACCGTGATCTGCTGCGAAGGGCTGTAGAACCAGGTCTGGCCGCCGTCGGTGCTGGCGCCGGCGCGCACGGTCCAGACTCCGGCCGAGGGGAAGGTGATGCCGTAGCTGCGGTCGTCCTCGCCGCCCGAGGCCGCGGTGGCGCTGACCGTCCAGGTGCCGTCGGGGGAGAGCCACTCGATCGAGTGCAGCGTGAGGTTGTCGGCCGGCGCGCTGGCCGTGCTCTTCACCGTCAGCGGCGAGAGCGAGTAGGCGGTCGCCGGGGCGGTGATGGTGGCGGCGGGGTTGGCCGTGAAGCTGGGCGCGATCGTCTCGTCCCCGGTGATGGTGATCGTCGTGCTGGCGGCGCCGCTGTCGGCGATGTTGGCGCCGGACCAGGCCCCGAAGGTCCAGGGGCTGTTCGGGGTGGCCGTGATGGTCTGGACCGAGCCGACGTCGAAGGTGCCCCCGCCGGTGGCGGTGCCGCCCTGCGCCGGCGCGATGGTCAGGGTCGCCTGCTGCACGAAGTCGGCGGTGATGGTGTAGTTGCCGTTCATCACCACGGTGGTCGAGGCGCTCCCGGCGCTGGCCAGGTTCGCGGCGTCCGATCCGGTCCAGCCGGCGCTGCGGTACCCGGCCTGGGCGGCCTGGGAGACGGTCACGACCGTGCCGGCGTCGTAGCTGCCGGAGCCGGTCGTGGTGCCGCCGCCCGGATTCACGATGGTCAGGGTATAGGTCGGCGTCACCGTCAGGGTGATCGAGCCCGCCGCGGAGGCCGCGGGGTTCTGCTCGGCCAGGGCGATGGTGAAGGTGCCGGTGGCCCCCGGCGTCCCGGAGACCGTGCCGGTGTTCGGGTCGATCGTCAGGCCCGCCGGCAGGTTCTGGGCGGTGAGCGTGGTGCCGAAGCCGGGCGCGCCGACCTGGTAGAAGAAGGGCTGGTTCTGCTTGATCGTCTGGCTGACGGTGGGCAGCGCCGGCTGCGGGTAGACCGCGATCGCCGCCTGCTCGGAGGCGGTCGCCCCGTTGTTGTTGCCGGTGATGGTGGCGGTGTAGGTGCCCACCTGGGTCGGGGCGCCTCCGATCGATCCGGAGGCGGACCAGAGGCCGGGCGGCAGGCCGCCGACGGTGATGACGGTGGTGGCCGCCGGGGTGGCCGTGACCTGGGCGCTGACGCCGCGGCCCACCAGCATGATCTGGGGCGGGCCGCCGCTCAGCACCGGGGCGATCGGATTGAAGCCGGCCACCAGCGTCCGGTTGGCGCTCATCACGATGGTGGAGGAGGCGCTTCCCGGCGAGGCCACGGCGGCCGCGTCCGGCCCGCTCCAGCCCTGGGCGGCGAAGCCGGCCGCCGGCGTCTCCTGGATCTGCGCGGTGGCGCCGGCGTAGTAGACGCCGCTCCCGGTCACCGTCCCCGCGTTGGGCCCCGAGGGGGAGGTGATGGTGAGCGTATAGGTCTGCAGGATGTTGAGGGTCAGGGTGCCCGTGCCCGCCGCGCCGGGATTCGCGGCGGTCAGCGTGACGGTGAAGGTGCCCCGGACGCTGGGGGAGCCGCTGATCACGCCGGTCCCGGGGTTGATGCTCAACCCGGCGGGCAGCCCGGTGGCGTTGTAGCTCGTCGGGTTGTTGGTCGCCGCCACGGAGTAGGCGTAGGGCTGGTTGATCGGGATGGTGGCGCTCGCGCTCGCCACCGCCGGCCGGGCGTAGACCACGAAGGGGATCATCTGGGTCGCGGCGGCGGCGGCGGCGATCGGCTGCGGGAGCGCGCTGGCCTGGATGACGTAGTCCTGGCCGTTGCCGCTGACCGCATAGAGGTTGGCTGCGGCCGCGGCGGAGTGGGCGTCCACCCAGGTGATCATCGTGCTCGCCCCGTAGTCGTTCGAGCTGTTGAGCGTGAACCAGCTGGCGTCGCCCGTCTGGGGGCCGATCGCCGCGCTCACCAGGTCCCAGATCGCGATCTGCAGGCCGGCCGCGGCGGAGGCGCTCATCGAATTCGAATAGTACTGCTGCCAGAGCTGCTCGATCTGCAGCGCGGTGGCCGAGCCCATGCCGTCGGCCACCTTCGGTCCGCCGGAGAGGGTCTCGAAGTTGTAGGCCAGCCACTGGTCCTCGGCGCTGGAGTGCCAGGGGTCGATGCAGAAGCCGTTGGTCGAGATCCCGTTGACCCCGAGGCTGAGGATGCCGGCGTAGACGTTGAGGTTGTTGCCCAGGGTCGAGCTCGAGATGTTGACCACCTGGGTGGCGCGGACGCCCGCCTCCTGCACCGAGACGCCGTCGTTGCTGGCGGTGACGATGGAGGAGTACACGCCGCTCGCGGTGGGCGTGCCGGTGATCAGCCCCTGGCTGGAGATGGTCAGCCCCGCCGGCAGGCTGGCGGCGGTGAAGACCGGCGACTGCGTCGCGCTCACCTGGAAGGACACCGGGGTCCCGACCACCAGCGTCTGCTGGGCGTTGCTGCTGGTGAAGACCGGCTGGGCGGGGACGAACTTGGCGACCACGGTCCGGTCGGCCGTCATCGCGATGGTGGTCGAGGCGGCGGTCGGGGTGGCGGTGGCGAGGCCGTCGGCGCCGCCCCACCCGCCGGCGGTGTAGCCGTTCCAGGGGGCCTCCTTGATCGCGGCCTGGGTGCCGACCGGGAAGGTGCCCGCGCCGCTGACGGTGCCGGCCGAGGCCGGACTGGCGGAGACGGTGAGGGTGTAGGTGGCGTAGGCCGCCTTGATGACGACGTAGCCGTCGTAGGTCTTGCCCAAGCCCGGGGAGGCGGGGCCGCCGCTGGTCCAGTCGGCGACGGTGGAGACGTTGAAGGGGCTGCCGTCGGCGGTGCAGACGCCGGTGCCGCCGGCCACGTGCACCGTGCCGTTGGAGGCCTGGACCATGGTGTCGCCGCCGTTGTTGCCCGAGAGGTGGATCGAGAAGGAGGCGCCGGGGGTGGCCAGGTAGGAGGCCTGGACGTAGCCGTGCGTGCCCCAGGCCTGGATCGTGACGCAGTTGGCCCCGGAGGGCACGGTGTAGGACTGCGGCTTGCCCGTGCCGTTGAAGGCGAAGTTGGTGGTGCTGACGGTGGACACCCCGGCGAGGGCCGCCTGGGCGCAGAGCAGCCCCAGTCCCGCGATCGCGGCGATCCGGAGGCGCTGGCGGTAAAGGGACGGTTTCATGGCTGTCCAAGTCTAGCACGCCCCCCCGCTTTCCCGGCGGCGCCGGAAAAAGATTTTTCGGCCCCCGCCTACGGGCCGTTGACCAGGCCCGGATTGGCCGCGATGTGGGCCATCAGGTAGAGGTTGGGCAGGTAGATGGCGCCGGCCAGGAAGCCGACGAAGCCCAGGATGATCAGGGTCAGGAGGGGCTCGATCAGCTTGGGCAGGTTCTTGGCGTCGCGCAGGGCCTGCTCCTCGTAGAGCGCCGCGATGCGGCTGAGCAGCTGGGAGGGGTCGGCCGCCCCCGAGGCCACCTTCATCTGGTCGGCCAGGGACTTGCCGACCTTGCCGATGCGGTGCCGCTCCCGCAGGAAGGCCTGGTAGAGGCTGGCCGACCTGGAGAGGTGCTCGCTCACCGCCAGGAAGTAGTCCTGGTAGTCGTGGTAGCCCGCGACGTTGGCGGTGATGGCGAAGGCGTCGCGCTGGTAGACGCCGCTCTGGTAGAGCATGGACAGCGTGCGCAGGCAGCGCGCCAGGATCTCCTTCTGGAAGAGAAGGCCCACCTTGGGCAGGCGGACGATGAGGCGCTGGGTGGTCCGCCGGGAAAGGAGCCAGCTGCGCTGGAGGAAGGTCCAGACCACCACCAGCAGCGGCAGGAAGGCGAAGTACGGATGGGTGGAGAAGAAGGTCAGGCCGTCGAACAGCGCCTGGGTGGCGGGCGGCAGCTTGGTGTGAAACATGGTGAAGTTCGCGGTGATCATCGGCAGCACCATGAAGTTCACGATGATCAGCGCGATGAGCAGGAGGACGCCGATGAAGCCCGGGTAGTAGAGGCCGGACTTGATCTCGCCGCTGATCATCAGCTTGTTGCGGGTCATCAGCGCCAGCTTTTCGAAGACCTGCTCCAGCTTGCCCGAGACCTCGCCCTGCTCGATCATCGAGACCGCGACGTGGTTGAAGGCCCCGGGGAATTGCCGCATCAGGCCGGAGATGGTGGCGACCGAGCCCTTCTGCTCGTAGAGGGCCGCGATCACGCCGCGGAAGTAGGGCGTCTCCGCCGCCGGCGCCACCAGGTCGAGGGCGGAGCGGAAGTCGGCGCCGACGTGGAAGGCCTCGGCCATGCCGTTGTAGAACTTCTCCAGCTCGCTGGTGGTCGCGCTGCGCCGGGCGAAGCGCGAGCGCAGCCACTGGTCGAAGCCCTCGACCTTCTTCTCGGACAGCTCCTCGTCGTCCGCCTTGCCGGCGGCGAAGCGGGCCCCGACATGGGAGGCGGGCGAGAAGACCTCCACCTCGCGCTTGCGGCCGCGGTGGCGGATGACGAAGACTCGGAAGGACCAGAGGGCGGCGGCGGGCATGGTGGAAAATCAGCCGAGGGTGAAGAGGACCTTGCGCTGCGCCTCCTCCAGGGAGGTCGTGCCCTCGGCCACGCGGGAGAGGGCCTGGTCCTTGAGCGGCCGGAAGCCGGTGCGGGCGGCCGCGGCCGCGATCGCGCGCATGCCGGCCTCGCGGCGGATCAGCTCGAAGACCTCGTCGTCGGGCTCGAGCAGCTCCATGATCGCGGTCAGCCCGCTGTAGCCCCGGCCCTGGCAGCGGGAGCAGCCGATGTCGCGCCCGGGCGAGTAGATCATCTTCGGGGGCTCGAGGCCCGCGTCGGTGAAGGTCTTTTCCGTCTTGGCGTCGACCCGGGTCGCGGTCTTGCAGACCGGGCAGAGGACCCGGATCAGCCGCTGGGACTGGCAGGCGATCAGGGTGTCGGCCACCATGCCGGCCGGGATCTTCAGGTCCGCCAGCCGCGTCGGCACCGCCGCGGCGCTGCGCACGTGGAGGGTGCTGAAGACCATGTGGCCGGTGTGGGCGGCGCCCACCGCCATCTCCGCGGTCTCGGGGTCGCGGATCTCGCCCACCAGGATGATGTTCGGGGCCGAGCGCAGGAAGGAGCGCAGCAGCGCGGCGAAGGTCAGGCCCTTGACCGTGTCCACCTGGGCCTGGTGCGCGCCCTCGATCAGCTGCTCGATCGGGTCCTCCGCCGTCATGATCTTGATCTCGGGCCGGTTGAGCTCGTTGAGCGCGGCGTAGATGGTGGTGGACTTCCCGTGGCAGGTGGGGCCGGTGAAGAGGAACATCCCGTCCGGCCGGGCGATCAGCCGCCGCATCTTGCGCAGGTCCGACTCGTTCATCTGCAGGTCCTCCAGGGTCCGCACCCGGCCGTCCATCCGGCGCAGGCGCAGGCTCATGTTCTGGGGGCGCTCGAAGTCGCGGAAGGGGGTGGCCTCGACCCGGAAGTCCACCGGGGAGCCGTCGAAGAGGCAGGCGAAGCGGGAGCTGGCGGCCTGGAAGAAGGGGCCGGACATCTTGCTCATGTCGCGCAGGATCCCAATCACCATCCCCCAGCGCTGCTCCGGGAAGCTGTAGAGGGTGTGGAGGATGCCGTCCTTGCTGATGCGGAAGACCCCCGAGTTGCGCTCGAACATCACGTGCAGGTCCTGGGCGTTGGCCAGGATGGCCTGGCCGATGGCCCAGTGCGTCAGCTGCTCGTCGGTGGTGCCGAGCCGGTCGGGGTCGATCCGCCGCACCATCTCGGTGGTGAGCTTGAACTCCACCGCCTGGGTGAAGGAGCCGGTCTCGGCCGCAGCCGGCCCGCTGACCCGGACCTCCGCCGCGCGGTTCTGCTGCTGGCGCTGCTTGAGCTGGTCGACGTCGGTGAGGACGAAGTAGATCGGCCGCCGGTGCTCGTCCTCCACCTCCGCCCGGAACATGGCCGTGAATTCGTCGCAGGCCGGATGCGGCGGGACGTGCGGGAAGGCGACGAAGAAGGAGCTGGTGGTGCGCCGGAAGCAGAAGCCCTGGTAGTCGCGGGTGGTCTGGGGCGAGAGCTCCAGCAGCTCCTTGGGGATGTCGAGGTAGCGCACGTCGATCAGGGGCGCGGAGCGGCGCAGGAACATCACCGTCTCGCGCAGCCCCAGGGTCAGCTCCGCGGCGGGCGTGCCCCGCTCGGCGGCGGCCCGGGCCGCGGCCTTGGTCGAGGGATCGAGGATGAACCGGTCGAGGACGAACTGGAGGGCGGCACGGTCGTCCGGGAGCTGGGGCCGCTCCGCGGGGAGCACCGGATGGGGCGGCGGCTCGTAGCCGGCGGGCAGGTTCTCCGCGCGGGCCCGGCGCAGCTGCTCGGCGATCTTCCGGTAGACCGCCTCCTCGATCAGGGCCCGGCCCGACATCCACTCCGGCAGCAGGGCCGGCTGCTTGCGCGGCTTGCGGTAGTGGCCGAGGATGAGCAGCGGGCCGATCGAGCCGACCGGCAGCCAGGGCTCGGTGTCGAGCTCCGGCCAGGTCGAGAGCATGTTCGACCAGTTCTGGTAGGCGCGGACGAGGTCGAGGGGGACCCCCACCCCGTTGAGCGGCATCGGCACGACGCCGTAGGTGTCGAAGAAGCGCTCCAGGTCGAAGTCGTGATCCTCCTCGTCCGGCAGCGCGGAGGGCGGCGGCCGGCCGGGGGGAGGAGGAGCGAGCGCGGGCATGGGAGGTTCCGCTCGCCTCAGGGCCGCCAGAAGGTGCGGAGGGGAAAGTCGACCCGGTGCGGGCTCTCCCCGTCCTGGCCGACGTCGAGGCCGAGGGCGTCCCGGCGCACTTCGCGCAGGACCACGGTCATCCCCGCGGCCAGCGGCACGGCCGCGCCCTTGTCCTTGTCGAAGAATTCCAGCGGGTCGCCCACCCCGAAGACCGTGTCGCCGATGATGACCCGGTTGTCCGCCGGGACGTCCGCCAGGAGGACGCCGGTGACCCGGCGGTGCTCGACCGCGTCGGCGATCGACTCGGGCGTGGCCGGGGCGCCCTCCTTGCGGCTGCCCGCCAGGGTGGTGGCCGCCTGGATCTTGAAGGGGTTGAAGGCGCTGTCCGGCAGGACCTGGGCGCGCTTGTAGTCGTCGCCGATCAGGCTGTAGCGGCCGGAGGGATCGGGCGCCGGGCGGGCGGCGGGGGCGGCCGCGCCCCGGGCGGCGGCGGCGGCGAGCAGGCTCAGGGCCAGGGCGAGGGGCGCTTTCATTTGAGGTCGAACTTGCGCGGGAAGGAGAACTGCACCGCGAGCGAGAGCGAGTTGCCCGCGTTGGTGTAGCTGATCTGCTCCACCCGGGCCAGGGGGAAGGCGCTCTCCGCCGCGCCGAGCCAGTTCAGCGTGCGGTAGAAGTCGCCGGCCACGCTGATGTTCACGTTCTGCACCGGGAGGTGCCGGCCGTCGAAGAAGTAGTTGGTGTTGAGCTTGAAGTTCTTGCCCGAGGGCGCGAGCAGGTTGCCGACCGCGAGGGTGTCGAGGCGGCCGAAGATGTCCTCGATCGAGGCCTCGGACTGGAGCTCGGCGTCCCACTTGGCCAGGAAGCGGTCGGATTCGACCGCCTTCTGGGCCGCGTTCTTGGCCGAGCGCTGCACCGCCGCCAGGTCGCGCCGGTCGGCCGCGACCGTGGCCTGCTCGGCGGCCAGGTCGGCCTTGGCGCGGCCGGCCCCCCGGAAGCTCTTCATCACGCCCATCCCGAGCAGGCCGGTCAGCGCCAGCAGGAGGAAGGCGGGGAAGGTGTAGCTCTTCACAGCACGCCTCCTTTCGGGAGGTTGACCAGGTGCTCGTAGCGGAAGCCCTGCGGCGCCGAGGTTTCCCGCAGGTCCACCGTGCTGTAGCCCAGGCGGCCGAACAGCGCGGAAATCCGCTGGAAGACGCGGTTGGCCGCGGAGGAGTCGCCGTTCAGCACGATGGAGAGGCGCATCTGCGGCTGCCCCTCCTGGCGGATCAGCGAGAGGCTGCCGACCTCGGCCACGGGCTTGCTCTCCTTGATCCCCTCCTCGGTGGCGGCCTGGATCTCCTGGTTGATCTGGATGAGGAGGGCCTGGGTCATCGGGCTGATCAGGAGCCAGTCGGCGATGTCGGAGGCCACCTTGGTGCGGGCGGCGACCTCCTGCATCGTCCCCTCGGCCTGCTTCTTGCCCTGCTCCAGCGTCTGCGCCTGGCTGCGCAGCGTCGCGGTGTCCCGGCGGAAGCCGGCGGTGCGGACGGCGTTGACGCTGAAGGCCACCAGGAAGGCGGCGGCGACGCCCCAGAAGAGCAGCGGCACCGGCCGGAGCTGCGGCGAGGCGTGGGGCCGCACCGTCCGCTCGCCGGGAAAGAGGTCGTAGCCGAGGCGGGGCCGGTCGCTGCAGCAGGCCCGCAGGAGCGGCTGGTCCTGGCCCTGCAGCGGGGCGGCCACCTCGGCCGCGGGGTCCTCCTCGCGGATCATGGCCGCGACGTCGATCCCGCTGGTGTTGACCAGGATCTTCCTGCCCCCGCGCTTGAGCTTGGCCACGCGCTCCACGATGGCCTGCTTGAGCGCGGTCTCCTTCAGCCCCACGTCGAAGAGCGGGCGGCTGAAGGAGCCCTCCGCCACTGCCATGGTGAAGACGGAGGAGCGGTCGACGAAGAGCAGCTCGCACTCGCGGCCGATCTCGGACCAGTGGTGGCCGAGGACATAGCCCAGCAGGCTGGACATCCCGCACTGCAGCCGGGCCAGGGCCAGGCCGGCCTTCTGCGCCATGACCACGGCGCTGCCGATTTCGTTCTCCTTGTGGTGGAAGACCACCGCGAAGTTGTGGGTGGGATGGTAGACGATCGAGGGGCGGCAGCCGTGGGCCGGGGCCTCGCCCAGCAGCCGCTCCGGGCTGTCGCGCATCAGCAGGATCGCCTCCTCGTCGCTTTCCGGGCGGCGGGTGCGCGAGGAGAGGACGGCGGTGTAGCCCGTCGCGAGGTTGATCAGGCAGTCCTTGGCCTTGTGCTTCTCGGCGAAGGCGCGGAGCGCGTCCGCGTCGGCGTCCTCCCCGGCCGGCGCGGCCGCCTGCGCGGCGCCGAAGGCCGGCTGGCCGCCGGCGAAGGTCACCGGGACGAACTCATAGCCGTCCTTGAAGACCGTGACCGCGATCAGGGGCTTCTTGGCGAAGCGCTTGGCCAGCGGGATGAGGGTGTCCTGGGGGTCCGGCACGAAGGCGCGGCCCAGGGCGAGGTCGAGAGTTTGCTGGATCATAGGGCGTTGGTCGGGGGCCGGAACTCGTTGGGCAGGAGCCCGTCGATCACGGCCTTGTTGATGCTGTCCTCGAAAGTCTGCATGCCCTCGGCCCGGTGGCTCTGGATGTCGCGGCGCAGGCGCTCGAGGTGGCCCTCGCGGATGTTGGAGGCGATCCCGAGGTGCTTTCCCTCGTAGCTCTTGTTGAACATCGTCTCGTGCACCGCCACCATCGCGCCGGTGTCGGGGTTGCGCAGGAGCCGCTGCGCCACCACCAGGCGGCAGGCCTCGGCCAGGTTGGACTGGGCCCAGCCGGCGCGCTCGCGGGGGAGCTCCGCGATGTACGAGCTGAGGGTCGACGGGACGTTCTCCCCGTGGATCGTGGCCACGACCAGCAGCCCGATCAGGGCGAAGCGCAGGCACTTCTCGGCCGACTCGGCCCCGCGGATCTCCCCCACGATCACGGCGGTGGCGTGCTGGCGGCGGACCTCGAGCAGGGCGGTGTCGAAGTCCTCGCAGGAGGTGTCGAGCTCGCGCATCGTGAACATGCTCGGGCCCACCCGGGTGGGGTAGATGAACTCCACCGGATCCTCGATCGAAACGATCCGGTGCGGGACCTTGGCGGCGAGGTGCAGGAAGAGGGAGGAGACCGTGGTGCTCTTGCCCGAGCCCATCTGCCCCGAGACCAGCACCAGCCCGCCGCGCAGGCTGCAGAAGGTGTCGATCACCGCCGGCGGGACCCGCAGGGCCTCGGGCGCCGGGATGGACCGGGCCGGCAGCCGCAGGGTGATCTCCCGTCCGCCCAGGGTGCGGTAATAGGAGACGCGGAAGCGGCGGCCCGCCACGTCGAAGGCCGGTTCGTAGGCCCGCAGCCCCAGCTCCGGGCGCCCGGCCGGGAAGATCAGGTCCACCAGGCCGTCGAAGTCCCCCACCGTGATGGACTCGGGGATGAATTCCGGGCGCTTGCCCACCATCAGGGCGACCTCCCCCGTCTCCCGGACGAGGTAGTCGCTCAGGCCGGGGCGGTCAAAGGTGCTCAGGAAGAACTGCTGCCAGTCCATCCCCTGAGTATAACAGCGAAAAAAGCCCGAGCCGCCGCCAATTCCCGCCTCAGTTGAGGGGGAAGGAGGTGGCGTTGCTGCTGCCGGTGCCGGGGGACCCGTTGTTGACCTCGGTCCGGGGGCTCCCGCTGCCCCCGTTCATGGTGATGACCACCGGCGTTCCCGGCGTCAGGGGCTGGGAGTTGTCGGTCACGAAGCTGGGCGGGGTCAGCGGCACCGCCACCGCGCCGAGGGTCTGGGTCAGGCTCGGGGCGGAGACGATGCGGGGGTCGGTGGACACCGCCACGTAGCGGAGGGTGGCGGTGCCGGTGGTCGTCCCGGTCAGGTCGGAATTGCCCGAGTCGACGCTGAAGTTCCCCTGCCCCGGCGCGAAGGCGCCGCTGTAGGCGAGCCCGTCCACCGTCGGGTCGCTGCCGTCCAGGGTGTAGAGCACCTGGAAGCCGGGGATGTTGGTGGTGAGGAGGATGCCGGCGTCGCCCGGGTCGTTGAGGTCGGCCAGGGTGAAGCCGTAGGGATTGTCCGTCCGTCCGTCCGCGCGGCTGTAGCTGACGATCAGCTGCATCGAGAAGGTCGCGGTGACCGCCGGGCTCGGCGAATACTGCGGGTCGGTGTTGAAGGCGGCGAGGGTGACCTTCCCGAGGAAGCTGGCGGCGGTCCAGCCGGGGTTGTTGTCCCAGACCGGGCTGCTGGCGGTCGGAGTCGAGCCGTCGGTGGTGTAGCGGTAGACGGTCCCCGGCGGGTTGGTCGCCGGCAGGCTGGCGATGTTGTTGAGGGGCAGCGCCGCGTTGGTCAGGTCGCCGGTGATGTTGAAGGTCGGGGCGTAGAGGGGGATCGCCGCCGAAGGGGCGGCCGGGCCCGCGGTCTCGACCGCGAAGCCGATGCCGGCCCCCCGGGTCGCCTCGGTGCCCGCCGCATCGACGCTGTAGTTGACCGCGTCGACCCGGGCCGAGCCCCCCAGCGAGCGCTGCGCCGCCGCGGGCTGCGTGACCGCGCCGACCTCGAAGCCCGCCAGCTCCTGGCGGGCCACGGTCAGGGCCGTGTTGGCGCCGAGCGAGATCGTCGCGCCGGCCGTCCCGCCCTGGTTGTGGTTGATCGCGCCCGCCAGCGGATTGCCCACCACCGCCGGGTTGATGCCCTGGAGGGCGATCTCCGACTGCATCGTGGCGTAGGCGTTGCGCTGCGCGGCGGAGACGGCGGCCGCCTGGTGGCCGGTCATGGCCTTGCTCATGATCAGCACGCCGGTGGTGGCGGCGCTGAAGAGCAGGAAGGCGACGATCAGCTCGACGACGGTGAAACCCGAGCGGGAGCGGGGAATGGAGGTGGATTTCATTGGCGGGTGGCGGTGGTCGAGACCAGCAGCACCCGCGGGGCGAGCGGGGCCAGGGCCTCCTTGACCGCGAGGCTGTCGTTGATCGAGATCGCCAGGGTGCCCAGGGGGCTGGCGTTGCCGTAGAAGGAGAAGTGCCCGGTCCAGCTGACCGTGCCGGAGGCCACGGTGGTGGGGTCGAAGAAGAGTGCCCCCGCGACCGCCGGGTCGCCGCTGAAGGCGACATTGCTGTTCTCCAGGTAGTAGATCGCCGGCCGGCCGTTGTCGCCGGCGAAGGTCACCTGGGTCTTGCCCAGCCCGCCCGCGGTGTTGCGGACGAGCAGGATGAAGGGATTGCCCGTCCCGGTGGTGCCGTCGATGGTGACGTGCCCCGCCCCTTCGGAATCGACGATGGCGATCACCTGGCTCTGCACCTGGCTGCAGTCGATCGTCAGGCTGTTGCCGCTCACCGTCACCCCCGAGATCGTGGGGTTGCAGGGATAGGATCCCGGGTTGCCCGGATCGAAGGCCGGGACCGAGAAATCGTACACCGCGCCGTGCGGCGGGGTCGGGTCGGCGCCCGAGGCCGGCTGGTTGCCCGGGTCGGCCTCCGCCTGGGCCGCGGCGAGCAGCCCGTCCTGGTAGGTGTGGTTCCAAAGGTACTCGTAGGCGTTCCAGGAGAAGCTCGCGGCGTTGCGGAACTGGTAGGGCAGCACCTCGGTGCCGCCCTGCGGCGCATAGAGGTCCGGGTAGGCCGTCGGATCGTTGGCGGGGTTGTTCGAGGTCACCACCAGGGTCGAGACGCCGCTGCCGAATGTGCCGGGCGGGACGGCGGGGGCCTGGCTCGGGACCGTGCCGCTCGAGGGCAGCCCGTAGGCCACCACGTCGACGTTGGTCAGCGGGACCGAGAACAGGTCCGCGGCGACCGCGTAGGTCCAGCTCTCCCCGGGCGCGCGGGCGCTCGCCCGCCCGAAAAGGTAGTTGTAGCGGCCGAGGTCCGCCACCGGCCCCTGCATCGCGAGCGAGGTGAGCAGGCCGCCCATGCCGGCCAGGCCCCGGGGGGCGGAGGAGAAGTACGCCGGCTCGGAGGCCGCCGCCGGGGCGGCGAAGGGGAAGAAGCCGTTGGAGGGCGGGGTGTCCGCCGAGCTCAGGCTCACGCTCACCCCGGCCGGAAAGGTCATGCTGCCGAGCCGGTCCTGGATCTCGGTTTGGACGGTGTTGGGGCTGGCCGCCGGGGCGGTCTCCCCCACCGCCAGCAGGCTCTCCTTCACGATCTGGGCGATGCCGTTCTTCTCCACCGTCTGCGAATTGAAGCTGTCGAAGGCGTCGCCGCTCATGCTCACGGCATAGTTCAGCTTGAAGTTCGCCATGATCACCAGGACCGCGACCATGGCGAAGAGCAGGACGGCGACGCTCGCCATCCCCCGCCGGTCGGCGGGCCCGAAGCGGGAGGAGCGGGCCTTCATCGCAGCTGGGAGAGGAAATAGACGAAGCGGGAAACCGAGCTGACGGGCGCCGCGGGGTCCTGGCCCGCCAGGACGTAGGGATCGGCGAAGACGACCCGCGATGGCCCCTCCTGGTCCCGGTTCCAGGTCGAGTCCGTCCGGTACCAGAAGTGGGTGGCGCCGGGCCGCTGCGCCCAGGTGTCCTCGTCGGCCGCGTAGTAGATGCGGTAGAAGGCCGTGGGCGTCGTGCCGGTCACGGCGTTGTCCACCGGGACGGCGACGCCGCTCGACCAGTCGTAGGCCTGGTAGGTCACCTCGTAGAAGACCGAAGCCTGCTGGTTGACGGTCGCGGTGTAGCGGCGCTGCTGGGTGACGGAGGTGACGCGAGAGAGCCCCTGCACCGTGAGGATGGTGAAGTCCGCCGGATCGGAGCTGGCGGAGAGGTAGGGCGCGAACTGGACCGTGTTGAGCTCCCGCTGGTCCCAGGACGAGTAGCCCTGGAAGGGATCGCTGTCCTCGGCCGCCGCCAGGAGGGTGTCGCCGAAGCTTTCGCTCAGGGTGGTCGAGGGCCCGTTGGGATCGAGCGTGGGATGGCTGCGCTGGCCGCCGAGCACGAGCACGCTGTCGGCCTGGTCGACCGACTGGGTGAAGCGGGTGTGCAGGTCGACCGCCTGCCGGAAGTCGCCGAAGCTCGGCGCCAGGGAGTAGGTCTGCCCCTGGAAGCTCACCTGCGGGTGCGCCTGGAACTTGAACAGCCCCGCCGCGGCGTAGGTCAGCGCCCCCATCATCAGGGCGAAGAGCAGGAGCCCGCCCAGCCCCTCGATCAGGGAGAAGCCCCCGCGCCGCCGGATCGATGAGTTCGGGGTCATGGCGTTCGGGCGGGCGGCGCCGCCGTGGCGGCTAGTAGTTGACCGCGGATCCCTGGGAATTCGTGATCGCGACCTTGGTGTTCAGGGTCGCCCCCAGGGCCATGGAGTAGCCGGCCGGCTCGTAGTCGGAGAGCCTGGCGGTGGCGTACGGGATGTATTGGGAAATCAGCTGGTACTTCGAGGCCGAGTCCGAGGCCGCCTCCCAGTTGTTCTCCGCGCTGGCGACGCGCAGGCTGTAGGTCTGCTGCGCCTGGTTGAGGGTCTGGGCCACCCCGATCGCCTGCTGGTCCAGGCCCGACTGCCGCAGGCCGTAGATCGCGGGATAGGACAGCCCCGCCATGAGGCCGAGGATGATGGTCATCCCCACCGCCTCGACCGTCGTCAGCCCGGAAAGCCGCCCCGGCTGACCGGGGCGGCTCCGGAATGACAGGGCGCGATGCGATCGGCCGGTTGTCATGTCAGTGTGATTAGGCGATCAGAGGGATGGGCCGTTCAGGGAACCGTCGCGTTGGCGACCGGGGCCCAGGTGATGGCGGTGGCGTTCCCGGAGGCGTCGGCCACGGCGGTCGGCACGTAGGTGCCGGCGGTGATGGCCTTGGTCGAGATCTTCGGGTTCATCTGGTAGGTCACGCCGCTGGCCGGATCGGTCACGCCCGCGTTGATGCAGTTGATCAGGTCGGTCGTGCTGCTGATGGCCGTGGTGCCCACCTGCGTCACCGCCCCGCTGGCGACGGTCACCGGGATTCCGCCGGAGAGCATCGAGGCGCACACCGTGTTCAGGCTGTTGACGTTCTGGGCGATCGAGTTGGTCTCGGCCGAATTGACCAGGCTCCCGATGTAGGTGCCGCCGACGGCGCCGAGGATGCCGACGATGATGATGATGCCGACGAGTTCCGCCGTGCTCAGGCCGCGAATCTTTTGATCCCGGCCGCGATACGAACGATTCCGAATCAGTCTACGGATGAGGTTCATTGTGGATGGTTGTTTGGGTTGCTGAAGTGCGGCGCCGGAATGATTGGAGCCGTGGTGAAAGTCTAGCACGCGAAGGCGCCGGCCCGGACCGGGCCGAGAAGATTTTTCAGGAAAAGAGCGCGAGGTAGCGCTGCAGGTAGGCGTCGACCGCCGGATGCAGCGCGAGGAAGTAGAGAGCCGCGGCCGAGGCCAGCATCGGGCCGAAGGGGAAGTGGGTCCCCCAACCCACCCGCCCCGTCCGCTCGGCCGACCCCGGCGCGCGGAAAAGCTGCACGGCGTTCCCGCCGCCCGCCAGCCGCAGGCCGGCGGCGGCGGCGATCACGAGCGCGCCGAGGAGCGCGCCGCCGAAGATGGAGAAGAGGGCGCCCTGCCAGCCGCAGAAGGCGCCGATCGCGCCGGCCAGCTTGACGTCGCCGAAGCCGAGCACCTCGCGCCCGAGCAGCATTTCGACGAAGAGCGAGAACCAGAGCAGCAGGGCCGAGCCGACGGCCAGGCCGAGCGCCGCGGCGGCGACGGAGCGGGCCCCGGCGACCGCGCCGCCCATCCCCTGCCCGTGCAGCGCGGGCACCAGGGCGGAGAGCGCCAGCCCGGCCGCGGCCAGGCCCACGCTGAAGAGGTCCGGGATGATGAGATGGTCCAGGTCGATGAAGGAGGCGCCGAGCAGGGCGAGCAGGAAGACCGCGCCGCAGAGCGCCGGCAGCGGCGGCAGGGCCGCCCAGCAGAGCAGGAGGGCGAGGGCCCCGCCCGCCTCCAGCGCGAAGAGCCGGGGGCAGCGCGTGCCGCGCGGCCGCAGGAAGTGCCCGAGCAGCGGAAGCGCGGCCCAGCGCGAGCGGCCGGCCAGCGGATAGTACCGCGAGGCGGGCAGCCCCTCGGCCGCGGCGAGCCGGAGGTTGAGCCGCGCCAGCCCGCGGCCGCCGAACGCGCCCGCCGCCAGGCTGGCGGCGGCGGCCGGCAGGTCGAAGAGGGCGGAAACAGTCGGGGCCATGGGGAAGCCTAGCACGAAAGACGGCGAGCCCGGCCCGCCTTTCGCCGCCCTCGCGCGATTTCCGCTGTTATACTACCGCATGCCCAGCCTCCGCCCACTCGCCCTTCTCGCCCTTCTCGCGGGGGCGGCGCGCGCCTTCGGCGCCGACGCCCCGGCCTCCGCCCCGCCGGCCGCGCCGCTGGACGAAACCGCGGAAATCGCCCGGCTGGAGGGCGAGCCGGCCAGCCGGATCCCGCTCAAGGACGCGACCCTCTCCAGCGCCATCCGCCTGCTGGCCGAGGAGGCCCGCCTCTCCTATCTCGCGCCGCCCGAGGCCGATTTCACCGAGCGGATCACCAGCGACGTGCGGATGAAGCCCTACGACCTGCTCCAGCTCCTGGCCCAGGACTACAACTTCGGCATGGAATACCGCCGCGGCGTCTGGCGCTTCTACCGGGTCAACCTCAACGAGCTGGTGACCAAGGCCTACACCATCCGCTTCAACAACCTCCAGCATGTCTCGATCTCCTCGAGCAACATCAACAGCCAGCTGGCCGCCTTTTCCGGCGGCAGCGGCGGCTCGCCCGGCGGCGGAGCCAGCATGCCCGGCGGCATGGCCGCCGCCGGCGGGGGTGGCGGCGGGCCCTTCAGCGCCAAGACCGACAAGATCATCGACGACATCAAGAAAATCCTCGGCGTCCCCACCACCGGGCTGAGCACCCCCACCCTGGAGGCCAGCACGGCCGCGCCGGGCGCCGGCGCCGACACCAAGGGCCTGGAGGCGCCCAAGATCGAGCCGATCTGGAACCCGGACACCAGCCAGCTCTTCGTCGTCGCCACCCGCCAGCAGCATTCCCTGATCCAGGCCTACCTCAAGACGGTGGACCAGCCCCAGAAGCTGGTCCGGGTCGCGGTCAAGTTCGTGGAGACCAGCCGCAATCCCTCCACCGCCCTCGGCGTCGACTGGTCCAACACCTTCCTCGGCTCGGGCGGGCCCATCAGCCTGGCCGGCCAGGCCAGCAGCACCAACACCAACAGCAACTCCGGATCCACCAACACCACCACCAACAGCAGCCTCGCCGGCATCTCGGCCCCGGTGAAGCTCGGGCATATCGGCAGCCTCCAGCTGCCCACCGCGCTGCTCTCGGCCCCGGCGTTCCAGTGGACCATGCAGGCCATCGCCCTCGACAACCAAAGCTCGGTGGTGCAGGACCCCGTGCTCTTCACCGCCAACAACCGGCAGGTGACCTTCAAGGCCACCACCCAGCAGCCGATCCAGGAAGGCTCCACCACCTTCGGTTCGGCGACCGCGGCCACCAGCTCGCAGATCGCCTACATCGAGGTCGGAACCGAGCTGACGGTCCTGCCGAGCGTCCTGCCGGGCGCCAACCGCCATCCCATCGTCGTGCTCAGCCTCTCGATCAACGTCTCCACCATCATCGGCAGCCAGATCATCGGCGGCAACCCCTACCCGGTGACGAGCACGCGGACCTACTCCTACTCGGTCCCGATTCCCAGCGGCCAGACCCTGGCCATCGCGGGGCTGGAGCAGCGGAGCCGGATGCTGAGCGACAGCAAGGTGCCGATCTTCGGCGACATTCCGGTGCTCGGCTACGCCTTCAAGAACCGGTCCGACCAGGTGGTGCACACGAACCTCCTCGCCTTCATCACCCCGGAGGTGGTCGACGAGGACCCCGCGGCCGAGGGCATGGCCGCCGCGCCCCTCCCCGCCCCGGGCCACCGCATCTTCCAGGGGACCGACAACGAGACCCTGGCGCAGCTCAAGCAGAGCCTCGACGGGATCCCCGCCGACATCCGGGCGCTGGCCGCCTGCGCCACCCCGGCGAACCGCGACGCGGTGCTGAACCGCTTCGACCAGATCGCCATCGAGCTCTCGCTCATGAACGTGCGGCTGGGCGAGCTGAAGCTGAACCACGACAAGCTCACCGCCCCGGAGGCCATGCGGGTGCAGAGCGACCAGGCCGCCCTGCTCCAGGCCCGGGGCCGGGTCGCCGACCTGGCCCCCCCGAGCTGACGCGCCCGGCCGGCTGGGGCCGCCCCCCAAGCCCGAGGGCTCAAGTCGGGGCCGCCCGGGCCGATTAAGGGGGACAGCCTGCTGCCATGACACCCAGCCGGAGCCGACTCCTTTTGCTGATCGAAACCCCGGACCTTGGCGGCATCCTCCAGCTCGCCCTGCGCGACTATGAGGTCGAGCTGCACGCCGCGGAGGCGGGGGCCCGGGACGCCTTCCGCCGCCGGAGCTTCGCGCTCGCCCTGGTCGACCTGTCCGTCGCGACCCGCCAGTCCCGCCTGGAGCTGATCTGGGAATGGAAGAAGTCCGGCACCGAGCTGCCGGTGGTCATCCTCTCCGACCTGCCCCAGCCCAACCTCTCCATCGTGGCCTTCGAGGCGGGAGCGGACGACTTCCTGCGCAAGCCCTTCCACCACGTCGAGCTGCTGATCCGCATCCGCAAGCAGCTGCTGCGGCCCCGGGGCTGGGCGCGCCCCGCCGCCGGACCGCGCCGGGCCGACGGGGTCTTCCTCGGCCGCGAGGCCTTCACCTTCGGCGAGGTCACCGTCACCCCGGACCTGCAGGCGCGCTTTCCCGACGGCTCGGCCGAGCGCCTCCGGCCCAAGCAGCACGGCATCCTGCGCTTCTTCGCGGAGCGGGCGGGCGGGCTCGCCCTGAAGGCCGATCTCGCCCGGGCCGTCTGGGGCAGCGACACCGGCGAAGGCAGCCACACCGTCAACGAGTACGTCTCCACCCTCCGGCGGCTCTTCCGCCGCCACAACCTCGACTTCAACGAGCTGGTGGCGAGCGAGGCCAAGGTCGGATGGCGCATCGCCGCCGCCGCCTCCCCCGCGCTGACATGAACGCCGAGGCGTCCATCCTGATCCTGGAGGACGAGCGCGCCCAAATCCTCGCCCTCCGCTCCCAGCTCAAGGGGCTGGGCCGCCTGGTCGAGTTCACCGACCCGGAGCCGGCCCTGGAGCACGCCCGCCTGCACGCCTGCGACGCCGCCATCGTCGACGTGCGCATGCCGCGCTCGGCCATGGACGGGCTGGCCTTCCTCCACGCCCTGCGGGAGTTCGACCGCGACCTGGCCATCATCATCCGCACCGGGAGCGAGGACAACGAGGTGGCCAACCGCGCGATCGAGCTGCGCGCGATCAAGCGGGCGATCAAGTCCAAGACCACCCTGGCCGAGCTGCGCAAGAGCACGCAGGAGGCGATCGCGGAGACGCGCCAGCGCCGGGAGATGCGCCAGAACGCGGAGGCGGCCGAGGCGACCAAGCGGCAGCTGGCCGAGGCCCTCGGGACCTACGACCTGCGGCTGGCGTCCGCCGACCTGCACCGCGGCCTGATCTTCGGCCTCCGCAACCAGCTCACCGCGCTCTCCTCCGCCGCCTCGGTGCTCCAGGCCGACGCCACCAGGTTCGGGCAGGCGGGGATCGTCGAGCAGGGCCAGCGCTGCGCCGACCTCGCCTCCGAGATGATCGGCTCGATCAACGCGTTCCTGGACGGGACCTTCGGCGAGGGCGCCTCCGCCTCCCACGCCTCGGTCAACGAGTGCCTCGGCGCCCTCGGCCAGTTTTTCCGTGGCGCCGAGCGCTGGGCGCCGGAGGGCAAGCGGGTCGCCCTGCGCGATTTGATCAGCGACACCTTCGTGGCCTGCGCCCCGCTCGAATTGATGAACGGCCTCCGGCACCTCGCGGAATTCTGCCTGGGGCGGGCCAAGGCCGGGGCCAAGCTCTCCCTCTCCGCCTCGGTCGTGCTCTCGCCCGGGCCCCTCGCGCTCCGCCTTTCCGGCGCGGCCTGCGTCCTCAACCGCGAGGCGGTCCGCCGCGACCACCCCCACGTCGGCTTCCGGCTCTCCGCCCCCCTGCCACCCATCGGCCTGGCGGAGATCCAGTCCGCCTTCGCCACCGGCGGACCCGACCCGCGGGTGGGCAACCTCGCCGTGCTGTCCAAGGTGCTGACCGCGGCCCGCGGCGGGCTGCTGATCGACCGCGGCGCCCCCGACCAGCTCGTGCTCGAGCCGCTCTTCCCGGTCGCGGTATGACCCCCGACCCGGCCTCGGATCCCGCCCTGGCGCGGACGCGGCTGGCCGCGACCGCGGCCCTGGCCTCGCTGGCGGTGCACAGCGGGCGCAGCCGGCTGGCGGCGGTGCGCACCGCCCTCGAGCTGCTGCAGGCGCGGATGGAGGGCGACCTGAGCGACGAGCAGCGGAGCTCGTTCCTCGGCCAGCTCGACCTCTTCCTCAACGAGTTCAACCTCGGCGCGGAGCTGCTGCGCTGCCACCAGGGCGAGATCGAGGCCGTCGGGGTGCGGGGCGCGGCGGGCGAGGCGATGGAGCAGATGCGCCCGGGCGCGGCGCGCGCCGGCGTCGCCCTCGACTTCCAGGACCAGGGCGCGCCGGAGAAGGTGCGAGCCGACGCGGGTCTGCTGCGCGTCGCCCTGCTCAACCTCCTGCGCAACGCGCTCGAGGCGCTGCAGGATGGCCCGCCGGAGCGCCCGCGGATCGTGGTGCGGGTCGCCGCCGCCGGGACCCGCGCCCGGATCGAGGTGGAGGACAACGGACCGGGCGTCGCCCCCGCGCTGCGCGAGAAGCTCTTCCGGGACTATGTCACCGACCGGCCGGGCAAGCCCGGCGTCGGCCTCTCGATCTGCCGCGACGCGCTCGCCGTCATGGGCGGGACCGTGGCGCATGCGCTGCCGGCCTCCGGGCGCGGCGCCCTCTTCCGGCTCGAGCTCGATTCCTGGGCCGGCTGAGGCGAACACACCCCTTTCGGGGTGGGGAGTTTCCCCTAGGCGCTTTTGACGATTTTTTGAACGAAAATCGTTTCTGAATTCGCGCGGGGAAGGGTTCGGTGGTGGGCGTCCAGCGGGTTTCTCCACTTCCACCCTCAACCCACCACTCCCATTTCCCAGCCTCTCTTCAGCAAAGGCACCGAGTGCCTCTTCCGCGACAACCCCTCCTTGGCCCCCTCGCGCACCCGCGAGCTGGCGGCTGAGTTCATCGGCGCCCAGGCGGCCGTCTGCCGCCTCCTCGGCGCCCTCGCCTACCCCCTGCAGCGCGTCATGCAGGAGATCCAGGCCGGCCACCTGCCGCACTTCCGCGAGGGCTCGGACCAGGACCGCAAGGAGGGCTGCCGCAAGGCCGCCTATCGCTTCGCCGGGTTCACCCCCACCCACCAGGAGGAGTTCGAGCGCGAGGCCGGCGCCGTCCGCGAGGGGCGGCTCGCCCGCGAGGCCTTCGCGGCCTGGCAGGGGGAGTTCCTCCGGCGCTTCACCTTCGAGGTGCTGGAGCAGGTCGCCCTCCGCGCCCTCCCCGCCCCGGAGCTGGGGGCCGAGGGCAGCGGCCCGGTCCGCCGCGAGCTGGGCGAGGCACTGGCGGCGGCCCGCCGCCAGCGGGACGAGATGCTGCGGGGCAACCTCCTGCTCGCCGCCCAGATCGCGATCCGCCGCGGCCGGTGCCACGCGGTCTTCTCGCTCGACGACCTCTTCGCCGCCGGCACCGACGGCCTGCTCATCGCGATCAACCGCTACGACCCGTCGGTCTCCTCCTTCAGCACCTACGCCACGCCGTGGATCCAGATGGCGATCGACCGCTTTGCGGCCAAGAACCGCCATGTCATCCGCATCCCGATCGGCCTGCAGGAGAAGGCCCGCAAGGGCGGCGACGCCGCGGCCCTGATCCCCCAGGTGCAGTCGCTGGAGGAGCCGCTGCCGGGCTCGGACGAGGAGATGCGGCTGGAGGACGTCGTGGCCGATCCGGCCGCCCGGCCGCCCCTCGAGACGGTGGAGCGCGCCGACATTTCCGCCCGCCTGGCCGAGGGCCTGGCCCAGCTCAGCCCCCTCAAGCGGCTGATCGTGGCGCTGCGCTCGGACGTCGGCGACGCCGCCGCCGTCGGCGCCCGGCTCTTCCTCGAGGAAGCCGCCCTCTCCCTCGCCCGCGGCCGGGCCACCGCCGCCTCCGCCGCCCGCACCCTCGACGAGCCCGCCCGCATCCGCATCGTGGCGCCGCCCGCCGCCCTGGCCGGCAGCGAGCCCGCCGAGGCCGCGGAGCTTCCCCTGGCGGTCTAGCGCCGCCCGAAGCCCGCTCCGGCCGATCCCCCCATGCGCCCGGAAACCGCCGACGTCTTCCCGCTGCCGCTGGAGCGGCTGCTGGAGGACCAGAACTGCAACATCCGGATCTTCTACGGCGACATCGACCAGCTCGCGGTCGAGCTGATGACCGAGGGCCAGCGCGAGCCGATCAAGGTGCGCGAGCAGGCCGGCGAATACTACGTGGTCGACGGCCACCGGCGCCAGCGGGCGCTCCTGCGCTCGCTCCAGCTGCGGATCGTGCCGGAAGAGGGCCGGTTCCTGGTCTACGAGGGGTGCAAGCCGCTGCGCGAGGCCGCCGGGCCGCAGCATCCGGGGCACGATCCCCGGCAGGTGCGCTGCCAGCTGGTCGAGTGCGGCGCCGACGCCGACCGGCTCTTCGCCTCCAGCCTGGTGCACAACCTGGGGAAGCCCTTCACCTTCCTGGAGCGCAACCTCTTCCTTTCCCGGCTGCTGCGCCAGGGCGGCCGCCCCGCCGAGGCGCTGGCGCTCAAGATCGGCTTTTCGCTGGCCGACATCGCCGCCGCCCGCCGGCTCTATGCCGCCGATCCCCGCCTGCTGGAGCAGGTGCGGCTCGGCCGGATCTCGCAGAAGCTGGCGCTCCGGATCCTCCGCACCTATCCCGCGGTCGACCAGATCGTCCGGATCAAGGCCGCCCGGGTCGCGGCGGAGGCCCTGGGCCGCGACCAGCTGCTCCCGGAGGACTTCGAATGGGCCGAGCGCGAGGAGGAGGCGGACCGCGCCGAGGCCGAGGAGGAGCGTTCCTCGCCGGCCGACCCGGTGCACGCCCGCCTGAGCGAGCTGGTGGCCCGCCTGGGCGAAGCCGCCCACAGCCCGCCCAACGCGGCCGCCGAGGACCGTCTGGCCACCCTGCTGCTGATCTACCGCTACGCGATCGGGCAGATCAGCTACAACCCCCTCGAGGCCCACCTGATGGGGCGGCACTAGGCCGGCTCTGCGCGCCAGGAGTAGCCGCACCGGATCGAGAGTCCTTCGGCTCAAACCCGGCGTGCACGGCGGCGGCGGTACGTCCCCACTCTCCGCCGGATTCCGCCCGGGCTCACGACTTGCCTCCCCTGCGAACCGCCGCGCCGCAAACCGGTCCAAAGGGCATGATTCGCAAGATCGCCGGCGGCTACCGGCTCTATTCCCGCAAGAAGAACCCGAAGACCGGCAAGCGCCGCAACCTCGGGACCTTCAAGAGCCTGGCGGCGGCCCAGAAGCACGAGCGGGCGGTGCAATACTTCAAGCGCCACTAGCCCGCTGTTCGGTTTCGCCGCCGGGCGGCGGCTAAGAGGGATGCCGTACCTTCCGGCTCTCACCCTGGCACTTTCGATCGCGGTGTTCCTGCGGGCGGGCCGGCATTACGCCGCCGCCCGCTATGGCGTCAGCCAGCGCTACGTCACCTATTGGCCCCGGCTCTGGGCGTGCCTGGTGGACGGATTCGCGCTCTGGCCGCTCTCGATCCTCGAGCTGCTGGCATCGCGGGCCCGCCTCCCGGCCGGACCGGCCGGGGCCTCCCTTCTGGCCTGCGCCTGGATTCCCTGGGCCTATGCGCTCCGCTGGCACGCCGGGCGGGGCGCCACCCTCGGACAGGAGGTCTGCCGGGTGCGGCTGCTCGACGCCCGGACCGAGCGGGCGATCGGCTGGCGCCAGGCGGCGCTGCGCGAGGCCCCGGCCCTGCTCGCGGCCCTGGCCTGCAGCGGTTTCATCCTCGGGCAGATGGCGGCGGGGAGCTTCCGGCTCGGGGGGACCGCCTCGCTGGCCCTGGCCAGCGTTTACCCAAGCTGGACGCTCCTCGAGATCGCCTCGCTGACCGCGGACCGGCGGCACCGGGCCCTCTCCGATTGGCTGGCGGGCACGGTCATGATCCGGACCAATGCCGACGCCCCGCGCCGAACCGAGGGGATCGCGGGGGCGGAACCGTGGGAGAGCCGGGCCGCCTAGGCTGGGTGTCTCTGACGCGCCGAGCGAGTCCGGCCGCCGGTCGCGTCTTTCCCCTCGGTAGGGGATCAGGGCCCGGAGCCGGGTCCGGCGCTGGCCGCGTCCCAGGCCGCGAATACCGCCACCGCGGCCCAAAGGAGGAGAAGCGCGGTCATGTCCGCCCGGGGCGGCTGACGAGCGCGGCCAGCCGCTCGAGCGACTCGCCCCAGCCCTGATGGAAGCCCATCTCCTCGTGCCGGCGGCGGTTCTCCGCCGTCCAGTGGAGGGCGCGGGCGGTGTAGCGGGTGCGCTCGCCCGGCAGCGCCTCGAGCGTGACGACCGCAGTGAAGAAGATGCCCGGAGCGGGCTCCCAGCCCGGCCCGAACGCGTCGGTGAAGACGATGCGCTCCGGGGCCGCCACCTCGAGGAACAGCCCTTGGGTGGGATACTCGGCGCCGTCGGGGGCGCGCATCACGGTGCGGAAGATGCCGCCCGGCCGCAGGTCCATCTCGCACACGGGGGTGGTCATCCCATGGGGCCCCCACCATTCCGGAAGCCGCCGGGTCCAGGCCTGGAAGACGCGCTCGCGGGGGGCTTCGATGATTCGGCAAAGGACGAGCTCGCGCTCGGCGGCGGACACGGGGGAGGGGGAAGCGTTCATGGCGGTCGGGATGCACAGGATCAACGAACGGGCCGGCCCCGGCCGGACATGCCGCTCTTTTTCGGCGGCAAATGTCTTCCCGGGCCCCTTCCGTTCGTAAAGACTGGTATCATGTCTCCCCCCTCCTCTTCCCCTTCCGCCCCCGCCTCGCCGTACATGCTGCTCTTCCGCAACAGCGGCCCCGAGAACTACCGCCACCTCTCGGCCGAGGAGCGCCAGTCGGTGATCACCCGCTGGAACCAGTGGTTCGAAGGACTGGTGGCGGAGGGCAAGGCGATCGAGGGCCAGCCCCTCGAGCCGGAGACGCGGATGGTCTCCGGCCCGGGAGGGGCGCGGATCACCGACGGGCCCTTCCCGGAGGCGAAGGAGGCGGTCGGCGGCTATGTCACCCTCATGGTCGGCGGCCTGGACGAGGCGACCGAAATCGCCCGCCGGCACCCCGGGCTCCAGCACGGGCTGGTCATCGAGGTGCGGAAGCTCACGCCGGACTGCCACCTCGGCGTCACCACCCGCGGGCGCTGAGCGAGGTGGCCGAGGAGCGCGCAGCCGCCTCCCAGCCCGCGGGGCTGGTGGAGCACTTCTTCCGCCATGAGACGGGGCGGCTGCACGGCGCCCTCATCCGCCGCTTCGGGATCCACCAGCTTCCCCTGATCGAGGACGTGGTGCAGGAGGCGCTCCTGCGCGCCCTCCGGAATTGGTCCATGGGGGGCGTCCCGCCCAATCCCTCCGCCTGGATCACCCAGGTGGCGCTCAACCTCGCCCGCGACGCCCTGCGCCGCCAGCGCATGTCCGCGGGGAAGGAGGAGGCGATCGTCACCCACCTGGAGGTGACCGGCCCCACCCCCGCCCTCGCCGTCGAGGCCAGCCACGAGATCCGCGACGACGCGCTGAGGCTGCTCTTCGTCTGCTGCCACCCCGCGCTGGCGCCGGACGCCCAAGTTGTCCTGGCGCTGAAGGTGATCGGCGGCTTCAGCACCGGCGAGATCGCCCGGGCCTTCCTCAGCACCGAGGCCGCGATCGAGAAGCAGCTGACCCGCACCCGCCAGCGGCTGCAGGCGGCCGGGGCCGGCTTCGAAATCCCCGAGGGCGAGGACCTCGGGCCCCGGCTGGACGGGGTCCTGGGCGCGCTCTACCTGCTCTTCAACGAGGGCTACAAGGCCTCCTCCGGCGACCGGCTGCTGCGCGAGGAGCTCTGCCGGGAGGCCGTCCGCCTCGCGGCGCTGCTGGTGGCCCATCCCGCCGGCCGCCAGCCCCGCAGCCACGCGCTGCTGGCCCTGATGCTGCTGACGGCGGCGCGGTTTCCCTCACGCCTGAGCGAGGAGGGCGAGCTGCTGCGCCTGCACGATCAGGACCGTTCGCGCTGGGACCAGGAGCTGCTCGCGCGCGGCCTGGCGCAGCTGGCCGAGGCCGCGCAGGGGGGCGAACTCAGCGAGTACCACCTGCAGGCGGGCATCGCCGCCATCCACGGGCTGGCGCCCGACTATGCCGCGACCGACTGGTCGCGGATCCTGCGCCACTACGACGAGCTGAACCGGATGCGGCCCTCGCCGATCGTGGGCCTCAACCGCGCGGTGGCGGTGGCCCAGGTCCGCGGCCCCGCCGCCGGCCTCGAGGCCATCGCGGCCATCCCCCAGCGCGAGCGCCTCGAGTCGCATTACCTCCTCCACGCCGTGGTCGGCGAACTCCACTGGCGCCTGCAGGACCACGCCAAGGCGGCCGAGTCGTTCCGCCGCGCCCTGGGCCTCGCCCAGGTCGGGCCGGAGCAGACCTATCTGACGCGGATGCTGGCGCGCGCGGAGGGCCCCTAGCGCGGAGGATCCTCCGCCACGGGCCTTCCCGCCGCCTCCAGGACGTTGCCCACCAGGGCGGTGTCCCTGGCCCCCCCGGCCGCGAGCGAGAGAAACGTGCCGGTGCCCGCGAAGGCCCGGCAATCGCGCACGAGCGCGCCGGGACAGTCTTCCAGCCGGATCACCGCCGCTCCCGGGGCGGGCCGGCGCGCCGAGACCGCCGCCAGTTCGGGGTCCAGGCAGTCGCGGAGGGCGAAGGCCGGGCCCGCGCGGGGATTGATCTGCACCTGACGGAGCTCGAGGGCGTCGGCGTGGCTCGCCCTGAGCCCGGATTCGGCCGCGGCGATCACGTCGCTGATCCGGAGCCCGAAGATCGGCATCTCGGGCAGCCCCTGGATCTCGATGGCGGTCTTGGCGCCGTCGATGGTGAGATGGCTGATCGCAATCTCCCGGAACACCGGGGTGCGCGCCGAGACCGGCTCCGGCGCGGCCCGGGTCTCGCCCTCCATCAGGTAGAAGTTGGTCACGTCGATCCCGACGCCGACGTTCCGCAGGGTCCAGTTGGAGAAGCGCAGGTCCTCCACCACCCCGCCCCGGCCCCGCCGGCTCTTGATCCGCACGCCCTCCTGGGTGCCGTCGCAGGTGATGTCGGCCGCCACCACGTTGCGGATGCCGCCGGCGGTTTCGCTGCCGATCGTGACCGCGCCGTGGGCGTGGTGCACCGTGCAGTTGTCGATCGACACGTTCTCGGTCGGCCGGTTGACCCGGCGCCCGTCGGCGTCCTTGCCCGACTTCAGCACGATGCCGTCGTCGCCGGTGTCGATGTAGCAGCCGGAGATCCGCACGTTCCGGCTGGAATCCACCCCGATCCCGTCGGTGTGGACGCCGGGGTAAGTCTCGATGATCACGTCCCGCACCACCGCGTTGTCGGTGTAGAGCAGGTGGATGGTCCACATCGACGAGCCCACGAAATGCACCCCCGAGATCAGGACGTTGCGGCAGTCCATGAAGCGGACGAAGGAGGGGCGCAGCTCCGGCGCGGCCGCCAGATACTCAGCCCGCGTCGCCGGGGTGTGCCGCTCGAGCGAGGCGAGCAGGCGCTCCCAGTTCGGGCCGAAGGCGGTGCCGGGGTCCCCGCCCGCGGCCTTGGTCCGGCTCATCAGCCTGAGCCAGGCCGCGTTGTCGGTGGTCAGGACGCCGCGCCCGGCGATGGTGACGTTCTCCAGGCCCCGCCCGCCGATCAGGGGAACGGGCGTGAGGCACTCGATGCCCTGCTCCCGGCCCTCGGTGAAGGGCAGGCGCTGCGCCGGGAAGCGCACCACCGCCCCGGCGTCCAGCTCCAGCACCAGGTTGCTGACCAGCTCGATCGGGCCGGTGGTGTAGGTCCCCGCCGGCACCCGCACCGTGCCCCCGCCGGCGGCCTGCGCCGCCCGGATCGCGGCGTGGAAGGCGGCGGTGGCCGGGGCGGAGCCGTCGTTGCGGGCGCCGAAGTCGAGGAGGTTGAAGACCCCGGCGGCGCGGAGGCGGGAAGCGCCGAGGAGGAGGGCGGCCAGGAGCAGCGCGCGGGGCAGGCGGGGCATCATGCCCGAGCCTGCCTCCGGGCCCGGCCGGGTGGCAAACCCGATGTCGCCCCGGGGCCAAAAGGGAGCGGCCCCGCCCCTTTCAGCCCGGCGGCTTGGGCGCCCCCGGGCCGGATCAGATCGCCTCGTCGCCGGTCTCGCCGGTGCGGATGCGCACCGCGTGCTCCAGCGGCAGGACGAAGATCTTGCCGTCGCCGATCTTGTCGGTGCGGGCGGCGCCGCTGATCGCGGCGATCGCCTTGCCGGCCACCTCGTCGGCGACCGCCAGCTCCAGCTTCAGCTTGGGGAGGAAATCCACCGTGTACTCGCTGCCGCGGTAGATCTCCGTGTGGCCCTTCTGGCGGCCGAAGCCTTTGACTTCGGTCACGGTCAGGCCCTCCACGCCCGCGGCGCTCAGGGCTTCGCGGACGTCGGTCAGGCGGAAGGGCTTGATGATGGCGATGATGAACTTCATGGGAGGGATGGGGTCGGGGGTTTAGATCTCGGAGGTCTCGAAGATGTAGCCCTCTTCGCCGTGGTCGGTGATATCGAGGCCGGCGCTCTCGCCCTCCTCGGTCGGACGGAGTCCGATCAGCGCCTTGACCGCGAAGCCGATGATGGTGGTGCCGACGACCGCGATCGCGATCGTCAGGCCCATCGCCTTGAGCTGCTCCCAAACCAGGGGCTGGAGGAGGCTGTCGGTGACCTTGTCCTTCAGGTTGGTCGCGAGGTTGGCGTTGGCCGCGTTGCGGGCCAGCACGCCGGTGAGGAAGGCGCCCAGGGTGCCGCCGACAGCGTGGACGCCGAAGGTGTCGAGGGCGTCGTCGTAGCCGAACCAGCCCTTGACCTTGAAGCAGAAGAACCAGGGCACCAGGCCCGCGAAGATGCCGATGGCGACCGCGCCGCCGGCGGTGACGAAGCCGCAGGCGGGGGTGATCACGACCAGCCCGGCGACCGCGCCGGAGCAGAAGCCCAGGACGCTGGGCTTCTTGCGCACCATCCATTCCATCATCGGCCAGACGAAGGAGGCGACGGCCGTGGCCAGGGTGGTGGTGGTGAAGGCGTTGGCCGCGACGACGTCAGCCGCGACCGCGCTGCCGGCATTGAAGCCGTACCAGCCGACCCAGAGCATGCCGGTGCCGACCATGCAGAGCACGAGGTTGTGCGGGGCCATCGGCGTCTTGCCGAAGCCGAGGCGCTTGCCGACGATCAGGCAGAGCACCAGGGCGGACCAGCCGGAGGTCATGTGCACCACGGTTCCGCCGGCGAAGTCGATGGCCTTGATCTTGGCCCCGGCGTTCCAGACGCCGTTCATCAGCCCGTCGATGCCCCAGACCATGTGGGCCATGGGGAAGTAGACGATGAACATCCAGGCGGTCATGAAAAGGAACATGGCCGAGAACTTCATCCGCTCCGCGATCGAGCCCACGATCAGGGCGGGGGTGATGATCGCGAACATCAGCTGGTACATCGAAAACACGTTGTGCGACACCCAGGCGGAATAGTCCGTGTTCGGCGCCGAGGTCACCCCGTTGAGGAAGGAGAAGCCGAGCCCGCCGAGGAAGGGGCTGCCGCTGTGGAAGGCCAGGCTGTACCCGCAGGCCCACCAAAGGATGGTCACCCACCCGGCGAGCAGGAGGCACTGCGCCATGACCGAGAGCACGTTCTTGCGCCGCACCAGGCCGCCGTAGAACAGCGCCAGGCCCGGCAGGGTCATGAAGAGCACCAGCGCGGCCGAGGTCATCTGCCACGCGTTGTGCCCGGGGCCGGGAACGCCGACCGACGGGGTGGTCAGCCCGGCCGGAATGGTCCCCTTGGCGTCCTTCAGCGGGGCCGAGGGGTCGGTGTTGTTCAGGTAGGCCTCGAGGCTGGCGACGCGCTGCTCCAGGGTGGGCTGCGGCGCGGGGGTTGCCGCCTGCTCGGCGCGGATCGGCAGGCCCAGGAGGGAAAGGCAAAGAGCGAGAAAGGCCCCATGCCGGAGGGTATGCGTGAATCGGGTCATGTGTTTTTCGGGTTAAGGCCGCAGGATGCGGCCGGTCCCGAAAAGCAGGAGCGGTGCCAAGGGACGCCGAAAATAAACAAAAAATATATGCATTCCCGAGCAGGGGGCCCACCGCCCCCAATTTCGCGTATATGGCTGTTAAACGGGGCGGTTCCGCCGGGCCGGCGGCCGGGGCCGGGGGGCGGCGGACCGCCCTTCCCCCTTCCCCGCAGCAACCAGGCGGCCCCGCCGTCCGTCAGGCCGGGCACCCCTATGAAAAGCCCCCGCCTCCTCCCCCGCCTGCTGCTCGCCCTCGCCGCCGCCTCCGCCGCGCGCGCCCAGGAAGGCGCGGCCGCGCCGCCGCCCCCGAAGTCCTGGATCGATCCCGACACCGGCCACCGCGTGATCCGGCTCTCCGACGTCCCCGGTTCCGAGAGCTTCTACTTCAACTTCAACGCCTACACCCCCGACGGGACGCGGATGATCTACACCACCCCCGACGGCATCCAGGTGCTGGACCTTCGCACCTTCCAGTCCCGCCCGCTGGTGAAGGAGGTGAAGCGGGCGATCGTGGTCGGGGCCAAGACGCCGACGATCTACTTCAGCAAGCGGATCGACGACTACCACACTTCGCTCTGGAAGGCCGACATCGACACCGGCGAGGTCCGCAAGATCGCCGACCTGCCCCGCCGAGCGACCGTCTACACCATCAACGCCGACGAGACCCTGGGCGCGGGGGACTTCATCGAGGGCGACGCCAACGCCGGGGGGGCCTACGACGGCACCCCGCAGGCCAACCGGTTCCAGATGGGCAAGAACAACATCGGCGAGCCCGCGAACAAGAGCGAGCTGATGACCCAGCGCTTCAACGCCAAGCTCCCGATGAGCGTCTTCACCATCGACCTGCGCACCGGCAAGATCACCTACCTCCTGCGCCACGTCACCGACTGGATCGACCACGAGCAGTTCTCGCCCAAGGATCCCACCCTCCTGCTCTACGCCCACGAGGGCCACTGGCAGCTGGTGGACCGGATGTGGACCATCCGCACCGACGGGACGGGCAACCAGCTGCTCCACAAGCGCACGATGAAGATGGAGATCGCCGGCCACGAGTGGTGGGACCTGCGCGGCCAGATCGTCTGGTACCAGCTCCACCTGCCCTGGCACGTCGCCAACGCCTCCTACGTCGCCGGCTACAACGTCGTGACCCACGAGCGGACCTGGTACCACTACAGCGCCGACGCCGATTCGATCCACCACAACAGCTCGCCCGACGGGACGCTGTTCTGCGGCGACGGCAACCGGGACAATCCCTGGATCGTGCTCTGCCGGCCGGTGCCGGTCCCCGACGAGCACACCCTGGGGGAGAACCTGATCAACAGCGGCTATCTCCAGGTCGAGCGGCTGGTCAACATGGGCAGGACCGCGCTCCACGGCGCGCAGAACTACCGCCTCGAGCCCAATCCCAGCTTCACCCCGGACATGAAATACGTCATCTTCCGCTCCAACATCTTCGGCCCGGACTATCCCTTCGCGGTCGAGGTGGCCAAGGCGGCCCAGCCCTGAGCCGCCCTCAGGGGGCGGCCGCGGGCCGGCCGTTCACGGTCACGTCGCGGAAGACCAGACCCACGCCGGGGCCCGCCCTCAGCGTGGGGTCCGCCAGGGTGAGGTGGACGTTCTCCAGCACGATGCCCGAGAGGGTGTCCCCGGGGTTGCCCTGGAGCACGCCGAAGGCCCGGAAGGAGCCCCGGACGTCGCGCAGCACGACGTGGCTGATCTTCTGCGTCGGCGGGGCGTGGCCCGCGAGGTTGAAGAACTGCCGCCAGGGCGCGACGTTGAGGAGGCGGCCGCCGCCGTCGAGCTCGATATCCTCGGCGGTGATGTCCTCGTAGTCCTGCGGCGTGTCCGGCCGCAGCTTGAGCGTGAGGAAGTTGGCCTTGCCGGTCACGCGGCAGTGGCGGATCAGCACCTGGCGGACCACGGTGGCCTCGCTGCCGCAGGTGATGCCGTTGCCGTCGACGATCTCGCAGTCCTCGATCCGGATGTTCTCGACCGGGGGGCTGTCCGCGTCCTGGTCCGCCGTCGGCCCCTTGCTGCCCTTGAGGGCGACGTCATCGTCGTTGACCGAGATGCGGCAGCCGCGGATGGCCACATCCTGGCAGCTGTCGACGTCGATCCCGTCGGTGCTGGGGCCGAGGATGGGGCCGGCGGTCGGCGCCTTGATGTCCAGGCCCTCGATCTCCACCCCCCGGCACTTGTAGAGGTGAAGGTTCCAGAAGCCGGAGTCGAGCAGGCGGATGCCGCTGACCTTCACGTCCCGGCAGCGGTCGATGAAGAGCAGCCGCGGCCGCTCCACCTCCAGGTTGGTGCAGGCGGGGTTCTCGTGGCGGCGCTGCCAGAACGCCGCCCAGAAGAGGAAGCCGTTGCCATCGAGCCGGCCCTTGCCCCCGATCCGCACGCGATCCATCTCCTGGGCGTTGACCAGCGCCATGCGCCAGGGCTCGAAGTGGCCCTCGATCCGGGTGACGCGCTTGGGATAGTCTTCGATGCGGTCCGAGCCGAAGAGCACGCCGCCCTCGTCGAGATAGAGCTCCACCCCCGGCTTGAGGAAGACCGATCCGGTGAGGAAGGTGCCCTTCGGCACCTCGACCACCCCGCCCCCGGCCGCGGCCGCCTGGTCGATCGTCCGCTGGATGGCGGCGGTGTCCAGGGTCTTGCCGCCCGCCACCGCGCCAAAGTCGGTGATGAGGAAATGCCGGGCCGGAACGGAGCCCTGGCCGCGCAGCGAAGCGCCGCCGGCGAGCAGCGCGCAGGCGGCGAGGCCGCGGAAGGAGCGAGGGAGGGGGGCTAGGTTCATGGGGAGGGCGGCGGCCGGGGGTTGGCGCCCAAGCTACGGCTTCCCGCCCGGCGAGCCAAAGGATTGTCCGTCGAACAGTCCGACCGGAACCATGGAGCGAGGCGGTCCGATTCGGGGCTCGCGAATCGTTGACTCTTCAGAATGGTATCCGCCCCCGTGCCCGGTCCCGCCTCCCCCTCCGCCCCCGCCTTTCCCTTCTGGGGCGAGGTCCGCCGCGCCCTGCGCGGCGACCATGGCGCCGACTACACCTCCCTGCCGCTGCGCCGGGCGGTGCTGCTGCTCGCGGTCCCGATGGTGGCGGAGATGATGATGGAGTCGCTCTTCGCGGTCTCGGACGTGTTCTGGGTCTCGCGCCTGGGCCGGGACGCGATCGCGGTGGTGGGGCTGAACGAGTCGGTCATGACCCTGATCTACGCCGTGGCGATGGGCATCTGCTTCGCGGCCACCGCCATGGTGGCCCGCCGCATCGGGGAGCGCCAGCCGGCCGCCGCCGCCCGCACCGCCGGCCAGGTCCTGATGCTGGGCCTGACCCTGGCGGCGGGCCTGGGGGCGGCCGGCGGCGCGCTGGCCCCGGCGGTGCTCCGCGCCATGGGCGCCGACCCGGGCGTCGTGGCGCTCGGCTCGTCGTTCTCGCGGGTGATGCTGGGCGGGAACGTCACCGTCTTCCTCATCTTCCTGCTCAACGCCGTGTTCCGGGGCGCGGGCGACGCGGTGATCGCGATGCGCACGCTCTGGCTGGCCAACGGCCTGAACATCGTCCTGGGCCCGTGCTTCATCTTCGGCTGGGGCCCCTTTCCGCACCTGGGGCTGGTCGGTGCGGCCGTCGCCACCAACACCGGCCGGGGCATCGGCGTGCTCTACCAACTCTGGCACCTGCGCGGGCGCGGCGGCCGGATCCGCGTGGCTTGGGAGGACCTGCGGCCGGATCCGGGCATCCTCGGCCAGGTGCTCCGGACTTCGGGCAGCGGGATCGCCCAGCTGCTGATCAACATGTCCAGCTGGGTCCTGCTCTTCCGCCTCCTGGCCCAGTTCGGCAGCCAGGCGCTGGCCGGCTACACCATCGCGATCCGGCTGGTGATGTTCGCCCTGATGCCGCCCTGGGGCCTGGCCAACGCCGGGGCGACCCTGGTCGGGCAGAACCTGGGCGCGGGCAAGCCGGAACGGGCCGAGGCGGCGGTGCGGATGGCCACGCGCCTGAACGTCGTCTTCCTCGGAATCATCGGCGCCTGCTACGTGGCCGGGGCCCACCCCCTGGTCGCGGGATTCACCGCCGACCCGGCGGTGCGCGCCGAGGCCGTGCGGGCCCTCTGGATCATCAGCCTGGCCTTCCCCGTCTACGCCGCCGGCATGTGCCTGGGCGCGGCCTTCAACGGCGCGGGGGACACCTGGACGCCCACTCGCCTCAACTTCTTCTGCTTCTGGCTCGGCCAGGTGCCGCTCGCCTGGGCGCTGTCCGGCCCCGCCCGCCTCGGCCCCACCGGCGTGGACATCGCCGTCCCGGTCTCGTTCACCGCGCTCACCGGCTGGACCTGGCTGCTCTTCCGCCGGGGCCGCTGGAAGCGCCAGCGGATCTGAGGCCGGGCTCCGGGGTTGCCCCGCGGCCGCGCCGGCGCTGCAATCGCGCCATGGAATCCTCCTCGCGCCTGCGCGGAAAGCGCGCCCTCGTCACCGCCGGAGCCCAGGGGCTGGGCCTGGCCATCAGCCGCCACCTGCTCGCGGCCGGCTGCGACCTCTTCGTCCACTATTTCAAGAGCGCCGAGGCCGCCCGGGCGCTGGAGGCGGAGGCGAAGGCGGCCGGACGCCGGATGGCCTGCGCCTCCGCGGACCTGACCGAGACGGAGGAATGCGAGGCGCTGGCGGAAAAGGCCGCCGCCTTCCTGGGAGGGATCGACGTCCTGATCAACAACGCCGGCACCATCGTCGCGCGCAAATCGGCCGAGGAGGCCGACGACGCCTTCTGGGCCGAGGTGATGTCGCTCAACCTGGGCTCGGTCCGCCGGCTGACCCGCGCCGCCCTCCCCCATCTCAAGCGGGCGGCGAAGGAGCGCGGCGGAGCCAGCGTCGTCAACCTCTCCTCCGTCGCCGGACGGAAGGGCGGCGGCCCCGGCTCGCTGCCCTACGCCACGGCCAAGGGCGCCGTCCTGACCTACACCCGCACCCTGGCGATCGAGCTGGCCGGCACCGGCATCCGCTTCAATTCCCTGGCGCCGGGCTTCATCGAGGGCTCCGCCTTCCACCGGGTGAACACGCCGCGGGCCGCCGCCGAGAAGATCATCGCCGGCATCCCCCTCGGGCGCTCGGGCAATCCCGACGACGTGGCGCGCGCGGCGGTCTTCCTCGCCTCCGAGTACGACGGCTTCATCCAGGGCGCCACCCTCGACATCAACGGCGGCTCCTACATGGCCTGAGGCTCAGGGCCGCGCGTAGCCGAAGCGGCCGAAGATTTCCCGGGCCTCCGGGCCCGAGAGGAACTCGAGGTAGCTCCGGGCGGCGGGATTGGCCCCGCCCCGGCGGGTGAGGACCGCCCCCTGCTCGATCGGCGAGTAGAGCGAGGCCGGCACCTCGATCCAGCGGCCCTGGCCCCGCAGCCGGGGCGCGAGCAGCAGCGAGAGCGCCACGAACCCGGCGTCGGCGTTGCCCGTCGAGACGAATTCGGCCGCCTGGGTGACGTTTTCGCCGGTCACCAGCTTCGGCCCCGCCAGCTCGGAGAGCCCGAGCTTGGCCAGGACCTCGAGCGCCGCGCGCCCGTAAGGCGCGGTCCGCGGGTTGGCCACGGCGAGCCGCCGCACCCGGGCGCTGCGCACGGCACCGGCGATCGACTCCAGCCCGACCTCCGGGCGGGTGGTCCAGAGCGCGAGCTTGCCGATGGCGAAGACCCGCAGGCTGGAGGCCTCCGCCCCCCCGGCCGCGATCAGCTTGCGGGGGAAGTCCATGTCGGCGGAGAGAAAGAGGTCGAAAGGCGCGCCGTTGCGGATCTGCGCCAGGAGGTTGCCCGAGGAGCCCAGCGTCGGCACCACCGCGACGTCCGGGCGGGCGCGGGCGAACGCCGCGTCCAGCGGTTCGAGGACATAGGTCAGGTTGGCGGCGGCCGCCACCCCCACCCGGCCGGCGGCGCGCGCCGCAGCCGCGGCCAGGATCATCAACAGGAACGCCCGCACAGCGCGCATCGGCGCAGGATTGCCAGGCCGCCGCCGATGTCAAAGCCGGCCCGGGCGCCGAGACCGCCGCCGGGCAGCGCCCGGGGATCGGTAGGGTTAACCCTCGCCGGGCGGCGCCGGCGGTAGGGTAAACCCTCTCAGACCGTCCGGCGCGCCGGGGGGTGCCGATAGCCAAACCGTGCATCCGGAATTCCCGCCTTCACTCTCCGAAATCATCCCCGCGCCGCTGCGCGCGGAGCTCAACGCCCGCGGCGTGCTGGTGGCGGAGGATCATCCCCTGAACCAGAAGCTGATCTGCGCGCAGCTGCGCAAGATGCGGGTCGACCTGACCCTGGTCGCCAACGGCGCCGAGGCGCTGGAGGCGGTCAGGACCCGGATCTTCGGCGTCATCCTGATGGATTGCCAGATGCCGGTGATGGACGGCTTCGGCGCCACCCGCGCCATCCGCGAGTGGGAGCAGGGCGGGGTCAATCCCGAGGCGGCCCGCCATCCCGCCTACATCATCGCCGTGACGGCCGGGGCGCTGGCCGGAGACCGCGAGGCCTGCCTCGCCGCCGGCATGAACGACTATCTGCCCAAGCCCGCCCAGGCGCAGGATCTGGCCCGGGTGTTCGCGGCCTGGGGCGAGCGGACGCTGGAAGCCGCGCTGGCGCGATGAATGCCGCCGCCCCGCGCCGGCGCTCCCGCCGGCTCCTGCAGTGCGCGCTGCTGATCGCCGCGGCCCCGCTGCTGCGGGGCCAGTCGACCGGCGCCTCCAGTCTGGCCGACCTCTCGATCGAGCAGCTGATGAACGAGCCGGTCACCTCGGTGGCGAAGAAGGAGACCAACCTCTTCGAATCCCCGGCTGCCGTCGCCGTCATCACCGCCGACGACATGCGCCGGCTGGGCGCGACCGACGTGCCGGAGGCGCTGCGCTACGCGCCCGGGCTGGACGTGGCCCGGATCGGCGCCAGCGAGTGGGCGGTCTCCTCCCGCGGCTCCAACGCCCAGTTCGCCAACGACCTGCTGGTGCTGGTCGACGGCCGCACCGTCTACACCCCCTCCTTCGGCGGCGTCCTCTGGGCCGCCCAGGAGCCCGCCTCCCAGGAGATCGAGCGGATCGAAATCGTCCGCGGCCCCGGCTCGACCCTCTGGGGCGCCAATGCGGTCAACGGCGTGGTCAATATCATCACCAAAAGCGCCCGCGCGACCCAGGGCTGGCTGGTCTCGGCCGGCGAAGGCCTGGGCGAAGAGCGCGACCTCACCGTGCGCTACGGCGGCCAGGCCGGGCCCTCCGTCGCCTACCGGGCCTATGTCGAGGCCGCCAACCGGCCCTCCCTGCCCGAGCTTGCGGGGGGCGACTCCGGCGACGGCGGACGCAGCCTCCGGACGGGCTTCCGGCTCGACGCCGGCCCGGCCGACAACACGCTGATGGTGGAAGGCTCCTATTACGACGTGGTCAAGAGCGAGCCGGTGCAGGTTCCGCTGCTGGCCCCGCCCTACAACGCCGAGCCGCTCGTCGGGCAGTCCGACCGCGGCGTCAGCCTGACCGCCCGCTGGTCGCGCGACCTCTCCGACGTTTCCCAGTGGTCGTTGCAGAGCTTCTACAGCCGGGAGGCGAACGTGATCGCGGTCACGCCCGAGTACGACTCGACCTACGACCTGGAATTCCAGGACCGCCTCGCCCCGGGCGCCGGGCAGGACCTGGTCTGGGGAGCCGGCTTCCGCTACGTCAGCGACGACCTGCTCGACAGCGCGCTGGCGCGCTGGGACGCCAACCGCTGGGACCAGCGCCTGCTGACCGCCTTCGCCCAGGACCAGATCGCCCTGCTTGCCGACCGGCTGAGCCTGATCGCCGGCTCGAAGGTCGAGCACAACGACTTCACCGGGATGGAGTGGGAGCCGGGCGGCCGCCTGCTCTGGACGCCGGACTCATCCCAGACCGCCTGGCTCGCCGTCTCGCGGGCGGTGCGCACCCCTTCCGGGGTCGAGACCAACGGCCGGCTCAACGTCGCCACCGTCCCGGACCCTGCCGGCGGCCCCCCGGCCGAGATCGCGCTGCAGGGGCGCCCTGGCCTGGGCGCGGAGGACGTCATCGCCTACGAGCTGGGCTACCGGGTCCGCCCGCGGCCGAACCTCTCCCTCGACCTCGCGGCCTTCTACAATCGCTACACCCGGCTGATCGAGTACGGCGAACCCGTCGCCTTGCTCGTCCCCGCCCCGGTCCCGCACCTGGACCTCGTCGCCGTTGAAGGCGACGCCGAGCGCGCCGAGGAGGAGGGCGCGGAGGCGGCGCTCGAATGGCGCGTGAGCCCGGCCTGGCGCCTCTCGGCCAGCTATTCCCTGCTCTCCGCCACCTTCCGCCCCGACGGCGACGAGGCGGGCAACAGCCCGCGCCACCAGGCGCATCTGCGGTCCTTCTGGGACCTGGGCTCCCGCCTCGAGCTGAACGCCGGGGCCTCCTATATCTCCGCCGTCTCCTACAACGAGGGCTCCGCGCCCCTGGCGATTCCGGGGTATTTCAGCCTCAGCCTGGGGCTGGTCTGGCGTCCGGCGCCGGGCTGGGAGGCCGGCCTGTGGGGCGACAATCTCACCCAGCGCCGCCATCCGGAGTTCGGCAGCCTGATCACCCCGGAATTCCGGGAGGTGCCGCGGAGCTTCTCCCTCCGCCTGACCTGGACCCGCTGAGGATGAACGCCTGCGCCGCCTTCCGCTTCCGCCTGCCGCCGCCCTCGGTCACCGCGCTGCTGCTCGCCCTCGCCTTCCTGGCGATGCCGGGCGCGCGCGCCGACGTGCCCCGCGAGTACAAGCTCAAGGCCGCCTTTCTCTTCAACTTCACCAAGTACGTCCAGCGCCCCTCCGCCCTTCCGGCCGACTCGGAGCGCACGATCGTGATCGGGCTGCTCGGCTCGGATCCGTTCGAGGGCGAGCTGCAGCGCATCGCCCGCGGGCGGCGTTCCGGCTCCCACCCCGTCGCGGTCCGCGTGCTGACCGGGCTGGAGGAGGTCGGCGCCGCCGACCTGCTCTTCGTTCCCGCGGCCGAGGAAGGCAGGTTCGCCGCCTTGGCCGCCAAGCTGCGCAAGGTGCCGGTGCTGACGGTGGGGGAGTCCGGCCGCTTCCTCGACGACGGCGGCGTCCTGGCCTTCGTCCGCGACGGGGACCGCCTGCGCTTCTCCATCGCCCTGGGGGCGGTTCGCCGCTCCGGCCTGCAGGTCAGCGCGCAGCTCCTGAGCCTCGCCACCCTCGTCCCCGAGAAAGGCCAGCCATGAACGCCGCGCTGCGCGACCTGCCCATCGCCCGCAAGCTGACCCTGATCATCCTGCTGGCCAGCTCCGTCGGGCTGCTGGCGGCGGTCGCCACCCTGGTGGGCTACGAATACGCGTCCTATCGGCGGAGCCTGGTGCGCGAGCTCTCCTCGGTCGCGGCCATGACCGGCTTCGACAGCTCGGCCGCCCTCACCTTCAGCGACGACCAGGCGGCCGCCAAGACCCAGGAGGGCCTCGCGGCCGAGACCCAGGTCGACGCCGCCTGCCTCTACGATGCCGACGGCCGGTTCTTCGCCGGCTACCGCCGCGATCCCGCCGGCCCCGCCCGCTGGCCCGACGCCGGCCCCGCCGGAGAACGCTTCGGCCTCGCCGCGGTCGAGCTGTTCCGGCCGGTGGCGATCGACCGCGAGTCTGTCGGCACCATCTACCTCCGGGCGGACCTGCGCGAGTTCTGGACCCGGCTGGGGTGGGATGCGCTGATCGCGGTGCTGGCGCTGGGCGCCGCCGGGGGGATTTCCGTGGCGGTCGGCCACCGGCTCCAGACGCTGGTCTCCGGCCCGATCGTCCACCTGGCCGGCGTGGCCGGGCGGGTGGCGGCGGAGCGGGACTATGCCCTGCGGGCGAGCAAGTCGGGGAACGACGAGCTCGGCCGGCTGATCGACGGCTTCAACGAGATGCTGGCGCAGATCCAGCTTCAGGACGCGGCGCTGCAGGCGGCCCGCGACAACCTGGAGGGGCGGGTGGCGGAGCGGACGCTGCAGCTGCAGGCGGAGATCACCGAGCGCGAGCGCCTGCACCGCCAGCTGCTGGACGCCTCGCGCCAGGCGGGCATGGCCGAGGTGGCGACCGGCGTCCTCCACAACGTCGGCAACGTCCTCAACAGCGTCAACGTCTCGGCCACCCTCGTGACCAACCAGGTCCGCCGCTCCAAGGCGGCCCACCTCGACCGGCTGGCCGCGATGCTCCGGGAAAAAAGCGGGCACCTGGCCGAATTCCTCACCGCCGACCCCAAGGGCCGCCGCATCCCCGAATTCCTCGACCACCTGGCCGCCGACCTGGGCCGCGAGCGGACGGAAATCGCCGACGAGCTCGAGCAGCTGCGCAAGAACATCGAGCACATCAAGCAGATCGTCTCGATGCAGCAGAGCTACGCCAAGGTCTGCGGGGTGACCGAGGCGGTTCCGGCGTCGGAGCTGGTGGAGGACGCCCTGCGGCTGAACGCCGGCGCCCTCGCCCGCCACGGCGTCGAGGTGGTCCGCGACTACGGGGCTCCCTGCACCGTCACGGTCGAGCGCCACAAGGTCCTGCAGATCCTGGTCAACCTGATCCGCAACGCCAAGTACGCCTGCGACGAGTCCCAGAGCAGCCGCCGCGAGCTGCGCCTCCGGATCGAGGCGGCCGGCCTGGGCGTGCGCATCGCGGTGATCGACAACGGGGTCGGCATCCCCGCGGAAAACCTCACCCGGATCTTCAACCACGGGTTCACCACCCGGAAGGCCGGGCACGGCTTCGGCCTGCACAGCGGCGCGATCGTGGCCAAGGAGCTCGGCGGCTTCCTCCGGGCCGAGAGCGCCGGCCCCGGGCTGGGCGCCGTCTTCACCCTCGAGCTTCCGCTCCATCCGACTTCCTCATGAATGCCTCCGCACCCAGCTCCCGCCGCGTCCTGATCGTCGACGACAACCGGTCGATCCACGCCGACTTCCGCAAGATCCTGGGCGACCAGGGCGCCGCCGGCCGCTCCGACGCGGCCGCCGCCGAGCTGTTCGGGACCGAGCCCATCGCCGCCAGCCCGGCGGCCGGCTTCGAGCTCGACTCCGCCTTCCAGGGCGAGGAGGCGCTGGAGATGGTGAAGCGCGCGCTGGCGGAGAAGCGCCCGTACTCGCTCGCCTTCGTCGACGTCCGGATGCCCCCGGGCTGGGACGGGATCGAGACCGCCGCCAAGCTCTGGGAAACGGACCCCTCGATCCAGATCGTGATCTGCACCGCCTATTCCGACTACTCCTGGGAGGAGATGGTCCGGCGCCTGGGCACCTCGGATTCCCTCGTCATCCTGAAGAAGCCCTTCGACAACATCGAGGCCGTCCAGCTGGCCACCGCCCTGAGCGAGAAGTGGCGGCTGGGCCGCGACGCCTGGGAGCACTTCCAGCAGCTGGAGAGGCTGGTCGACGCCCGCACCCGCGACCTGCGCAAGGCCAAGGAGGCGGCGGAGGCCGCCGACCGGGCCAAGGGCCAGTTCCTGGCCAACGTCAGCCACGAGATCCGCACGCCGATGAACGGCGTCATGGGCATGTCCGGGCTGCTGCTCGGGACCGCCCTGGACGCCGAGCAGCGCGACTGCGCCGAGACCATCCGCAGCTGCTCCCAGGCGCTGCTGGCCATCGTCAACGACATCCTCGACTTCTCCAAGATGGAGGCGGGCATGGTGGCCCTGGAGACGACGGAGTTCGACCTGATCGACACGGTGGAGGAGGCCGCGCACGTCCTCGCCGCCCAGGCCAAGTCCAAGGGCCTGGAGCTGGCCTGCGCCATCGATCCGGGGGTGCCCGGCGCCCTGCGGGGCGACGCCAACCGCCTCCGCCAGATCCTGATCAACCTCGTCTCCAACGCCGTCAAGTTCACCGAGTCCGGCCGGGTCGACGTCCGCGTCCGCGCCCGCTTCCAGGACGAGCGGCGCGCCGCCCTCACCGTCGAGGTCGCCGACACCGGCATCGGCATCGCCCCCGAGGCCCAGGCCAGGCTCTTCCGCCCCTTCACCCAGGCGGACAGCTCGACCACCCGCCGCTACGGGGGTACCGGCCTGGGGCTGGCCATCTGCAAGCGCCTGGCCGAGCTGATGGGCGGCCGGATGGAATGCGAGAGCGAGCCCGGGCGCGGCTCGGCCTTCCGGCTCCATCTCGAGCTGGAGCGCTGGAATCCGGCCGCGGCGGGGCCGCCGGGCGCCGGGGTCCCCGCGTCCGCCCTTCCCGCCGAGATCGGCGAGGCCGTGCGCGGGCGCGGCCTGCTCGTGGCGGAGGACCATCCCCTCAACCAGAAGCTGATCGAGGCGCAGCTGCGGAAGCTGGGCCTCGAGGCCCGGCTGGTGCGCAGCGGACGCGAAGCGCTGGAGGCGACGGAGGCCGGCGGCTTCGGGCTGATCCTGATGGACTGCCAGATGCCCGACATCGACGGGCTCGACGCCACCCGGGCCATCCGCGGCCGCGAAGGCGACCTGGCCGCGGCCGGGTCCGCCCGGCCCCCGGCCTACATCGTCGCGGTCACCGCCGGCGCCGAGGACCGCGAGTCCTGCCTGGCGGCCGGCATGAACGACTATCTGACCAAGCCGCTACAGCTAGAAGACCTCGCCGCCGTCTTCCGGCGGTGGGCGGAGCGGATCCCGGAAGCCTCGCTGGCCTGAGGCTCACCAGCGCAGCGTCAGCTGGGTCGCGGCCAGGGCGATCGTTCCCGGCGCGGCCGCCAGGCCCTGCTCCAGGCTGAGCTGCACCTTGAGCTGGATGTAGGCGCTGAGGCGGTATTCCGGCGCGAGGTCGACCTCGCGCACCCCGCTGCCCCAGTCCTGGGAATGGGCCTGGACCAGCCCCGATCCGGGGAGGAAGCCCGCCGGGATCCGCAGCGGGGCGTAGAGCTGCTGGTTCCAGCGGAGCGCGGCGGAAAAGCGCGGGGCAAAGGTGTAGCGGGCCTCGAGGTAGTAGGCCGCGGTGTCGGCGTTGGCCACGCCGGGCACCTCGTAGCGGACCTCATAGAGCTCGGCCCAGGCCTGGAAGTGGTGCCAGGCGTAGCTGGCGTCCTGGCCGAGGAGGATTTCCCGGTAGGCGTCGAAGTCCCGCCCCGGGGGCACGGTGGGCGCCGCCGCCTCGTTGAGGTAGGGGCCCTCGGCGGCGGAGACGCCGAGGCTCCAGGCCTCGTCCGGCTGCACCCCCAGGCGCGCGTCGAAGGCGGGATGGCTCCAGCCCCGGTCCACCGGCGACCATTGCTCCGGCCGGGAGGAGAGAGCGCCGTTCTTCACCTCCAGGGCGTAGCGGAGCGGGCCCGAGTCCCCGATGAGCGCGGCGCCGGCGGTGTAGCTCGGCCCCCAGATCAGCGGCAGGCGCCGTTGCTTGGCCGCATCCACGTCGGAGGCGGGAAAGGGGATGACGTGGCCCCACTGCAGGATCCGCGGCACCGTGTCCGCCGCGGTGGTGTCCCAGATGCCGGTCAGGTTCTGGTAGGGCAGCGGCGCGGTGATGAAGGGATCCTGCCAGGAGCCGTGCCGCGGCGTCCAGTTGCCCACCATCGCCGCGAATTTTCCCAGCTGGAGGATGAGCCGCCCGTTGCCGAGGAGATCGAAGCGGACGGCGTACTCCGCCAGGCGCAGCTCCGGCTGCTGGCCGTACCCGGGGTCGAACCCCTGGTCCGCCCGGACCTGGCCGAAGACGTAGAGGTTGGCGCCGAGCTGGCCGTCGAGGAAGGCGGAGAGCCGCGGCACGAACAGCGGCTCCCGGCCGTCGGACACGATCAGCCCCGGGGCCGGGGCCTCGGTGGCGTACTCCTCCAGGTCGAGGGTGCCGCTGAGCCGCAGGCGGAGTTCGCCATCGCCGCTGCTGTAGGCCAGCCGCTCGTCGAGCGTCTCCAGCGGGCCCTCGGCGCGCAGGCACGGGCCGGCCGCGAGGAGGAGGGCGCCGGCGAGCAGGGCCGCCCTCATGCGGCCGGGCCCTCCGCGCGCTGCAGGGTGAGCTCGAACTCGGTCCAGTCGCCCTCGGAGCCGACCAGGCGGAGGTCCCCGCCGTGAAGCCGGGCGAGGTCCCGCGCCAGGTTCAGCCCCAGGCCGTAGCCCGGGACGGCCTCTCCCTGGCGGCCGCGCCGGAAGCGCTCGAAAAGCTGCGGCTGCGCCTCCGCGGGGATGCCGGGGCCGGTGTTGCCGACGCGAAGGCGGACCAGGCGGCCGTCCTCGCGGGCGTCGATCCGGATGCGCCCGCCGGGCCGGTTGTACTTGCGGCCATTCTCCAGCAGATTGTGCAGGATCATCGCCAGGTAGCGCTTCTCGCCGATGACCTCGAGGCGGCCGTCCAGCCGGGTCTCGATCTGGGGCATGTTCGGGTCCGGCATCGCGCTGAAGTCGTCGGTGCAGGCGTCGATCAGATCGCGCAGCTCCACCGGCGTGCGCTCGAGCTTGAGCCGGCCTGCGTCCATCCGCGCGAGCAGCAGCAGGTCGTCGATCAGGCTGGAGAGACGGTAGGTCTGGTGGACCAGGGCGGAGAGCTGGGCGCACTCCTCCGGGCTGAAATGCTCGCCGGCGAGCAGCTCCTCCAGGCCGGCCCGCAGCACCGCCACCGGGGTCTTGAGCTGGTGCGAGGCGTCGGCCGAGAAGCGCGCCGAGCGCTCCGACTCCACCGCGAGCTTTTCCACCGGCGTGGAGAAGCGGAGGGAGAGGACCTCGCCCGCCCCGAACGCGCCGAGCAGCACCACCGCGGCGGCTCCCAGCATCTCCCAGCGCAGGTGGCGCTGGCGCTCCGACAGCTCCGCCAGCGAGTAGACGCAGATTTCGTAGGCGGGGGGGAAGGCCGAGTCGGGGTTGAGGCTCTTGCAGAAGATCAGCCGCGGCTCGCCGGAGAGCGACAGCCGGAAGCTGGCTTCGGCCGGCGGGCCCGGGCGCGCCAGCGCCGCATTCACCGCCGGCGCGAGGGCGCCGCCCACCGGCAGGGTTCCGCCCGAGAGGTGCACCCGGCCCCCGAGCCAGATTCCGGTGCGGATGCCCCGCTCGTCGGGCAGCGAGAGCTGCAGCGGGTCGAAGCCGAGGACGAGGGCGGCGATGACCTCACCGGTGTCGCTGGAGATGATGGGGGTGAGGATGATCTGGGCGATCCCGCCGCCGTCCCGCTCGATGTAGCCGATCTCCTGGCGGGCCGGGAGGGCGCGCACCCGCAGCGCAGCCTCCTCCCTCGGGCTGAGCCGGCCGACCGAATCGGACGAACCGGGCCGGATCGGCGCCCCGGTCCGTCCGAGGAAGCGGCAGAATTGCACCCCCCGCAGGGTGGAGCCGCCGGAATCGGGGGCGATCAGGTCGGCCAGCTCGTCCTGGGCGCTGGGATAAAGCAGGTCCTCGGCGTCGTCCTCCAGGGCGGCGTGGATCCGCGGGCGGCGGGCCAGTTCGCGGCAGCGCCCCTCCATCACCGCCTGCCGGATCCGGTCGGCCTCGTGCAGGCCGGCCAGCGCGCTGCGGAACTCGAGCTGGAAGGACTGCTCGGCGGTCGCGGCCAGGCGGCGCTCCGCCAGGTAGAGCACCAGGGCGGCGGCGGCGAAGGTCACCGCGGTCATGGCCACGAGCAGCCGGGTGCGGAAGCCCGCCACCCGCGAGGCGGGGCGCGCCCCGCCCGGCTCGGGCCGCGCGCTCACGGAAAGTCCGCGCGCAGGCTCGCGCGATCAGCCAGGTCCACCGGGCGCGTCAGCGTCGTGCGGCTGTCCTTCCAGACCTTGAGGACATGATGGCCGGGCGGAAGCCCCGCGAGCCGGAACGAGCCGTCGGGCCGGGTGATGGTGAAATACGGCGTGTCCAGGACCAGGATCAGCGCCCGCATGTGCTCGTGGATGTCGCAGTGGACCGTCACCAGCCCGGGCGTGTCGAAGAGCACGGAGGGGATGGGCCGCTCGCTGGAGCGGTAGCGGCCGAGGTCGAAGCGCTTGGCCGCCGAATAGGAGAAGACGTTGTGGTAGGTCGGATCCAGGTTCGGGAAGTCCACCCGGGTGCCCGCCTCGATCGCGAGCAAAGCGGGCACGAAGGCTAGATCCTTCTGGGCCATGGTGGCCGCGGGCGGGGCCGCGCGCGCCGGAAAGGGCCCCTCCAGGTAGACGACCGCGAGCGGCGGGAGCGTCGAGAGCACCCCGCCCTGCGAGACCACCTCGTAGCGCTGGATCAGCACCGGCGCCGGCCCGGTCCGCGGCAGCTCCACCCGGCCCTCGACCACCGCGCCGGCCAGGGCGGCCTGCGCCAGCGCGCCGGCGAGCAGGGCCGCGAGCGCGCCCCTCATGCCGGCGCCCGCTCGGGGGCCGCGATGGCGTAGCCCATCCCCCGCCAGGTCTGGATCAGGGGGGCGGCGAAGCCGGTGTCCACCTTGCGGCGCAGCCGGGCGATGAAGATCTCCACCGTCCGGGTGTCGTACTCGTGGTCGCGCTGCCAGACGCGCTCGCAGAGCTCGGTGCGCGAGAAGGGCCGGCCCGGCTCCTGCATCAGGACCTGCAGGACCTCGAATTCGCGCGGCGACAGGGCGATGCTCTTGCCGGCGCGGCTCACCCGCCGGCGCATCACGTCCATCCGCAGGTCGTCGACCCTGAGCACCTCCTCCGCCCGCGCCACGGCGGCGCGCCGTCCCAGGGCCTCGATCCGCGCCATCAGCTCCGCCATCGAGAAGGGCTTGGCCAGGTAGTCGTCCGCGCCGGCCTGCAGGCCGCGGATGCGCTGCTCCACCTCGCCCTGAGCGGTGAGGACCAGCACCCGCGCCGTCGACCCGCTCTGCCGGAGCGTCCCGAGCAGGGACATCCCGTCCAGCCGCGGCAGGTTGAGGTCGAGGACGATCAGGTCCGGCGGGTCCGCCAGCGCGGCCGCCAGGCCGCTTTCCCCGTCGTGGTGCTCGGTCACCGCGTGGCCGTGCCGGAAGAGGGCCCGGCTCAGGTGCCCCGCCAGTTGCTTTTCATCTTCGACCACGAGCACGCGCATGGGTGGAAAAACCAGGAGCGGAAGTGTCGCCCGGGCCGTCCGATTTGCAAAGGCAAAGTCGGCGGCGCCAATGGTAACAGGACTGTTACCCCGCCCCGCCCTCAGGGCCGCCAGCCCAGCCGCGCGGCCTCCGCCAGCTCCGCCTCGGCCTCGGCGTTGCGGCCGACGTGGCCGAGGGCGATCCCCAGGTCGCGGTGGTAGTCGGCCTCGCCGGGATCGAGGCGGACGGCCGCCGCGAATTCCCCCAGCGCCGCGTCGACCTGGTTGAGCCGCGCCAGGGACAGGCCGAGGTTCTCGTGCGCCGCCGCGCTGCCGGGATCCAGCGCCAGCGCGCGGCGGTATTCGGCGACGCTTTCCGGCAGCCGGTCCTCCTGCGCCAGCGCGTCGGCCCGGTTCAGGTGCCCCTCGAAGGAGTCCGGCTCGAGCCGGAGGGTCTCCCCGAATTCGGCCAGCGCCTCCGGGACGCGGCCGGCCTTGACCAGGGCCAGGCCGAGGTTGTTGTGGGCCTCGAACATCGCCGGGCGCAGCCGCAGCACCTGGCGGTACTGGTCGATCGCCCCGTCCAGCCGGCCGTCCGCCGCCATCAGGTTGGCCAGGTTGTAGCGCGCCTCCGGATTGTCCGGATCGAGCTGCAGCGCGCGCCGGTAGCGGGCTTCGGCCTCGGCCTTGCGGCCGGCCGCGAAGAGGGCCCGGCCGAGGTTGTTCTGCGCGATCGAATCGCCCGGGCGCGCCGCCACCGTCTGGGTCCAGAGCGCCAGCGGGCTGGCGTAGTCGCGGGCGCGCCGGGCGGTGGCCGCGGCGCCGGCGATCGCCAGCAGGCCCGCCGCCGCCGGGAGCGCCCAGCGCGCGCTTCCGCCCAGCGCCGCCCGGCCGAGGCGCTCCCCGGCCAGCACCAGGACCGCCACCGGCGCCGCCAGGGGGAGATAGGCGCGGTGCTCGACGATCATCTGGATGGTGCCGGGCGTAAGCGAGGTCGGAGCGAGGATCCCGAAGAACCAGGCGCCGGCGAAGCCGAGGGCCCGCCTCGCCGAGCCGGCGGCCCCGGGGCGGGCCACCGCCCAGACCGTGGCGAGCGCCAGGGGTGCGACCCAGGCGGCCGAGGGCAGGACCTGGCCGGCGCTCCGCACCCAGAAGGTGCCGTAGTCGATGGCCAGCGGATGGGGCCAGAGCGCGAGGCGGAGGTACCGCGCCAGCGCCTGGAACTGGGTGAGCCCGTACTCCCAGGGCGAGACGCCGACCCCCAGGCCCGCGGTCCCGCCGCGGTTGCCCGCGCCGGCCACCAGGAAGGCCAGCAGCGCCCAGGTGGCGGCCAGGGCGAGGTAGTAGCCGCGCCGGCGGCGCCAGGCCTCCGCGAAGGAGCCGGCCAGGAAGGTGCGGTCGTAGAGCAGCACCATCAGCGGGGCGGTCACCATCACCTCCTTCGACGCCATCCCGAGCAGGCAGCAGAGCACCGACCGGACCGGCCAGCCCCGCACGAAGCAGTAGAGCGTGAGCAGGTACCAGAGCCCCATCAGCGATTCGGCGCGCTGCACCGTGTAGAGGACCGGCTCGCTCGCGAGCGGGTGCACCGTCCAGAGCAGCGCGATGGCGCAGGCCGGGCCGGCGCGGCCCAGGGTCCGCCGGAGCAGGCCGAAGAGGGCCAGGCCGGCCGCGGCGTGGATCAGCAGGTTGACCGCGTGGTAGCTCCAGGCCGCCGTCCCGCTCAGGGCGAAGTTCAAGGCCAGCGAGGCGTTGAGCAGCGGCCGGCCGCTCACCGTCAGGCCGCCGCCGGGCGGAAGGAAGGCGGCGGTCCAGTGCCGCAGGGTCGGATTCTCCAGGATCGAGCGGGCGTCGTCGTAGACGAAGGCCCCGCCGAGGCTTCCGGCGTAGGCCGCCAGCGCGGCCAGCCCGATCGCGGCCGGGCCCGCCCAGGCCGGCAGCGGCGCCGCGGGCACGGCGGGGCGGGAAGCTGGAGGGGGTTGCACCGGCCCAGGCTGTCCCGAGCGTTGATCTTTCGTCAATTTAACCCGAAGGTCGCGCCCATGACCCCACGCCTCCTCCCCCTCCTCCTGCTGCTGCTGGCCCTGCCCCTGCGGGCCGACGACCAGGCCGACATCGCCGCCGTCAAGCGGGCCGACGACGCCCGGGTCGCGGCCATGCTGGCCGGCGGCAACCAGGGCGCCACGTTCCGGGCCGTCTTCTCCGACGACCTGCAGTACCGCCATTCCAGCGGCCACGTCGACACCAAGGCCTCCTACATCGCCGCCCTGACCGCCGGCCACACCAAGTACACCGCGATCAAGGTCGAGGAGCGCAAGTTCCTCGTGGCCGCGCCCGGGATCGTGCTGATCACCGGCCGGGAGGTCATGGACGAGCTGAGGGACGGCCAGCCGCAGAGCCTCCACCTCAACTTCCTCGGCGTCTGGCGCAACGAGCAGGGCGCCTGGCGCTTCCTCGCCTGGCAGTCCTGCAAGCTCAACCCCTGACCCCCGCCATGTTTCCGCACGACTTCTTCCACCACCACCCCCACGGCGCCCGGGCGGCCCTGGCCCTCGTGCTCATCCTGCTCGTGGTCGTGATCGTCCTGGCGATCCGCTCGGGCGGCGAGAAATCCTGACGGCTCAGTAGTGGGGCGGCGGCGGCTCCGGCGCCTCTCCCCCCTCCTCCGTGGCCGCGGCGGCGCGGAGCCGCGCCCGCAGCGCCTCGACCTCGCGCCGCAGGCGGCGCAGCTCCTCGGCCATCTCCGCCATGGCCCGATCCTGCTCGGCGACGTGGCGCTCGAGCCAGGTGAAGCGCCCCTCCAGCCGCTCGAGGCGATCCTCATTCATGGGCCCGCCACCGCCTTTCGCTCTCGCGGCGGCCCGCCGCCAGGCGCGCCCGCTGGCGCTGCCCCGCCCGCCCGACCCAGCCGGCCAGGTCGTCCGCGGAGATCACCGCCGCCCCCAGCGCCTCGACCGCCTGGCGCTCGCCGCGGTCGTCGGTCGCGACCACGCAGTCCGCCGGGCGCCGGGCCTGCCCGACCAGTTGGATGATGGCGTCGTCGGCCGTCACCCCCGCCGGGGTGTGAAGACGCGCGAAGGTGGCCGCGCCCGAGGGCTGCTCGGCGGCGAGCTGCGCGCCCCGGCCGTCGAAGACCAGGGTGACGCGGAGGCCCTCCAGGTCGTGGAGCACCCCCACCGCCTCGGTCAGACGGGCGCGCGCCGCATCGCGCCCGTCCGGCAGCAGCGCCCGCAGCTCCGGCCAGGCGTGCATGACGTTGGAGCCGTCGACCAGGAGATGCCGGGAGTCCGCCATGACTCCCCACCGTCGCAAAAAAAACGCGCCGTCGCAAGGACGGCGCGTTGCCCACAACCGGAACAGACCTACATCAATAACCGCCGCCCCCGCTGCCGCTGTGGTGACAGCCGGCGAGAACGAGGATGGCGGCAAAGAGCGCGGAATAGCTGGCGGCGATCCAGATAAGACGGGCGGATTTCTTGAGCGTGTTTTGCATGTGATTCGGGCGTGCTTGGGATTGGCGGTGCGCCGCGGAAACCATCCCGCCGGCCCAGGGCGAGCGCAAGGGCGCTCCCTCCCCCAATCGTAACGGTTTGTTATACCCGGCGGAGCGTCAGCTCCGCCCATTCGCCGAGCGTGCACGAGCGCGCCGACCAGCCGGGGCCGGGGGCGAAGGCGGACTCCACCGCGGGAAGCTCCGCCGCCAAAATGCCGCTCAGGATCAGGACGCCGCCGGGGGCCACGGCCCCGCGGAGGAGGCCCGCGTGGGCGGCCAGCACGTCGGACTGGATGTTGGCGAGAACGACGTCGGCCGCCCCGCCGGCCAGGCCCTCGCCCAGGTTGGACACGGAGAACCTCACCCGTCCCTCCAGGCCGTTGAGCGCGGCGTTCTCCCCGCTGACCCTCGCCGCCTCCGGGTCGAGGTCGAAGCCGCTGACCGTGCCGAAGCCGAGGAGCGCGGCCGAGAGCGCGAGGATGCCCGAACCGCAGCCGGCATCGATCACCCGGGCCCGATCCAGCGCCCGCCCGCCGCGGCGCAGCTCCTCCGCGCGCTCCACCAGCCGCTCGATGCACAGCCGGGTGGTCTCGTGATTGCCGGTGCCGAACGCCAGGCCGGGGTCGAGCCAGAGCACCGCCTCGCCGGCGGGCGCCCGGAAGCTCCCCCGCTCCCATTGCGGGACCCAGTGCAGCCGTCCGAACTGCCAGCGGCGGAAGTGGGAACGGTAGCTCTCGCGCCAATCGGCGTCGGCGAGGAGCCGGACCTCCGGCCCGGAGCGGGGGGGAGCCGGCAGCCGCGCGGCCAGATCCGCCCACCGCGCCCGCGCCTCCCCCTCGTCGGAGAAGATGCCGACCACCCAGGCGCGCCCGGCCAGCGCGTCCTCCAGCAGGCTCCAGCGCCCGTCGCCGAGCTCGAGCAGGAGCTCGTCGACGGCGTCCGCCGCCGCCGCCGGCACCTCGGTCTTCAGCTCAGCGAGCGGCATGCGCGCTCAGGCGGGCGATGACCGCCGGCAGCAGGGCATGCTCGGCCGCGTGGATCTTGGCGGTGAACGTCTCAAGCGTGTCCTCCGGCTCCCGGTGGACCGCGGCCTGGTCGAGGATCGGCCCCCCGTCGACCTCCGCGGTCACCCCGTGGACGGTGCAGCCGGAGATGCGCACGCCCCGGCGCCAGGCCTGGCCGATCCCGTCGAGGCCCGGGAAGCTGGGGAGGAGGCTCGGATGCAGGTTGATGATCCTGCCGGCGAAGGCGGCGAGGAAGCCGGGCTTGAGCACCCGCATGAAGCCCGCCAGCACGATCAGGTCGGGGCGGGCGGCGGCGACCGCGGCGATGAAGCGGGCCTCGCCCTCCCCCTCGAGCTTGGTCTTGAACGGGGCCGGATCCACGAACTGGGCGGCCACCCCGAAGCGGGGCCCGAGCTCGAGGATGCCGGCCCGGGGCTGGTCGGAGAAGATCGCGACCACTTCGGCGCGGCCCAGCCGGTCCGCGTGCCGCGCCCGCAGGATGGCCTCGGCGTTGGAGCCGCGGCCGGAGCCGAGAATGACGACGCGCATGGGCAGCCCGCTGTTGATATCTTTCGGGGCGGATGGTCAACTCGTTTTCCCCGCCGCATGCGCCTCCATCTCGCCTCGGCCAATCCCGGCAAGCTCCGGGAGCACCTCAGCCTCGCCCGCGCGCTGCTGGAGCGGCGCGGCCTGCCGCCGATCGAGCTGGTCTCGGCCGCGGCCGTGGGCGGCATGCCCGCGGTGCCCGAGGACACCGGGACCTTCGAGGGCAACGTCCGGCAGAAGGCCGAGGCGCTGCGGGCCCGGCTGCCGGCGGAGGCGTGGGTCCTGGCCGACGACAGCGGCCTCTGCGTCGACGCGCTGGGCGGCGCCCCGGGGGTGGACTCAGCGGTCTACGCCGGGCCGGAGGGCGACAGCGCGGCCAACCTCGCCAAGCTGGTGCGGGAGATGCGCCCGGTGCCCGGGGGGCTGCGCGCGGCCCACTTCGTCTGCCTCCTGCTCCTGCTCGGGCCGGGCGGGGTCGACCGCTCGTTCACCGGGCGCTGCGAGGGTCGCCTGCTTCTCGAGCCCAGCGGGGCCGGCGGGTTCGGCTACGACCCCCTCTTCGTGCCCGCGGGCGCGAGCGCGAGCTTCGGCGAGCTCCCCGAGGCGGAGAAGAACGAGCTCAGCCACCGCGCGCGGGCCTGGGCCAAGCTGGCCGACTGGCTCAGCGCCCGGCGCTAGGCGACGCCGCGTCGGCGAAGGTCACGGTCGACGGCGTGCCGGCCGGCAGGATCTGCAGGGTCTTGAGGAATTCGATGATCGAATCCTGGTCGTACTTCGAGAGCGCCTTGAAGGCGTTGGTCACCGCCTGGGCCTCGCCGGCGTGCGCCTCGATCGCCTGGCGCATGGTCGAATACTGGCCGTGATGGCCGAAGGTGTGCTGGTTGGCGATGCCCCAGAGCCGGCGGGTGAGGAAGCGGGAGTTCCCGGCGAAGAATGCGGGCGAGTTTGGCGCCGCGTTGGTGTCGAGCGGCTCGCGGTTGGGGTCGTCGGGCCCGCTGGTGATGTCGTGCAGCTTGAAATCGGTGTAGGCGGGGACGTTCACCACGCCGTTGACCGCGCTGAGGCGCGGCTGCGGCAGGTCCGGGCTGGTGAGGTCGACGCTGACGGTGGGCACGTGGTCGCTCAGGCGCAGGTTGCCCGCCGGGTTGTAGGGGCTCGGTTCGGTGTAGATCCAGCCGCGGTCGGTCAGCGGCAGGCTCGGGACGTGGCAGGTGGCGCAGCCGATCTGGTTGAACTTCATCTCCCCGTTGGAGGCCGCCATCGCCACCACCGGGTCGGAAGGCATGACGCGGCCGGGCACCGGCAGGGTGGCCTGGAAGATGGTGCAGGCGGTCACGTCCGCCCGGGTGAGCTCGTTGACGAAGCCGTCGCCGTCCTGGTCGACGCCGAGCCCGACCCGCTCCTCCGGCTGGATGCCGATGTGGGCCATGAAGGCGTCGTTGGTGAACTGGCGCAGCGAGACCGTGGTGCAGGACTGGTGCAGCGGGCAGATGATCAGGCTCGGCGGGCTGGCCGCCCCGGCCGTCGCCACGCTCTGCTCCGGCAGGCCCGCCACCTGGGAGCAGTCCCAGGTCCCGTCCGCGCGGTGGATGAGCGTGCCGAAGAGGATCCCCTTGGAGGTGAGGTTGGCCGAGCCGCCCGGCGGGGTGGCGTCCCGCTGGGCCTGGAGGTCCGCGGTGATCTGGCGCGCCAGCATCTCGACGAAGCCCGAGCCGAACATCCCGACCGACTTCCGCACGTCCCCAATGTTCTGCATCGTCACGGGGTTGCCCTGGGAGTCCACCGCCCCGGAGTTGGGGACGGCGTCGGTGCGCGAGAAGGTCGCGAAGTCGAAGCGGTTGGCGCCGACGAAGACCACCGCCGAGGGGCCGCCGCCGCCGCCGGAGCGGGGCGTGTTGTGGCACTCCACGCAGGAGTTCCCCTCCGGGCCCGAGATGCGGTTGATGTTGCGCGGAAACACCAGCGGATGGTTGAGGTCGGCGATCTCCGGCCCGCCGGCGAGGCCGTTGGAGAGCGGGCGGCCGGCCCCGTCCTGGGTGGTCCAGATGGCGTTGAAGAGCTGCTGGCCGAAGCTGACCAGCTGGGGCGGCGACAGGGTCAGCTCCTGGCCGTCCTGGAGATGGACGGGGACGCCCTTCTCCTGGCCGAGCTGGTCCATGGTGACGGGCCAGGCCGGGAGGGCGAGGGCGAGAAACGCGGAGGCGCTAAGGAGGAGGGGGAGACGGCGGCGCATGGAGGTAATCGCCCGAGGGCTCACCGGGCGAACTGCCCGGCGATCCGGAGGACACCTCCTTATACGTTTTTGCGGCGCCCGGTTCCCAAGTGCGCCATCGGCATTCCGCCGCGCCGCGCCATCGGGGCGATTACCGCTGCGCCAGCCGCTCGATCAGCTGCGCCTCCTCGCGGGGGTGCTCGAGGTGGGCGTTGTGGCCGCTCTCCAGCGTGGTCACGGGCCAGCCCCGCGACTGCGCCCGGCGGTAGAAGACATAGAAATCGCCTTGCTCCGGCGGCCGGCCCGGGGGGAGGAACATCACGTAGGCGGAGGGGATCCGCCGCGCCGCCGCCTGGTTCGTCAGCGCGATCGGCTCCTCGAAGGTCCGCTCCGGCATCGCCACGTCGCTCGGGTAGGGCGTCCCGGGCTTGAGCCACGTCGCCGGGTAGTAGCCGCCGGCCTTCTGCGGCGGATCGCCGCGGCGGAGCCTGAATTCGTCGTTCCCGGTCTCGCCGTTCTCGGGCAGGAAGGCGTCGAGGTAGATCAGCCGCCGGATCCGGCCGGGAATGCGGTCCGCCACCCCGGTGATCACCATCCCACCGTAGCTGTGGCCGACCAGCACCACGTCGTGCAGGTCCTCCCAGACGATGGCGTTCACCACGTCCTGGATGTGCACCGAGACGCCGACCGCGGGGGTGGCGAGGTGCACCCGCTCCCCCTGCCCGGTCAGCTCCGGCCGGTAGACGGTGTTGCCGGCCTCGGTGAGCAGGCGGGCCACCTCCTTCCAGGCGTAGGCGCCGCCCCAGGCGCCGTGGACCAGGACGATGGTGTGGCGCGCGGGCGGGACCGCGGGGGCGGCGGCGAGCGGGGCGGCCAGGGCGAAGAAAAGAGGCCAGTGGTTCATAGCTTTCCCTCGGACTTGAGCTTCGCGATCTTCCCGCTCGTGCTGTGCCCGGGCAGGAACGGCATGAATTCGATCCGCGATCCCGCCCGCTCGAGCGCCGCCCGCTCGCCGGGATCGAGCTTCTCCAGGCTGTAGTCGCCGGCCTTGCAGTAGACGTCGGGCGCGAGGGCGGCGATCTCCCGGTCCAGGCGCTTCCCCTCGAAGACCACCACCGCCGCGACCTCGGGCAGCCGGCCCAGCGCCGCGGCGCGGCGCTCCTGCGGCTCGATCGGCCGCTCCGGGCCCTTCAGCGCCCGGGTGCTGGCGTCGGAGTTGAGCGCGACGAAGAGCGCGTCGCCCAGCTTGGCCGCGTGGCCGAGGTAGTGGCGGTGACCGTCGTGCAGCAGGTCGAAGACGCCGTTGGTCAGCACCACCGTCCTCCCCTCCCCCTTCAGCCGCCGGCGCAGCGCCACCGCCTCCGGCAGGGACAGCAGCTTGGCGGCGGCGCACATCGCGGATCCCTCAGAAAAATTTCTTCGCCTTCTCGAAGAAGCTCTTCGAGGTCGGCTCGGCCGCGTCGCCGCTGATCCGCGCGAACTCCTCCAGCAGCCGGCGCTGCTCGGCGGAGAGGGCGGTCGGCACCTCGACGTGCACCCGCACCAGCTGGTCGCCGTGCCCGTGCCCGCGCAGGCTGGGCATGCCCTTGCCGCGGAGGCGGAAGGTGGTGCCGCTCTGGGTCGAGGCGGGGATCTTCAGCGCGGCCTTGCCCGCCAGCGTCGGCACCTCGATCGAGCCGCCCATGGTGGCGAGCGTGAACTTGATCGGGATCTCGCAGAAAAGGTCGTCGCCCTGGCGCTCGAAGAGCTCGTGCGGCTTGACCGTCAGGACGATGTAGAGGTCGCCGGCGTGGCCGCCGGCGCCCCCCGCCTCGCCGTTGCCGACCGAGCGCAGGCGCGAGCCGGTGTCCACCCCCGGGGGGATGCGGACGCTGAGCTTGGTGGTCTTCTGCACCCGGCCCTCGCCCCGGCAGGCGGTGCAGGGCTTTTCCACCTTGGTGCCCGCCCCGCCGCAGGTCGGGCAGGTCTGGGCGAAGACGATGATGCCGCCGGAGCGGCGGATCTGGCCGGCGCCGCGGCAGGTCGGGCAGGTGACGCGCTTCGAGCCGGGCTCGGCGCCGGTCCCCTCGCAGCGCTCGCAGGTCGCCAGCTTGCGGAAGGAAATCTCCTTCTCCAGGCCCCGGGCGGCCTCCTCCAGCGTGATTTCCAGGTCGTAGCGCAGGTCGGCGCCGTCGTGGCCGCCGCCCCGGCGGCCGCCGCCGAACATCTCATCGAAGATGCCCCCGCCCCCGCCCTGCCCGAAGACCTCGCGGAAGATGTCGAAGGGGTCGTGGAAGCCGCCGGCCCCGCCCATCCCCCCCGGGCCGCGCATCCCGCCGGCGCCCTCGAAGGCGGCGTGGCCGTAGCGGTCGTAGGCGGCGCGCTTGTCCGCGTCCTGCAGCACCTCGTAGGCCTCGGAGATCTTCTTGAACATCTCCTCCGCCTCCTTGTTGCCCGGGTTCTTGTCCGGGTGGTGCTGAACCGCCTTCTTGCGATAGGCCTTCTTCAGCTCCTCCGCCGTCGCGTTCCGCTCCACCCCCAGCAGCTGGTAATAGTCTTCCTTCGCCATGCAGGTCTCTAGCGAGCTGGACCGCTCGAAACGATGACGGAGGCCGGGCGCAGGAGCCGGCCGTTGAGGGAGAAGCCGGGACGGACCACGGTCACCACCTGCTCGGCGGGCGCGTCGGAGGGCTGGTGGGAGATGGCCTCGTGCTGGTGCGGGTCGAAGGGCTGGCCGGCCGGGTTGATCTCCTTCAGCCCGTGGTTGCCCAGCGCCGCCTTGAGCTGCTGCAGGCTCGGCTCGACGCCGCTGGCGATGGCCTTGGCGTCCGCGTTGGGCTGGCGCGCGGCGGCCAGGCCCAGGGCCAGGTTGTCCAGGGCCGGCAGCAGGTCCTCGATCAGGCGGCTGGCGGCGAAAAGCCGCAGCTCGTCCTTCTCGCGGGCGGCCCGCCGGCGGTAGTTTTCCAGGTCGGCCACGGCGCGGAGGTAGCGGTCGTAGTGGTCCGCGGCCTCCTTCTTGGCGGCGGCCACCGGGTCGGACTTGGCCCCCTCCATCGCGGGCATGACGTCGGCCTCCGCCCCGGAGGGCTCGGGGATGTCGGAGGGCTGCTTCGATTTGGCGGATTCACTCATCGCAAAAGGACCATACTATGCAAAGTTTTCCGTGAGCAGCAAGATCGCGGTCGCCTCCGCCGAGAAGGCATAGTCCCCGCCATAGGCCAGCAGGGCGTTCTCGCCGGCCTCCAGCCGCCGGCGGCGGCCCCCGCGGTCGGCCGGGATGGAAAGCCGGCCGCTGACGACCGAGATCAGGCGGGGCTGCTCGCCGGCGGCGACCGCCAGCCGCTCGCCCGGCCCCAGCACGACCCTGCGGATGGCGAACTCCGGGCAGCTCGCGATCAGCCCGGAGGTGGGCGCCCCCCGCACCGGCGCCGGCTCGAAATCGTCCCAGCGGATGCTGCGCAGCGACTCGGCCAGGTGGAGCCGCCGGGGCTTCCCGTCGAGGCCCATCCGGCCCCAGTCGTAGACCCGGTAGGTGGTGTCGGAGTTCTGCTGGATCTCGAGGATGAGGTTCCCCGCGTCGATCGCGTGGACCTGCCCGCTCTGCACCAGGATCGAGTCGCCCGCCGCCACCCCGAAGTGGTGCACGCAGGACTCGACCGTCTGGTCGGCGACGGCGCGCTCGAACTGCTCCCGCGTCACCCCGCGCTTCAGCCCGACAATGAGCTGGGCGTCCTGCGCCGAATGCGCGATGTACCAGTTCTCCGTCTTGGGCTCGCCGCCGAGCTCGGCCGCGATCTCGGCCGGGGGGTGGACCTGGAGGCTGAGCCGCTCGCGGCAGTCGAGCCACTTGACCAGCAGGGGAAAGGGGCGCGCCGGGTCCCAGCGGGGGCCCATCACCAGGGCGCCGTCCCCGACCAGGAGCTCGCGCAGGCTGCGGCCGGCCCAGGGACCCTCGCGCACCCGCGACTGGGCCTCGGGCCGGTCCACGATCTCCCAGCTTTCGCCGATCGGGCGCCCCGCGGGGAGGCGCCGGGCGAAGGCCGATTCGAGCTCGCGCCCGCCCCAGACGCGCTCCTGGTAGAGCGGCTCGAACAGCAGCGGATCGCGCAGGGGCATGTGGGTGGAGTCGCGGCGGGTTCAGGCGCCCCGGGCGGGGGATTTACATTTGACCGACCCGGAGGTTAGCATGAGACAGGACCCCCCAGACAAATGCCCAAGCCGGAGACTTCAAACTCAATTGGCGGCCGTTCCGCGTCGGCGCCCCGGCCCCGGCCCAATTGGGTGGTGGCGGTGATCTGCTTCGTGCTCGGCGTGCTCCTGCTCGCCGCGTTCCTCGACTACGATCCCTCCCAGAGCCCGGTCGACAGCACCAACCCGGCGGGGAACATCGTGGGCAAGTTCGGGGCCTACGCGGGCTGGCTCTCCTTCTCCAGCCTGGGCTGGGCCACCTGGCTGCTGCCGATCTTCCTGCTCTGGCTGACCTACCTCGCCCTGCGCGAGCCGCGGCAGATCACCGGTCTGCGGCTGGGCGCCATGGCCGTCTGCCTCTTCTCCGCCTGCGGCCTGGCCGGCCTCTTCGAGGTGATCCCCCAGAGCACCGGCTACCTCCATCACGGCTATGGCGGCCTGATCGGCGTCGCCCTCTACCGCGGCCTGCTGCGCAAGGTGGTGGGCGACTTCGGCACGGTGATGATCCTGGGCGCCGTCTACCTGGTCTGCCTGCTCTTCATCTTCACCCGGGACATCGGCGTCGAGCTGGAGAAGGTGATGGCCGGGCTTTCCGCCTGGCGCGAGCAGCGCGCGGCCCGCAAGGCGCGGCTCCAGAGCGAGCGCGACGCGGCGGCGCTGGCCCGGCGCAGGGAGATGCCGAGGAACAGCGAGCCCGCCCCGGCCAAGGCCCCGCTGGTGCTGACCCCCGTCAATCCCGAGAACAAGAACGTGCTGGTGGCGAAGCCGGCCGAGCCCAAGGTTCCGCCGCCGCGGGCGCCGGAGGCCAAGCCGGCGGCGAAGGCCGAGCCCAGGGCGCCCGCCCCGCCGGCGAAGCCCGCCAAGCTGGAGCTGAACATCGTCAAGCCCGAGGAGAGCAGGAAGGCCAAGGCCGCCGCCCGGCCCGCGGCCGACGACCGCTACGTCTTCCCGCCGCTCAAGCTGCTGAAGGAGCAGGTCCGGCCCTCCGCCCTCCACAGCGAGGAGGAGCACCGGCGCAACGCCGAGAACCTCCTGCGCATCCTGGGCGAGTTCGGCGTCGAGGTCACCCTGGGCGAGATCCATGTCGGGCCGGTCATCACCCGCTACGAGGTGGTCCCCGCCGCCGGCGTCCGGGTCGAGAAGATCTCCGGCCTGGACAAGAACATCGCCCTGGGGATGCGGGCGCAGTCGGTGCGCATCCTCGCCCCCATCCCGGGCAAGGCCGCGGTGGGGGTGGAGGTCCCCAACCAGAACCCCACCCCGGTGGGCCTGCGCGAGATCATCGAGGCCGAGGAGTGGAGCAATTCCCGGGCGGAGATCCCGATCGCGCTGGGCAAGGACGTCTCGGGCAAGCCGCTGATCTCGGACCTGACCAAGATGCCCCACCTGCTGATCGCCGGCGCCACCGGCTCGGGCAAGTCGGTCTGCATCAACGCCATCGTCGCCTCGATCCTCTACTCCAAGAGCCCGAAGGACGTGCGGCTGATCATGGTCGACCCGAAGGTGGTCGAGCTGAAGATCTTCAACTCCCTTCCCCAGATGCTGATCCCGGTGCTGACCGAGCCGAAGAAGGTGCCCGCGGCCCTGAAGTGGCTCCTGCGCGAGATGGAGCAGCGCTACCAGATGTTCGGCAAGGTCAACGTCCGGAACATCGTCGGCTTCAACAACCGCAAGAAGGGGGCCGCGGCGGAGCCCCCGCCGGCGGCGGAGGAGCAGGGCGCGCTGTCCGGCCTCGACCCGGCGGCCGACGACACCATCGAGATCCCGGAGCGGCTGCCCTACATCGTCGCCATCATCGACGAGCTCGCCGACCTGATGGCGGTGGCGCCGGCGGAGATCGAGACCAACATCGCCCGCCTGGCCCAGCTGGCCCGCGCCGCCGGGATCCACCTGATCATCGCCACCCAGCGGCCCTCGGTCAACGTGGTCACCGGCGTGATCAAGGCCAACCTCCCCTCCCGCATCGCCTTCCAGGTCGCCTCGCAGGTGGATTCCCGGACCATCATCGACACCAAGGGCGCGGACACCCTGATCGGCCGCGGCGACATGCTCTTCACCCCGCCAGGCACCTCCCGGATCGTCCGCGCCCAGGGGGCCTTCGTCGCCGATGAGGAGGTCCAGGCCATGGTCGACTTCCTGAAGGAGAACAACGATCCCCCGCTCTACGCCCAGGAGGTCCAGCAGCACATCGACCGGACCGCGCGCGAGGACGACGAGGACGGGGACGACTTCGACGGCGAGGACGGGGAGATGGGCGACGACGGCGAGCTCTTCGCCCAGGCGATCGACGTCCTGAAGTCGAGCCGGCGGGCCAGCACCTCGATGCTGCAGCGCCGGCTCAAGATCGGCTACAACCGGGCGGCGCGGATCATGGAACTGATGGAGGAGAAGGGCATCGTCGGCCCGGAAAACGGCTCCAGCCCGAGGGAAATTTTGGTGGACTTGGACACGTTATAATTCGTAACTGGCCCCAATGCAGACCATCGGCGAGCGCCTGGAAGATGCCCGGAAGCGGAAGGGCGTCTCCATCCGCGAGGCCGCCGAGGCGACGAAGATCCGCGGGGACTATCTGACGAAGTTCGAGAGCAACCAGTTCGACTTCGACCTCGCCCAGATCTACCTCCGCGGCTTCCTCCGCAACTACGCCACCTACCTCAAGCTGCCGGCCGAGCGCATCCTCGACGACTACGAGTCGCTCGGCCGCGACGAGCCCCGCACCCGCCAGCCCAGCCGCGAGATCTACGGCCGGATGGACGTGTCGATCTCCGGGCCCGAGGACCGCGGGGAGGCGGCCGGCCCGGTCGCCTCCTCCGCCTCGCCCGACGCCGCCGGCCGCTCCAGCCCGCAGGTGCGCAACCACAATTCCCTGCCCAAGACCCCCGCCCTCGACCCCGCCCTGGTCTTCAAGGGGCTGATCGCCGCCGGCTGCCTGCTGGTGGTCCTCCTCATCGTCTGGGCCGTGAAGTCGATGGTGGGCGGCGGCTCCTCCGGCGCGGGTCCGGCCCGGCCCTCCGGGGCGGCGCTGGCCGGGCAGCCCACCATGACCCTGGTCGCCCTCGGCTCCGTGCACGTCGTGGTCACGGCGCAGTCCGACGGCCACACCATCTTCGAGGACAGCCTTTCGCCGAACCAGCGCCACGAGGTCCCGCGCCCGGGCGCGGTGCTGATTCAGGCGGACCCTCCGGCCAACCTCCGGCTCGAAGTCATGGATAACGGCGTGCTCAAGCGCATGATGATCCCCGAGGGCCGCGGGGATAAGGTGATCCTGCAGTAGGCCCGCGGGCCGGCTAGCGCAGGGACAGCGGCGGACCGAGGATTTCCCGCAGGATGACGGCGCGGCGCGCGCCGCCCGGCTCCCGCAGTTCCGCGAGCCAGGGCGATTCGGCCGCGCCGGAGAGCGCGGGCGGCGCGTAGGGCGTGAAGGCGGGCGCCGGAGCCGCCTCGGCCGCCTGCATCGCCTTGACCTGCTGGACGAGCTTCTGCTCCTCGGCGCGGACCGGGGCGGTCAGGACGGAATCCTCGGCCGCGTCGGCGTCCGATTCGGACGCGGGGGCCGGCGCGGGAAAGGGCGCGAGCGGCGCCGGGAAGCGGGACTCCTGCCGCCGGCGCGCGGCGATCTTGCGCGCCACCTCCTCGCGCACCCGCCGGGTGCGCTCCTCCTCCTCCGCCGCCGGGGGCGGCGGCTGGCCGTGGCCGGAGCGCTTCTTCAGCGCCGCCGCCAGCCAGAAGAGGATGGCGAAGACGCCCCCCGCCATCTTGAGGAAGGCCTCGAAGGGAACGTCCGGCCTCATTTCTTCTGCTCGGGCTGCGCGATGCTCGAGCGCATGGAGGTGTCGGACTGGATGTTCTCCATCCGGTAGTAGTCCATCACCCCGAGCCGGCCGCTGCGGAAGGCCTCGGCCATCGCCAGCGGAACCTGGGCCTGGGAATCGACCACCTTGGCCTGCATCTCCTGCACCTTGGCCTTCATCTCCTGCTCGAGGGCGACGGCCGCCGCGCGGCGGATTTCGGCCTGGGCCTGCGCCATGTTCTTGTTGGCCTCGGCCTGCGCCACCTGGAGGCGGGCGCCGATGTTCTCGCCCACGTCCACGTCGGCGATGTCGATGGAGAGGATCTCGAAGGCCGAGCCGACGTCGAGCCCGCGGGCCAGCACCGTCTTGGAGATGCTGTCGGGGGACTCGAGCACGTGCTTGTAGGTGTCGGCGACGCCGATGGTGGTGACGATGCCCTCGCCCACGCGCGCGATGATGGTCTCCTCCTTGGCCCCGCCCACGAAGCGGTCGAGGTGCGTGCGCACGGTGACGCGCGCCTTCACCTTCACCTGGATGCCGTCCTTGGCGACGCCGTCGATGGTGGTCCGGCCGCTCTCGGGATTGGGGCAGTCGATCACCTTGGGATCGACGGAGGTGCGCACGGCCTCGACCACCGACTTGCCCGATCCCTTGGTGGCGAGGTCGATGGCGCAGGCCCGGTCCCAGTCCAGCGAGATCCCGGCCTTCTGGGCGGCGATCAGCGCCTGGACCGTGGGGACGACATTGCCCCCGGCCAGGTAATGGGCGGCGATCTTGTCGGTGCTCAGCGGGATCCCCGCCTTCACCGCGGTGATGCGGGCGGTGACGACCAGGTTGTAGGGCACGCCGCCGAAGCGCATTCCGATCAGGTTCATGATCCCGACCGGCGCCCCGTTGAGGCGGGCCTTGATCAGGGTGCCGAGGTACCCGGCGACGATGGCCAGGATGACCAGGGCCACGATGGCGGCGACGACGATGACGACGACGGAGATGTCCATGGGAGAAGCGGGATTAGAAGCGGTTTATTGGGTGACGATGACGCGGAAATTATCCACCCCGACCACGCGGAGGTCGGCGCCCCGGGGGGCGTGGCCCGACTGGCAGAAGGCCTCGTAGCGCCGGCCGTCCACCAGCACGTAGCCGCTGGGCGCCAGGGTGGTGAGCGCGGAGGCGGCCCGCCCCACCATCTCGGGAACGGCGGGGGGCGGGCGGGTCTCGGGCGCCGAGGTCGAGCGGACGACCATGCCCCGGCCCAGGCGGGTCTCGGGCAGCACCCAGAGTTCGAGGTAGAGGGTCGCGCTCAGCAGCAGGAGGGCCGCCACGCCCGCCGCCCCCGCGCCGACCGGCCCGAAATGGCGGTAGGCCAGCCCGCAGCCCGCCAGCATCACCGCACCCCCGATCGCCGCCAGGATGAAGCTGGCGGCGAAGACGTCGAGCGCGAGCAGCACGATCCCGGCGAAGAAAACGATCAGGACCAGGGTCATGCCTCGGCGCGCTCCACCCGCAGCCCGAAGTCCGACTGGCCGCTGACCCGCACGGTCGCGCCGGCCTCCACCGTCCCGAAGTCCACCACCGCCTCGTAGCGCCGGCCGTCGATCTCCACCTGGCCGGTGGGACGCAGCGCCGTCGCGGCCAGCGCCTGCCGGCCGACCAGCACGGCGGCGCCCCCGGCGGGGTCCGAGCCCGCCGCCTGCGCCCGGCCGGAGGAGGCCGCCCCGATCACCATCCGGTCCCACACCCATCCCCGGGGCAGGTAGCGCAGGAGCGCGGCGCCCAGCACCGCCGCGATCGCCAGGCCCATCCCGAGGTTGGCCAGGGGCCGGACGAAGGCGTCCGCCGACCAGGCGGTGCGCAGCGGCTCGCCCGGCCAGAGATCCGCCATCGACCAGACGATCGAGGCGCCCATCAGCGCCACCCCGGCGACCCCGAGGAAGCCCGCGCTGTGCCAGAACATCAGCTCCAGCAGGACCAGCACGACCCCCACCGCGAAGAAGACCACCGGCTCGTGGCCCGAGAGCCCGGCGAGATGGCTGCCGGCAAAGACCAGGGCGAGCAGCACCACGCCGGCGACGGCGAAGACATGCGAGCCGGGCAGCTTGAACTCGAGGAACAGCGCGAGCAGCCCGAGGCCGAGCAGGACGGGCGCGAGCTGGTTGAGGACGACCGCGAGCCGCTCCGACCAGGTCACCCGCAGGCGCTGGACGGCGGCGTTGCCCGGGCCGAACTTCTTCGCGAGCAGGGCGTCGAGGTCCGGCGCGATCCCCGCCCCCAGCAGCGGCCGGGGCGGCCGGCCGTAGGTCTTCATCGCCTCGGCCGCCGTCAGCGAGAGCAGCTGGTCCTTGGGCTTGATCTCCTTGCCGTCGATCTTCAGCTCGTAGTCCGAGTCGATCATGGCGGAGATGACCTCGCCCCGGTAGCCCTTGCCCTCCGAAACCGCGCGCATCCGCGCCTTGAGGTAGCTGACGAGCTTCTGCTTCATCGTCGCGTCCACATCCTGCCCGGTGGCCGTGACCGGCGCCGCGGCTCCGATGATCCCGTCGGGGGTGAACCAGATCTCGTCCGTCGCGGCCGAAATGAACGCGCCCGCGGACATCGCCTCGTTGTCCACGTAGGCGATGGTCCTGCCGCGATAATGGGACAGGGCCTCCATGATGTCCTGCGCGGAGGCCAGGTCCCCGCCGGGGGTCTTGAGGTCGAGCACCACCGCCTCGGCGTGCTCCGCCTGCGCCTGCTTGAGCCCCGCCCGGATGATATAGACCTCCGGCTGGCTGATCTCGTCGCGGACGGGTATCACCACAACGGTTCCCGGGGCCGCCGCCGCGGGCAAGCCTCCCGCCATCCCCGCCAGGGCGCCGAGCAGGTACATGAGCCGTCTCCCCATTGCGAACGGCGGTTCTACGCCCCCGCGCGGGTCAACGCAAGCGTGACCGGAGACCTAGGGACGCCGGCGCCGGGGGCGGGCCCGCCGCAGGTCGGCCCGCACCGCACGGACGATGAGCTCCTCGACCCGCGCCTTCTCCCGCCCCGCTTGGGCGGCGAGGTGCTCAAAAAGGGGACGCGGAAGCAGCACCCGGACAGGACGTTGGGCAGGCATGGAAAATTGGCAGCGCAGCCAGTGTTATTAACCGTTAGCAACGGTCAACTCCTTTCCCGCCCCAGGCTTGGATTTGCCCGAAAAATCCGCACACTGCCGCGATGCCCAAGAAAGGCCGTATCTACGTCAACCAGAGCGTGTCGTTCTCCCCGGGCATGCTGGCCGAGGCCAAGAAGCGGGCGCGGAACCTGGGACTCTCCTTCAGCGGCTATATCCAGAAGTGCGTCGAGCGCGACCTGACCGACCGCGGCGCGATCGTCTTCCGCGAGTACGCGGAGCCCGCGGCCCTGGCCGTGGCGGAGCAGCCCAAGCCCCTGGCCGACGCCCCGCGCGGGAGACCGCGCCGCTAGTCAGCGCTTCCCGGCCAGGTAGCCGCGGAAGATCTCGTAGCTCTCCGCCAGCTCGGCGGTGGTCGCGGTCAGCGGAGGCAGCAGCCGGATGACGTTGTTGCCGGAGGCGACGACCAGCAGCCCGTTCTCCCGCAGGCCGCTGATGGTGGGCCCGATGTCCGAGGCCATGCGGACGCCGACCAGGAACCCCCGGCCCCGGACCTCCGCCACGTGCTGCGGGAAGTCCTGCGCCATCTTGGAAAGGGCGGCGATCCAGGGCTGGCTGGCCCGGGCGACGTGGTCGAGCAGCTGGTCCCGCTCGATCACGTCCAGGACGGCGAGGGCCGCGGCGCAGGCCAGCGGCGTGCCTCCGAAGGTCGACCCGTGCGATCCGGGGGTGAAGAGCTCGGCGGCGCCCTCCCCCACCCAGACGGCGCCGATGGGATAGCCCCCGCCCAGGCCCTTCGCCATGGCGATGGCGTCCGGACGGACCCCGGCGTGGTGGTGGGCGAAGAACCGGCCCGTCCGGCCCACCCCGCACTGCACCTCGTCGATCATGAGGAGGAGGTTGTGCCGGTCGCAGAGGCGCCGCAGCCCGACCAGGAATTCGTCGGTGGCGGGCCGGACCCCGCTCTCGCCCTGGATGGCCTCGACGAAGATCGCCGCGGTGTCCGCGTCCACCAGCCGCTCGAAGCTGCCCAGGTCGTTGAGCTCGCCGAAGGCGAAGCCGGAAAGCAGCGGCCGGTAGCCCCGCTGGATCTTCTCCTGGGGGGTGGCGCTCATCCCGCCGAAGGTGCGGCCGTGGAACGCCTGCTGGGCGCAGATCACCTTGAAGCACTTGCCCTCGACGCCGCCGGCCTTGCGCATGCCGTGCAGCCGCGCGAGCTTGAGCAGGCCCTCGTCGGCCTCCGCCCCGCTGTTGCAGAAGAAGACCCGGCCCGGCCCGGCGTAGCCCACCAGCCGCCGCGCCAGCTCGCCCTGGTTGGGGGTGCGGAAGAGGTTGCTGACGTGGATCAGCTCGCCGGCCTGCCGCTGCACCGCCGCCACCCAGTGCGGGTGGCAGTGGCCCAGCGCGCTGACCGCGACGCCGGAGGTGAAGTCGAGGTAGGCGTTGCCCTGGTCGTCCCAGACCTGCGCGCCCTTGCCCCGGACCAGGGTGATGGCCGCCCGGGAGTAGTTCTTCATCACGTGCGCGTCGTAGAGCTCCGCCGCGCTGGTGCGGATGAGGGCGTGCTCGCTCATCCCTGCACGATCTCCGTCCCGATGCCGTGGTCGGTGAAAATCTCCAGCAGGAGGCTGTGCGGGAGCCTCCCGTCGATGAAGTGGACCCGCTGCACGCCCTCCTCCAGGGCCCGGACCGCGCTGGCCACCTTCGGCCGCATGCCCTTGTCGATCACCCCCCGCTTCTTCAGCTCGTCCACCTGGCTGGTCTTGAGGGTGGAGATGAGGGAGGCGGGATCGGGCGGGTTGGAGAGCAGCCCGGCCACGTCGCTCATGTAGACCAGCCGGCGCGCCCGCAGCGCGCTCGCCACCCGGCCGGCCACGACGTCGGCGTTGACGTTGTAGGGCTTGCCGTCGAGGCCCTCGGCCACCGGCGAGATCACCGGCAGGAAGCCCTCGGCGATCTCCTTCTTGATCAGCTTCACCTTCACCTCGGTCACGTCGCCGACGTAGCCCAGGTCCACCGCGTTGCCGTCGTCGTCGAGCGCCAGCTTCTCGCAGACCAGGACGCTGTCGCCCGGCAGCCCGCGGGGCTTGGCCTTGGCGCCGGCGATGGCCTCGCAGACGTCGCGGTTGACCACCTCGTCCAGGGTCCGCTTCACGATCTGGACCGCGGCCTCGTCCGTCACCCGCATGCCGTTGATGAAGGTGGCCTTGAGGCCGGACTCCTCCATCGCCTTGGTGATGGCCTTGCCCCCGCCGTGCACCACCACGACGTTGATCCCGACGGCGGAAAGGAAGGCGATGTCGAACGCCACCCGCGAGCGCGCGATCGGATCGGGGTCGTCCATGAAGCTCCCGCCGTACTTCACGACGAAGATCGAACCGTGGAAATCCTGGATGTAAGGCAGGGCCTCGAGCAGCACCTTGGCCTTGGCCGTCACCTCGGCGACGTTCATTGAATCATCCTCATCGTGTTCGCGGGGAAAAGTTCATAGCGCACTCGCTGCCGCCATTTCCATAAAAATCTTGCGTCATGAATTTGCGAACGCACTGCTCATTCCTCCCCGATGCCCAGCACCGCGCTCAGTTTTCCGGATCGCAACGCCCATCGCGCCTGGCTGGCGCGGCAGGCGGCGCTCCCCGCCGGCTTCCGCGTCGGCACCTCCCGCCTCGATTTCGTCCCGCGGGAGGCCCCGAAGCCGGCGAAGATGACCCTCACCCTGATCGCGCTGGAGCGGCCGACGCCGGACTTCGCGGCGGTCTTCACCCGCAACGCCTTTCCCGGCGCGCCGGTGGTGGTGGGCCGGCGCCGCCTCGCGGAGCCGGCGCTCGGCGCGATCATCGTCAACAACAAGATCTCCAACGTCTGCGCGCCCGGCGGCGTCGAGGCCGCCGAAAAGGTGAGCGCGGAGGCGGCGCGGCTGCTCGGCTTCGGCCCGGCCGAGGTGCTGCCCAGCTCGACCGGCGTGATCGGCTGGGGCCTGCCGGTCGAGGCGATGCTGGCCGCCCTCCCCCAGGCCGCGGCCGCCCTGACCGCGGCCTCGATCCTGCCGGCGGCCGAGGGCATCGTCACCACCGACCTCTATCCCAAGATCCGACGCGCGGACCTGGGCGGGGGCAGCATCGTCGGGATCGCCAAGGGCGCGGGCATGATCGAGCCCAACCTCGCGACCATGCTGGTCTACCTCCTGACCGACCTGGCGGTGCCGCGGGCCGAGCTGCGGCCGATGCTGGCGCGGGCGGTGGAGGCGAGCTTCAACGCCATTTCCATCGACAGCGACACCAGCACCTCCGACACCGTGGCGCTGCTTTCCTCCGGGCGGGTCCCCTGCCCCGGCCGCGGCGCCTTCGAAAACGCCCTGCAGGCCGTCTGCCGCGACCTGGCCGAGGACGTCGTCCGCAACGGCGAGGGCGTCCGGCACGTCATCCGCATCGCCGTGCGCGGCGCGCCCGACTCCGGCCTGGCCCGGGCCTTGGGCAAGGCGGTGGTCAACGCCCCGCTCTTCAAGTGCGCGGTGGCCGGCAACGATCCCAACGTCGGCCGGCTGGTCCAGGCCATCGGCAAGCACGTGGGGGCCCATGCGCCCGGAACCGACCTCTCGCGGCTCCGCCTCGGGCTGGGCGGGATCGAGATCTTCGCCGGCGGGGTCTTCCAGCTCAATCCGGAGAAGGAGCGGGCGCTGACCGCCCACCTCAAGGCGGCCGAACTCTATCCCAGCGCGGCGCCGAAGGACGGCGTCTTCGCCCCCCCCGTCGACTTCCCGGCCCATGAGCGCTGCGTCGAGATCGAGGCGGACCTGGGCGCGGGCCCGGGTGAGGCGGTCATCCTCGGCGGCGACCTCACCCACGAGTACGTCAGCGAAAACGCCGACTACCGGAGCTGAGCGCAGGTCGGGCTCGAGCAGCCATTTCGGGTTTGGATTTCGCCAAATCCAATCTCGCGCCGAGACGCGGCCGGCGCGTTGAGCGCGCCCGCCAATCAGATCGGATGCGCGTCCGGGTGGTGCTCCTCGAACCATTCCCGCCTGGCTTCGATCGAAACCGGGGTCAGATCCCCGGTGGCAAACCCCGCGGCCACTCCCTCGTTATAGATCCGGACGATCGCCGGCAGATCCGCGCTCCTCGCCGTGCGGATCACTGGTTGACGTGCACCACCTTCGCCGGCGGGAAGCCGTTGAAGTAGGTGGCGGAGGCGTGGCTGTAGGCGCCGATGTTCGTGCTGTAGACGAACTCGCCCCGCTCCAGGTCCGGCAGGTTCTCCGCCATCGAGACCACGTCCAGCGCGTCGCAGGTCGGGCCGAAGACCGCGCAGAGCGAGGTCGGGCCCTTCTTGAAGGAGCGCACCGGGTACTTGCAGTGGTCGAAGATCACGCCCGAGTAGGTGTGGTAGACCCCGTCGTTGATGTAGTACGAGGTCTTGCCGTCGCGCACCGCCTTGCCGGTGATCTCCGAGACGGCGTAGCCGGCCGAGGCGACCATGTAGCGTCCGGGCTCGGCCAGGATCTGGATGTTCTTGGGGAAGAGCCGGGCGATCTCGGCGTTGATCACCTTGGCCAGCTCCCCGAAGGGCTTGACGCTGGCGTCGTAGGGCGCGGGGAAGCCGCCGCCGATGTCCACCAGGTTCATCTTCCGGTAGCCGCGGTCCTGCGCCTCCCGGAAGACGTTGGCGGTCAGGTTGAGCGCCTGGACGTAGTTCTCGAAGTTCGTCGTCTGGCTGCCGACGTGGAAGCTGATGCCCTCGACGGTGAGCCCCGCCTTGTCGGCGGCGAGGATCAGGTCCACCGCCTCGCCCGGCGCCGCTCCGAACTTGGAGGAGAGCTCCACCATCGCGCCGGTGTTCGGAACCTTGAGCCGCAGCACCAGCCCGGCGGAGGGGGCGTGCTGCTTGATCTTGCGGATCTCCTCCAGGTTGTCGAAGGTGACCAGCGGCTTGTACTGGTTGAGCTGCTCGAGGGTCTCGGTCGGCTTGGTCGGGTTGGCGTAGATGATCTTGTCCCAGATCCAGTCCTGCCGCTCCTTCGGGGGCAGCCCGGCGATGTTCTCGTGCACGATCATGAACTCCGGCATCGAGGCGACGTCGAAGCTGGAGCCCTCCCGGTAGAGGGTGCGGACGATGGCGGGGTCGGGGTTGGCCTTGACCGCGTAGTAGATCTGGATCCGCGGGAGGTGCCTCCGGAACTGGCGGTAGTTCCGGCGGAGTTCGTCGTGGTCGATGATGAACAGCGGCGTCCCGTACTCCTGCGCCAGCCTCTTCAACCGGGCCTGCGAGATCATCGGGGGAGGATTTCGGGGGCTAGTCGGCTTCCGTGACCAGGAAGTTCTTGAACTGCCAGGGGTCGCGGGTGTCGAGGTCGGGCTTGTTGTAGCCCTTGAAGACGTTGGTGCGGCCCTTCAGCGGGGTCCAGTCCGAGCGGGTGGAGATGAAGTTGCCCAGATAGGGCTTGGCGATGTTCAGGATGTAGTCGTGGGGCAGCTCGTCCGGCACCCGCACGCCCTCGGAGGGGTTCTCCATCATCCACATGGAGGCGGCCACGACCGAAATCGCCACCTGCATGGTGGTCGCGTTCTGGTGGGGCACCAGGCGCCGGGACTCCTCGATGCTGAGGTCGCTGCCGATCCACCAGGAGTTGAAGGGATGCCCCATCAGCAGCGCGCCGAGGATGTCCGCCCCGCTGGTGATCTCGTCGTTCATGATCCGCTGGTTGACGTTGAGCTTGTAGTCGTAGCCGCGGAGCTCGTTGAGCGAGGCGATGGCCTCGTCGCACGGGCAGTAGGCGTAGTGCATGGTCGGGCGGTAGACCGCCTTCTTGCCCTCCCACACCGTCAGGCTGTCGGAGATGGTGAAGGCCTCGCCGTGGCGGACGACCATCCCGAGGATGGTGTAGTTCGGGACCCAGGAGCGGACCCAGGTGTTCATGCCCATGCGGGCGAGGCAGATCTGGTTCTTGGGGCCCTCGCTGTGGCGGTAGGCGTAGCGCGGCAGGCTCTTCTCGTGCGTGCCCCAGCCCATTTCGGAGGTGGTGGTGCCCTCCTCGCGGAAGCCTTCGATGCTCCAGGTGTTGACGAACTCGTCCACCTGCTTGGGGCGGTCGGTGATCTGGGTGTCCCGCTCGCTGCAGTGGATCACCTTGACCCCCAGGGCCTGCGCCAGGCGGTTGAAGGCGCGGTCGGCCATCAGCTGGGTGACCTGCTCGGCCTTGCGGCCCTTGAACTTCTTCTCCTCGACCGCCGCCTCGCCGATGTCGAGCAGCCCCTGCTTGGTGAAATGCGAGATCAGGCCCGGGTTGGCGCCGTGCTCGATCACCGCGCTCGCGCCGCGGGTCTTCCACTTCGCGGTCATCCGGCGCACGTTCATGTGGCGCCAGTAGAGGGTCCTTCGGGTCGGATGCTGGTTCGGGCCGCCGGCGTACGGGTCCCAGAGCTCGGTCGAGGTGTTGATGTAGAGGACGCCGTGGTCGTGGCACCACTGCAGGATCTCGCAGGCGTCGATGTTCCAGGCCAGGTCGATCAGGAGGTCGCCGGCGCCGAGGTGCTTCCCCAGCAGCTTGCCCATGTTCTCCCGCTTCACCCGGTCGCGGACGAACTTCACGCCCTGCTCGGTCCACTGCCGGAGCTTCTCCGACCGGTCCTCGAAGTCCATGATCGTCACGTTGGCCGCGGGCACCCGCACCAGCTTGAAGAGGATCGGCAGCGTGCATTCGGCCACGGCGCCGTAACCGACGAAGAGGATTTTCTTGTTGAATTCGATCATGGGGGAAGAACGACCGAGCACTGACGAATCCCCCGCGCCTGACAAGTGCTTTCTCAGCGGAAATCCCCCGCCACCCCGCTGTAACCCGGTCAGGCCAGGCCGGCCGCCTCGTCGAACCCGTGCCAGAGGTTCATGATCTGGACCGCCTGGCCGCTGGCGCCCTTCCGGAGGTTGTCGATGGCCGAGGTCAGGACGAAGTTGCCGGTCCGCGGATCGTGCACCGCGGAGATGTCCACCCGGTTGGTCCCCGTCACCGCCGCGGTGTCGGGGGTCTCCCCGCTGGGCAGCAGCTGGACGAAGCGCGCCGCGCCGTAGGCGGCCCGCCAGGCGGCGTAGACCGACTCGATGGTGGCGCCGGCCGCGGCGGGCACGGTGATGGTCGTCGCGATCCCGATGCGCATCGGCGCCAGGTGCGGGTTGAACTGGATCACGGTGGGCGCGCCGGTCCGCAGCTCGAGCTGCTCCTCGATCTCCGCCAAGTGCCGGTGCTGGGTCAGGCCGTAGGCCTTGGCGCTTTCGGACCGCTCCACGTAGAGGTAGGCTTCCTCGACCTTCCGGCCCGCCCCGCTCACCCCGCTGAGGGAGTTCGCGACGATGTGCTTCCGCTCCACCAGGCCCGCCTGGAGCAGGGGCACCAGCGGCACCAGGACGCTGGTGGGATAGCAGCCGGGGGCGGCCACGAGCTTGGCTTCGGTTTTCCAGGCCGGCGGCGTCAGCTCGGGCAGGACGAACCGCGCCTGGGGCAGAAGCTCGGGGGCATGGTGCTCGCCGTAGTATTTCCGGTAGGTGTCGAGGTTCGCGATCCGGAAGTCCGCGCTCAGGTCGATCACGCGCTTTCCGGCCGGGACCAGCGCCCTGGCGTAGGTCGCGGCCGCGCCGTGCGGCAGCGCGAGGAAGAAAAGCTCGACGTCCGCCGCCGCCAGCGCGGCGGGCTCGGGCTCGGCGAAGGCCAGGCCGCGGTCGGCGCCGCGCAGGGCCGGAATCACCCGCGAAAGCGGTTTGCCCGCGTGCGTGCGCGAGGTGACCAGCGCGAGCTTGGCCTGCGGGTGGCCCAGCAGGATCTTGACCAGGGTTTCGCCGGAATATCCGGAGGCGCCGACAATGCCGACTTTCATGGGAAGGAGGAGCTAGGTTCGTTAATCGGGGCGGAGAGGCAAGTTTGGCGAACGGGTGCGAGCGGGCGAAAAAAAGCCCGCGTCCGGCTGGACGCGGGCTGAAGAGGCTTCCTTAAGCGGTCGATCAGAACGTCCAGGCGTAGCTGACGGTGATCGGCGTGCGTCGGACGGCCGAGGTGTTGGACACCCGCGGCGAGCCGGCCTGCTTGAAGTAGGCGCCGCTACCCTCCACAAACGCCACCCCGACCGTCAGGGTCGAGTTCTTGGTGATGGTGTAGGGGGTCGAGATGCCGTAGGAGTAGTAGTCGCCCCAGGCGTGGGTCTTCGGGTTGGAGCCGTTGATCACGTTGGTGCCGTAGTAGGTGCCGACCGAGACCGAGAGGTTGAGCGAGCTGCCCAGCTCCTTCAGCGGAATCGAATAGCCGAAGTTCGCCTCGTAGGTCGCGGTCGCCAGGACCAGGTCGTAATAGTACTTCGGGTTGATGGTCAGCCCCGCGATGGTGTAGTTGACGCCGATGCTCGGCTCGAAGGTGGCCTTGTAGAAGCCCTCCTTGGTGGGGGCATCCAGATAGGTGTAGAGGGTCGCGCCCCCCACGACACTGAGGTTCCCGTTGACGGTGTAGGTGTAGGTGGCGTTGGGATCGACCTCGGGATTGGACTGGCCGTGGACCAGGTTGGCGTGGTTCACCGGGGCGCTCGCCCAGACGCCGACGTTCCAGGGGCCGTAGACGCCGCTGATCGAGGGCTGGAACGACTGGCCGCCGAGGCGCTGGCCGCGGAACATGTAGACCGACGCGTAGCTGGGCGTCAGCGTCCAGGACCAATCCGGGGCCGCGGGGGCGGCCACCGGGGCGGCGGCCTCGGGGGCGGTGGTCGCGGTCTGGGCGCGAACTTGGAACGTTCCAACGGCGAGCGCGCCGAGGAGAGCGATGTAGTGTTTCTTGTGCATGCGTTTGTGTTTAGGTAGGTTTCTGACCTGACAAGATATGGGGTGATCGAGCCAAGAAGCTTGGCCCGGCGAAGGCAATCCGATCAGCAGCCCGAGGTTGCAACTCGCGTGCCAGGGAAGGGGCGACTGCATCAAATCGGATTTAGCCGTCAAAGCGAAGCTTGTAAGCTGTTAATGAACAATAGCTAGGCTAGATTATAGCCTGGACGGACCAGGCCAAAGCAAGCCCTTGCGACCACCGACAGTCCGAGAGGGTCCAAAAAAGACCCTCGGGATTCGCAACTAACGCTTGGAGAACTGGAAGCGCTTGCGGGCGCCCGGCTGACCGGCCTTCTTGCGCTCCTTTTCACGGGGATCCCGCTTGAGGTGTCCGGCCTTCTTGAGGGCCGGGCGCAGTTCGGCGTTCAGCTTCTGCAGGGCCCGGGCGATGCCGTGGGCCACCGCGCCGGCCTGGCCGGCGACGCCGCCCCCGACCACGTTGGCGGAGACGTCGATCTTTTCCTTGAGCTCCACCGTCAGCAGAGGCGCGTAGGCCTGCTTGGCGAAGTTCTCGTGGCTGAAGTAGGTGTCGAAGCCCCGGCCGTTGACGGTCAGCTTGCCGCTGCCCTCCTGGATCCGGATGCGGGCCACCGCCGACTTGCGGCGGCCGGTCCCGGTGAAAATGTTGGCGGTAGCGCTCATTTCAGGGAGATTTTCTCGGGATTCTGCGCCTCGTGGGTGTGCTTCGGCCCGGCGAAAACCCGCAGCTTGGTCAGCATCTGGGCCGCCAGCCGGTTCTTCGGCAGCATCCCCTTGACCGCGTGTTCGATGATGAACTCCGGATGGCGCTCCCGCATCAGCTTCAGGCTCCGGTAGCTCTCGCCACCGACGAAGCCGGAGAAAAACATGTACTCGTTCTGCTCCTCCTTCTTGCCCGTGAGGGCGACCTTCTCGGCGTTGATCACAACGACATAGTCACCCGTGTCGACGTGGGGGGTGTAGGAGGGCTTGTGGCGACCGCGAATGATGTTGGCGGCCTTCACCGCGAGACGGCCAAGGACCAGCCCTTCGGCATCGATCAGATACCATTTGGGCTGCACCGTCTCCTTCTTTGCGAGGAAGGTTTTCATGGGAAAAGAGGGTTAGAGCAATGGGTGCGGTCGGGACTGTCAACTCCAACCTTTGCCTGGTAGTGGTACATTTTGAAGATTAGCTTTCTTCTGGCCGGCATTGGCATGACTTGGCCGCATGGACAAAACCGAACGTGGAAGGCTGCTCCGGGTGCGCATGGGGGCGGTCCGTGGCTATCCTGTTCTGCCGATAAAACCCTTAAAGCCACGCTCCGAGCCCTACATTAGGCGCCCATACGTCCGGTCCCAATTCGGTCCCATTGTGTGCCAAAACTCAAAGGAACTGCCCTGTGACTGGATGCTGCTGAGCGATCCGAAGCCTGACTCATCCCCAAAGCCGAAGCGGAGCGCTAAGGTTTCGCCGCTGATAAGGATCGCCGCTCAATTCCCTTACTCAAGCAGCCGCCCGCTCGGGCGCGTCAAGTAATCGAATCATTTCCTCCAAACTCCACACATGGTCGGAGACTCCAGCAGCCATGGCCGGAGTGACGCGCAGGGATTGGTGAATCCGGCAGAAGTTGTAGTGCATGAAGTGTAGCGCGACGGCGTGCTCGTGATTTTCTACCTTCTTCGAAAATGCATTGGTCAGCCGGGTGAAGCGGCGCATTTGCATCCGCATCGTCAGGTTTTGACGTTCTACGAAGCTAGTGGATATATGGCCGACTTCCGGCTGGCCGGTGACCTTGGCTCGGCGGCAACCCATGCATTGGGCAGGCGAGTAGCGGGCCTCAGTCTTGGGTCCCTCGCCGTAAATTTTGACCAGTTGCGCGTAATCGATTTCCGAACCGAAGGCATCAGAAACCGCAGGAAGGTAAAGGTTGAGCCCGTCAGTGGTCAGCTGAATGCGATTCGCCATCCGTGATGCCAGATCGTACATGAAATGAAGCGCAGCCGAAGCGTCACGGCTTCCAACATACCAGCATGGCACAAGTTTGGTTTCGGCATCGAGCGCCGTCCACGTCCAAGCGTCACCCCAACCCTCCAGCTTCTTTTCCGGGCTGGCATTCTTTTCTTTAGCCCCAACGAAGGACCAGATTTCGTCGCATTGGACCAGCTTGCAGGGAAGATTACGGAAGGCGTTATCCTGATAAATCGAGCAGGCGCGGCCCAGGTCGGCCAGGAGCTTCATGATGGCAGTACGGTGCGTGCCAGTCATACGAGAAACAGCGCGGAGCGAGTTGCCTTCGACCAAGGCCGCGACGATGCGAATCCGTTCTTGGGTGCTGAGCTGATTCATGCCCAGCATCCTGACCCACTCATGCTTGAGCGGTCAAGTATTATTTTCCGTCGGCTTCTTTCCGCTTCTCAGGCGTCGGCTCATTCCGAACAGGGGCTTCCTGCTTGGGCGGCCCGTTCTTCGTCTGGTTCGTCGGTGTTGAGCCCTTCACTTGTGACGGAAGCGGCGACGTTACGTCCAACGGAAATCGCTGCCGAGGCGGCAAATGCGAGATGATCAGTGGCATGATTTCCTTTCTATTTTCTATTTGTTTCCCAGGTCCGCGATTCAGTGACCAAATTATATTGGATAGACAAGTCCTGAGCACGGCAGGACAGAATTTTCCCCGCTTGCAGGCATCTATTAGACATCCTGCAGGACTCCGTGAGGGCAATGATCAATTTGAATGGAACAGGGTCCACGGAAACGGTGTGAGCTCCCTTCAAATCGGCCGCGCCGAAGCTCACTGAAGCGGAAACAGGAAAATCCGCTTGGGGGACGGCAGCGGCCAACTTACCCGCCTCCGGGCTTTTCATCAGCTCGACTATCGGGTCAAAGGGAATCCGTTCTTCAAGTTCGGCCTCAATGTCGAGCCAGGCTTTCCACATCAGGTCCTCTAGCTTCTTGTCCCTCCTCCGGTTGACCGCGAGACCGATATCCAGGGCTTCCTCCCGGTTGATTGGGTATGCATGGGATTGAAATTTCTTGCACATATCCTGGACAATACGCTTCCGCTTGGCGCCGCCGTCATCGTCGGGAAGATGCAATGCCAACAGCCTCTCCCCAAGGTCGATGGCTAGTTTCGAGCTGCGAGCCGTGAATCCGATGCCGAGGCTGCCGACCTCGAAGCAGGTCCGCTCAAACAAGATCCGGAGCTGCTCTTGAGCCGAGATTTTTACGTTATCGCGGACAAACTCGATAAATGCAGTGATATCCTCCGTCGAAAATTCCTTCGGCGCACCTGAGCCCCCACTGGTGACAATCTGCATATCCACCGGCCCCAAATGGCCGTTGGGATGCATCACAATCTGGTTAGCACCGAACGCCAACAGTGTAGCGGCGCTGTACGCGCTTTGGGGGATTAATACGGAAACTTTTTGGACCCTTTGGCGAATCAGTGACATTATTCGCCATGCCACCATTGGATCGCCGCCAAAGCTCACAATCATCAAGTCGATGGCCTTGGTGCCTGTCGGCAAAGCGTCAAGCTGGTCGATCAAAAATGGCAAAGCATCTGTAGCCATGCTACCGTACACTCCAACCCTTTTGCTGGTGATATATACCACCAAAGGACGACGCCTATGCGTCTCGATTTCCTGGTAGATGCTAGCCCGTTCAGTCCACCCCATGATTTTTGGCCCATCGTGCCTGCGCCGCTCGGCGAGCGATGGCCTGCCTTTCTTCAATTGATAGGCTTTGAGCCCGGGCCTTCCCGCCCTTGAGGCCGCCAAGCCGGCCGAGTGCAACGGCTGCAGGGTTCTTGGCTTTTTCAGACGATTCCTCCGTCGCCTTCCGCGCAATCTTCGCGGCAAGCACATTGGGATCGATCCTTCTTGACCGCTTATGCATGGCAGAACACTTGCCATGCCATTGATGATAGCAAGGGGATTGTGAAGCTGTTCGCTACAAACCCGTGACCGGGAAAGCCCAAAGCGTACCACTACCCTTTGCCTTTGCGCGGAAGGGGCCGCCCTCCCGGAGCCGCGATTCGCCGGATCGTGCCATTGGGGCCACCGTGCCCTGCTCACCGCCCATCCGGACCGAACACATGCACCCGCCGCCCGAGCGCCCCGATCGCTGCTATTTCTTCCATTGGAACCGCATGGGCCGGAAGGGGCAGCGCTGCCGGATCCTCGCCCGCGGCCGGCTGAACACCGCGCTGGTGCAATTCCAGGACGGGCACCTGGCGGTCGTCAGCCGCAACGCCCTGAGAAAGGCGCCGGAGGCGGGCCCGGCCAAACGCTGACGGCGGCCGGTGCTCAGCGCCGGCGCCCGTGGTGGCCGCCGCGCTGTTGGCGGTGATGGCCGCGCTGACCCTGCGGCGGGGCCGGCGGACGGGCCTCCATCGCCCGGTAGGAGAAGGACGGCAGCCGCTGCTCGGGCACCCGCTGGCCGATGAAGCGCTCGATGTCGCGGACCTTGTCCCGGTCCTCCAGCGTGACCAGCGTGACGGCGTCGCCGACCGCCTGGGCGCGGCCGGTGCGGCCGATGCGGTGCACGTAGTCCTCCGGGTTCTCGGGCACGTCGTAGTTGATGACGTGGGTCACCCCCGCCACGTCGATCCCGCGGGCGGCGATGTCGGTCGCCACCATCACCTCGTAGCGGCCGTGCTTGAAGCCGTCCAGGGCCTCCAGGCGCTGGTTCTGGGACCGGTTGGCGTGCAGCACGGCGACCGCGTGGTTCGCCGCCTTGAGCTTGCGGGCGATCTTGTCCGCGCCGTGCTTGGTGCGGCTGAAGATCAGGACGCTGTCGAAGCCGGCCTGGTCGAGCAGAGCCAGGAGCAGGTCGAACTTCTGGTCGAAAGAGACGGGGTAGAGCGCGTGGTTGACCGACTTGGTCACCGACCGGTTCGCGCCCACCTCGACCCGCTCGGGATTGCGCAGGGCGAACGAGGCCACCGACTGGATCTCCGGCGGCACCGTCGCCGAGAAGAAGAGCGTCTGCCGCTGGCGCGGGCAGCGCGAGATGATGTCCTTGACCACCGGCAGGAAGCCCATGTCCAGCATCCGGTCGACCTCGTCCAGGACCAGGATGGAAAGCCCCTCCAGCCCGAGCGTGCGGTCCTGCAGGTAGTCCATCAGACGGCCGGGGGTGGCCGCGACGACGTCCACGCCGCGCGCGATCTCCGAGCGCTGGCGGCCGTAGCCGACCCCGCCGAAGACGGCGAGGGTGCGCAGCTGGGTGAAGCGCGCGAAATCGTGGAAGGCGGTCTCCACCTGCGCCGCGAGCTCCCGGGTCGGCTCCAGGATCAGCACCCGCGGCGAGCGCGGACCGGGGCGGCCCGGCGCCGGGGGCGGCGGCATGGCCAGCAGCCGGGTCAGGATCGGCAGCGCAAACGCCGCGGTCTTGCCGGTCCCGGTCTGGGCCGAGGCGATCAGGTCGCGCCCGGTGAGGACCGCGGGGATGGCCCGCAATTGGATGGGCGTTGGATCGATGTAGCCGGCCGCTTGGATGCCGCGGAGGACGGGTTCGGCGAGGCCGAGGGATTTGAAGGACACACCGTAGGGTACGGACCCGGCGCCTTCGGGCAACCCGGGACTTCGGCCCCAGCGTCCCACCTTTGCGATTGGCGCCGCCCGACTCGGGGCTAGGATGGCTCCATGCATGCACGGACGCCGCTGCTGGCCGCCAGCCTTCTGGGCGCGACGGGGATCGTCACCGGGGCGCTCGGTGCCCACGCGCTCGACGCGGCGCTCGCCGCCGGCGGGATGCGCCAGGTCTGGGAAACGGCGGTGCATTTCCACCTCTTCCATGCCGTGGCCCTGGTCGGCCTGGCCGGATGGCTGCGGGGGGCGCCCGCCGGGCCGGCCGCGCGGCGGGGGACCTGGGCGGCCCGGCTCTGGATCCTGGGCACCCTGCTCTTTTCCGGCTCGCTCTACGGCATCGCGCTCGGCGGGCCCCGCTGGCTCGGCCCGGTCACGCCGCTGGGCGGGCTGAGCCTCCTGGCCGGCTGGCTTTGCCTGGCCGGCGCCGCCCTCGCCCCGTCCGCCGAATGAGGGCCGACCTGCCGCTGCCCGCCGACCTCCGCGCCATGCTCGAGGCGGCGCGGAAGGTCGGCCGGCCGCGCCTGGTCGGCGGCGGGGTGCGCGACTGGCTGCTGGGGCTCGAGTCGAAGGACTTCGACGTCGAAGTGGCCGGGGTGGACTTCGAGCGGCTGCAGGCGGCGCTCGCCCCCTTCGGCGCCACCGACGTCGTCGGCCGCAGCTTCGGGGTGATCAAGGTCCGCAGCTCCGCGACCGGCGCGGAGTACGACTTCAGCCTGCCGCGCCGCGAATCGAAGACCGGCGCCGGCCACCGCGGCTTCGCGGTGCGCCCCGAACCCGGCCTGAGCGACGCGGAGGCCGCGGCCCGGCGCGATTTCACGGTCAACGCGATCGCCTGGGACCCCTTTTCCGGCCAGCTGATCGACCCGCACGGCGGGCAGGCCGACCTGAAGGCGCGGGTGCTGCGCCACACCAGCGCGGCCTTCACCGAGGATCCGCTCCGGGTGCTGCGGGCGTTCCAGCTCGCGGCGCGGTTCGGCTTCTCGCTCGCGCCGGAGACGGCCGCCCTCTGCCGCAGCATCGCGGGGACGTTCTCCGAGCTGCCGGTGGAGCGGGTGTGGGGCGAGTGGGACAAGTGGGCGGTCAAGTCCGCCCTGCCCTCCCGCGGGCTGGCCGTGCTGGAGGAAACCGGCTGGCTGCGGCACTTCCCGGAAATCGCCGCCCTGCGCGGCACCCCGCAGGAGCCGGAATGGCATCCGGAGGGCGATGTCTTCACCCACACCCAGCTCTGCCTCGACGCGCTGGCGGGGCTGGAGGGATGGAAGGCGGCGGCCCCGGCCCAGCGGCGCCGCCTCTCGCTCGCGGTCCTGGCGCACGATTTCGGGAAGCCCGCCACCACGGTCCGGGCGGAGAAGCGGGGAGCCCTGCGCTGGATCAGCCCGGGACATGAGCCGGCGGGCGGCCCGCTGGCCGAAGCTTTCCTTCGACGGATCGGCGCGCCGCTCGAGCTGGCCGCGCCGGTGACCGCGCTGGTGGTGCACCACCTCATCCATCACCATGGTTCGCAGGGCGGCTTCAGCGACGCGCAGGTCCGGCGCCTGGCCCGAAAGCTGGTCCCGGCCAGCATCGACGAGCTGGCCCTGGTCATGACCGCCGATTCCCTGGGCCGGCCGCCCCTGCAGTCGCCCGAGACCCTCGTCCTCATCGACAAGCTCCGCGGCAAAGCGCGCCAGCTGGAACTGGCCGACGCCGCCCCGAAGCCGCTGATGCTGGGGCGCCACCTGATGGCGCTCGGCCGGCGGCCCGGACCCGACTTCAAGCCCCTGCTCGAGGCCGCCTTCGAGGCCCAGCTCGACGGGGCGTTCGCGGACGAGGCCGGCGGCCTCGCCTGGCTCAGGGCCCATCTCCCATGAGGCGCGGCTTCCAGTGGGACCTGGCCCGGCAGGTCGAGCGGCTGGACTGGCTGCTCGCCCAGCTGCCGCGCTACGCGGAATGGGGCTACCAGGAGCTCTACCTCCATCTCGAGGACGCGGTCGACTACCCCAGCCTGCCGGGCATCGCCCGCTCCGACGCGTATTCCTGGGCCCAGTTCGAAAGGCTGGTGCAGGCCGCCGGGCGCGCCGGAATCGGGGTCGTGCCGATCGTCAACCTGCTCGGCCACACCCAGTACCTGCTCAGGTCCCCGCGCTGGAGGGACCTGAACGAGCTCCGCGCCCCCGACGGCTCCCCGCTGGCCCAGGGGCAGATCTGCCCGCTCCACCCGCGCACCGCCGAGGCGGCCGAGCGGCTGCTGCGCGATGTCGCCCCCTTCTGCACCACGGGCAAGGTGCACGTCGGGCTCGACGAGTCGTATCATCTCGGCAAGCACCCGCTGAGCCGCGCCGAGATCGCGCAGGTGGGGCTCGAGGGGCACTTCGCGCGGTATGTCGGGCGCCTGCGCGGAATCGCCGCCGGCCACCGGCTGCGCCTGGGACTCTGGGCGGACATGCTCGCGCTGCTGCCGCAGGCCATCCCCCTCCTGCCGCCGGACGTCGTCGCCTACGACTGGTATTACTACCCTTTCGCCCGCAGTCCGCGGATCGAGCTGCGGAACTTCGCGGAATACGACCTGGCGCCGGCCCTGCGGCGGCGCGGCATCGAATACTGGGGCTGCCCGATGAGCGGCGCGTTCCGCCACGAGCCCCTGCCGATCGCCGGCGAGCGCCTGGCCAACATCGCCGCCTGGTGGAAGCGCTGCCAGGCGGTCGAGGCGGCCGGGATGCTGGTCACCTCCTGGGAGCCGCAGCGGCTGGCCGCCGAGATCCCGCAGGCCATCGCCGCCGCCGCCGCCGGGCTCTGGCTGGAGGACGAGCGCCGGATCCCGCAGCTGCTGCGCTCCGGCTGCCGGCGGGCGTTCGGGCGCCGCGGGCCGCGCGCCGCCGCCGCCCTTGCCGCCGCGGACCGCCATCCCTTTCTGGGCTATGCCCGCTGGCAGGTGAACGAACGCTGGGACACCTCGCTGGCCCCCCGCCTCGCCGCCGCGGCCGAAGCGGAGGCGCGGGCCTGCCGCGCCCTCGCCGGCTCCCCCGGGCTCCCGCCGGCGCTGGACGCGAGCCTCCGCTTCCGGGCCTATCTCGCCGAGCGCGACCGCTTCGTCCGGAGCGCCGGCCACGCGGTCTGGGAGATCCGCCGCCAGTTTGCCGCCGAACGCCCGGACGCGGCCCGCGAACTGATCGCGGGACAGGAACGGGCCGCCGCCGCCTTCGTCCGCGCGCTGGCCGCCGGGCTGGCCGCCGCCCGGGCCATGGCCCGACGGAGCCGGCCGGCCCGGGCCAGGGGCGACAATGAGCGCGTCCTGGTGGCGGACGCGGCCCGCCTCGGAGCCTGGCAGGCCTGGCTGGGGCGGGCGCGGCGGGATTCCACCCACGCCTTCACCGCCTCGCCGGTCGCGGGGAAATTCCAGCTGATCGTGCGCCTGCGCAACTTCGCGCCCGCCGCGCAGAAGGTGGCGGTGCAGCAGCAGGACCGGACCGGCGCGTGGCAGGACGCGCACGGCTGCTTCCTGATCGAATTCCGGGCCCGCGCGGCCCGGCCCGACGCGGATCTGGGCCACGACCTTTCCGCCCCGATCGACTGGGACGGGCCGCCCTTCGGCCCGCGCCCGCTCCGCCTGGCGGTCCGGGGGTTCGGGCAGGTGGCGGTCGAGCGCGCCCGCCTGAGCGACGGGGTGCGTGCCTGGCGGGCCGAGCTGCCCGAAGGAGCCGTGATCGGGCGCCCCGCGCCGGCCCGCGGCTATCCCCGCTTCGACTGGCAGAAGGACCGCGGAGCCCTGGCCCTTTCGCGCTGGATCGAATCGAAATAACCCCCGCTCCGTCAGTCTGGAGGACACTCCCATGACCCCGTACCCCGCCCCCTTGGCGCGGCGCCTGGCCGCCGCTTTCCTCGCCCTCGCCCCGCTCTCCGCGCTCGCCGCCCCGCCCCCGTCGATCTTCGTGAAGGCGGGACCCGAGGGCCGGCTGGTCTACGGCGAGGGTCCCGCCGGGGACCGCATCGTCGACTTCTCCTACGCGGGATACGGCGGCGGCGGAGTCGCCCTGCCCCAGGTCCCGGCCCGGATCGTCGTCGCCCCCGGGGGACCCCGCGACGGCGAACGGATCCAGGCCGCCCTCGATGCGGTGGCGGCGATGCCCGCGGGGCCCGACGGCTTCCGCGGGGCGGTCCTGCTCCGGCCCGGCCGCTATGAGATCGCCGGCCGCCTCAGGCTGGACGCCAGCGGGGTCGTGCTGCGCGGCTCGGGCGCCGGGGAGAACGGGACCGTGCTGCTCGCGACCGGGCTCTCCCGCCGCTCCCTGATCGAGGTCGGCGGGCGCGGCGACCGCAGGGTGTCGGAGCTTCACTGGGCCGTCTCGGGCTACGTTCCGGTCGGCGCCCGGCGGCTGACCCTGGGCGGCGGCGGCGGCCCGGCGGTCGGCGACCGGATCGTCGTGCGCCGCCCTTCGACCGAGGCCTGGATCGCGCTGCTGGGGATGAACACCGCGCCGGGGTGGAACTCCCAGGGCCGGCTGCACTGGCGGCCCGGCTCGCGCGACGTGAGCTGGGACCGGGTGGTGACCGCGGTGGACGGCCGGACCGTCACCCTCGACGCCCCGATCACGACCGCGCTGGATCCGGCCTACGGCGGCGGCTACGCCGCGCGCTACGAATTTCCCGGCAGGATCGAGCGGGTCGGGGTGGAAAATCTCCGGCTGGTGTCCGCCTACGACGCCTCCCGGCCGCTCGATGAGGAGCATGCCTGGTACGCCGTCACCCTGGACAACGCCGCGGACGCCTGGGTGCGCCAGGTCACCGCCCTCCATTTCGTCGGCTCCATGATCAACGAGCAGCCCGACGTGAAGCGGCTGACGGTCGAAGACTGCGCCGCGCTCGAGCCCGTGTCGGAACTCGCCGGCTACCGCCGCCGCGCCTTCTCCATCGGCGGCGAACTGACCCTGGTGCAGCGCTGCCGCAGCGAGCACGGCCTGGGAGACTTCACCACCGGCTTCGTCTCGGCCGGCCCCAACGTCTTCCTCGACTGCCGCGCGGACGATGCGATGCGGCCCAGCGGCCCCTACGGCAGCTGGAGCTCCGGGGCGCTGTACGACAACGTCGTCATCCGCGGCGACGCCCTCCGACTGATGAACCGCGATCTCGCCGACCAGGGCGCCGGCTGGGCCGCGGCCAACTGCATCCTGTGGAACTGCGAGGCGACCGACATCCAGGTGCAGACGCCCGCCGGGGCCTACAATCAGGCCTTCGGCTGCAAGGGCGACGTGACCGACGACAAGCTGGTCTACGACCCGCGCTTCATGCCCTACCGGGAGTTCGACCGGGGCCAGCCCGGCACGCCCGCGAGCCTGTACCGGGCGCAGCTGGCCGAGCGCGCCGGAGCGGCGGCCGCCGCCGCGGGCGCGCGCAGCACGATTTCATTGTCGGAGGAGGGCGCCCGGCCGCTGTCCGCCCCGGACATCGCGGCCGAGGAGCGGGCGGAAGCGGCGAGCCGGCCGCACGGCCTCCACCCGCTCAAAGTCGAGCACGCCCGGTTCACCATCGACGGCCTGCCCGCCTGGACCGCCGAGACCAACTTCTCGTTCTTCATGGGCCAGATGCCGCGCAACCTCGCGCCCGCCTACGGGCCGGCCATCACCCGCTTCGCCCCCGGGGAGTCGGGCGCCGGGCTGACCGACGACCTCGGACAGATGGCGGCGTCGCTCCCGCCCCGCTCCGCCTACTACCAGCATTACGGCCTCTGGTACGACCGGCGGCGCATCAACCACCTCTACTACGGCTCGCCGGAATTCCGCACCGGCGACGCCTGGGGGCCGTTCATGGAGCAGCCGTGGGCCCGCAGCGGCCAGGGCCGCGATTGGGACGGCCTGAGCAAGTACGACCTGGAGCGGTTCAATCCCTGGTTCTTCTCCCGGCTGAAGGAGTTCGCGGACCTCTGCGACGCCAAGGGGCTGATCCTCTACGAGAACGTCTATTTCCAGCATCCGGTGCAGGAGACGAAAGCCCACTACACCGATTTCCCCTGGCGCCCGGTGAATTGCCTGCAGGACACCGGCCTGCCGGACGAGAATCCGGCCGGCGCCACCTTCTACGACCTCTCCAGTCCGGTCCGCCGGCACCTGCACGAGATCTACATCCGGCACTGCCTCGACGTGCTGAAGGACAACCGCAACGTCGTCTTCGGCCTCGGCCGGGAGTACTCCGGCCCACTCTCCTTCGTCCAATTTTGGCTCGATACCGTCGCGCGGTGGGAGAGGGAGAACCACCGCCAGGTCCTGATCTGCCTCGAGGTGCCCAAGGCGGAGATGGACGCCGTGCTCAACGACCCGGTGCGGGGCCCGATGGTCACCGCGATCGACTTCCATTTCTGGTTCTACCGGCCGGACGGCTCCCTCTTCGCCATCGAGGGCGGGATCAACCGGGCCCCGCGCGAGCAGCTGGTCAACATCGTGCCCGAGGCCGACCTCGAGCGGCTGCACCGCGAGACGACCAATCCCACCTACCGCGGGGGCGGGATCGTGAATTCCCCGCAGTTCCGGCGGCTGAGCCAGACCTACAGCAACAGCACGGCGGCCCTGCGCTACCGGGCCTGGCGCGAGTACCGGGACAGCTACCCCGCGCTGGTCATCGTCCACAAGACCGACGAGTTCCCCGCGCTGACCGCCGCGATCGAGCGGGCCGTCCCGGACGCCGAGCGCGCGAAAACCCGGCCCGCCGCCGTCGTGCTCGACCATCCGACGAGCGCCTGGGCGCAAGCGAATCCCGGGAAGGCCTATCTCGTCTACACTATGGGCGGGGACGCCGTGCGCCTGGATCTCTCGCGGGCCGCCGGGCGTTACGCGCTGACCTGGATCGGTCCGGGCGGGGCGCCTTCCTCGGCCGGCGCCGTCGGCGGGGGAGCCGTCGTCACGCTGACACCCCCCTCGCCCGGCCAGCCCTGGGCGGCGTGGCTGACGCAGGCCAACTGACCCTCCCGATCCCGCGGCGGGCTGAGTCCCGAAGCGGGTTCAGCCCCCGTCCCGCGCCAGCGATTCGGACGCGCGTGGTATTCCCCTCGCCTTGCCTCCGCCAGATCCGCTTATAATCGGCCGACATGGCCTCGTCCTCGCCCACTGCCGCCCCCCCTTCAGCCGCCGCTCCCTGCCCCTGCGGAAGCGGCAAGAATTTCGGCGGCTGCTGCGGCCCGGTGATCGCAGGCCAACGCAAGGCCGCCACGGCCGAGGAGCTGATGCGGGCCCGTTTCAGCGCCCATGTCGTCGGCGACTATGCCTTCCTCCACCGCACCTTCCTGCCCGACTCGAAGAAGCCGTATGTGGATGACGGCCAAAGAGGAGCCCAGACCTGGACCAAGCTGGTAGTCCATTCCCACGAGCCCGGACAGGATCCGGATACCGCCTACGTCGAGTTCTCCGCCTACTTCACGCAGGAGGGCCAGGAGGGCGTCTACCAGGAGAAAGCCGAATTCATCCGCGAAAACGGCGAGTGGATCTTCGCCCGCGCCGTCCGCGAGGGCCCTCCGCCCGTCCGCTCCGGGCCCAAGATCGGCCGCAACGACCCCTGCCCCTGCGGGAGCGGCAAGAAG
>DASZWO010000036.1:0-72933 GCA_035546595.1 Opitutaceae bacterium
CCAATCCCCCGGCCCCGGCCGGCCCGCCGCGGGAGGACGCGCCCTCCGAGTTGGTCCAGGGCCTCAATTCGCCCGCGGGCAGCATCGACGCGGACCTCCGGCTGCTCAACGACCTGTTCATGCACTACCGCAGCGCGGTCCACGGCCTCGATCCCGTGGGCGACAATGCCGACATCACGGAGGTGCTGACGGGGAGGAACGCGCTCGGCTATGCCTTCATCCCCAGGGACTGCCCGGCGATCGACGCCGCCGGGGAGCTGTGCGACCGCTGGGGCACGCCATTCGCCTTTCACCAGCTGGCGGGCGACGAGATGGAGATCCGCTCCGCCGGCCCCGACCGGAAGCTCTACACCGAGGACGACGAGGTCCTCACGCCATAGCATTTGCCTCGCCGGTCGGCGTTCGGCCGCCGGCCGGGGCGCGGATCCCCTCCCCGCCGGGCCCGGTACCGGCCGGGAGAAGTTACGTAGGCGGCGATTCCGGACTCGCGGCGGGGGGCCCACCGCCGCCATCATCTGCGCCATTGGATCTTCCCGCGCCTTCGCCCCGCCCGGATGAATCCCGGCGTGGCCATGTGACCCCCCTGGCCGCGTCTCCGCTTTGGCGCCGCTTCTGGGTCGCCGGCGCCCTCTGCGTTCCGCTGGTGGCGTTTGGAATGCGCCCGCTTTCCGGCTGGGGCTACGCCGGCTGGCTCCAGCTGGCGGCCGCCACGCCGGTGTTCTTCTGGTGCGGCGCCCCCTTCCTGCGGTCCTGGTGGGATTCCCTGCGCACGCGCGAGGCGGACATGTTCACCCTGATCGTGACCGGCACGGGCGCGGCATACCTTTACAGCGCGGGCGCGGTCGCGGCCGGCTCGTTCGCCGGCATCTTCGCGCCGCTCTATTTCGAGGCGGCGGCGGTGACGACCGCAGTCGTGCTCCTCGGCCAGATCCTCGAGCACAACGCGCGCGCCCATACCCGCGACGCGGTGGAGGCGCTGCTGCGGCTGGCTCCGCCGACCGCGCACCGCATCCGCGCGGGGGAGGAGGAGGACATCCCCGCCTCCGACGTGGCGATCGGCGACCTGCTGCGGGTTAGGCCGGGCGAGACCGTCCCGGTGGACGGCGGCGTCATCGACGGCCAGAGCGACGTGGACGAGTCGCTCCTCACCGGCGAGCCCGAGCCCGCGGACAAGCGGCCCGGCAGCCGGGTGAGCGCCGGGACGCTCAACCGCACCGGCACCTTTGTCTTCCGGGCCGAGCGCGTCGGGGCGGACACCCTGCTCGCGCAGATCGTCCGGCTGATGGAGACGGCGGCGGCGGAGCGCGCTCCGCTCGCCCGCCTGGCCGACCGGGTGGCCGCGTGGTTCACCCCGGCCGTGCTCGGCGCGGCGGCGGCGACCTTCGCCGGCTGGCTCTGGCTCGCGCCGGCCCACCGGGTGGGGCCCGCGCTGGAGCATGCCGTCGCCGTCCTGGTGATCGCCTGCCCCTGCGCGCTGGGCCTGGCCACCCCGCTGGCGCTCGTGGCCGGAGTCGGCCGCGGGGCGCGGGCGGGCGTGCTGGTGAAGGACCCGGCGGCGCTCGAGCCGCTGGCCGCGGCCTCCGTGCTGCTGGTGGACAAGACCGGCACGCTCACCACCGGCCACCCGCAGGTGGTGGCGGTGCGGCCCGGCCCGAACCTCACCACCGGCCAGCTGCTGGCCGTCGCCGCCGCGGTGGAGACCGCCAGCGAGCATCCCCTCGGCCGGGCGGTGGTGGAGGCGGCCCGCGGCCGCGGCCTGGAGATCCCCGCCGCGGCGGACTTCGCCGCGGAGCCCGGCTCGGGCGTCTCCGCCCGGGTCGGCGGCCGGCTGGTCCGGGTGGGCCGCGCCCCCGACGACGACGCCGAGGACACGCTGCCGGGCGCCACGCTGATCGCGGTGGCGATCGACGGCGAGGCGGCGGGGACGATCGCCCTGGCCGACCCGGTCAAGCCCGGGGCCGCCGCGGCGATCGCGGAGCTGCACGGGCTGGGGCTGAAGGTCACGATGCTCAGCGGCGACCGGGCGGCCACGGCCTACGGCGTGGCCGCGCAGCTCGAGCTCGATGACGTCCACGCGGAGGTCATGCCGGAGCGCAAGCTGGCGATCGTGCGCGAGCTGCGCCAGCAGGGGCAACGGGTGGTTTTCGCGGGCGACGGCCTGAACGACGGCCCCGCGCTCGCCGCCGCCGAGGTGGGGGTGGCGATGGGGACCGGCTCCGACCTCGCTCTGCAGGCGGCCGGCGTGGTGCTGGTGGGCGGGGAGCTGCCCGCGCTGGGGCGGGCGGTGCGGCTGAGCCGCGCGGTGGTGCGCGTCATCCGGCAGAATCTGGCCTTCGCCTTCCTCTACAACCTCCTCGGCCTGCCGGTCGCGGCCGGGCTGCTCGATCCCGTCACCGGGCGCGAGCTGAGCCCGGTGGTGGCGGGCGCGGCGATGAGCCTCAGCTCCCTCTGCGTCGTGGCCAATTCCCTCCGGCTGCGCCGCCTGAAACTGTAGCTTGCCTTAGCCCGGGGCGCTTTCAGCGTGGGCAGCGCGCCCCCATGCGATCCGCCAGCAGCTCGCCGCCAGCCGCCGCCGGGGCCCCTGCCCGCCGCCTGGCCCACTTCGAAGGCCTCTTTTTCGACGATTTCGCGCCCGACTCGGCCTGGATCCGGGAGAGCTGCCTGGTGCGCCTCCCGCCGCTCGCCGAGACGGTGCGCTTTGTCGTCCGCGGCGAGTACCGCCCGCATCCCGAGGCCCGGGGCGCCGAAGCCGGCCCGCCCGGGATCGACTTCGCCGTCGACGGCCGGAGCGCGGGGGAGCTTCGCTCGCTGCCCGCCGGCCCCTTCGCCGTCGCCTTCACCGCCGGCCCCAGCCCCGACGCGAGCCCGGTGCTGCGGGCGCGCCTGCGCGGCACCGGCTGGACGAATTTCCTCGCCTGGCTCGGCCGGGTCGCGGCCGCCTGGCCCGGGGGCGGCGCCCTCCAGCGCTTCCGCCAGCAGAATCGCAACCGCCAGATCCGCATCGCGCGCATCGAGACGGAGGCGGGCGAGGTCGTCTTCGATTTCGCCAACCGCCAGGGGCCCTTCTCGGCCGCCTTCGCCCGCCGGCGCGCCCACCTCGGGCTCAACATCGCCGGCTTCCTCACCGCCGACCTGGGGGTGGCGGAATCGGCCCGGGCCATGATCCGCGCGGCCGACGCGGCGGGCCTCTCCACCGCGCTCTTCGACCTCAAGCTGCACTGCAAGAACCGGCGGGGTGATCCCACCTACGCCGCGCGCCTGCGCGAGGACAACCCCTACCCGGTCAACGTCGTCCACCTCGATCCGCCGGCCTCCCGCGACCTCGACCACCATCATCCCCGCTTCCGCGCCGGCCGCTACAACATCGCCTACTGGGCCTGGGAGCTGCCGGAATTCCCCGACGCCTGGCTGCCGGCCTGCGACTACTTCGACGAGATCTGGTGCCCGAGCGACTTCACCCGCGAGGCGGTCGCGATCAAGTCGCCGGTCCCGGTGCTGACCATGCCGCACTCCATCTCCTTCGCGCGCCCGGCGGAGCCGCTCGCCGCGCTCCGGGAGCGGTTCGGCCTGCCGGCCGGGGCCTATCTCTTCCTCTGCCTCTTCGACCTCAATTCCTACGCCGAGCGCAAGAACCCGCGCGGCGCGCTCGAGGCCTTCCGCCGGTCGGGGCTGGGCGGGGGCGGAGCCGGCTTGGTGATCAAGGTCCAGAACGCGGCGGCCAATCCCGACGACCTGGCCGCGCTCCGGGCCTCGGTCCAGTCGCTGCCGGGCGCGATCCTGCTGACCGAGACCCTCTCGCGCGCCGACACCTACGCCCTGGAGGCGGCCTGCGATTGCCTGGTTTCGCTGCACCGGGCCGAGGGGTTCGGCTTCGTCGTGGCCGAGTGCATGTTCCTGGGCAAGCCGGTGATCTCGACCGACTGGTCCGCCACCGCCGAGTACGTCACCCCCGCCACCGGGGTGCCCGTGCCCGCCCGGCTCGTCCCCCTGGAAAAAAACCACGGCCCGTATGCCAAGGGCCAGGTCTGGGCCGAGGCCGACGCGGCGGCCGCGGCCGACGCGATGCGCCGCCTGGCGGCGGACCGCGCGCTGGGCGCGCGCCTGGGCGCCGCCGCCCGCTCGGCGATCGAGGATCGCTTCTCCCCGGCCGCGATCGGCGCGCGCTACCGCCGGCGGCTCGAGGCCATCGCGGGCTGGTAGGACGCGCTCAGGGGGCGGCCGGCGGCAGCGCGATCACCTCCAGGCCGGCGACCATGAAGGCCAGCGTCCGCGGGTCGTTCCCGGCGGTGTCCAGCGGCTGGGGGGTGGCGAACTCGAATTTGGTCTCCCCCGGCGGCAGGGTGACCGGCAGGGTGCGCACCGGCGTGTAGAGGCGCTCGCCGGTCCGCGGGTCGGGGTTGATCTGGCCCAGCCAGATGTCCTTGCCCTGCGCCCGGATCCGCAGGGTGCGCGGGCTGATGCTGGTGGTGGTGAAGTTCAGGGCGATGCGCTGGGGATGCTTCTCGGCGTTGGCCACCACCAGCGTCGCCTGTTTCTGCACCGCCCAGCGCCAGGACTTCTGCGCGTTCCACTCCCCGCCCGACCAGCCCTCGCCGTAGCGGACCGTGAGCGCGTCCCCGGTCTGCGGCAGGCCCACGTAGGTGACCTCGGGCATGTGGGGGACCTGCCGGCCGATGCTGTGGAAGAGCGAAATCCCATAGGGCACGAAGCAGTTGCCGAGGACGAACCAGAGCAGCCAGCGCCGCGTGGGCCGCAGGGCCAGGATCAGGTTGAAGGCCAGGGTGATCGGCAGCGCCTGCCGGGTGATGGTGAAATGGCTCTCCCACTGCTGGTGGCTGATGACGAAGAAGAACGGGATGAAGATCGCCCCCACCCGCCAGAAGCGGTTGGTCCACTCGCGGTGGGTCAGCAGGTAGGCCGACTGGGTGACCACCGCGATCATGGTGAGGATGGCGTGGACGTACTCGTTCTTGTAGGCCTGCAGCCAGTGGATCTCGCCGCGGCGGGCCATGCCCACCACCTCGACGAACTTCTGCGCCATGCCCCGGAACGGCAGGTCGATGTTGTCGGTGTCGCCGTGGGTGTGCATCCGCAGCTTCCACCAGATGTAGGCCCACCACAGCGCCATCGGCCCGCCCGCCACCAGGCTCAGCCCGACGTTGCGCCAGAAGGCGCGCCCCCAGGGCGGGCGGTAGCGGTACAGCCCGGCCGTGGCGATGATGCTCACCTCGCGGGTCAGCCCCGCCAGCCCGAGGCAGCAGGCCCCGGCCCAGCCGCCGAGCGCGAGCCCGGCCGTCATCAGCACGAAGGCCGGGAAGTCGGTGAGGGAGCCCTTCATGCACTCGATGATGCCGCAGGTCAGCAGCAGGGCGCAGAAGCCGGCCCACCCCCGCCAGCCCTTGCCGCGGAAGAGAAAGTAGAGGATGGCGACGTAGGGCAGCCAGAAGAGGAGGTTGAGCGCGGCGTAGATGTTGATGGTGGCCCAGGGGTGGCCCATCCCGAGGACGTGCGCGATCCAGGGCAGGAGGATCCGGCGGGCCCGGTAGGGCGGATCGTCCAGCGCCACCTTGATCTGGGGGTCGCGCAGCAGCGGATCGAGCGAGAGCTCGGCGTAGTACTGCCCGTCGAAGCCCCAGCGGTCGGGCGGGTACGGATCCATGTACTTCGGGGTGGCGCGGTAGACGGCCAGGCCGCGCTGGTCGAAGACCGTCCCGATCTGGATCAGCCGGGTGATGCCGTACTGCGGCGACCACACGCGGTAATAGGTCAGGAGGAGGAAGCCGAGGGCGAGGGCGGCCGCCGCGCCGAAAAGCCAACGGGGCGGGGACGGATAGCGCGATTTAAGCGCCTGCAGCATGCAAACGGGCGAAGGTGGGTGATTTCATGAGCCGGACCGCGGCGCGCCAGCGGGAGGGTAGCCAGAAAAAGCGGCCTCGTCGCAGGAAGCAAATTGATTTCCAATCGGCGCGCTGCATGCAGGCCGCGCCGACCGCTCCCGCTTCCGCGCCCCGGGCGATCCGCCTGGCGGGCGCGGCGGCGGTCCTCGCCTTCCTCCTCCTGATCGGCCGCTTCTGGCATCCGGTCTGGGGCTTCAGCTACTTCATCCAGGCGGGAGAGCGGTACCGCACCTCCGCCTTCACTCACGCCCGGATCGCGGCCTTCCGCTCCGAGCCGGTGTATATTTACCGCGATTCCGGGTCGTATGACGGTCTCTACTACAGCCAGATCGCCTACCATCCCCTGCTCGGCTCCCCGGAGCTGCGGCCGGCGATCGACAACCTGCCCTACCGGGCGCGCCGCATCCTCCCCTCGGCCCTGGCCTGGCTCCTCGCCGCCGGCCGCCCCGGGCTGATCGTCCAGGTCTACGCCGTGCTGAACGTGGCCGCCTGGCTGGCGCTGGCCGCGCTGCTCTGGCGGCTGCTGGCGGTGCGCGACCTGCGCACCTGGCTGGCCTGGGCCGGCCTGCTGTTTTCCGCGGGTGCCCTCGGCAGCGTGCGGGAGGCCCTGACCGACCTGATCGCGCTCGCCCTCATCGCGGCCGCGATGCTCCGCCGGGAGCGGGGCCGCGGCGGGGCCGGCTGGCTGGCCGCGGCCGCCCTCACCCGCGAGACCTCGCTCCTCGCCTTCCCCGGCCTGGCGGAGCGCCCCTGGCTCTCCCGGGCCAATTTCCGGCGGGCCGCCGCCGCCGTCCTGCCCCTGGCGGCCTGGGCGCTCTACGTCCGCTGGCGGGCCGGCCCCGACGTCGCCGAGCCGAGGAACTTCACCTGGCCGCTGCTCGGCGCGCTCGAGAAGGCGCGGGAGTGCCTGGCCGAGGGGCTGCATCCGCCCAACCCCTTCATGGCGACCCTGGCCTGGACCGGGCTGCTCGCGCTCGCCGGAACGGTCGTCCAGGCAGCCTATCTGCTGCGGCGCCGCGACCCCGCCGACGCCTGGTGGCGGCTGGGCCTGCCCTACGTGGCGCTCCTCGCCGTGCTGGGGGGGGCGGTCTGGGAGGACTACCCCGGCGCCTTCGTCCGGGTTCTCCTGCCGCTGGGCCTCGCCTTCGCGGTGCGCGCCTGCCGCACCCGCGCCTCCCTCGCCTGGATCGTGGCGGGCAACCTCAGCGTCCTCTCGGGGCTCTTCGGCCTGCGCTACGTGCCCTTCGACAACCGGGAGATCGCCGCGGCGCGCAGCGGCCCGGAGGCGGCCGTGGTCCGGGTCGAGGACGGCTGGGGCTTCACCGAGCGTCACCGCTCGCACGTCTACGCCCCGTCCCACCTCTGGTCGTGGAGCGCGGGGACTGGCGCCCTCGCGGTCCGCGCCTGGCCGGCCTCGCTCCCCTCCTGCCGCCTCGACTTCCAGCTCCGCAGCCTCGTGCCGCGGACGGTGACGGTCCGCCAAGGCGGCGCCATCCTCTGGTCCGGCCCGGTCGGGGCCGCCAAGGTGGCGGTGTCGGTTCCCGTGCGGCTCGAGAACGGCGCGGCGCGCCTGGAGTTCACGACCGACGCCCCCCCGGTGCCCGATCCCGGCGATCCCGCCGCCCGGAGCCTCGCCTTCGCGATCTACGACGCGGCTGTGCGCCTGCCCTGAGGCCGCCAGCCGAGGCAGGCGGCCAGCCCGGCGCACCAGGCGATCCACGCGCCGATCGAGACGGCGAGCCCGAGGCGAAAGGTCCGCGGGGCGTATTCCATCCGAAGCCGGTGGTGCCCCGCGGCCAGCGGAATGGCCCGCAGGATGTAGTCGGCGGGCAGAATCCGGTAGGACGACTGGGAACTGCCCGCCAGGGCCCGCACCCGCCAGTCCCGGCTGTAAAGGTCGGTCACGAGCAGGAGCGACGGCGCCGCGGCGTCCGCCTCGACCGTGAGCGAATCGGGCGATTCCGCGACCACCCGCGCGGCGCCGGGCCCGGCGCCCGGCGCCGGCCTGGGCGAGGGCTCGGTTTCCAGCAGCACGCGGCGGGCGGGGTCGAAGTCGGGGCGGCGCATCGCGGCGAAGAGGGCGTCCCTCCCCGCCACCACCGCATAGTCGGACAGCAGCTGCACCCGGGCCATCGGCGGGGCGGACAGCCCGTAGCCGCTGAAGCGGCCGTCCGGACCGGGAGCGAGGATGTAGCCCAGCCGCAGCATGGAGTAGAGCTTGGGGATGCCGCGGAACTGGACGAACTGGCCGGGCTCGTCGGGATCCCCGCCCTGGGTGAAGGCGATGAACTCGGCGTAGCGCCGCAGGATCGAGGGATCGTTGCCCCACAGGTCGGGCGCGCCCAGCAGGTAGCCGCCGTCGAAGCCCCCCGCCCCAGCCAGGGTCAGGACGCGGTAGTCTCCCGGATGCGCCGCGACGAATTCCCGCGCGCCCGGCGGCACCGCGTCGGCCACCCGGGCCGACGCGAAATTGTCCCCGGCGAACCAGGCGAGTTCGGCGGCGAGCAGCGCCAGCGGCGCCCAGCGCAGTGCGGGACGCCGCGCCATTCCGGCCAGGCTTCCCGCCAGCGCCAGGAAGCACGCGCCCGCGGCGAGCAGCGCCCGCCCCGCGCCGGGCGCGGCCTCGCCCACCCGGTCGAGCCGCGCGAGGTCGGGCAGCGGGAGGGGATCGTGGCGGGCGGCCAGCCAGAGGCGGATCCAGCCGCCCGCCCGCTCGGGCTCGCAGAGTCCGAAAATCCCGGCGGCGCCGAGGATCAGCGCGGCGCCGAGGACGGCGCCGGCGAGCTTGGGCGACACCGGCCGGCGGCGGACCAAGGCGTCCGCGCCGGCGGCCGCCGCGAGCGCGAGGAAGACCGCCGCCGGAAACGCGAACTTCGACATCCCCCGGAATTCCCCGAATCCGGGCACGAACCGGTAGAGCGGCCGGTACAGGGGCGTGCTGGCCCCCAGGGCGAGCAGCAGCAGCAGTCCGGCCAGGACCAGGTCGAGCCGCGCCCTCCTGCCCTCGGCCCGGTCCCGCGCGCCGACCAGGAGCAGGAGGACGCCGGAGGCGCCGATGAAGACCGACGCCTCCTGGAGGTACCAGCGGCCCCAGTAGGGATGATGGAGGTGATCGCCGAAGAACGCCGGCACGGCCAGGGTCAGGAGGTTCTCCGGCGGCAGGAAGAACGAGCTGGCGACCGCGTAGGCCAGGCGGCCCTGGCGGATGCTCTCGGAGGCGGCCGAGAGCCCGGGGAGCAGCTGGGCCGCCGCCAGCAGCGCCGCGCCGGCGTAGCAGCCCGCCCAGGCGGGCAGGGCCCGGCGGCGGGCGGCCGGCTCCGCCGCCGACCACACCAACGCCTGCAGGCCCGCCGCGACGCCGGTGATGAAGACGTACTGGACGTGGCCCGAGAGGACTTGCAGGCAGATCGCCGCGGCGGCCCCGAACAGCGCCGTCCGGCGGCGGTCCGCCCACCAGCCTTCCAATCCGCCGAGGATCCACGGCGCCCAGGCCATCGCGCACAGGTTGGAGAGGTGGCCGGCATAAACGTGCGGGTAGACGGCCCCTCCCAGCGCCAGGATGGCGGCCCCGGCGAGGCCGGCCGCCGGATGCAGGCCGCGGCGCGCCGCCCACCGGTACAGGCCCCAGGCGAGGAGCAGCAGGTGCGCCAGGATGGAAAGGTTGAGGGCGCGCGCCAGCGGCAGGATGAGAAAGATCGCGTTCGGCGGATAGAGCAGCGCCGACTGGAATCCGCCGAGGAAGGGCTCGCCGGCGTAGGTGTAGGGGTTCCACAGCGGCAGATGGCCCGCGCGCAGGCTGGCGGCGGCGAAGGCCCGCCAGGGCACGAACTGCTCCGGCATGTCGCCGAGCCGGGCGCCGAAGACCAGCCCGGCGGGAAGCAGCAGCGCCGCCAGGACCGCCATCGCCAGCAGGAGGAACAGCGCCAGCCATTCGGTGCGCGGAGGACGGTGCATGGGGTGGCCGGCCATCTTCCATGGCGGCGGACGCGGGTCACGTGAAAAGCGCCCCGGGAGCGCCGCGCGCGAAAAGCTTGTGCGCGGAACCGGTCCGGGTGGGAATCAGCCGACCCGCCGGCCGTGCTCCTCCTCGACCTCACCCATACCAGCCACACCCGGGCGCGGACCGGCGTGCAGCGGGTGGCCCGGAGCCTGGCTGCCGAGCTGGGATCGCGGGCCGTCCCGATCTGCCACGATCCCTACGCGCGCGCCTGGCGGCCGCTCGACCCCTGGGAGCGCGGGAACCTGGCCGCCACCGCGCCCGCCGCCAAGCGCGGGGCGCGCTGGCCCTGGAGCGCGCGGCTCCGCGGCTTTCTGCGGCGGGGCTCCGCGCCGGAGCTGGGCGCCGACGGCGGCCTGCTGGTGCCGGAGATCTTTTCGCCCGCGGTCGCCTCCGCCCTGCCCGCGCTTTTCGCCCGGGTCCGCGGCCCGCGGGTGGCCCTGTTCCACGACGCCATCGCCCTGCAGCTGCCCGAGCTGACGCCGGCCAGGACCGTGGCCCGTTTCCCCTCCTATCTGCGGGAGCTGCAGGCCTTCGACGGCATCGCCGCCATTTCGGAGGCCTCCCGGGAATCGCTGCTCGGCTACTGGGCCTGGCTGGGCGGGGGCTCGCCGCCCCCCGTCGCGGCGATCCCGCTCGGCATCGACCCCCCCGGCGGGGGCGCTCCACCGCCCCCGGCGGGGCCGCCGCCGGTCGTGCTCTGCGTCGCCAGCGTGGAAGGCCGCAAGAACCACCTCGCCCTCCTGGAGGCCTGCGAGCAGCTCTGGGCCCGCGGGGAATCCTTCGCGCTGCGCCTGATCGGCCTGGGGCAGCCCCAGACCGGCGGCGCCGCGCTCCAACGGATCGCCGCCCTGCAGGCGGCGGGCCGGCCTCTGCGCTACGACGGCCCCGTCGACGAGGCCGGCCTGGCGGCGGCCTACCGCGAATGCGCCTTCACCGTCTATCCCTCGCTGCTCGAGGGCTTCGGCCTCCCCGTGCTCGAGAGCCTCTCGCGCGGCCGCCCCTGCGTGTGCTCGGGCCGCGGCGCTCTCGGCGAGGCGGCGCGCGGAGGCGGCTGCCTGCCGCTGGAATCGGTCTCCGCCCCGGCTCTGGCCGGCGCGATCGGCCGGCTCCTGGCCGAGCCGGCCAGGCTCGGGCGGCTCGCCGCGGAGGCCCGCGCCCGGCCGGTCAGGGGCTGGGCCGACTATGTCCGGGACCTGCTTTCCTGGATGGATTCCCTGCCCCGGCGGTAGGGATTTTGGGATTTGCCACCCCCCCCGGAACACGTCTAGCTGGCGGTCGCATGGCGCTGTCCCTGTTCACGAAAAGCAAGAAGGCCGTTCTTACGCGCTGCCGCGAGGACTACGAGACGAAGATGCGCCAGAAGTACGCGCCGTTCTACCACGTGATGGAGGCGCAGAAGGGCACGAAGATCCGCCTGGACGGCAAGGATGTCATCATGCTCTCCAGCAACGACTACCTGGGGCTGGCCTTCCATCCCAAGGTGATCGAGGCGGCCCGGGCGGCGATGCTCAAGTGGGGCACGAGCACCAACGGGGCCCGCTCCTCCAACGGCTCCCGCACCTTCCACCTGGAACTTGAGGAGAGGCTGGCCACCTTCCTCGGCCGCGAGGCCTGCCACGTTCACGCCGCCGGGTACCTCTCCTGCATGACCAGCCTCGCCTCCTTCGCGAAGAAGGGGGACGTGGTCTTCGCCGACAAGAACATCCATTCCTGCCTGTGGGACGGAATCCGGCTTTCCGCGGCCACGCTCGAGCGCTTCTCCCACAACAGCCCCGACGACCTCCGCGAGGTCCTGGCCGCCGTCAACACCGACGCGCCGAAGCTGATGGTGGTCGAGGGGGTCTACTCGATGGAGGGGCACATCGCCCGCCTGCCCGAGCTGACCGAGATCGCCGAGGAGCACGGGCTTTTCACGGTCCTGGACGACGCGCACGGCTTCGGGGTGCTGGGCCGGCAGGGCCGCGGCACGGTCGACCACTTCGGGCTGATCGACAAGGTCGACGTCCATTGCGGCAGCCTTTCCAAGTCCCTGGCCAGCACCGGCGGCTTCGTCGCCGCCTCCCGCGACGTGATCGAATACCTCCGGACCCAGTCGCGCCAGACCATCTTCAGCGCCGCCATCAGCCCAGGCCAGGCGGCCGCGGCCCAGGCGTCGCTGGAGGTGATGCAGACCGAGCCCGAGCATCTCGAGCGGCTCTGGGCCAACACCAAGAAATACCGCGCCATCCTCAAGAACCTCGGCCTGGACACCTGGGGCAGCGAGACGCCGGCGATCCCGATCGTCCTGGGATCGAAGGAGCGCGTCTACACGTTCTGGAAGGCCCTGCTGGACAAGGGCGTCTTCACGGTCTTCGCCATCGCGCCGGCCGTCCCGGCCGGCAAGGACCTCATCCGGACTGCGATCTCGGCCATGCACACCGACGAGCAGATCGAGAAGATCGGCGACGCGCTGGCCTACGCGGTCAAGCGGCTCTGAAGCGCGGCGGCCGCGGCCGCCCAGGTCGGCAGCGGCCGGCTCGCCGCCTCCCCCGCCAAACGGGCCCGCGCGGCGGCGTCGGTCAGAACCGTGCGCAGCGCCGCGCGCCAGCCCTCGAGATCGTCCAGCCCCGCCTCGAGGCAGCCTCCGCCGGCCGCGTTCTCGTGCAGGACCGGCAGGGCGGTGCAGACGCAGGGCACGCCCCGCCAGAGTGATTCGAGCAGCGGCAGGCCGCAGCCCTCCGCCCGGGTGGGGAACGCCGTGGCAGTGGCGGAGCCGTAGAGGCGCGCCAGCGCGGCGTCGTCGGCCGGCCCGTGGTAGCGCAGGCCCGGAAACTCCACGGCCAGCCGGCGCAGCCGCGCCTCGATGGGCCTCCCGAAGTGGGGGTTGACCCGGCCGGCCACGTGGAGGGCGAAGTCCAGGCCCTCGCGCCACAGGCTGGCCGCGACTTCCAGCAGGAAGCCCTGGTTCTTCCGCGGCTCGACAATGCCCACGCACAGCAGCGCGGGCGCGGCGGGCGCGGCGGAGGCCGGCGCCCGCGGCGCGCGGTCGAAGTCGGCGCCCAGCGCGATCACCTCGACCGGCGGGGGCGCCTCGATCCCCTGCCAACGCCAGAAGCCGAGCAGGTCGGCGCGGCTCGCCTCGGAGACCGCCCAGATCCGGTCGAACCCGGCCAGCATCTTGAGGTAGGCGGGATGCCGCGCGACGCTCTGCGGCCAGGTGATGTCGGGATGCCGCAGCGGGATGGCGTCGTGGAAGATGGCGGCGCAGCGGCAGCTCCGGCCCGCGAGGAAGGCGGCGAAGCCCGGCCGCTCCTCCGGGGCGAACAGCTCCGAGGTCAGGAACCAGTCCCCCGGCCCGGCCCGCCGGTCCCACTCCGCCCAGCTGACCGGCGCCGCACCCGCGCCCAGCTCCTCGCGCAGGCGCGCGCTCACCCGCCGCAGCCCCGAGCCCGGTCCCGCCGCCCCGGTCTTGGTCGCGTCGAAATAGATCATGCCGGGGAGGCCGCCACGGCCGCGAGGTGCCGCTCCATCAGGCGGGCGGCGTTGCGGTGGGCGTCGAAGTTCTCCTCCACCCAGGCGCGGGCCGCCGCGCGGAAGCGCTCCGCCAGCGCGTCGTCGGTGGAAAGCCCCCGCAGGGCCGCGACCCAGGCGCCGGGCTCCTCGACCGGCGCCACCCGGCCGTTGACCCCGTCGGACACCGCCTCGGTCGCCGCCGCCGCCGGGGAGGTCACCACCAGGACGCCGGCCGACATCGCCTCCGGAATCACGTTGGGCAGGCCGTCGCGGTCGCCGCTCGGAGCGATCACCCCGGTGTGGAGCAGGGCGTCGGCCCAGGCGAGCTGGTTCCAGATCTCGTGGTGCGGGAGATGCCCAGCGAAGGTCACGCTTCCGGCCACCCCGAGCCGGCCGGCCAGCCGCTCGAGCTCGCCCCGCAGCGGCCCCTCGCCGACGATCCGGGCCTCGAAGGGCACGCCCGCTCCGCGCAGCGCGGCGTAGATCCGCAGCTGGTGGTCCAGCCCCTTCTTCTCCACCAGGCGCGCCACCGCCAGCAGGCGCAGGGGGGAGCGCGACGCCCGGAGCGGCTTCACCGCCGGCAGCCGGTCGAGGCCGCGGCGGATGCAGTGCAGGCGCTCCGGCGCGAGCCCCCGCTCCGCCAGCGTGCGGCGCCCCATTTCGGTGGAGGTGTGGACAAACGCGGCCGGCGCCAGCTTCTCCGTCAGCCACCAGTCGCCGCCGTGCTCGTAGAGGTCATAGGCGTGGGCCGCCGCGGAATAGCGGTGGCCGTCCAGCCGCCAGAGGAGATAGGCCGCGGTGGCCGGCGCGCCGCCCCAGGCGGCATGCACCAGCGCCGGACGGTCCCGCCGGAAGGACCGGGCGTAGAGGCAGGCGAAGCCCGCCCCGAGCATGTTTTCCCAGAAGTTGATCCAGGAGGGGGGGCGGCGGGTGGCCAGCCCGCGCAGCAGCTCGCGCAGCACCTCGGGCCGCCGCGCCGCCTCGTAGGGGATCATCCACAGCAGCGTCAGCAGCTTCCACTTCGGGAAGCGCCGCACCGGCAGGCCGCGGAAGGTGCCGCCCCCGCCCCAGAGCGAGTAGAGGCGCAGCTGGGCGCCGCGCGCGCGGAGCGCGATGATCTCGCGCTGCAGGAACGTCTCCGTCGGCTTGGGAAACGTGGTGAAGAGGTAGGCGATGACGGGAGCGGACGGCGTCAAGAGGCGGTCGGAGAGTGTGAGGATTCCCGGCCGGCAAAGTCACTTATTAAGTGACTTTGCCCGGAGGGGCCCCACGTTTTTCCATAATGCCCGGCGCCTCCCGTCTTCTCGCCCTCGCCGCCCTGGCGGCCGCGGCGCCGCGTCCGGGCCGGGCGGCGCCCCGGATCGAGGTCCCGCAGAAGGTGCAGCTGGGAATCGACACCCTCGAGCTCGAGGGCTTCGCCCCGCTGCGCGGCAAGCGCCTGGGACTGCTGACCCATCCCGCCGGGGTCGACGGCCGGGGAGTGAGCACCATCGACATCCTGCGGCGGGAGCCGGGGCTGAAGCTCGTCGCCCTCTTTGGCGCCGAGCACGGCGTCTACGGCGGCCCCGCCTCAGCCATCTATCCGGACCGGCGCGATCCGCGCACCGGGCTGATGGTCTACTCGCTTTACAATGGGAAGACCCACCAGCCGACCGCCGCCCAGCTGAAGGGCATCGACGCCCTGGTCATCGACCTCCAGGACATCGGCACGCGCAGCTACACCTTTGCCGGCTCGATGAAGCAGGCGATGGAGGGCTGCTTCCTCAATCACGTGGAGGTGATCGTGCTCGACCGCCCCAATCCGCTGGGCGGGCTGAAGGTGGACGGGCCCCTCCCCGATCCCCAGTGGCTCGGCCCCAATCTGGTGAACGAGTTTCCGGTCCCCTACGTCCACGGGCTCACCATCGGCGAGCTCGCCCGCTTCGCCAAGGGCCAGCCGGGCGTCCTGAAGATCCCCGAGGCGGCGCGCGCCGCGGGCAAGCTGACGGTGATTCCGATGCGCGGCTGGCACCGCAGCATGCGCTGGCCGGAAACCGGCCTGCGGTGGGTCCCCACCTCGCCCTACATCCCCGACTTCGCCGCGGTCTCCGGCTACCCCATGACCGGGCTGGGCTCCTTCATGGGTGACAACAACCTGGGCGGCTTCAGCCACGGCATCGGCAAGCAGGCCGACGGGAGCCCGCAATACCCCTTCCGCGGCATCGCCGACAAGTACGTCAAGCCGGAGACCCTGCAGCGCGACCTGAGCGCCCTGGGGCTTCCCGGGCTGCGCTTCCAGAGGGTGAGCGTGCCCGGGGTGAAGTCCTCCCAGCCCGCCAGCGGCATCTTCATCCAGATCATCGACTGGGATGCCTGGCGGCCCACCGAGCTGAGCTTCTACATGATGCAGCTCGACTGCCGCTTCTCGCCCCGCAACCCCTTCGCCGCCGCCTCGCGCTCCGTGGCCGAGTCGTTCCTCCGGCTGATGGGCTCGACCGCATTCTTCAACGATCTCAGGGCGCATGGCGCCCGGGTCGACGTCGGGACCTACATCCGGCAGTGGGAGGCCCAGGACCGCGCCTTCCAGGAGATGAGCCGGAAGTACTGGCTCTATAACAACTGAGTCACTTCGCCGGGGCCTCGAGGTAGACGTCGGTGAAGGGGTGCTCGTCCAGCAGGTTGCTGTACCAGCCCTTCACGTCGGGCCGCCGCAGGTTGCAGCGCGTGTAGAAGTAGATCGGCATGATGGGGCACTGGTCGACCAGGATCTGCTCCGCCCGTTGGTAGCGCGCGAAGCGTCGCGACTGGTCGAGGTCATGGTCGGCCGCGTCCACCAGGCGGTCGTATTCGGGATTTTTCCACCCCGAGTAGTTGTTGCCATTGTCGCCGAGCATGAGATCCATGAAGGTGCTGGGATCGATGTAGTCGCCCACCCAGGCGTAGCGGCCGATCGTATAGCTTCCCTGGCGCATCGAATCGTCCTGCACCTTGGCCTCCTCATTGCGCAGGCTGACATCGATGCCCAGCTCCCGTTTCCACATCGCCTGGATCGCCTCTGCGATCTTCCGATGGCCCTCGTTGGTGTTGTAGAGAATCTCCAAGTGAGGGAATCCTCTTCCTCCCGGGAACCCAGCCTCCGCCAAGAGCCTCCGGGCTGAAACCGGATCGGAGGGCACTTCCGCCGTTGCGGTGAATCCGGCCAGGTCGGGCGGACAGAGGTGCCCGGCCGGCAGCTCTCCCCCCAATGCCACCCGATCAACGATCTCTTTCCGGTTGATGGCGTACGCCAGCGCCTTGCGCACCCGCGCGTCGTTCAGCGGGGGTTTCTTGACGTTGAAAAAATAAAAATAGGTGCCGAGGTAGGGGTCCATCGTCAGGAGCGGCCGCAGTGCGGGATCGTTGCGGTAAACCGGGATCTTATCGGGAGGCAGCGTGGCCGTGATGTGGAGCTGGCCGCGCCGGAACATCGCCTCCTCGGTCGAATTGTCCTCGATCGGGTAGAAGTCGACCTCGTGCAGGCGGATATGGTCCCGGTTCCAGAAAGTCGGCGACTTCACGACGCGGATGATCTGATGAGGAATCCATTCCACCAGGTTGAAGGGACCGCAGCCGACGAAGTTCCCCGGCCGGGTCCAATGGGTCCCGCGGTCGTCCATTTTGCCGAATTTCTCGATCGTCGATCGATGGACCGGAAACCAAGAGGTGTGGCAGACCAAAGCCGGGAGGTACGAAATGGGGCGTTCCAGAGTCAGGACCAGGGTGTGCTCGTCGGCCGCATGCACGCCCACCTTGTCGAAGTCGCGGATCTGGCCGGTGTAGAAGGCGTGGCCGTTCTTGAGGAAGAACATCATGTAGGCGTATTCCGCGGCCAGATTGGGCGAGCACATCCGGTGGTAGGAATAGACGAAGTCTTCCGCCGTCACCGGATCTCCATCGGACCAGCGGGCGTTCGGACGCAGATGGAAGGTCCAGGTCAAGTAGTCGCCCGATGGCTCCCAGCGCTCCGCCAACGCCGGCGTCGGTTCGTTGGTCTTTGGGTCGTACTCGCAGAGGCCCTGGCAGAGGGCCAATTCGATCTGCTGGGTGAAGTTGTCGTAACAAAGCTGCGGATCGAGATCCGGCGGCTCGATCATGTTCCCGAGGAGGAGAGTCTGCGTCAGGTCCGCCTTCGCCACCGCGGTCTCCCGCTTCCCGCAGCCCGCCAGCAGGAGCAGGCTGGCCGTTGCGCCGCACACCGAGCCGACAAGTCGCAATCGCATCGCTTCCAAGCCAAATGAAAAAGGCCGCGCGGGCAAGACGCGCGGCCTCGGAAATCCTGCCTCCGGAAAGCGGCCTACTTCTTCGGGGCCTGCGCCTCGATCTCGTTCAGGCGCTTGTCGATGTTGTTCATCCGGTTGACCAGCTCCTGCTCCTTCTGCTTGCGCTCGGTGCTGTTGACGATGCTCAGGCTGGCCGCGTCCTTGACCACGTTGGCGGGAAGGGAAAGGAGGCGCGTGATCAGGCCCTGGTCCTTGAAGGAGCTGAGGTAAAGGGCGGTGAGCTCATGCGAGAGCGCCAGCGACTCCTGGGCGACCTCCTGCGTCTCCCGCAGGTTGTTGTTCAGCTGCTGGTTCTTGGCCATCTCGGAGGTGAGGACGGAGCCGACCTGCTCGGAAATCTTCTGGCTGTACTGCAGGATCGAGTCGCGGGTCAGGTGCTGGTCGTTGGCCATCTGGTCGAGGATCGGGCGGATCTTGTCGGCCATCCGGCTCGAAACCTTGTCCACCTGCTCGTTCTGCATGCGGTTGGCCTCCTCCGGGGTCTTGGGCAGCGGGTTGTAGGGCTGCACCTTCTTGGCGATGGCCTCGGCCAGCGCGTTCATCCGGTCGGTGTTGAGCTTGGCGATCTCCTCGTCGGTGCGGAACAGGTCGGCGTCGCGCTTGGAGATGGCGGACTTCAGCATTTCGTTGGTCGCCGCCAGCTGCCGCCGGTTGTCGTCGGACGCGGCCTTCAGCGCCTCATTCTGCTCGCGCAGGGGGGTGAGCGCGGCCTCCTGCTGCTGGGTCATCTCCTGCACCGTCTGGTGGTGCATCCAAAATGCGGCGACCGAAACGAGAATCGCCGTCAGGATGATTGTAGGTAATTGATCTTTAGTTTTTTGCCACATGAGCGGAGGGTAGTTATAAATTCAACGATTAGCAGGATAAGCTCGCAAAATGCAACGCCATAACCCGCCCCGACCGGTTCGACCTAAGGCCGGATCGGATGTTCGTTTTTTCTCCGGACTTCACGCCGCCCTTTTTCCATGAGTTTAAATCCCTACGAACAAAGGGTTTTTGACTACCTGCGGGCGCAGCCCGACGAGGGGCGGTTTTGGCAGGAGAAGATCCGGAAGGCCGCCCTGGCCGCGGCCGACCAATCCGGCCTCACCACGCGGCTCGAACGGGATCTTTGGGGCTATTTCGAGGAGCGCAGCCAGGTCCTGCCGGCTTGGCGGGAGGCGGCGCGCCGCGAGGGCCTGCGCCGCGTCAGCATGCGCAACCTGGCCGAGCTGCTGGTGCGCCTCTGGACCGAGCCGCGCCCCAAACGCCGGCGCGAAGAGGGCGCCGTGCCCCCCGAATTTTAGCCCGTAATTCCCTGCGGCCCGCCAGCTTGCGACAAATGCCGTACCCGATGAAACATTCGGCGGATGTGCGCGTCAGAATAGATGCAAGCAACCAACCTTTCTCCTCCGCTTAGCGGTGGAGATTTGGGGTAAGTAAGAAAGCAATAGGCGGGCCGCTTAGGGGTAGGCGGCCCGCCTTCTTTTTGCCGAAATGGCGGCGGCCCCGCGGGACGGCGGCTTAGACGGCGATCGCCTCCGCGAACGCGAAAGGCTTGGCCGACGTGACCGTGACCCCGAAGCGCTGGCGCGGCTCTTGGTCGTGCCGGGCCAGCTTGAAGTCGCCGTGGCCGAGCAGCTCCTTGAGCGCCTTCTCGATCTCCGGCAGCGCGGCCGCGTAGGTCGCGGGAAGGTTGGGAGCGATCGCCCGGTCGTTCACGATCAGCTCGAACTCCTTCCGGCTGAACTTGAGGCCCGGGAATCCGGCCTCCAGCGCCGCCGCCGCCTGGGTGGCGGCGCCGAGGGCCTGGGAGACGCGCTCGGCGTTGGTGCCCTTCACCACGTCCTTGCGCCGGTAAAGCACCCCCCAAACGCCGTCCGAATGGTCGAAGGCGTAGTCCGCCTCGACCCCGACCGCCACCACCCCCGGCCCCTTGGGCACGTGGAGCAGCTCGGCGACGTCGACGAGGACGACGCCCGGGACCGCCTGCTTGGCGACCCACGGGTGGAAGAAGTCGACGACCTTGGCGGGATCGATGCCGAGGGAGCCTTCGACGGGAATCTTGACGACCAGATGTTGCAGTTCCATGGACGGGAATCAGGCGGTGGCCGCGGCGGGCGTCGTCCGCAGCTTGTTGTAGCAGGCGTGGACGGCCTCGATGAAGAGCTGGGCCTCGGCGATGCGGTGGTGGGCGGTGGCGGCGTCGAACTTGTCCGCGCGCCCGGCGTGGGCGGCGAAGTAGAAGTTGGCGAACTTCGGCCCCACGAAGGGATCGTGGAAGAGGTTGGTGTCGAAGAACCGCTCCTTGAACTCGGCCATGATCTCGTCCGGATCGTCGGAGATGTCGTCGTACTGGAACTGAACCAGGGCCTTGGCGGCCATCCGGAACGCGGCATAGGCGGTCTCTCCGCCCTTCTGCGGGTCGTTCTTGTCCAGCTCCAGGCCGGCCTCGAAGACCAGCCGCTCGGCCGCGGTCATGTCGAAGACGAAGCGGGAGACCACCTCGCCGGCGCACTCGCCGATGCCGATGTCGCCGATGCTGTAGGCGCGCGGATCGCCCCAGTCGGTGTAGAAGCCCGGCTCGGCGTCGTGGGCCGGGAAGTTGGTGTTGAGCGGCTCGAGCAGCTCGCGGATCGGCCCCTTCCCCACCCGCTTCACGAATTCGAAGAACTTCTCGCTCTTCTGGCGGTTCTGGGCGTAGTAGCCGGTGATCCGGTCCACCGCGTCCGGGATCCGCTTGGAGGGCAGCGCGATGATCGGCAGGCCGTAGGAGCCCGCGTTGTTCTCCCACTGGCCGCCCACCACCACCTGGAAGTGGGGCACCTTGTAGCCGTTGATGGTCCGGCTGACGCCGTAGAAGCCGAGGTCGGCGATGTGGTGGCAGCCGCAGGAGTTGAAGCAGCCGCTCGCCTTGATGTGCAGGCCCTGGATGGCCTCGTCCAGCTCGACGCCCTTGGTCAGGAGCCGCTGGCGCAGCTCGCCGCCCAGGCCGCGCGAGGAGGAGATGCCGAGCTTGCAGGTGTCGGTGCCGGGGCAGGTGACGACGTCGACGATGCTGCTGGCCCCGGGCTGGCCCAGGTCGGCCTTCTTCAGGTCGGCGTACAGGGCCGGGACGTCCGCCTTGCTGATCCAGCGGATGAGGAAGTTCTGCTCGACGGTGGTGCGGAGCGTGCCGCGGGTGTACTTGCGGACGATGTCGGCCAGCGCGCGCAGCTGGGTGGCGGTGATGTCGCCGAGCGGCAGAGCGACCGTGGCGGTCACGTAGCCTTCCTGGCGCTGGTCGGCCACGTTGCGCTTCACCCACTCGCGCAGCTGGGCGTCGCCGCCGAGCTCGGGCAGCTTCCCCGGGGGGCGCAGGGCGCTCTCGGTGTCGCGGTCGACCTCCCGGAGCATGTCGTGCCAACGGGGATCCTCGCGCAGCTCCTTGCGGACGGCGGCGACCTCCTCCCGGAATTTCTCGATGCCCCACTTGTCGACCAGGAACTTGATGCGGGCGGCGTTGCGGTTCTTCTTCTCGCCGTGCCGGCCGAAGACGCGGCACACCGCCTGGGTGAGGGGCAGCATCTCCTCGACCGGAGCCCATTCCGTCAGGACGCGGGCCTGGCGCGGGACCGGCCCCAGGCCGCCGCCGACCACGATCTTGAAGCCGCGGCGCATCTGGCCGCTCTCCTCCCTCATCGCGGCGACGTACCCGATGTCGTGCATCTGCACCAGGGCGCAGGCATGCTGGGCGCAGCCGCTGAAGGCCGGCTTGAACTTGCGCCCGAACTCCATCGTGTCCGGGTGGCCCATCAGGAACTTGGCCAGGACCCGGGCGTAGGGCGTGACGTCGAAGGCCTCGTCCCGGCAGACGCCGGCGATGGGGCAGGCGGTGACGTTGCGCACCGCGTTGCCGCAGGCCTCGCGGGTGGTGATGTTCACCTCCGCCAGGCGGCGCATCAGCGTCGGCGCGTTCTCGACGTGGATGAAGTGGAGCTGGAAATCCTGCCGGGTGGTGACGTGGGCGATGCCGTCGGAGTACTCCTCGGCCAGGTCCGCCATCACCTCGAGCTGCGCCGGGTTCAGGCCGCCGAAGGGCACCTTGATGCGCTGCATGCCGGGGGCGTCCCACTGGGTGCCCGCGCCCTTGCCGGGCTTGTCGGCGAATGGCAGCTTGCGGCTCTCGGTGCCGTCGTAGCGCTGGCCGTTGTCATAGCGCTGGCCGTAGGAGCCGCGGCGCAAGCGGGTCTCGGCGAAGAACTTGTCGTCGAGCTTTCCCTGGAGCTTCAGGCCGATTTCGACCTCATACTGGTCGAGCTCGCTGCCGAGCGGCTCGGGCAGCTTGCCTTTGAGGCGTTCCTTCCAAATCGCGTTACTGGCTTTCATGAAAAAGGCTGGTAATATGAAGATTCGTTGGCCGACGATTCGGCGCCTCTATTAGTCTCGCGCTTCATTCCAGATGGCAAGTAATCATACCACCCGAGTCTACGATTCGATCCTGGGGTTGCTCTCCAGCGAGGAGAATCCCACTCCCCTCGTCCGGTTGAGCCGGGTCGTGCCCCATAAGCACGCCCGCATCTACGCCAAGCTGGAGTGGTACAATCCCTTCGGCGCGGTCAAGGACCGGGTGGCCGCCAACCTGGTCCGCGACGCCGAGGAGCGGGGCAAATTGACCCACGGCCAGCGGCTGGTGGAGGCCACCTCGGGCAACACCGGGCTGGGCCTCGCCATGGTCGGCAACGCCAAGGGCTACCCCCTGCGCACGCCCCTCTCGGCCGCGATCCCCCTGGAGAAGCGCACGGTCCTGCGCTTCTTCGGCGCGGAGGTGCAGGAGCTGGACGATTCCCTCTGCCCGGCCCCGGGGGCGCCGGAGGGCGCGATCCAGATCGCCCACGACACCGCCAAGCAGCCCGGCTTCGTCCTGCTCGACCAGTATGCCAACGAGGCCAATCCGGACGCCCATTTTCGCACCACCGGGCCGGAGATCTGGCGCCAGACCGAAGGCAGGATCACCCATTTCGTGGCCGGGCTGGGAACCTGCGGCACCATCACCGGCAACGGCCGCTTCCTCAAGGGCAAGAACCCGGCGGTCAAGGTGCTCGGCGTCTACCCCGAGGACGGGCACGACATCCCCGGCGTGCGCAGCAAGCGCCAGCTCAACCAGACCAAGCTCTATTTTCCGAAGGAGTACGACGGGGAGGCCGAGGTCTCCAACCGCGAGGCCTTCGAGCTCTGCCTGCGCCTGAACCGCGAGGAGAGCGTCATCGCCGGCCCCAGCTCGGGCATGGCCCTGGCCGGCGCGCTCAAGCTGGTCCCGGACGAGCCCGGGGTGGTCGCGGTGGTGATCTTCCCCGACAACGTCTTCAAGTACGCCTCCTCCATCTGCCGCCACTTCCCCGACCTGTGCCCGCCGGCCCCCGGCGCCGCGGACGGCCTGAGCGCCCCCGCGCCCGCCCCCCGCGACCGGCTGATGGACGAAATGATCGAGAACCTGAAGAACCCCTTCGATTCGGTCTCGGTCGCCGATCTCGCCAAGGAGCTGCAGGACGGCGCCAAGCCGCTGGTGGTCGACGTGCGCCTGCCGGCCCAGCACGCCGACCTGCGCATCCCCGGCTCGATCAACCTGCCCAAGCCCGACCTCTCCCAGCGCAAGGGCGAGCTCCCGGCCGACCGCAACGTGCCGATCGTGATGGTCTGCAACATCGGCAAGGACTCGAAACCCGCCACCCTCTTCCTCAAGTCCCTCGGCTACCGGAACGTCCGCAGCCTCAAGGGCGGCCTCAACGAGTGGGTGCGCAAGCAGCAGCCGACCGAGAAGAGCTGACTTCGGGCGGCGGCTCATAGCACGGGCGGGGCGGGCAGCAGGGCGCGGAGGTTCCGCGCCTGAGCCTCGGCGGCGAGCGGATGGGTGCCGACCAGGCCGGCGAAGCGCACGGCGCGGCCGCCGGCGATCCGCGTCAGGTCGCCGCCGGGGCCGGCATGGCGGCCCGGAGCGAGGAAGAGCGGAACCACGATCACCGGCCCGGCCGCCGCGGGATCGGCGAGCAGGTCGGCCAGGAGCGGCCGGTTGAACTCATAGCCCGGCCCCTCCGGGGACTCCATCGAGGCGGCGGCCAGGAAGCCGCCCGCCCCGCCCAGCCGCGTCCCGGCCGCGGCGGAGACCGCGTCGCGCAATTCGGCCGAGGCCCGGGCCGGGCCTCCGTGGTCCACCACGATGACCGAAAAGCGGCCCCAGCCCGCGGCCGCGGCGGCCTCCCGCGCCCGCGCCGCCACGATCGCGGCCAGCGTCTCGACGACGGGGGCGAAGCCCGCGGTGAAGGCATAGCCGAAGCCCAGCTCGCGGCGCAGCGCCGCGACGTCGGCGCGGATCGACGAGCCGATCGCGCCGCCGGCGCTGACCAGAAACGGCGCGAACACGAACTCCCGCTCGCCCCGCGCGTGCGCGGCGCGAACCCAGGGCCCGAGAGTGCGCGCGGGCGCGCCGTCCAGGGCCGCGGCGTCGATCCGGTCGCTGTGGCGCCAGGACACCGCCTCCACCGGCCGGCCGGCGAGCCGGGAGAGCGCGGCGGCGGCGGCGCGCAGATGCCGGTGGGCCGAGGGCTCGAGGGACCCGTTGTCGATCAACGCGATCTTCACGCGCTTTCAGGCGCCGCAGGCCGCCGCCTGGTACCAGGCCAGCTGCCCGGCCAGCCCCGCCACCTCGCCGACGATGGCGAGGCACGGCGCCTCGATCTTTTCCTCCGCGGCGCGGGCCGCCATCGTCCCGAGCGTCGCCAGGACGGTGCGGTGCTGGGCGGTGGTGGCGCCGCAGACCAGCGCCGCGGGCGTGCCCGCGGCCAGCCCGCCCGCCTGCAGGCGGCGGGCGATGGCGCCGAGGTTCTGCGCGCCCATGTAGATGCACAGGGTGGCCCCGAGCCGCGCGTAGTCCTCCCAGCGCACGGCGCCCTCCGGCTTGGCCGGGTCCTCGTGGCCGGTGAGGAAGACGACGGCGGAGCTGTGCGCGCGGTGGGTCAGCGGGACGCCGGCGTAGGCGCCCGCCGCGAGCGCCGCGGTCACACCCGGCACGATGGCGAAGGGCACGCCGGCGGCCGCGAGCGCGGCCGCCTCCTCCCCTCCCCGGCCGAAGATGAACGGGTCCCCGCCCTTGAGCCGGACCACTTTCCGCCCGGCGCGGCCCAGCCGCACCAGCGTGGCGTCGATCTCCTCCTGGCGGGCGCTGGCCCGGCGGCCGCGCTTGCCGGCGAAGATCAGCTCGCACTCCGGCCGGGCCCAGCCCAGCGCCTCCGGGGAGACCAGCGCGTCGTAGACGACGGCGTCGGCCTCGCCCAGCAGGCGCCGGGCCTTGAGCGTCATCAGCTCCGGATCGCCCGGGCCCGCCCCGACCAGATAGACGATGCCGGGGCCGGCCACCGGGTCAGATGTTGGCGCCGGAGCCGTCGCTGACGGACTCGGCCGGCCGGGACAGGCGCAGGGCCAGGTCGGCGAGCTTCTCCAGCGACCGCTCCACGCTTTCGCGGTCGGTGTGGATTTCCAGGTCCGGCGAGAGCGGCGCCTCGTAGGGCGAGTCGATGCCGGTGAACTGCGGGATCTGCCCGGCGCGGGCGCGCTGGTAGAGCTTCTTCGGGTCCCGCCGCTCGCATTCGGCCAGCGGAGCGTTGACGTAGATCTCGGCGAAGGGCACGCCCTTCTCCCGCGCCTTCTCCGCCACCACCGCGCGGTCGGCGCGGAAGGGCGAGATCAGCGCGCCGATCACGACCACCCCGGCGTCGGCCAGGTGCATCGCCAACTCGGTGGCCCGGCGCAGGTTCTCCCGCCGGTCCTCGTTGGAGAAGCCCAGGTTCTTGCTCAGGCCGCTGCGGAGGACGTCGCCGTCGAGCACCGCGGCCAGCACGCCCGAGCGGATCAGCCGGGCCTCGAGGGCCTGGGCCAGCGTGGACTTGCCGGAGCCGGAGAGGCCCGTCATCCAGACGACCGCGCCGCGGTGGCCGAGCAGGGCGGCGCGGGCGGAAGAGGTGATCGGACGGTTGTCCGCCACCATCGCCTCGTCGCGCAGGACGGAATCGATCACGCCGCCGCCGGCGATGCGCCGGCCGCGCATGAGCACGAATCGCCCGAGCGCCGGCAGGCGGCCGCCCGGGTCGCAGGCCAGGGGCCGGCGGACCCGCAGGCGGATTTCGGCGACCTCGTGGCGCTTGATCTCGGCCACGGGGCCGCTGCTGCTCTCCAGCGTGGTGGCGTCGAGCGTGCGCTGGATCGCGACCAGGCGCGCCTCGGCCACCTGGGTGCCCAGGCGCAGGGGAATGAGCTCGCCGATGCGCAGCGGCTCGGCGTGGAGCCAGAAGACCCGGGCGCCGAAGACCCGGGCCTCGGCGGGCGCGTCGCCCGAAGGCGCGCCGATCTGCCCGCGCTCGACGAAGAGCTCGTCCTCGAGGGTGATGGCGACCGACTGGCCGGTCGTGACCGGGCCGGCGGGCGCCGCCGCCTCGGCCGAAACCGGCCAGGTCTCGATCGACTTGATCTTGCTGTGCTTGCCGCCCGGATAGAACTCGATCGGGTCGCCGACCGAGAGGCTCCCGGCCTCGACCAGGCCGGCGATGATGCGCCGGGCGTCGAAGCGGTAGACGTCCTGCACGGTCAGCCGCAGGGGCGCGCCCTCCGCCGCCGGGTTGGCGCTGAAGCGCTCCAGCGCCTCGAGCAGGGCCGGGCCGTGGTACCAGGGCTGATGGGCGCTGGGGCGGACGAGGCCCTCGCCGTGCTTGGCCGAAATCGGCACGAAATAGGCCGGACGGACGTTGAGCCGGCCGAGGAACTCGCCCAGCTCCGCCCGGATGCGGTCGTAGACCTTCTGGTCGTAGCCGACCAGGTCCATCTTGTTCACCGCCACCACGACCTGCTTGAGGCCGAGGAGCGAGAGGAGGAAGCCGTGGCGGCGGGTCTGCTCGCGCAGCCCCTCCTTCGCGTCCACGATCAGGACGGCCGCGTCCGCGCTGGCCGCGCCCGTGATCATGTTCTTGAGGAATTCCTTGTGCCCGGGGGCGTCGATGATGGTGAAGGCGCGGCGCGCGGTGCGGAAGGGCACCCGGGTCGTGTCCATCGTGATGTTCTGCGCCTGCTCCTCCAGCAGGGCGTCGAGCAGGAAGGCGTACTCGAACTCCATCCCCTCGGCCTTGGCCGCGGCCTGGAGGCGCTCGGCCTTGCCGTCCGGCACCGAGTTGGTGTCGAAGAGCAGCCGGCCGATCAGGGTGGATTTGCCGTGGTCGACGTGGCCGACCACGACCAGGTTGAGGTGGTCGGGGGCCCCGGCCGGGCGCGCCGGCGGGGCGGGAGGGTTGCTCATGTCAGGCGAAGGCGTGGGCCGCGCGGAGGGCGCGGAGGGTTCAGGAAAAGCGGAAGTCAGGCTCATGTCAGCACCTCACATGAAGCCCTTGGCGCGCAGCTTCTGCATCGCGTTGCGCTCGTGGTGGTCCTGGGCGCGGCCGGCCCGCTCCGAGATGCGGGTGACCTTCAGCTCCTCGATGATGTCCGCGATGGTCGCGGCATTGCTCTGCACCGGCTTGGAGATCGGCATGCAGCCGAGCGAGCGGTAGCGCTGGCCGTTGCGCGAGAAGTACATCCCGGGGAGCGGCACCTTCTCCCGGTCCAGGTAGCGCCAGATGTCCATCTCGGTCCAGTCGAGCAGCGGCTGGACGCGCACGTGCTCGCCCGGGCCGACCTCGGTGGTGAAGTGGTTCCAGAACTCCGGCGGCTGGTCCTTGTAGTCCCACTCGAAGTCCGCGGTGCGGGGGGAAAAGTACCGCTCCTTGGCGCGGGTCGAGTCCTCGTCGCGGCGGATGCCGGTGATGAGCGCGTCGAACTTGTGCGCCGCCAGCACCTGCTGGAGCGCCACGGTCTTGAGCTCGTGGGTGACGGTGACCGGGTCGGTGGTCTCGTAGCCGATGCCGCGCTTGCGCGCCTCCTCGTTGACCCAGACGATCAGGTCGAGGCCGTAGTGCTCCTTGGCCCAGGCCCGGAACTCCAGCATCTCCGGGAACTCGTACGTCGTGTCGACGTGGACGATGGGAAACGGGATATGGCCGCAGAACGCCTTCTTCGCGAGCCAGACCAGGACGTTGGAGTCCTTGCCCATGGACCAGAGCATGGCCGGCCGCTCGAAGGCGTGGAACGCCTCCCGCATCAGGTAGATGCTTTGTGATTCGAGTTCGTCGAGGTGGGACATGGCAAAGGGTGAGGCGGCTCAGGCGTCGCCGCCGGCGGCGGGCTCGTGCAGCCCGCACTCGCGCTTCAGGCCGAAGAAGCGGGTCTGCTCGGGGGTGAGGTCGGCGGTCAGCGGCCGGGAGGTGTGGGTGTCGCCGATCGAGACGTAGCCCCGGTCCCAGAGCGGGTGATAGGGCAGGCCGTGGCGGGTCAGGTACTGGTGGACGTCGCGGTCGGACCAGTCGACGATGGGCAGGACCTTGATCCGGCCGTCCTGGCGGCCGACGACGGGCAGCTGCTCGCGGGTGCTGGACTGGCCGCGCCGCAGCCCGGAGAGCCAGGCGCGGGCGCCGAGCTCGCGCAGCGCGCGCTGCATCGGCTCGACCTTGGCCATCTGGTTGTAGGCCTCGATGCCCTCGACTCCCCGCTCCCACAGCCGCTCGCGGCCGGCGCGGCGCCATTCCGGCGTATCCAGGGGGCGGTAGGTCCTGACGTTCAGCCCCAGGCGGGCGGTCAGCTCCGCGGCGAAGCGGTGAGTCTCGGGAAAGAGGTAGCCGGTGTCGATGAAGACCACCGGGATCCCCGGCGCGAGGCGGCTCGCCAGGCTGAGCATGACCGCGGCCTGCGCCCCGAAGCTGGAGCTCAGGACCAGGGTGCCGGGAAACTCCTTCGCCGCCCAGGCCAGGCGTTCTTCGGCGGAGGCGCGGGAAAGCCGGCCGTTCACCGCGGCCAGGTCAACCGCGGTGTTAGCTGGTTCCGCAGTCGCCATCGTCAGTAGTAGCAGCAGCAAACGCACCCCGGGCGGCAGCAGCGGGCCTCGGCGGCGGATTTGGCGGCAGTCGGATTCATGCCAGAAAGTACTACCATAGAGTCCCCGAAGGGAACGTCAAGTGTAGTGGCTGTCTAAGTTACATGCGGGCGACCCACCCCGGGAAACCCAAATCTTTCATGGACATCCGTCCCGAAAGATGCAGAGTTATTCACAATCTACTCCCAACCGATGGAAAGCTCGCGCGGGGCGGTAGCCCCAAATCCGCGGATCAGGGTTTCGAAGAAGGTTAAGACCTTCGTGCTGGACACCAACGTCCTGCTGCACGATCCGCAATCGATCTTCAACTTCCAGGAGAACAACCTGGCGATCCCGGTGGAGGTCCTGGAGGAGCTCGACCGGATCAAGAACGACCAGTCGAGCGAGCGCGGCCGCAACGCCCGCCGCGTCCACCGGATCCTGCAGGAGCTGCTGCCCGACACCCGCTCCCTCCAGGAGGGCGTGGAGCTGCCCAACGGGGGCACGCTCTCGGTCATCATCAACCCCTACCTCGCCGAGGGGGGCCGCAGCTCCCCGGCGATGGACCGGCTCAAGGCGATCCTCCCCGACCTCTCGAAGTACGACAACCGGATCATCGCCTCCGCCCTCTGGGTGCAGGAGCAGTATCCGCCCCCGACCATCCTCGTCACCAAGGACGTCAACGTGCAGCTGAAGGCGCGCGCGGTGGGGCTGGAGTCGGAGGATTACCTGACCGACAAGGTGCCGGCCGTCACCGAGGACGACGAGAGCTACCGCGAGATCGCGGTCACGATCTACGAGCTGCAGCGCTTCTGCTCCGAGGGGCAGTTCGAGCTCGCCCCCGAGGCGGCCGCGACCCTCTGCGCCAACGAGTACGTGCTGCTCCGCTCCGACGAGGGCAAGACCATGCCGGCCCGCTACCACGGCGACGGCCGGGTCGGCCGGCTCAAGATCCCCGGCTTCGTCAAGGCCCCCGGCGGCGTCCCGATCCGCCCGCGCAACCTCGAGCAGCAGTTCCTGATGGACGCGCTGATGGACGACAGCATCCAGCTGGTGACCTGCTTCGGCAAGGCCGGCACGGGCAAGACCCTGCTCTCGACCGTCTGCGCCCTCCACCAGACCCACGACGAGGCCTCGCGCTACGACGGGGTCTCGATCGCCCGGCCGGTGATCGCGCTGGGCAAGGAGATCGGCTTCCTCCCCGGCACGATGGACGAGAAGATGAAGCCCTGGCTGCAGCCCTATTACGACGCGCTCGAGGTGCTGATCCCCTCCAAGCCGCCGAAGGAGCCCCAGTTCGCCTCCAAGAAGGTCTCGAAGAAGAACCGCAAGCATGCCGAGCAGGATTCCGGGGCCGCAGGCGGCGGCGGCCACGGCGGCCATGGCCACCTTCCCCCGATCAAGCCCTATGAGCGCCTGCTCAAGAGCGGCCTGGTCGAGATCGAGGCCCTCTGCTTCATCCGCGGCCGCTCGATCGCCCGCCGCTTCTTCATCCTGGACGAGGCCCAGCAGCTCACCCCCCATGAGGTCAAGACGGTGATCACCCGCATCTCGGAAGGCTCGAAGATCATCCTGATCGGCGACCCCGCGCAGATCGACAATCCCTACGTCGACTCGCGCAGCAACGGGCTGGTCTACTGCCACAACCGGATGAAGGGCCAGGCCCTCGCCGCCCACGTCACCCTGACCAAGGGCGAGCGCTCGCGGCTGGCCGAGCTGGCGGCCGACTTGCTCTAGCCCGGGATGAAACCCGGCGGCCGGCGCGCCGTCTTTAGGGATCATGCCCGATCCGTCCCGCCCCGACCACGGCCCGTGCTGCGGGGTCTCGACTGATCCGGCCGACTACTTCCTCTCCCGCCGGCAATTCCTCCAGCGCATGGGCATGGGGATCGGCGCCCTGAGCCTGGCCACCCTGCTCGATGGCAGCGACCTGGCGGGCCCGGCCCATCCGGCGGCCCTCGCCGGCCCCCTCGCGCCCAAGCCGCCCATGTTCCCCGCCAGGGCCAAGGCGGTGATCCACATCTTCGCCCAGGGCGCCCCCTCGCACATCGACACCTGGGATCCCAAGCCCGAGCTCTCCCGGATGGACGGCCGCGCCCTGCCCGACGGCGGCATCGCGATGGGCTCGCCCTTCAGGTTTTCGCCGATGGGCCAGTCGGGAATCGAGGTGAGCGAGCTCTTCCCGAACGTCGGCCGGCAGGTCGACCAGCTGGCGGTGATCCGCTCGATGTACACCGACATCCCGGCCCACGACGTGGCCACGGTGTTCATGAACACCGGCTCGCTCCGGATCGTGAAGCCGAGCATGGGCTCGTGGGTCGTCTACGGCCTGGGCACGGTCAACCAGAACCTTCCCGGCTTCATCGCCCTGCGCAACGGCGGCCTTCCCCCCGGCGGCTCGACCAACTACGGCGCCGCGTTCCTGCCCGGCATCTACCAGGGGACCAGCATCAACATGCAGGCGGCGAGCGTGCAGCAGATGATCCAGAACATCCGCAACCCCTATGTCTACCGGCCCGAGCAGCGCCGGCAGATGAACCTGGTGGACCAGCTCGATGAGATCCAGGCGCGGGCGATGCAGCGCGACGCGGCGCTGGAGTCCCGCCTCCAGTCCTACGAGATCGCCTTCAAGATGCAGGCCGAGGCCACCGACGCCTTCGACCTGGCCAAGGAGAGCCCGGAAATGCGCGCGGCCTACGGCAACACCCCGCAGGGGCGGCAGCTGCTGGTGGCCCGCCGCCTGGTCGAGCGCGGGGTGCGCTTCGTCCAGGTCTGGCACGACGGCTGGGACCACCACCAGGACCTGCAGGAGCGGATCACCAAGAAGGCGCGGGAGATCGACCAGCCGCTTTCGGCCCTGCTCGTCGACCTGCGCCAGCGCGGCCTGCTCGACTCCACCCTGGTGGTCTGGGGCGGGGAGTTCGGGCGCAAGCCGACCAAGGACCGCAACGGCTACGACACCCCCGGGCGCGACCACAACGGCCGGGGCTTCACCACCTGGCTGGCGGGCGGCGGAGTCAAGGGCGGCCAGGTCTACGGCGCCACCGACCCGCTCGGGGCGGAGGCGGTGAAGGACAAGGTCCACGTCCACGACCTGCATGCCACCATCCTCGCGGCCCTCGGCCTCGACCACACCAAGCTGACCTACCGGTTCAACGGCCGAGACTTCCGGCTGACCGATGTCGCCGGCAACGTGGTCAAGCCGATCCTGGCATGAGGGCGCGGCGGGCGAGCGCCATCCTCGCCGCCGCCGCGCTGGCGGGGACCCTGCGCGCGGCCGGCCCGGGCCCGGCGGCGCCGCTCTCGGCCGCCGACGCCCAGTTCTTCGAGGCGCGCATCCGCCCCGTCCTGGTCGAGCGCTGCTACAAGTGCCACAGCCACGACGCCGACCGGGTCAAGGGCGGCCTGATGCTCGACACCCAGGAGGGCATGCTGCACGGCGGCGACACCGGGCCGGCGATCGAGCCGGGAAAGCCCGACGACAGCCTGCTGATCGACGCGGTCAGGTACACCGACGACAACCTCCAGATGCCGCCGAAGGGCGACAAGCTCTCGGAGCAGCAGATCTCCGACCTGGTGGAATGGATCCGCCGCGGCGCGCCCGACCCGCGCAACGGCGTGGCCAAGGGCAGCTCCGCGGCCTATGGCGGCGTGGGCCGCCAGCACTGGTCCTTCCTGCCCCTCACCCGCCCCGCCGTGCCCGCGGTGCAGGACGAGGCCTGGTGCCGGACGCCGATCGACCGCTTCGTGAGGCAGAAGCTGGAGGACAACGGCATGCAGCCGAACCCGGAGGCGGACAAGCGGACGCTGATCCGGCGGGTCACCTTCGACCTGGTCGGCCTGCCGCCGACCGAGGACGAGGTGAAGGACTTCCTGGCCGACGACTCGCCCGACGCCTACGCCAAGGTGGTGGACCGCCTGCTGGCCTCGCCCCACTACGGCGAGCGCTGGGCGCGGTACTGGCTGGACGTGGCGCGCTACGCCGACACCAAGGGCGACCCGGTGCGCAAGGACGACCCCCGCTTGCCCAACGCCTGGACCTACCGCGACTACGTGATCAACGCCTTCAACGACGACAAGCCCTACAACCAGTTCATCGTGGAGCAGCTGGCCGCGGACAAGGTGGTGCTGGCGGCGGCGAAGGCGCGCCCGGCCGGCGGCGCCCCGCCGGGGGAGGAGCGCCTCGCCGCGATGGGCTTCCTCACCCTCGGCCCCCAGTTCGAGGGCAGCGTCAACGACATCATCAACGACCGGATCGACGTCACCACCAAGGCGTTCCTCGGGCTGACGGTCACGTGCGCCCGCTGCCACGACCACAAGTTCGACCCGATCCCGACCAAGGACTACTATTCCCTCTACAACGTCTTCGCCAACACCTTCGAGCCCAAGGACTGGGAGATGCCCTTCGTCCATCCGGTGGCGAAGACGCCCGCCCTCGTGGCCTACCTGGCGCAGATGGACGCGCTGGACCAGCGGGAGCGCGCCGTCGAGGACCAGCTGAAGAACCCCCCGAAGGGCCTGCTCAGGGGCATGGACCGGGAGCAGCGCCAGAAGCGCCGGCGGGAGCTGGAGGACCAGAAGGAGGAGCTGCAGCGGCAGATCGAGGACGCGGAGGAGAGCCCGGAGGCGCCGCCCCGGGCCGAGATCCTGACCGACACGCGCAGCGGGCTCCGCGACTATCCCGTCCTCATCCGCGGCGAGGCCCAGAACAAGGGCCCGACGGTCCCCCGCCAGTTCCTGGAGATCCTGGCCGGGCCGCGCCGCCAGACCTGGGAGCGCGACGGCGGGCGGCTGGAGCTGGCCGAGGCCATCGCCGACCCCAAGAACCCCCTCACCGCGCGCGTGCTAGTCAACCGCATCTGGCAGCAGCACTTCGGGGTCGGCTTCGTCCCCACTCCGGACGATCTGGGCAACCAGTCGGCGCCTCCCACCCATCCCGAGCTGCTCGACTACCTGGCCGGCTGGTTCATCCAGCATGGCTGGTCGATCAAGCAGCTCCAGCGCGAGATCGTGCTCAGCGCGGTCTACCGCGAGACCAGCGCCGGCAATCCCCGCTACCAGGTGATGGACCCCGACAACCACTACCTCTGGCGCTACAACCTGCGCCGGCTCGACTTCGAGGAGATCCACGACGAGCTGCTCTCGATCGCGGGCACCCTCGACCTCGGCGCGGTCGGCGGGCGCTCGGTGCCGATCGGCAGCGCCGAGTTCACCACCCGGCGCGCGCTTTACACCTACCTCGACCGGCGCAATCCCCCCGAAATCCTCACCCAGTTCGACTTCCCCAACCCCAATGCGGTGGCCGGCCGGCGTTATGCCACCGACGCGCCGCAGCAGTCGCTCTTCCTGATGAATAGCCCGCTGGTGGTCGAGACCGCCCGCAAGCTGGTCCACCGCCCCGACTTCCTCGAGCTCACCACCGACCAGGACCGCGTCAGCGCGCTCTACGAGGCGATCTTCCAGCGGCTGCCGCGCCCGGCGGAGGTGCAGCTGTGCCTCCGCTACGTGAAGGCGAACCCGGACGGCGAGGGCAGCACGGTCCAGCTGAGCGACCCCCGGCGGCAGCAGGCCCTGGCCCAGGCCAACCGGGCGGCGGAGCAGCAGGCCAGGCTGGCCGAGCGGGTGGCCGGGGGCGGCGCCCGCCGCAAGAACGCTCCCCAGGTCGAGGCCGGGGCGGCCGCCTTCCGCAGCCGAGCCCCGCCGGACGCGTGGACCAAGCTGGCCCACGCGCTCTTCCAGACCAACGAGGCGATCTTCGTCAACTAGCCGGCCGGCGGCCGGCCCGGAGCCCCGGCGGCGGCCCTAGACCGTCAGTGCTTCTCCTCGGGCTTGCGGAACTGCTTGTGGCCGGCCTTCTCGTCCTGGCCGAGGCCGGCGAAGAGCTTGGCCGCGGCGGCGTTGTCGCCGGCCTTCAAGGCGTCGGTGAGCTTGTCGACGTCGCCGATGAAATCCTTCATCTTCGTGTGGTAGTCGTCGACGAACTTGGCCTGGTCGGCCTGGGGCTGGTCGGCGGTCCAGGCGGGCGTCTCCTTGTCCGCGGCCACCGCGGCGTCGTGGATCGTCGCCACCAGGGCCAGCGAGCTCTCGTTCTGGGAGGCGTCGTTGATCTGCTTGCGCAGGGTGCGCACCGCCCGGTTGATCTTGTCCATGTCCTTGGCCAGCTCGGTCTTCTTCGGCTTGTTGGCCGGAGCAGCGGGCGCCGGCGCGGCGGCCGGAGCGTCCTGCGCGGGCGCCAGCGGCGCGGCGAGCAGGGCGAGGAGGAGGGAGGAGGCGAGATAGCGGGATTTCATGAGGGTGCGTGAGGGAATCGAGATAGGGAAGGAAAGGTTACTAGCGGCCCCTAAAGGCGTTGCAAATGAAAACCCCCGTCGACGTCGAAGACCGCGCCGGTGGAAAAGGGGAAGCGGTCCTCGGCGATGGCCCGGACGGCCCGGCCGACGTCCTCCGGGCGCCCCCAGCGGCGGATCGGCGTCAGCCCCTGCTCCAGGATGAGCCGGTCGTACTTCTCCTTCACCCCGCTGGTCATGTCCGTGGCGACGATCCCGGGGCGGACTTCGTAGACGTTGATCCCCCCCCCCGCCAGGCGATCGGCGAAAAGCTTGGTCATCATCGCCAGCCCGGCCTTCACCACGCAGTAGTCCCCGCGGTTGATCGAGGCGGTGTACGCCGAAATCGAGGTGATGTTGACGATCCGGCCGCGCCGGCCCTCGCCGTCCGGCGCCTGCGTCAGCATCTGCCGCGCGGCCAGCTGGGTCAGGAAGTAGGGCCCCTTGAGGTTGATGGCGAAGAGCCGGTCGAAGCTCTCCTCCCCCGCCTCCAGCAGGTCCGCCCGCACCGACGGCGCGACCCCGGCGTTGTTGACCAGCAGGTCGATCCGGCCGAAGGCCCGGGCCGTCTCCGCCACCAGCCGCTGGCGGTCCGGGGCCGAGGAAACGTCGCCCTGGATCACCATTCCGTCGCCCCCCGCCTCCCTCACCAGGCGCAGGGCCTCCCGGGCCGCCTCGGCGTTGCCGGCGTAGTTGACCGCCACCCGGCAGCCCGCCCGGCCCAGCTCGACCGCGATGCCGCGGCCGATGCCGCGGGAGGCGCCGGTGACGAGGGCGGACTTGGCTTCCATGGGGTGCCAGCGAGCGAACCGCATGCGGCGGACGCTGTCTACACCTTATCCAGCCATGAAAGCCCTCCTCTGCTTCATTCTCGGCGTCATCGTCGGCGCCTATGGCCTGCGGGTCTACGAGCGCCGCCAGGGCCTCGCCCCCGCCTCCTCCCTCGGCGAGACCACCCGCGAGTCGACCGCCGGGATCGAAGGGACCGTCTCGGACAAGCTGACCGAGTGGCACCTCACCCCGGACGACATCCGCTCCGACCTCGCCCGCACCGGTCAGGTGGTGCGCGACCGCACCCAGGGCGTCCGGGCGCAGATCGGCGACGCGCGGATCGTCACCGTGATCAAGGCCAAGTACGTGCTCGATTCGAACCTCTCCGCCCGGGACATCAGCGTCCACTCGGAGGACGGCCGGGTCCGGCTCGAGGGGACGGTCGCCTCGCCCGAGCTGGTGGGCGCCGCCGTGGCCCTGGCGCTCGACACCGACGGGGTGCGCAGCGTCACCTCGCGCATCCAGGTCGCCCGCCCGTAGCGGCCGCTTTCGCGTCGCGTCGGCGGCCGGCCCGCCCCTAACTGGGGCGATGCGGGTCCTCGCCGCCTTCGACAAGTTCAAGGACAGCCTGAGCGCGCGCCAAGCCTGCGAGCTGGCAGCGCGCGCCCTGCGGTCGCGGCGGAAGGACTGGGAGGTGGACCTCTGCCCGCTGACCGACGGGGGCGAGGGCTTCGCCGAGATCCTCACCCGCGCGGCCGGCGGCGAGCTGGCGAAGCTTCCCGTCGCCGGCCCCCGCGGCGGCCAGGTGGAGGCGGCGATGGGCCTGGTCTCCCTGGCCCGGATCCCGGCCTCGGCCCGCGCGCAGCTGGGCGCGCCGGCGGGCGCCGGCCGGATCGCGATCGCGGACATGGCCTCGGCCAGCGGCCTCGCCCTCCTCCCCCCCGAGGGCCGGGATCCCTGGCAGGCGAGCTCCTACGGCACGGGGCAGCTCATCCGCGCCGCCGCCGAGCTGAAGGCGGACCTGGTCCTCCTCGGGGTCGGCGGGAGCGCCACCAACGACCTGGGCCTGGGCGCGCTCTCGGCCCTGGGCTTCGAGTTCCGCTCCGCGGAGGGCGCCAAGCTGCGCCCGCCGATTCCCGCGGTGTGGCCCCAGCTGGCGCGGATCGAGGGCGAGCTCTTCGCCGGGGTGCCGCCGATCCGGATCGCCTGCGACGTCTCGAACCCCCTGCTCGGCCCGCACGGGGCCACGGCGGTCTTCGGGCCCCAGAAGGGGCTCGATCCGCGCGACTACGACCGCCTGGAGGGAGAGTGCGCCCGCCTGGCCTACCTGCTGGCCGACGCCTGCCGGACCTCGGCGGAGACGGCCGAGGTCCCGGGGGCCGGCGCGGCCGGCGGCATCGCCTACGGCCTGATGACCGGGGCCCGCGCCCGGCTGCTCCCCGGCTCCGCGCTGGTGGGCGCCTGGCTCGATCTCGAGCCGCGCCTGGCCGCGGCCGACCTCGTCCTCACCGGCGAGGGCCGCTTCGACGCCAGCTCGCTCGGGGGCAAGGGCCCCGGCGCCCTGGCCCAGCGGGCGGCCCAGCTGGGCAAGCCGGTCCACGTCTTCGCGGGGAAGATCGACGCCGGCATGGCGCCGGCGGGCCTGAGGCTCCATCCGATCACGCCGGCCGGCCAGCCGCTGGCCGAGGCCCTGCGGTGCGCCGCGGACAATCTCGTCGCCGCGGTCCAGGAGGAGTTCGGGGGCTAGTGGGCCGGCCCCCAGCGCCGGGTGAAGGGGTAGTAGATGAACAGCGGGCGGCCGATCACCGCCTCGTCGGGCACGAAGCCCCAATAGCGCCCGTCCGAGCTGAGGAGGGAGTTGTCCCCCATCGCGAAGTAGTGGCCGGGGGGCACCTTCAAGGTCTGGCCCGCCCGCAGCAGGCCCAGGGTGTCGGGCGGCGAGGGCTCCGGGCCGTAGAAGTAGCCGCGGTAGAGGCCGGCGCGGCGGGCGTTCAGGTCGAAGGCGGCGGCGCCGGTGATGGGAGCGCCGTTGCGGTAGAGCACCGGCGGGTGGACCTGGAGCACGTCGCCCGGCACCCCGACGAGCCGCTTGATGTAGTAGTCGTTGCGGTGGATGTGGGGGATCACGTCGGTGCGGAAGACGAAGCCCTGACCCACCTTGGGGGGCACGAAATGGTAGCTGAAGCGGTCGACGAAGAGCTGGTCGCCGGTCATGACGTCGAAGCGCACGATCGGCTCGCCCGCCCGGACGGTGCGCCCCAGGGGCAGCGTCACGACCGCGTAGGCCATCCCGTCGCCCCGCGGGAAGTACTCGCGGCGGAGGGCGCCGGCCCGGAGCACCGCCTGGACGTGCCGGTCGAATCCCTCCTTGTCGCCGAAGAAGGTCTGGATCACCACCTGGTCGAAGTCCTCGAAGTCGAGCGGGACCCGCACGGTGGCGGGCTGCCCGTCGACGTAGAAGGTGTACTCCAGCACCTGGGTCGGGATCACCAGCCACTTGTGGCCCGGCTTCACCGTGTAGGGCATGCTGGGGAGGACGGTGTCGTCGCTGACCACGAACTGGGCGGAGATCTCGCCCGAGCGCGGGGCTACCGCCTCCTTCGGCATCGCGCCGAAGGCCAGCAGGCGCCCAACCCGCGCGGGCCAGGAGGGCGCCGGACCGGGGGGCGGGAAATTCTCGGGGGTCATCCCGTAGTAGGTCGGCCACATCGAGTTGGTCGGGATCTTGAAGGGCTGCACGAAGTAGGCGCGCACCCCCAAAATCACGATCGCCGCCACCAGGAAGAAATCGACGTTCTCCGCCACCGAGCTCTTGGGGTAGATGGCCCCGCCGGTGCGGTGCAGCACCTCCTCCAGCGACTCGATCGCGAGCTTGAGGGCGCCGGCGTCCGAGCCCTCGCGCAGGCGCCGCCGCAGCTCCGCCTGGCGCGCGGCCAGGTCCTCCAGCTCGGCCGCGCTCAGCCGGTCCCGGCGGTAGCGCCGGACCTTCTCCGCCAGCTCCAGCCAGTTCTCGGCCGCGCTGCGCATCTTCCGCTCGCCGGAAAAGAGCCGCTTGAGCCGGCGGGGCGAGAACGGCCAGAGGAGGAGGTCGAGGAGGAAGTCCATGCGCCGGCGGCTAGTTGTTCTTGAGGACCTGGATGAAGGCGTCGGAGGGGATGGAGACCTTGCCGAACTGCTTCATCTTCTTTTTGCCCTCCTTCTGCTTCTCGAGCAATTTCCGTTTGCGGGAAATGTCGCCGCCGTAGCACTTGGAGGTCACGTCCTTGCGCATGGCCCGGACGTTGTCGCGGGCGATGATCTTGCCGCCGATCGCCGCCTGGATCGCGATGGTGAACATCTGGGGCGGGATGATCTCGGCCAGCTTCTCGCACAGCTCGCGCCCGCGCTGCTCCGCCTTCTCCCGGTGCACGATGGTGGCGAAGGCGTCGACCGCGTCGCCGTTGACCAGGATCTCCATCTTCACCAGGTCGGCCGGGCGGTACTCGCCCAGCTCGTAGTCCATCGAGCCGTAGCCGTGGGTCAGGCTCTTCAGCCGGTCGTTGAAATCCACCAGGATCTCGTTGAGCGGGAGAATGCAGGTCAGCATCACCCGGGTGGCGTCGAGGGTGTCGGTGTGCTCGACCGTGCCGCGCTTCTCCATCACCAGGCTGAGCATGTCGCCCATCGCGTCGTTGGGGATGTGGATCGCGGCCTTGATCGTGGGCTCGCGGATCTCGGTGATCGTCCCCGGATCGGGCAGGTTGACCGGATTGTCGATGTCGACCTTCTCCCCGCCGTGCTTGATCACGTGGTAGACCACGCTCGGATAGGTGGAGATGATGTCGACGTCGTGCTCGCGGCGGATGCGCTCCTGCACGATCTCCATGTGGAGGAGGCCGAGGAAGCCGCAGCGGAAGCCGAAGCCGAGGGCGACGGAGGTCTCCTGCTGGAAGACGAAGGCGGCGTCGTTCAGCCGCAGCCGTCCCACCGCCGCCTTCAGCTTTTCGTAGTCGGAGCTGTCGATCGGGTACAGGCCGCAGAAGACCATCGGGCGGACCTCCTTGTAGCCGGGCAGCATCTCGGTCGCGGCCTTGTTCGCCAGCGTGAGGGTGTCGCCGGTCTTCACCTCCGAGGTGTCCTTGATGGTGGAGACGACGTAGCCGACGTCGCCCGCCCCCAGCACCGCGGCCTTCTCCATCTTGGGGGTGAAGATCCCGACCTCCTTGATCTCGGCCCGCTGGCCGGTGCTCATCAGCAGCATCATGTCCCCCGCCCGGAGGGCGCCGGAGAAGACGCGGGCGTAGGCGATCACCCCGCGGTAGGAGTCGTAGAGCGAGTCGAAGACCAGGGCCCGCGTCTGCGGATACTCCGTCCAGCGCGGCGGGGGCACCCGCTGCACCACCGCCTCGAGGATGTCCTCGATCCCGATGCCGGACTTGCCGGAGGCGAGGATGGCCTCCTCCGCCGGGATGGTGAGGATGTCCTCGAGCTGCTTGGTGCAGAGCTCGAGGTTGGCGCTGGGCAGGTCGATCTTGTTGATGACCGGGATCACCTTCAGCTGCTGGGAGAAGGCCAGGTGCGCGTTCGCCACCGTCTGGGCCTCGACCCCCTGGGCCGCGTCGATCAGGAGCACGGCCCCCTCGCAGGCGGCGAGGCTGCGCGAGACCTCGTAGGAGAAGTCCACGTGCCCCGGGGTGTCCATCAGGTTGAGCTTGTAGGTCTTCCCGTCCTTGGCCCGGTAGTTCATGGTGACCGGGTGGGACTTGATGGTGATCCCGCGCTCCTTCTCCAGGTCCATCGCGTCGAGGTGCTGGTCGGTCATCACCCGCTGCTCGATGGTGTTGGTGTGCTCCAGCAGGCGGTCGGAGAGGGTGGTCTTCCCGTGGTCGACGTGCGCGATGATGCAGAAGTTGCGGGTGAGCGGCGCCGCCATTGGATTACAGCTCCGCCGCCTCGGAGATCGACTTCACCGGCCAGGCCTTGTCGGTCCGCCGGGCCAGGCCGGCCAGCACCCCTCCGGGGCCCAGCTCCCAGAATTCGGTGGCGCCGGCCGCGGCCGCCGCCCGCATGCAGTCCTCCCAGAGCACGGAGGAGACCAGCTGCTGGCCGAGGGCGGCCTTGATCTCGGCCGGATCGGAGACCGCCCGGCCGGTGGTGTTGGTGAAGACGGCGAAGCGCGGCGCGGCGAAGGGGATGGGGCCGAGGAAGGCGGCGAAGGCGGCGCGGGCGGGCTCCATCAGCCGGCTGTGGTAGGCGCCGGCGACGTTGAGGGGGATGACCTTCTTCATCCCGCGGGCCTTGGCGGCGGCGACCGCCGCGTCCACCCGGGCCTTCTCGCCCGAGACGATGATCTGGCCCGGCGCGTTGAAGTTGGCGGCCTCGATCCCGAATTCCCGGCAGAGCTCCGCGACCGCGGGGCGGCTCTCGCCGATCACGGCGGCCATCCCCCCGGCCGCCTGCTCGCAGGCCTGCTGCATCAGCCGGCTGCGCTCGGCCACGATGCCCAGCCCGGTCGCGAAGTCGTACACCCCGGCGGCCGCGTAGGCCGTCAGCTCGCCCAGGCTCAGGCCGAGGGCCAGCGCCGGCTGGAAGGACGCGCCGTGCTTCTCCCGCAGGGCGGCGAGGAGGGCCATCCCATGGACGTAAAGCGCCGGCTGGCAGACCTTGGTCTGGGTCAGCTCGGATTCCGGCCCCTCGAAGCTCGGCTTGGCCAGGTCCCAGCCCAGCGCCCGGTTCGCCTCCTCGTAGACCGCGCGGGCGGCGGCCGAGGCCCCCGGAAGGGAGGAGCCCATGCCCACCTTCTGGGCCCCCTGGCCGGCGAAAAGCAATGCGAGTGCCATACGTGAACCGACCAAAAAACCCCCGTTGGCGGACGAATCCAAGCCTTAATAAAGCCCTGTTGCCACGCCGTCCGAACTCATTATGCCTCCTTCTCCCGTCCCATGAAGCTCCGCCCCCTCACCGGCACCCTCACCGCCATGGTCACGCCGTTCCGCCGCGGCCAGGTGGCCTACGAGGACCTGCGCACGTTCGTGGAATTCCAGATCCGCGGCGGGGCGGACGGCCTGGTGCCGGTGGGCACCACCGGGGAGTCGCCCACCCTCTCGCACGAGGAGCACATGGAGGTGGTGCGGGCGGTGATCGCGTCGGCGCGCCGGCGGGTCCCGGTCGTGGCCGGGACCGGCTCGAATTCCACCCACGAGGCGGTGGAGCTGACCCGCCTGGCCCACGAGGCCGGGGCGGACGCCATGCTGGTCGTCGCCCCCTACTACAACAAGCCCGGCCCGGAGGGGCTCTTCCGCCATTTCTGCGCGGTGGCCGAGGCCACCGACCGGCCCATCATCCTCTATTCCATCCCCAGCCGCTGCGGCATCGAGATTCCGGTCCCGGTGGTCGAGCGCCTGCGCGCCCGCCACCGCCACGTGGCCTGGATCAAGGAGGCCGGCGGCTCGGTCGACCGCGTCGACCAGCTCAAGCAGGCGCTCGGCCGCGACCTCACGGTGCTGAGCGGCGACGACTCCCTCACCCTCCCCTTCATGGCGGTCGGGGCCGAGGGCGTGATCAGCGTCGCCTCCAACCTCTGGGTCCGCGAGGTGGGCCAGATGGTCCGCCGCGCGCTGGGCGGGGACTACGCCGCCGCGCGCAAGCTGCACGGCAGGCTCTACCCCGTCTTCAAGGCCCTCTTCGTCGAGCCCAACCCCGCCCCGATCAAGGCCGCCCTGAAGCGCGCCGGGATCATCGGCTCGGACGAGGTCCGCTCGCCCCTGAGCGAGGCGAACGCGGCCACCCGCCGGGCCTTGGCCGCGGCCGCGCGCCAGCTGCGCTAAATCCCGCCATGCCGCTGACCATCCTCCTCCACGGCGCCAAGGGGCGCATGGGCCTGGCGGTTTCCGCCGCCGCCGCCGAGCTCGGGGTCAAGGTCGGCGCCGCCGTCGACGCGGGCGACGACGCGGCCGCCGGGCTGGCCGCCTGCGACGCCATCGTCGACTTCAGCTCGCCGCGGGCCACCCGCGCCCTGCTCGAGCTGGCGGTGGCGAAGGGGAAGCCCGTCGTGCTCGGGACCACCGGCCATGAGCCGGCCGAGAAGGCCGCGCTGCTCGCGCTGGCCGCCAGGGTCCCCTGCGTCTGGGCGGGAAACTTCTCGGTCGGGGTCAACCTCCTCTTCGCCCTCACCCGCCGCGCCGCCCGCACCCTCGGGGCGGACTACGACGCCGAGGTGCTCGAGATGCACCACCGCTTCAAGAAGGACGCCCCCAGCGGGACGGCCGCGCGCCTGCTCGAGATCATCCGGGAGGAGCGCAAGCTCGGCGCCGAGGCCCTGCGCCACGGCCGGGCGGGAATCACCGGGGAGCGGACCCCCTCCGAGATCGGCGTGCACGCGCTGCGCGGCGGCGACGTCGTCGGCGACCACACCGTGATGTTCGCGGCCCTGGGCGAGCGGCTGGAGCTGACCCACCGCGCCAGCGACCGCGCCATCTTCGCCCGGGGCGCGCTGCGCGCCGCCCAGTGGGTCGCGGGCCAGAAGCCCGGGGTCTACGACATGCAGGATGTCCTCGGCCTGAAGTGATCGCCTCGATCCAGGGCACGGTGGAGTCGGTCGGCCCGCTGCAGGTGGTGATCGAGGTCGGGGGCTTCGGCTACGAGGTCAACGTCCCGGTCACGACCGCGGAGAAGCTGCCGCCCCCGGGCCAGGCGGTGAAGCTCCACACCCTCGCGATCTACCGCGAGGACTCCCAGACCCTGTACGGCTTCGCTTCCGCCGAGGAGCGAGACTTCTTCCGGCTGATGATCGAGCACGTCACCGGCGTCGGCCCCAAGGTGGCCCTCGGCATCCTCAGCCGCCTCTCGCTGCCGCTCCTGCGCAGCGCGATCCGCACCGGCGACATCGCGACCCTGGCGCAGTCGCCGGGCATCGGCCGCAAGACGGCCGAGCGCCTGGTGGTCGAGCTCAAGGCCAAGCTGGGGGCGGAGTCCGCCGCGGCTTCCGCCGAGCTCGGCGGCGAGCCCGCCGCCCCCGCCGCCGCCAGCCCGCAGGGCGACGCGGTCGCCGCGCTGATGGCGCTGGGCTACAAGGCGGCGGACGCCGACCAGGCGGTGCGCCGGGCCGCGCTGGCCCTCGGCCCCAAGGCGGGCACCGAGGCGCTGATCAAGAGGTCCCTGGCGGGCTAGGTTCCGGCGCTCAGCGCTGGAATTGGAACGCGGCGGTCTCGACCGCGCCGTTCGCGGATGCGTCCGGCCGGCTGTCGAGCTGCAGCGCGGGCTTGGGCTCGGCCAGCAGCTTGTCCACCGACACCGACTGGATCGGCGTCATCTGGATGCGGCTCATCCAGGCAAACTGCGGATCGCCCGAGGCCGGCGCAAAGAGCGCCGGCTGGGACGCGCCGCTGGCGGTGAGGCTGCGGGCGTCAAAGACCGGCTGGAGCTTCTGGAGCGGAGGGAGGGCGGCCGAAGGGCCCGGAGCGGGCGCGCTGAGCGCGACCGCGGCGGCGGCCGGAGCCGCGGCGAGCGGCGGCGCCTCCGGTGACGCGCGCCAGTGGCCCAGGAGGGCGAAGCCGGCGCAGGCTGCGGCGGCCAGCACCCCGGCCGCCCACAGCCCGCCGCCCCAGACCGGCCGGGGGGCGAAGGTGGCGGCAAGGATCTCCTCGGCGGGAGCGCTCTCGCGGGACTGATCGGCCAGAACGACGCAGGCCTTCTGCATCTGGCAGTACTGCCGGTAGAGCCGGCGGCGCTCCGGGTCGCGCAGGACTTCGGCCTCGAGCCGGGCCGAGTCCTCCGCGGTGATCTCGTGATCGAGATAGAGGTTCAGCAACCCGATGAATTCCGAATCTTTCATTTGAAATCTTCTCCCAGTTTCGAACGCAGACTGTCGCGGGCCCGGGCGATGCGGCTCTTCACCGTGCCGACCGAGACGCCGAGCACGGCCGCGATCTCGTCATAAGACAGGTTCTTGACATTGCGGAGGATAAGAATCTCACGGTGCTTCGGGCTGAGTCTGCCCATGCCGTGGCCGATGCGCGAGACGAATTCCTGGGTGACGGTGATGTCGTCCGGGGTCTCGACTTGGGCGGGGATGACCTCCGCCAGGGTGGTGTCGTTGTCTGGACCGAGGGGCATGTCGAAGGAGACCGATTGGTCCCGCCGGCGCCGCCACCAGTACCAATAGCGGTTGCGCGCCAGGTTGGTGGCGATCTGGTAGAGCCAGGTCGAGAAGGTGGATTCGCCGCGGAAGTTGGAGAGGCCCCGGTGGGCCCGGATGAACGCATCCTGGGTGACCTCCTCGGCGTCCTGGGGATTGCGCAGCAGCTGGTTGACCATCGAGTAGATGCGCGCCCAGTACCGGGAGACCATCTCGTCAAACGCGGCCTTGTCGCCGTTTTTGAACCGGTCCACCAGCAGGCGGTCGAGCGCAACCTCTTGGGCCTTCATAGACATGCGTTCCGCCTCTGTGTGATGATTATACTTCTGAATTGTTCCCACTATTTTAAGGGTTACGAAAGGGGGTGCCTACGGTCAATGTCCTCACCGTTCCGGCGGGCGAAAATCCTTGCAAACATCTGGGCCGCAATTCCATTTATGACTTTCCCATGGTCGGAAGGGTTGGTAGCTCAATGGTAGAGCAGCGTCCTTTTAAGTCGTTGGTTCTGGGTTCGAGTCCCAGCCAACCCACCAGCCGCGGAGACCCCTTCATGAAGCGCCTCGTCATTGTCGAAGATCAAACCGCTATCCGCGAGATGCTGGCGGAAATCATCCGGTTGGACAACCACTTTCAGCTCGTCGGGGAGTCGGGCGACGGGCAGGCCGCCTTCCAGCTCTGCATCGACGTCAAGCCCGACCTGCTGGTGCTGGACGCCAAGCTGCCCGGTCTCAACGGCGTCGACCTGCTGCGGCGCCTGAACAAGAAGCTGCCGGAAATGCGCGTGCTGATCTTTTCCGGCCATGAGAGCCCGATCCTGGTGCGCGAGATGCTCGAGGCCGGCGCCCATGGCTTCGTGGAGAAGACCGCCGGCCTCCTCGAGGTCAAGAAGGGCATGGAGGCGGTAGCCGCCGGTAGCACCTACTTCGGCCCGGCGGTGGCCGCCCTGCTGCGCGACGTCGTCGCCCAGGCCTCGACCAACCATTCCCCGGACTTCCTCACCGACCGGGAGCGCGAGATCCTCAAGCTGGTGGTGGAGAGCCACAGCAGCAAGGACATCGCCGCCAAACTCGGCATCAGCATGAAGACGGTCGACAACCACCGCTCGAACCTGATGCGCAAGCTGAACCTCCACGATGTCGCCAGCCTCACCCGCTACGCGCTGGGGATCGGCATCATCGAATCGAAGGGAGCATAAAGCCTTGCATGGCCCTCGGGCGGGCCCAATAACTGATTTCCAGACCCTTCCCGACTACTTCTCCAATGAAATCCGTTTCGCATCTCGCCACTTTCGCCGTCGCCGGTTCGCTGCTGCTGCTCGCCGGCTGCGCCAAGAAGCCCGTCCGCCCCGACCCCAGCGCGACCCTGATCGGCCCCGGCGGCGCCTCCGGCGCGAGCAGCCTCAACCCGCAGGACGTGGGCAACGCCGACAACAACGGCCTCCAGGCCCGCGACCAATTTGACGCCAGCGGCCAGCTGCGCGGCGTGCTCGAGCCCGTCTACTTCAAGTTCAACCAGTCCGCGATCGACGCGTCGGAGCGCGCTAAGCTCCAGGCGGCCAAGGACTACCTGGACAAGAACCCGCAGTACCACCTCCTGGTCGAGGGCCATTGCGACTGGCGCGGAACCCCCGAGTACAACCTCGGCCTGGGCGACCGCCGCGCCAACGAAGCCAAGAAGTATCTCGTCAGCCTGGGCGTCAGCGCCGACAAGCTGGAGACCCTCTCCAAGGGCAGCGAGGAGGCCAAGAAGGACGGCACCGCCGCCGACTGGGCCAAGGACCGCCGGGACGACCTCGTCGTCCTGAAGGGAAACGGCCCGTAGGCCGTTAGCGCCGCCCCCCGGCCGCCACCGCGGCGAGGATCCTCTCGATCGTCGCCGCGCCCTTGCGCATCACCTCGAGGTTGAAGCTCTCGTTGGGCGCGTGGAGGTTGTCCTCGGGCAGGAAGAGCCCGAGCAGCACCGAGTCGAGGCCGGTCACGCGCTTGATTTCGGCGATGATCGGCACGCTGCCGCCCTCCCGCAGGTAAAGCGGCGGGCGTCCCCAGACCTCGCCCACCGCCGCATCGGCCGCGCGGAATGCCCGGGCCAGCACGGCGGACTGGTCCTTCGGGGTGTTGGGCCGGCCCGGGGGCACCACCACGTAGGGCTCGCCCTGGTGCTGGTCGACGAACTCCAGCCTGATGCCCCGCGGCGCGCGCTGGCGGATGGTCTCGATCACCCGCTGCTTGATCCTGCTCGCGTTCTGCCCGGGCACCAGCCGGCAGCTGATCTTCACGAAGGCGCGGCTGGGGATCACGGTCTTGGTCCCCTCCCCCTGGTAGCCGCCGCCGATGCCGTTGAACTCGAGCGTGGGCTGGAAGCGGATCGCCTCCCCCGGCAGGTACCCCGGCGGGGTGTGGAAGGCGTCGATGCCGAGGAAGCGGGCGTAGGCCGCCTCGTCCAGGCCGAGCTTCTTCAGCTCGGCCCGCTCCCAGGGCTCGGGCTCGCGCACGTCGTCGTAGAACCCGGGCACGTTGACGCGGCCGTCCGGGGTGTGCAGGCTGGCGCCGATCTCCATCAGCGCCTGGATGGGATTGAGCAGCACCCCGCCGTGCAGGCCGGAGTGCAGATCCATCTGCGGGCCGACGGCGTGGACATCGAAGAGGGTGAGGCCGCGCAGGCCGCAGGTGATCACGACCTGCTTCTCGTTCGGCAGCGCGGTGTCCGAGAGGAAGACGAAGTCCGCCTGCCGGAGGCGGTCCTGGTACTTTTCCAGGAAGCCGGAGAAACTCGGGCTGCCGATCTCCTCCTCGCCCTCGATCATGAAGGTGATCCGGAGCGGCACCTTCGGATCCCTCTCCAGCAGGGCCGCGACCGCGGCGATGTTGGCCATCAGCGGCCCCTTGTTGTCGGCCGCGCCGCGGCCGTAGAGGCGGTTGCCGCGCTGCTGCGGCTCGAAGGGCGGGCTCTCCCAGAGCTCGAGCGGGTCCGCCGGCTGCACGTCGTAGTGCCCGTAGATCACCACGTGGGGCCAGCCCGGCTCGCCGGCGCGCTCCGCCAGGATCAGCGGATGCTTGGGGGTCGGGACCACCTCCACCGCGAAGCCCAGGCCCGCGAGCAGGTCGGCGACGAAACGCTGGGCCCCCCGCATGCCCTCGCCGAAGCGCGAGTCGGCCGAGACGCTCGGGTGGCGGATGTACTCCTTCAGCTTTTCGACGGGATCGAACATGCGGAAATCAGTGGCGGAAGTGCCGGACGCCGGTGAAGACCATGGCCATGCCCTTGGCGTCCGCGGCGGCGATGACCTCGGCGTCGCGGACCGCGCCGCCCGGCTGGATCGCGGCGGTGGCGCCGGCCTCGGCCGCGGCCAGCAGGCCGTCGGCAAAGGGGAAGAGCGCCTCGCTGGCGACGGCGGAGCCCTGGAGGCTCAGGCCCGCCTCGCCGGCCTTCCAGACCGCGATGCGCGAGCTGTCCACCCGGGCCATCTGGCCCGCCCCGATCCCCAGGGTCTGCTCGCCGCGGGCGTAGACGATCGCGTTCGAACGGACGTGCTTGCAGACCGTCCAGCCGAAGAGCAGCGACTCCCACTCCCCGGGGGAGGGCGCGCGCTTGGTCACGACCTTGAAGTTGGAGCGGCGGTCCGCGCCGCGGTCGCGGTCCTGGACCAGCACGCCCCCGACCACCGAGCGGATCTCGCGGAGCGCCTCGGGCCCCTCCCCGCCCTTGGCGGTCATCAGCCGCAGGTTCTTCTTCTTGGCGAAGATCCCGAGCGCCGCGTCGCTGTAGGCGGGCGCGATGATCACCTCGGTGAAGATTTCCGCGATCGCCTGCGCCAGCCCCTCGTCGAGGGTGCGGTTGACGACGATCACCCCGCCGAAGGGGGCCTGGCGGTCGGTGGCATAGGCCTTCTCCCAGGCCTCGAGCAGGCCCTCGGCGCTGGCCGCCCCGCAGGGATTGTTGTGCTTGAGGATGGCGACCGTCGGACGCTCGAAGTCGCCGATCAGGTGGCAGGCCGCGGTGATGTCCAAGATGTTATTGTAGCTGAGCTCCTTGCCCTGGAGCTGCCGGAAATGGTCGTGGAAGCTCCCGTAGAGCGCGGCGCGCTGGTGGGGATTCTCGCCGTAGCGCAGCCCCTGCGCCTTGGGCCAGGAGAGCGTCAGCCGCGCGGGGAAGCCGGCGATCGCGTCGAGGTCGGGCTCCTCGCCCTTCTCGAGGTAGCCGGAAATCGCCGCGTCGTAGGCGGCCGTGCGCTGGTAGACCTTGAGGGCCAGGCGGCGGCGGAGGGCATGCAGCGGCTGTCCGTCGCCCTGGGTCTCGGCGTCCATTGCCACTAATACAGCCGCATAGTCCGCCGGATCGCACACCACGGTGACGCTTTCGTGATTTTTCGCGGCGCTGCGCAGCATCGACGGGCCCCCGATATCGATGTTCTCGATCGCCTCCTCCCGGCTCACCCCCTCCCTCGCCACCGTGGCCTCGAAGGGGTAGAGGTTGACCACCACCAGGTCGATCAGGCCGATGCCGTTGGCCTCGGCCTGCGCCAGGTGGCTGGGGAGGTCCCGCCGGCAGAGCAGGCCCCCGTGGATCTTCGGGTGGAGGGTCTTGACCCGTCCGTCCATGATCTCCGGGAAGCCCGTGTGCTTGCTCACCTCCGTCACCGGCAGCCCGCGCTCCGCCAGGAGCTTGGCCGTGCCCCCGGTCGAGAGGAGGGTGTAGCCATGGCGGCGGACCAGCGCCTCCGCGAACTCCGGCAGACCGCTTTTGTCACTGACCGACAGCAGGGCTAGTTTGGGCATGACCACCACGGAAGAGCCAAAGGCGAAACGCGGAAAGCGAAAACGCCGGAAATTACGCAGAAGGCCCGGGGGGTGCCCGGGCGGCTTGCCGTTTGCCGGGAGCCTGCCTAGTTTTGCCCGGTGTCGGCCTCCTCCCTAGAGCTGCCCGGGCTGACTGCCCACCTAGACCGGCTGGTCTATCACAACGCCGGAGCGGCCATTCCGGCCGAGAAACGCCACGTCTTTGTCTATTTCATCACCCTGCGCAACGGTTCCGACCGGACTGTGACCCTGGTGGGGCGCAAGTGGGTGATCGAGAATGAGGACGGCACCCGCCTCGTGGTGGAGGGCGACAAGATCGTAGGGGAAACCCCCCGGCTCGAGCCCGGCGAGCAGTTCTCCTACAACAGCTGCCATCTCAGCGCCTGCAAGGCCCGGGTCTGGGGCAGCTTCCATGGCGCCGACGAGGAGGGGACGAAAGTGCACGTGCTGCTGGAGCCCTTCGACCTGGTGGTCCCGTCTTAGGGTTGGAACTGGCTAGGGTCCGGATTTGGCGCCGGCGGGAGGGCCAGCCTCGGTCTTCGCTTCGGGGGCCGGGCGCGGCTCGGGCTTCGGCTTCAAGCCGGAGGCCGTCTTCGGCGGGTTCGACGGCTTGGCCTCGGGCGCTGCCTCGGCCCGAACCTCATAGATCGTCGGACCCGGTGGAACCGGAGCCGGCCCAACCGGCGCCGGCGGGGTCGGAGGGACAGGAGGCGATGGGGCGGGGACGCCGGAAACCGGCCGACTCTGGTAGATCACCAGACCCGGGCCGTCGGCTCCCGGGGCTCCCGAATCGGCCGGCGAGCCGAACGCAACCCCGGCAACCGGACCCGGCAACAGGAGCAGGCCGGCGGCGGCCGGCGCGAACAGCCATGATTTCATCGGTGGGGTCGGTTTAAGTATAAATATATTATAAAATATATTAGTCCTAGAAGAATTGTATTGTGCGGCTTCTATGATCTGGCAAGATCTAATTAATATATGGTCCGGCCTCCAGCTGGCTGCACCCGCCTGCGCCGCGGCATCCTGATTCTCGGGAGCTGCGCGGCGGCGGCGATCGTCGCCTCCTGCAGTCACTTCGATTCAGGGGAGGTTCAGCGTCAGAATGAAGTGGGGATGGTCATGGTCACCTCCGGGCCGCCCGTGCCCTGGTCGCAGATCAAAGCGGCGATCACTCCCGCCTTCACCGACGTGGCGGACACCATGCTCACCCGCGTAGCGCCGGTGACCGGAACGCTGGAAGGCAAATCTCTCGAAAGCTTCAACGCCCAAGCCAACCTGGCGCTGCCCACCGTGGCCTTGAGCACTGCCAGGCAGACGAGCACCGATGCCCAGGGCAACGTCACGACGACGATCAACGCCCAGGAGACCAAGACCAACGGCACGGTTCCCGCGCAGGCGAGCGCGCCGCCGGCCCCGCCCGTCCAGGCGGGCGCGCTGCCGCCGAGCGCCTCGGTCCTCAGCGCCTCGCCCGGAATCGACCCCATGATGCAGTACACCGCGGCCAACGCCCTTTTCCAGCAAGTGGCCGTGCTCGATCATTACTTCAGCGCCCTCGACAGCGATTGGAACGGTTACGCGGCCTATGTCATGAGCTTCCACATCGCGGTCAGCCCGGCTCGGCGCAACCTGCCCTATGACACCTATGTCGATATCACGGTGGACGGGAACGCGCAGGGACCGGTGCCCGCCGGCAACTCGGGCGCTCCGCCCGAGCAGAAGCCGGATGCGGGCGCGGCAAATCCCTCCCCCGGCGGCCAGAAAACCGCGCCCCCTCCGGCGGTCCTGACCGAGACACCGGTAAAGGTCATTCCCCTGATCGCCACCGACAGCCTCGAATCCTTGCTCCAGTCGCATTCCGCCGAATCCGCGGTCGCGCTCGCGCTGGGGATCCAGGGAGCCATCGCCCAACTCCCGATCAACGCCTCCGTCGGCAATATCGAGCAGAAGCTCAACACCCTGATCGGGCGCGGCTACAACAGCACCCTTTTGGTCGGGCGCGAAGGGGACGCGACGGTCCGGGTGCGCCTCGGAGCCATCCTCGACGCCCGCAGCGAAAAGGAGAGCTATGTTATGACGCCGATGAGCCATGATATAAGCGTCATCGTCCTGGTTCCGGAGAATGTAAAATCGCTGACGGTCTTCGCCGTGCGCCGCTTTCAGCATAGCATGACCGGCGTCAGTCCGCCCAATCTTCCCGTGCAGAAGATCTATCAGCAGGTCGAAGACATGCTGTTTCAGTCGCTGCAGGAATCCCTCGCATCCAGCCCGCCCGATGACGAATCGGGACCGAAGGCTGGCTCCGGAGACGCCAAAGCGGCGGCGGCAGCTGAGCCCAAGCCCCGCTGGGACGGCGCCTATCGCCGCAGCTTCGCCAGGGCGGTGAAGAAGATCAATTCCCAGCTGCTCACGAGCTTCAACGAGGGGATCTTCGACGCCTTTCAAAAGGGTCTCGGGACTCTACCCAGCCCGACCGAGAAGGACCAGACCCTGCTCGCGGCCAACGCCGCATTGATGCCGGTCTTTGCCTCGCGGGCCTGGGCGGGATACTCGCAGACCCGGGAACTCTCGTCGCTCGCGGTCTACCGCGTCGACCTGGGAGCGAACGAGCCCGGCAGCCTCATCCCCCGGCCTCCCGCCGGGAAATCGGTGGTCCTTTCCCTCAACGGCGCCCATCTGCAGGGAACCCTGGGCAACGGGGCCCACCTCGAGGCCTTCGCCAACATCTCCGCCTCGCTCGCCTTCGCCATCGGAACGAAAGAGCTGACGCTGTTCGCCGACGCCTGCACCCCGATGACCGCGCAGGCCGGGCAGGCTGCCGTTGGCTCGCCTCAATCCCAGCAGGGCAACGCCACCTTCCTCAACCTGGCATTCCCCCTCCCCGCCAGTTTCGATCTCGCCGCCCTGGAGGGCTATCTGCAGGCGGATCCCTCCCGGCAGCTGTCGGGAAGCCTGACCCTGAACCTGGACAACCAAAGCCGCGTCTATCCCGCGGAGATTGGAGACCTGTCGGAGATTCCCGGCCTCGGCCTCGCGCTGCCGCCCAACTCCCAGCTCGTGCTCGCCACCGTCGGCCCAAAGGGCGCCAGCATCGTGCTCCGCGGCGGCCAGCATCTCGATCTCCTCCGGAATCCGGCGGCGGTGCTGAATGTGCTGGATGCCACCCAGAAGGTCTCGCAGACGCTCGCGGCTGACAGCATCACGGTTTCCTCCGACAAGACGCAGCTAACCGCGCAGTTCAGCAAATTCGACCGCAGTCTGGTGTTCGCCGGTTCGGCCCAGGCCGCGGTGCCAACCAACATCAATTTCGTCCTGTCGCCGCCGTTCGCTCCGACCGCCTCGAACACCTGGACCCATCTCGAGTTCATCGATTCGCCCGAGAGCGCCGCCGACGGGAACAAGGCGCCCGGCGTGCTCACCCCCCTCGCCAATCACATCAATCTCTCCGACCACACAGTCTCCGTTTCCTATAAGACCACTGCGGCGTGCGCCATTCTCGTCACCGGAGCCACGGTGCAGTCGGTCACGTTCAACGGCACCGGCTCCAATTCCAACGTCGTGAACAGCAATCAGTTCCCCATAGCCGAAAACAGCGAGGGAATCATGACGCTCGTCTGCTCCAATCTCTCGAGCGCGGAGCCGCTGACATTCTCGGTCACGACCAAACCGCCGCCGGGCAAGGCCCCCGCTACCGCCCCGGCCGCTCCGGAGACGAAGTCGATCACGGTCGTGGCTGAAAAGGATAAGTGAGCGCGGAGGTCAGCCTTCCGTCCCGCCCCGCGATGGCATTTCCGCCCAGATGTACCGGAAGGAGACGGCGAATTCCGCCGGCCGGTCGGCGATCCTCCGGCTGACCTCGGCCGGCTCGAACCACTCGCCGCGCTCGATTTCCGCCGGGGCCAGGACGAAGGGGCCCTCGTGGCGCAGCCGGTAGACCCAGACGAATTCCCAGCCGGTCTCGTCCCGCGCCTCGATCCGAAACCATCGCTCGGGCGCCGCCTCCACCCTCAGCCCGATCTCCTCCCACAGCTCGCGCACGGCCGCCTGGTCATAGTCCTCGCCGGAATCGACGTGGCCCGAACAGGAGGAGTCCCAGCAGCCGGGGGCCATGTCCTTCAGCATCGAGCGCTTCTGCAGGAAGACGCGCCCGCGCCGGTCGAAGACCAGCACGTGGATCGCGCGGTGCCACAGGCCGCGGGCGTGGACCTCCCGGCGGCTGGCCCGTCCGACCACCTCGTCACGGGCATTGACGATATCGAAGAATTCCTCGCTGATCTGGTCCATGGCCAAGATTGACGTCAGCAAAGTCGCTGAAATTTTGAAGAAAAATCACCTCGATCCCGCCGTGCTGCGCCGCGTGATCGAGGAGATCAATCTCGCCGTCCAGCCCGATCCGGGCGAGGAGGAAAAGCCGCCGGCGGTCAAAAAGCAGATGGTGCTGCTGGTGAGCGACCCGGCGGGCCGGCTGCCCAAGTCGGACTTCGTCGGCTGGGTCCTGCAGATCCCGGAGAGCGAGAGCCCGGCCACGACCCAGGAGCGGATCTTCCGCGGCGCCTACGACTACAACACCACCAAGAAGGGCCGGCTTTATCCCGCCAAGACGGTGGGCGAGGCGCTGGAGAACGTCCCGGCCAAGTTCTTCAAGGAGGCGGACCTCTGGGTGAAGACGAAGACGCCCGTCCTTGTCCTCAAGACCGACAACGAGATCCCCAAGGAGTAGCCCCAGCCGGAGCGCCGTGCGTCCGCTCCCCATCCTCGCCCTGCTCGCCGCCGGCGCCCTGCTGGCCGCTCCGGGCTGCGCGCGCGATCCGGCCGATCCGGCCGTCCAGCAGGCCGCCTCGGCCAACGTCAAGGTCCCGGCCTATTCCTACCGGGTGGTGAAGGCCTATCCCCACGACCGCGGCGCCTTCACCGAGGGGCTCGACTACCTGCCGGGCTTCCTTCTCGAAAGCACCGGCCTGAACGGCTCTTCGACCCTGCGCAAGGTGGACCTGGAGAGCGGGCGGGTGCTCCAGCAGGTCGCCCTGGCCCCGGAGTACTTCGGGGAGGGAGCGGCCGTGATCGGCGGCAAGGTCTACCAGCTCACCTGGAAGAACCAGATCGGCTTCATCTACGACTTGGCGACCCTCACGAAACAGGGGCTTTTCGCGTACGAGGGCGAGGGCTGGGGCCTGACCACCGACGGCCGCAGCCTGATCATGAGCGACGGGACCAACCGCATCCGCTTCATCGACCCGGCCAGCTTCCGGGTCGCCCGCTCGATCCAGGTCTTCAGCCAGGGCCGCCCGCTGGAGCACCTCAATGAGCTCGAATGGGTCAAGGGCGAGATCTTCGCCAACATCTGGCAGACCCCGGTGGTGGCGCGGATCGATCCGGCGACGGGGCGGCTGCTCGGCCTGATCGACCTCTCCGGACTGCTGGCGCCCGACGACCTGCCCGGCAGCGACGTGCTCAACGGCATCGCCTACGACGCCGCGGGCGACCGGCTCTTTGTCACCGGCAAGGACTGGCCCAAGCTCTTCCAGATCCGGCTCCAGCCGGAATGAGCCGCCAACCAAATATTTGCGTTTTTCGGCGCTTCCGTGGGTAATCCCGCGGTGGCATCCTCGCGCCCGCCTCCTCCCCTGCTCTACGCCGACACCGAGCGCAGCGCGGACGCGCTCTACTTCGGCCGGATCGGGGTGCCGGACCCCTTCCTCGCCTTCGGCCTGCGCGGCCGCAAGCACGCGGTGGTGAGCGCGCTGGAGTTCGCGCGGGTCCGGCGGGATTCGGACTTCGACGTGGTGCACCCGCTCGAGGACTGGCTGAAGCGGGCGAAGGCGGAGTGGCCGCGCCGGCAAGCCGGTCCGGCTGAGGTCATGGCCCTGATCGCCCGCGACCGGAAGCAGCGGCATTTCACGGTCCCGGGCGACTTCCCCGCCGCCCTCTGCGAGAAGCTGCGCGCCCGGGGCCTGCGCCTCACCGTGGCGGAGGGCCCCCTCTTCCCCGAGCGCCTGCTCAAGTCCCGCGCCGAGGCCGAGGCCATCCGCGAGGGCAACCGCTGCAGCGCCCACGGCCTGGCCGCGGCCGAGCGCATGCTGCGCCAGAGCAGGATCCGCGGCCGGCGGCTGGTCCACCGCGGCCGAACGCTCACCAGCGAGGCGCTCAAGTTCGCGATCGAGGTCGCCTGCCTCGAGGCCGGCGCGGTCTCGCTGCACACCATCGCGGCCGGCGGCGACCAGGCCTGCGACCCGCACGAGCAGGGGCACGGCCCGCTCCGGCCCCACGAGCTGATCGTGGTGGACGTCTTCCCGCGCGTGCAGGCCACCGGCTACTTCGGCGACATGACGCGCACCTTCCTGCGCGGCCGCGCCAGCGAGGCGCAGCGCGCGCTCGTCGCCGCCGTCCGGGCCGCCCAGCGCGCCGCCCTGGGGGCGATCCGCGCCGGGGTCGAGGGCCGGGAGGTGCACGGCCGGGCCGAGGAGGTCTTCCACCGCCGCGGCTATCGCACCCGGCGCGTCGGAGGCCATTCGGTCGGCTTCTTCCACGGCACGGGCCACGGCGTCGGGCTAGAGATCCACGAGCCGCCGCGGGTCGGCTCCCTGGCCGACGCGCGCCTGCCCCGCGGCGCGGTGGTGACGGTCGAGCCGGGCCTTTACTACCCCGGGCTGGGCGGCTGCCGGATCGAGGACGTCGTGCAGGTGGGCGCCGCCGGCCCCCGCCTCCTTTCCCGCTACCCCTACGCCTGGGAACTCTGAAACCCGCACCCATGAAAGGCCTCCCCGCCCTCCTCAAGAAGATCACCCGTCTGCGCATCCTGGTCATCGGCGACGTCATGCTCGACCACTACCTCTGGGGCGACGCGACGCGGATTTCGCCCGAGGCCCCCGTGCCGGTGGTGGACATCGCCCGCGACACCTGGACGCCGGGCGGCGCCGCCAACGTCGCCTTCAACGTCGCCTCCCTCGGCGCCAAGTGCACCGTGGCGGGATTCTTCGGCCACGACGAGGCGGGCGCGAAGCTGACCCAGATCCTCCAGGGCCGCGGGATCGCCACCATCGCCACTCCCGGTTCGGGCATGACCATCCTCAAGACCCGGGTCCTGGTCCAGCACCAGCAGCTCTGCCGCCTCGACCGCGAGTCGGCGCCCGCCTCCTACCGCATCCCGCCGGGCCGGGTCGAGGCCCTGCTGGGCGAGGCGGTCGAAAGCCACGACGCCGTGGTCCTCTCCGACTACGCCAAGGGCGTGCTGACCGACGAGCTGGTCGCCACCGTCTCCCGGCTCGCGCGCAAGGCGGGCAAGTTCCTGGCGCTCGATCCCAAGCCCAAGCGGGCGCTGGCCTTCTCCGGCCTCGACCTGATGACGCCGAACAAGCGCGAGTCCCTCCTGCTGGCCGGCCTGGAAGCCGCTCCCCACCAGCCCTTTCCCGCCGCGGCGGTGTGCGCCCGCCTCCAAGAGCGCTACGCCTCCAAGAACCTGGTCATCACCCTGGGGGAGGACGGCATGCTGCTGAGCACCGGCGGCAAGATCCTGACCACCATCCCGACCGCGGCCCAGGAGGTCTACGACGTCTCCGGCGCCGGCGACACGGCCCTGGCGGGCCTGGTCCTGGCCCTGACCGCCGGCGCCCCGCTGGAGACCGCGGCGCACTTCGCCAACGCCGCCGCCGGCGTCGTCGTCGGCAAGCTCGGCACCGCCACGGTCACGCCCAAGGAGCTGCTGGACGCGACCGGAAGCCATGAGTGAGCGGAAGGCCCTCTTCCTCGACCGCGACGGCACGCTGATCATCGACAAGGTCTACCTGGCCGACCCGGACGGGGTGGAGCTCATCGCCGGCTCCGCCGAGGCGCTGCGCCGGGTCCGCTCCCTCGGCTACAAGCTCTTCCTCTTCACCAACCAGTCGGGCATCGGCCGCGGCTACCACACCATCGAGGACACCCGGCGCGTCAACGCCCGGATGGAGCAGATGCTCGGCCTGCCCTCACCGGTCTTCGACGGGGTCTGCATCGCGCCGGAGGGCCCCTCCGATCCCCCGGTCTACCGCAAGCCCTCGCCGCGCTTCATCCTGGAGACGATCGCCGCCCACGACCTCGATCCGGCGCTCTGCTGGATGGTGGGCGACGCGGCCTCCGACCTCGGCGCGGCGCGGGCGGCCAAGATCCGAGCGGCCGCGGTGCGGACGGGAAAGATCGACCCGGCCACCTACGCCGAGGTCGCGGCCGGGACGGTCCCGGTCTTCGACGATTTCGCGGCCTTCGCCGCCACCCTCGGCTGAGGACATGCCCGAGCTGGCCGAGGTCGAATTCTTCCGCCGGCGCTGGCAGGAGGCCGCGCCCGGGAAGATCGCGCGCGTCGCCGCCCACGGGCGCGCGCGGGTGCTCCGCGGGGTGCCGCCCGGCGCGCTGGGCCGCGCCCTCGTCGGCCAGCGCCTCCGCGGCTCGGAAGCCGCCGCCAAGCAGATGCTCTTCCGCTTCGGCTCCCGCGCGTGGCTCGGCGTCCACCTCGGGATGAGCGGGGAGCTCCGGGTCGAGCCCGCGGACTACGCGCCCGGCCGGCACGACCACCTCGTGCTCTTCACCGCCCGCCGCGCGCTGGTCTATTCCGATCCGCGGATGTTCGGGAGGATCCGGCTCCATCTCGGGCCGGAGCCGCCGGCCTGGTGGACGCGGATCGCGCCGCCGGTCCTCTCCGCGGCCTTCACCCCGGAGGCGGTCGCCGCCTTCCTCGCCCGCCGGGCGCGCGCCCCGATCAAGGCCGTCCTGCTGATGCAGGAGCGCTTTCCCGGCATCGGCAACTGGATGGCGGACGAGGTCCTCTGGCGGGCCGGCATCCACCCCCGCCGCGCCGCCGGATCGCTCCGTCCCCCGGAAATCCGCGCCCTCTGGCGGGAGTGCCGCCGGGTGTGCGAGCAGGCGCTGCGCGTCATCGCCGGCCGCGGCGGGCCGCTTCCGGCTGATATCAACGTCGACGTTCCCCGGGGCTGGCTCCTTCCCCACCGCTGGGAGGACGGCGGGCGGTGCCCGCGCACGGGAGCCCCCCTGCGCCGCGAGGTGATCGGCGGCCGGATGACCTGCTGGTCCCCGGGCCGGCAGAAGCCATGAGCGGCCGCCCCAAGGTCCGCCTCGACGAGCTGCTGGTGGCCCGCGGCCTGGCGGAAAGCCGCGCCCAGGCCAAGGGCCTGATCCTCGCCGGGCGGGTGCGCCACGGGACCGAGCGGCTGGACAAGCCCGGCCGGGAATACCCGGCCGACCATCCGCTCGAGGTGGAGTCGCCGCCTCGCTATGTCAGCCGCGGCGGCGAGAAGCTGGCGGCGGCGCTGGCGGCCTTCGGCCTCGACCTGCGCGGGGCCCACCTGCTCGATGTCGGAGCCTCCACCGGAGGCTTCACCGACTGCGCGCTGCAGGCCGGCGCGGCCGACTCGGTCTGCGTGGACGTGGGCCGGGCCCAGCTCCACGCCAAGCTCCGCGCCGACCCGCGGGTCACCAACCTGGAGAAGGTCAACGCCCGGACGCTGGCGCCGGGGGACCTGCCGCGGGCGGACTTCGACGCGGTGGTGATGGACCTCTCCTTCATCTCGCTCACCGCGGTGCTCCCGGCGGTCTGGCCTTTCCTCCGGCCCGGCGGCGTCCTCGTCGCCCTGGTCAAGCCGCAGTTCGAGGCGGGCAAGGCGGAGGCGGACCGGGGCCGGGGGGTGATCCGCGACCCCGCGGTGCGGGCCGCCGCGCTCGAGCGGGTCCGCTCCTTCGCCCTGGCGGCGCTGCCCGGCGCCGGGCTGCTCGGCGCGATCGATTCGCCGATCGAGGGCGCCGAGGGCAACCGGGAGTTCTTGCTGGGATTGCGTAAGACCCCCCCGGCCGTAAGCTGACCGGACCGATGCGCCCCGTCCGCAAGCTCGCGTTCGTGATCAATCCCGACAAGACGGGGGCCACCGGCCTGGTGCGCGAGCTGGCGGCCACCGCGCGCAAGCTCGGCGTCCGCCTCAAGCGCACCACCCGGCTGCCGGTGCCCAGGGGATTCCTGCGGGGCTGCGACGCCTGCTGCGTGGTGGGCGGCGACGGGACCCTCCTCGGGGCGGCCACCGAGGCCGCGCGCGCGCAGGTGCCGATCGTCGGGGTCAACCGGGGCAGCCTCGGCTTCCTCACCACCTTCTCGGCCGAGGAGGCGCGGGTCCACTTCCCCAGCCTGCTGCGGGGCGACTGCGTCCTCGAGCGCCGCGCCATGCTGGCCTGCAGCACCGGGCCCGGAGCCGGCGGGGTCGCCCTCAACGACGTCCTGATCAAGCACGAGCAGAACTCCCGGCTGGCGCGGCTGGAGGTGTGGGCCGACGGCGAGCTGGTGACCGACTACTTCTGCGACGGGCTGATCTTTTCCACGCCGACCGGTTCGACCGCCTACAACCTTTCCGCCGGCGGCCCGATCGTGCACCCGGCGGCCGAGGTCATCGCCATGACTCCGATCTGCCCGCACACCCTGACCAACCGCACCGTGATCTTCCGCCAGGACGTGAAGCTGCAGGTGTTCAACCGCACGCGCGGCAGCCGGCTGCTGGTCGCGCTGGACGGGCAGCGGAACCTGATGTTCGGCACCGACGCGCCGGTGCGCATCTCGCTGCCGAAGCAGAAGGTCCCCCTGATCCAGCGGAAGGACTACGCCTACTTCTCCGTCGTCCGGACCAAGCTCGCCTGGAGCGGCGGGCTGACCGAGCGGAAGTAGCCGGTCAGCTGCCCGTCCCGGCCGCCGCGTCCGCGCCCTCGGAGGGGGCGGAGGCGTCGGAGGTGTCCTCCTCCTTGGCCTTCTTCTTTTTCTTGTGCTTGCGCTTCTTCTTGCCGGAGGCGTCGGCCGGGGAACGGTCCGCGGTTGCGGCGCTGGCGGCGTCCTTCACCGCCGGGGCGGCGCCGGAAGCGGGGGCGTCATCGGCGCGGAGCGCCGGAGCGAGAAGCGCGCTGCCGCAGGCGAGCGCGCTGGCGAGGAAGAGAAGCTTGGCCGGGTGAATTTTCATGCGCTAGGGATGATAGCAAGTTTCCCGGGAGAAGACGGCGCCCCGGCCGGCGGGTTTCACCGGCCCGGAATTTCCCGCCTCAGGGGCGGACCACCAGCTGGGTGCGCAGCGCCGGCTGGAAATACCTGCGGGCAAAGGCGCCCAGGTCGGCCCGGGAGACCGCCTCGATCCGCGCGTCGTAGTTCTTCCAGTCGTTGAGCGGACGGCCCAGCAGCACATCCAGGGCGCCCTGCATGGCGCGGGAGCCATTGGTCTGGAGGCTCTGCCGCCGCGCGGCCTTGAGGCGGGCCTGGCAGCGGTCCAGCTCGGCCGGCTCCGCGCCCTCGCCCTGGATCCGGGCGATCTCCGCCTCGATTTCCGCCAGCACCTCGTCCTCCTTGCCCGGCTGGGTGCCGGCGTAGAAGCAGAACATCCCGGCGTCGAGGCCGGAGACCCGGGCGGAGCGCACGAAATACGCCAGCCCCTTCTCCTCCCGCACCCGCTCGAAGAGCCGGGAGGCCATGCCGCTGAAAAGCTCGTCGGCCACCTCGCCCACGTAGAAGTCGTCCGCGAGGAAGGAGGGGCCGGGGAAGGCCTGGAGGACCACCGCCTGCTCGCGGGGCTGCCGCTCCACGAAATTGCCCGCCGCGGCCGCGCGGCTGCGGCCGGCGCCGGCGCGCGCGGGCGCCGCGCCTCGGGGAAGCCGGCCGAGGAAGGCCCGGAGCCGGGGCACCAGCGCCGCCGGGATATCGCCGGCCACGGCGAGGACCACGTTCGATCCCACGCAGAGCCGGCGGTGGAGGGCCGCCAGGTCGGCCGGGGACAGCGCCCGGACCCCCGCCTCGTCGCCATGGGCGTCCAGGGCCAGGGGATGGGAGCCGAAGAAGCGCTTGCGCACCTCCTTCCGCGCGAAGGTCACGACCTCGTCGGTGTCCTGGCGCAGGGCGGCCAGCTGCGCCTCGCGCTCGATGCCGAAGGTCTTCGCCAGGAACGCCGGCTCGAGCAGGGCCCCGGCGAGCGCCTCCAGCGCCCGGCCGCCGTCCGGAGTCAGGACCTCCGCCGCCAGCCCCAGGCTGTTGTTGCCCGAGAAGGGATAGAACGATCCGCCCACCTCCTCGATGGCCTGCGCGACCGCCGCCGCGCTGCGCCGGCGGGTGTCCTTGGCCAGCATCGTGGCCAGCAGCGCGGTCGCGCCGCGCCGGCCGGGCTCCTCGAAATGCGGGCCGCCCTCCATCAGCGCGCGCAGGTGGAGGCTCGGCAGGCGCCGGTCCGTCTGCAGCATCAGGCGGGCGCCGTTCGGCAGGGTCTCAAGCGCGAAATCGGGCACGGACGGGGCCAGGATGGCGGGGGCGGCCGCCGGCGCAGGGGCGGAGAGGGGCTCCAGCGAAACCGCCGTCCGGCGGGCCGGCTGCAGGTATTCCTTCAGCACCCGCCTCAGGTCCGCCGCGGTGACGCCCCGCAGCCTCTCGAAATACGCCCGGCTGTAGCCGAGGTCGCCCACCACCACCTCCGCGGCGCCCAGGCGGGACGCCTGGCCGCTCATGGTCTTGCGGGTGTTGATCTCCGCCACCACCATCTGGCGCACCGCCTTGGCCAGCTGTCCCGGCGTGAATCCGGCGGCGGCGCGGCCCCGCAGGGCCTTCTCGACCGCCGCCTCCGCCGCGGCCCGCTTCGCCGGCTCGCAGGTGAAGGCGATGCAGAAGAGGCCGCTCGAGCCCGGGTTCCAGCTGGAGGCGTCGATGGTGTGCACCAGCCGCGCCCTCTCCCGCACCTCGCGCCAGAGCACCGAGCTGTCCCCGTGGCCCAGCACCATCGCCAGGAGGTCGAGCAGGGGCGCGTCGGGGTGGGTCAGGCCGGGAATCGGCCAGGCCAGCACCCCGCGCGTCAGCTCCACCTCCTCGCGCCGGCGGTCCTCGCGGGGGGCGAGCTGCAGGGGCTCGGCCGGCACCAGCACGGGCGCCAGGCCGGTGCGGCGGGCGCCGCCGAAGTGCGTCTCCACCGCCGCGCGGACCGCCGCCGGGTCGATGTCGCCGACCACCACCACCGTCAGGTTCTCCGGCACGTAACGGGCGCGGTAGTAGGCGACCAGGTCGGCGTGGGTCAGCGCGGCGAAAACGTCGCGGTGCCCGATGATGGGCTGGCGGTAGGGATGCTCGCGGAAGGCGGCGGCGAAGAGGGCCTCCCAGACGCGGTTGTCCGGGTCGTCCCGGGTCATCGCGATCTCCCGGAGGATCACCTCCTTCTCCTTCGCCGCCTCGTCCTCCGGCAGCCGCGAATGGAGCACGGCGTCGGCCAGGATGTCGATCGCCACCCCGGCGTGCTCGCTGGGCAGGTCGATGTAGTAGACGGTGTGGTCGAAGGTGGTGTAGGCGTTGATGTACCCGCCGTGGGCCTGGACCGAGGCCGAGATGTCCCGGCCGGCCCGCCGCTCCGTGCCCTTGAAGAGCATGTGCTCGAGGTAGTGCGAGAGCCCGGCGCCGAGGCGCTCCCCCTCGTGGATGCTGCCGGTCCGGACCCAGACCTGCACCGAGGCGAGCGCGGCGGAGCGGTCCGCCTTGGCCACCAGCGTCAGCCCGTTGGGCAGGACCTCGCGCGTAAGCGGCTCGCGCCAGAGGGCGTCGAGCAGCCGGAGGTCTTTCGCGGCGAGGTTAGGCAAGCGGCGCGGGAGCTAGGCGGAGCCAACCGCCTCCGTCGCGGTCGGGCCGGCGGAGTTGCCCGGCAGGAAGGGGCGCACGAACGCCTCGTCGAAGTCGTAGAGCCGGTCGAAGTCCTCCCGCCGGTCGGTCTCGGTCTTGCTGAAGACCTTGTAGTCGATGAGATTGAAGACGATCTCCCCGAAGTCGCGGCAGCGCGTCACCCCCCAGGCGTTGAGGACGGTCTTGGCCAGCGGGCCGTACTGGTCGAGGGCGTAGACCCGCAGGCCGTTGAGCAGCTCCGGGCCGCTGACGTGCCGGCTGGGGTCGGTCCGGGCCGGCTCCTTCTTCTTCAGCTCCTTGACCGTGTGGTCGAGGCCGAGGCGCACGAACTCGTAGGCGCGGCGGTCATACCGGCCATCCTCCTTGCAGATCAGGGTGACGATCTCGGAGAACTCGGGGTTTTGCATCGGTCCGGTTACAATGACATGCTCGGTTCGCGAAGCAAGACGCCGGCCTCAGCTCGAAGCCAGGATCCTCCGCAGCGCCGCGTCCACCGACTTCGGGTCCGCCTTCCCCTTGGCCGCGCGCATGACCGAGCCCTTGAAGCCGTTGATCGCGCTGTCCTTGCCCGCCTTGAAGTCGGCCAGGGACTTCGGATTTTCGGCGATGGCCTGCCGGCACCACTGCTCCAGCTCGCCGGCGTCGACCTCGGACGCGCCGCGGCCCTGCAGCCAGGATTCGAAGGTGGCGGGGCCGGTCAGCAGCGCCGCGCTGGCCCCGGCGACCTCGGAGCTCTGGATCGCGCCGGCCAGCCGGCCCTGGATCAGCTTGACGATGTCGGCCTGCTTCCGGCGGATGTCGGCCACCGCGGCCCTGCCCTCGTTCACCAGCTGCAGGCCGGTGTTGATGATCCAGTTCCCCGCGGCCTGGGGGTCGGTCTGGGCGGCCAGCTGCTCGAAGAGGTCGCTCAGCTCCCGGTCCGGGATCAGCACCGACGTGATCGTGTAGGGCACCTTGTACTGCTCGAGGAAGCGGCGCTGGCGGTCGAAGGGCAGCTCCGGGCACTCGGAGCGGATGCGCTCCTTCCAGGCGGCGTCCACCTGCACCGGCATCAGGTCGGGGTCGGGAAAATAGCGGTAGTCGTGCGCCATCTCCTTGGAGCGGAGCGACTGCGAGGTCCCGGCCTGCCCGTCGTAGTCGCGGGTCTCCTGGACGATGGTGCCGCCCTCCCGCAGGACCGCGATCTGCCGCCGGATCTCGTGGGCGATGCCGTCGCGGACGAAGGAGATGGAGTTGAGGTTCTTCAGCTCGACCTTGGTGCCGAACTCGCCCGCCCCCACCGGCCGGATCGAGACGTTGGCGTCGCAGCGCATCTGCCCCTTCTCCATGTCGCAGTCGGAGATGCCGCCGTAGACCATGGTGTTCCGGAGCGAGGTCAGGTAGGCGAAGGCCTCCTCGGCGCTGCGCAGCGCCGGCTCGGAGACGATCTCCATCAGCGGCGTGCCCGCGCGGTTGAAGTCGACCAGCGAACCGCCCGCGGCGTGGTTGAGCTTGCCGACATCCTCCTCCAGGTGGATGCGCGTGAGCGGGATCCGCTTGTGCTCGCCCATCACGTTCCGGGCGGGGCCGGGCAGCTCGATCTCGACCGAGCCGCCGGTGCAGAGCGGCTGGTCGTACTGGGAGATCTGGTAGTTCTTGGGCGAGTCGGGGTAGAAGTAGTTCTTGCGGTCCCACTTGCAGACCGGGGCGATGGTGCAGCCGAGCAGCAGGCCGGCCTTCACCGTCTGGTCGAGGGCGGCGCGGTTCATCACCGGGAGGGCGCCGGGCAGCGCCAGCACCACCGGGTCGGTCAGGGTGTTCTCCGGCCGGCCGTAGGCGGCCTCGACCCGCGAGAACATCTTCGAGCGGGTCTTCACCTGCACGTGAACCTCCAGGCCGATCACCGCCTCGTACTTCGTGTCCGACGGCTCGCTCATAGGCTGGGGCGGCGCCCGCTCCAGGGATGGTCCCGCTCGTAGGCCCGGGCGATGGCGAAGAGCTCCGCCTCCTGGAAGGGCTGGCCGATGACCTGCAGGCCGATGGGGAGGCCGCCCTGGGTAAAGCCGCAGGGCAGGCTGATCCCGGGCAGGCCGGCCAGGTTCACGCCGATGGTGTAGATGTCGCTGAGGTACATCGCCAGGGGATCGGCCGACTTCTCCCCCTTCCGGAAGGCGGCGGTGGGCGAGGTCGGGGTCAGGATGGCGTCCACGCTCTTGTAGGCCTCGAGGAAGTCCCGGCGGATCAGCGTCCGCACCTTCTGCGCCCGCAGGTAGTAGGCGTCGTAGTAGCCGCTGCTCAGGACATAGGTTCCCAGGATCACCCGCCGCTTCACCTCGGGCCCGAAGCCCTCGGCCCGGGACTGGAAGTAAAGGTCGACCGCATCCTGGGCCCGGGCCGAGCGGTGTCCGTAGCGCACGCCGTCGTAGCGCGCCAGGTTGGAGGAGCACTCCGCGGTCGCGATGATGTAGTAAGCCCCGACCGCGTAGCGGGTGTGGGGCAGCGAAACCTCGCGGATCTCGCAGCCGAGCCGGCGGTAGTGCGCGATCGCCGCCTGCACCGCCGCCCCCACCTCCGGGTCGAGGCCCTCGCCGAAGTATTCCTTGGCAATGCCCAGCCTCCACGGCCCCTGGCGCCGCGCCAGCTCGGCCCGGTAGTCGGGCACGTCCACCTTGAAGGAGGTCGAATCCAGCTCGTCGTGGCCGGCGATGGCCCCCAGCACCAGGGCGGCATCCTCCACCGTGCGGGCGAAGGGCCCGATCTGGTCGAGCGAGGAGGCGAAGGCGATCAGGCCGTAGCGCGACACCAGGCCGTAGGTCGGCTTCATCCCCACCACCCCGCAGAGGGCGGCGGGCTGGCGGATCGACCCGCCGGTGTCGGAGCCCAGGGTGGCGACCGCCTCGCCGGCAGCGAGCGCGGCGGCGCTGCCGCCGGAGGATCCGCCCGGCACCCGCGAGAGGTCCCAGGGGTTGGAGGTGGACTTGCCCGAGCCGGAGTTCTCGGTCGAGGAGCCCATCGCGAACTCGTCGAGGTTCAGCCGGCCCCAGCAGATCGCGCCCGCCTCCTTCAGCTTGCGCGCCACGGTGCCGTCATAGGGCGAGACGAAGTTCGCGAGCATGCGGCTCGAGGCGGTCAGGGGCTGGCCCTCGACCGCGATCACGTCCTTGAGGCCGACGGGGATGCCGTCCAGCGGCCCCCTCGCCTGCCCCTTGGCCCGGCGCTCGTCGGAGGCACGGGCCTGGGCCAGCGCGTCCTCGGCGTCGTAGGAATTGAAGGCCTGCACCCGGCCCTCGACCGCCTCGGTGCGGGCGATGACCGCCCGCATCAGCTCGACCGCGGAAAGCCGGCGCGCCTGGAGCGCCGCGGCCAGGGCCGCGGCCGGCTGGTGGAAGAGCTCCGCCGGGGCCGCCGCGCTCATTCGACGACCTTGGGCACCGCCACCATGTGGTCGCGCTGGGCCGGCGCGTTGCGCAGGGCGGCCTCGACCGGCAGGCCCGGCCGGGGCCGGTCCTCCGCCCAGACGTTGTGGACCGGAAAGGCGTGGGCGGTGGGCTCGACCCCCGAGACGTCGACCTCTTTGAGCTCGGCGATATGGGTGAGGACGTCGCCGAGCTGGGCGCCGAAGCGCGCCTTCTCCTCCGGGGTGAGGGCGATCCGCGCCAGGCGCGCCACGTGATCGAGGTTGAGGTCGGTGGGCTGGGCCATGGCGCTACTTCCGGATCTGGTAGGGGGTCGACTTGGCCAGGTCCTCCTGCGCCCTGAGGAAGGCGGCGTTGACCTCCTCGTCGGTGAGCGTCCGCTCCGGGGAGCGGAACACGAGGGAAAAGGCCACGCTCTTCTTGCCGGCGGGCACGCCCTCGCCGCGGTAGACGTCGAAGACCGCCGCGTCCTCCAGGACGAAGGCGGAGCCGGCGGCGGCGCGGGCCGCCTTCGCCACCGCCTGGCGCAGCTCGGCCGCCGGGACGGCCTCGTCGGCCACCAGGGCCAGGTCGCGCAGCGCGGCCGGCTGCAGCGGCACGTCGCGGTGCCGGCGGCGCGCCGCCGAGCCGGCCAGCTTGGCCGGCAGGATCGCGAAGATGCCCGCGTGCACCTTGCCGGAGATGCCGAGTTCCCGGACCATCGCCAGGTTGAGCAGCCCGAAGCGGGCCGCCCAGCCGTGCTCGAGCGAGCCCGCTCCGGCGGAATGCCCCTCCTGCCAGCCGTAGTAGGGGCCGCTCAGCTCGGCCAGCAGCCGCTCGGGCAGCGCGATCCCCGCCGCGGCGGCCAGGGCCGCGACGTGGTGCTTGGCGGTGTAGAAGTCGGCCGGCTCGCGGCGGCGCCAGCGCCGCTCGGGGTCGTCGGCGATGATGAAGGCGGCCGAGGCGCACTCGTAGTTGGCGCCGTTGTGCTCGACGAAGACCCGGCCCACCTCCGCCAGCCGGGAAACCGTCACCCCGCGGGACTGGTTCAGGCGGAGGTTGTCGAGCAGGCCCATGACGAGCGTGGGGCGCAGGTGGGACTGGTCCTCGACGAAGGGATTGGCCAGCGCCAGCTCGGCGGCGGCGGCCTGCGCGACCCAGGTGGAGAGCTCGCGTCCGGCCCGCAGCGTGAGGTTCACGCATTCGTGGAAGTCGTGGCCCACCAGGTAGTCGGTGGCGCGGCGGTTGAAGAGGACCACCGGGTCGTCCTCCCCGGCCAGGCCGGGCGCCTCGACCCGGGCGGGGGGAATCCGCTCGGTGCCGTGCAGCCGGAGGATCTCCTCCACCAGGTCGATGGGGCGGTCGAGGTCGTCGCGCCAACTCGGGATCTCCACCGTCCAGACGGGCTGGCCGTCCGGACCCTGCTTCTGGTGGACGACGCTGAGGTCGAGCGACTCGAGGGCGTCGCGCATGTCGGCGTCGGGGATGTCGAACCCGAGGCGGGCGCGCACGAAGGCGGGCGCCAGGACGATCTCGCGCTTCCAGGGCACGTCGCCCCCGACCTGGTGGATCGGGCCCACCACCCGGCCCCCGGCGGTCTCGAGGATCAGGTCGACCGCGCGGTGGGCGGCCTCCAGGGCCAGGTGCGGGTCGACCCCGCGCTCGTAGCGGTAGGAGGAGTCGGAGGAGAGCCCGAGGGCCCGCGAGGTAGCGCGGACGGACTGCCGCCGGAAGAGGGCGCACTCCAGGACCAGGTCGGTGGTCTCGGCCGTCACGCCGGAGCCGGCCCCGCCCATGATCCCCGCCACGACCACCGGGCGCTGCGCGTCGGCCACGACCAGCATGCGGGAGTCCAGCGTCCGCTCGCGATTGTCCAGGGTGGTGATCTTCTCCCCGTCGCCCGCGCGCCGGACGAGGATTTCGGGGCCGGCCAGCCTGCGCGCGTCGAAGGCGTGCAGCGGCTGCCCGTACTCGAGCATCACGTAGTTGCCGACGTCGACCACGTTGTTGATCGGGCGCACCCCGACGGCGCTGAGACGCTCCTGCAGCCAGCCGGGGCTGGGGCCGATCTTCACCCCCGCGATGGCGTGGGCGGTGTAGAGCGGGCAGTCCTCGGGCGAGGCGACGCGCACGGACTTGAGCAGCGCCGGGGCCCCCTCGGGAGCCGGCTCCGGGCGGAACTTGATCCGGGGATATTTGAGGGGCTGCCGCGACCAGGCCGCCAGCTCGCGGGCGATGCCGAGGTGCGAGAGGCAGTCGGGCCGGTTGGGCGTGATCTCGAGGTCGAAGACGGTGTCGCCCGGAGGCAGGACAGCGTTGATGGGGGTGCCCAGCGCCGGCCGGCCGGGGAGGATCCAGAGGCCGCTGTGGTCCTCGCCGATCCCCATCTCCTTGCCCGAGCACATCATCCCGTCGGAGGACTGCCCGCGGATCTTCGACTGCTTGATCTGGAAGTTTCCCGGCAGGACCGCGCCGGGCAGGGCCACCGGGACGCGGTCGCCCACCTGGTAGTTCTGCGCGCCGCAGACGATGGTCTTGACCCCGCCGGCGGGGCCGACGTCGACGGTGCAGACCGAGAGGCGGTCCGCGTTGGGGTGCTGGGCGCGGGTCAGGACCTCCCCGACCACCACCTGCTCCAGCGGCGGTGCCCCCAGCGCGGCCACCCCCTCGACCTCGAAGCCGAGGAAGGTGAGCGCCCGGGTGATCTCGGCCGGCGAGGCGGCAAGCTCGACATACTCCCTGAGCCAGTTGAGCGAGATTTTCATGGGGCCTCAGCTGAACTGGCGCAGGAAGCGCAGGTCGTTCTGGTAGAAGAGCCTGATGTCATCGATGCCGTAGAGGAGCATGGCCAGGCGCTCCAGGCCCATGCCGAAGGCGTAGCCGGTCCAGACCTCGGGGTCGTATCCGACGTTGGCGAAGACGGCGGGGTCGACCATCCCGCACCCGCCGATCTCGATCCACTCCTTGTTCACCTTGGGCAGGTGCTTGGCCGCGAGGTCCACCTCGAAGCTCGGCTCGGTGTAGCCGAAGTAGTGGGGCCGGAAGCGGGTCTTGGTGTCCGGACCCAGCAGCGCGGCGAAGATGTAGTCGAGCAGCGCCTTGAGGTCGCGGACGGTCACGTTCCGGTCCACGTAGAGGCATTCGAGCTGGTGGAAGTTGGCCGAGTGGGTGGCGTCCGAGGTGTCCCGGCGGTAGACCCGCCCGGGCGAGACGATGCGGATCGGCGGGGGCCCCTGGAGCATGGTGCGGATCTGCACCGAGGAGGTGTGGGTGCGCAGGAGGTATTTCTCCTCCGGCGCGCGCTTGGCGACGTTGCCGAAGCGGGCTCCGGCCGGGAAATAGAACGTGTCCTGGGCGTCGCGAGCCGGGTGGTCCGCCGGGGTGTTGAGGGCGTCGAAGCAGTAGAACTCCGTCTCGACCTCGGGGCCGTCGGCCACCGTGAAGCCAACCTTCCGCAGGATCCGGCACATCTCCTCGCGCACCAGGGTGAGCGGATGGTAGGTGCCGGGGCCGGGATCGGGCGAGGGCAGCGTCGGGTCGACCGCGGGCCCGAGCTGGGCCGCGACCTCCGCTGCCTCCACCCGCCGCAGCGCCGCCTCGAGCTCGCCCGCGAGCTTCGCCTTGGCCTCGTTGACCTGCTTGCCGAAGGCCGGGCGCTCCTCCTTCGGGATCGCGCCCATCCGCTTCATCACCGCCGTCAGCTCCCCGTTGGGCCCGACGTAGCGGGCCTTGGCCGCCTCGAGCTCGGGCCGGGTCCGGAGCGCGCCGAGCTCGGCGCTCGCCTTGGCCAGGATGGAGTGGAGGATTTCGGACATGGGGGAGGCGTGATGGGTCAGAAAAAAGGACGGTCACCCTGCTGGCAGGGCCCGTCCTCGAGGGGAAAACGAGCCCGCCCGGGGCCCGCGTTGGGTTCTCAGGCCTTCTTGGCGGAGGCGGCCTTGGCCTTCAACGCGTCCTGGGCAATTTTGACCAGGCCGTTAAACGCCACTTCGTCGCGCACGGCAAGGTCGGAGAGGACCTTGCGGTCGAGGGTGATGCCGGCGGCGGTGAGGCCCTCGATGAAGCGGCTGTAGCTGACGCCGGCGTTGCGGCAGGCGCTGCTGAGGCGGACGATCCAGAGGGATCGCCACTCGCCCTTCTTCTTCTTGCGGTCGCGGTAGGCGTACTGCCAGGCGTGCTGGACCGCCTCCTTGGCGTAGCGGAAGAGCTTCGACTTGTTGCCGAAGTAGCCCTTGGCGTACTTCAGGGTCTTTTTGCGGCGCTTACGCGACGCGGGGGAGTTGGTGGCGCGGGCCATGGCGGAAAGGGATTAAAGGCCGAAGGGCAGGCACCGCTTCAGGGGCGCGGCATGGCCCTCGGCGACGAGCTTGTCGCGGCTGGCGCGGCGCTTCTGCTTGGTGGACTTGGCGGCGAGCAAATGGCGGAATCCCGGGGTGCGGCGGATCAGCTTGCCGGAACCGGACAGCTTGAAGCGCTTGGCCACGGATTTTTTGGTCTTCTGCATAAAGGGAGCGTTCCAAAACAGGGATCGCGGGCGGCCTTGGCAAGGGGAAAAGCGGCGTCCGCAGCCCTTACCCGTAGAGATCGGTCCAGGCCTCCTGCAGCAGCAGGGTGGCCGGGCCCGGCGCGGAAAGGATCCGCCCGTTGATCGACCCCAGGGGCTTCAGCCCCGCCAGGGAGTTGGTGACGAAAGCCTCTTCGGTCGCAGCCAGGTCCTCGGCCGTCAGCACCCCCTCCGCCACCGGCAGCCCGACCTGGGCGGCCAGCTCCAGCACCTTGGCCCGCACGATGCCGGGCAGGGGGCCGCAGTCCAGGGAGGGCGTGACCAGCCGGCCTTCCTGGGCGCAGAAGACGTTCGAGACCGCCCCCTCGACCAGCCGGCCGCCCTCGTCGCAGAGCAGGACTTCGTCGCAGCCGGCGGCGCGGCCCACCGCCAGGGCCTCCCCCCAGAGGCGCCGCCCGAGGTGCTTGCAGCGCGAGTCGGGGCCGGCCGGCGGCAGCCGCGTGGGGGAAATCTCCACCCGCCAGCGGGCCTTGAGCGAGGCCGGCCGGGGCGGGTCGACCCGGAGGCTCCACCCCGCGCCGCCCGCGCCGCCCCAGGCGGCCCAGCGCAGCACGCCGGTGGGCACGCCGTTGGCCTCCATCAGCTCGCGCGCGGCCCGCCGCAGCTCCGCGGCCGGCGGGGCCGACCGCAGCCCGAAGTGGGCGCAGCCCTCGCCGTAGCGCCGCAGGTGCTCCTCCAGGAACATCGGCTCGCCGTCCCGGAGCAGGACGGTTTCGAAGACGCCGCGGGCGTCGGAGGGCTCGCCGCCCTCCCCCGCCGCGACCCGACGGCCGTTGTGGATCTCCCAGTGCATCTCCCGCTAGCGTTGTGATTCGGGCCACGCCCGGGCTCCCAGCGCCTCGCGCAGCGCCAGACCCTTAGCCAGAGTCTCCTCATATTCAAGGGCCGGATCGGAATCCCAGACGATTCCCGCCCCGACATGGAACTCCGCCCGGCCGCGGTGGCAGACGATGGTTCGGATCGCGATCGCCAGGTCCGTCCGGCCGTCCGCGCTCCAGTAGCCGAGCGCCCCGGAGAAGACGCCGCGCCGCCGCCGCTCGAAGTGGCGGATCACCCGCATGGCGCGGAGCTTCGGCGCCCCGGTGATCGAGCCGCCGGGGAAGACCGCCCGCAGCAGCTCCGCCGGGCCCACCTCCGGCCTCAGCTCGCCCTCCACCTCGCCCACCAAGTGGTGGACGGTGGCGAAGGACTCGAGGGCGTGGAGCCGGTTGACCCGCACGCTCCCGAAGCGGCAGATCCGGCCCAGGTCGTTGCGCAGCAGGTCGACGATCATCAGCAGCTCCGCCCGCTCCTTCGCGCTGGCCCGAAGCTCGCGCCGCCGGGCGGCGTCCTGGGCCGGGGTCGAGCCGCGGGGCCGGGTGCCCTTGATCGGGAAGGCGCGGATGCGCCGGCCCGCCACCTCGATGAAGCGCTCGGGCGAGCTGCTGAGGATCGTCCAGGGGCCCGCCGCGAGGAAGGCGCCCATCGGGGCGGGATTGCGGCGGCGCAGGCGCAGGTAGAGCCCCGCCGGATCCCCGGGCGCGGCGCCGTGGAAGCGCTGGGCCAGGTTCATCTGGTAGATTTCGCCGCGGGCGATGCGGCCGCGCACCGCCCGCACCGCGGCCTCGTAGCGCGCGCGGGTGAAGTCGGCGCGCAGCCGCGGCGGCGCCGGATCGCGGCCGTCCTCCCGCCGCCCGCGACCGCGCAGCCAGCCCCCCAGCTCGCCGG
>DASZWO010000037.1:0-2946 GCA_035546595.1 Opitutaceae bacterium
GCACGAGCTGCCTCCCTACCGCCGGCCGGCGGCCGCCGCCCAGCTCGCGCCCGCCCTCCTCCGCGCCCAGGGGCGGGCGCTCTACTTCAAGAGCTGCGCCCACTGCCACGGCACCGACATGTCCGGCGAGGAGGGCCCGGACCTGCACGGTCTGGAAATCAGCGACCGGCGGATCGCGACCGTGATCCAGCGCGGCATCAAGGGGGAGATGCCCTCCTTCGCCAGGAAGCACAGCGCGGCCGAGGTGGCGGCGCTGGTCGCCTTCGTGCGCTCGCTCCAGTAGCGGGCTTGCCGGGCCGGGCGGGAGCCGCTTCGCTGGCGCCTCCCCACCCCGATGAAACTCCGCCTCCTCGGCCTGGCGCTGTCCGCCGGCCTCCCCGCCGGCCTCGGCCAGAGCCCGGCCCAGCTGCAGCCCGCCGCGCTCACCTCGCTCGCCTCCGTCCAGATCTGGAACGACCGCGTGGTCCATGTGACCCACGGCGGGGGCGGCGAAGCCCGCCCCAGCCTGACGGTGGTGTCCCGCCCCCAGCTCCCCGCGCAGCCCTATTCCCGCCACGGGATGACGACCCCCCTGCTGGACGTCCGCCTGGGCGAGGGCGGCCGCGTCGAAATCTTCGACCGCGCCGGCCGCCGGATCGTCGGCGAGGCCGACACGCCCCCCGGGCCCGGCGTGCGCCAGTCCTTCACCCTGGACCCGGACGAGGCGATCTACGGGCTGGGCCAGCAGCCGGACGGCGCCCTCGACCGGGTCGGGCGCGTCGTCCACCTCGAGCAGCGGAACGGCCGGACCGCGGTGCCTGTGCTCCTCTCCTCCAAGGGCTACGTCCTCCTCTGGGACAATCCGGCCATCACGGACGTCGACGTGGGCCGGGCGGCCAGGGACCGGGTCACCTGGGCCTCCGAGGCGGGGCGGGGCGTCGACTACTACGTCTGCTTCGGCCCCTCGCCCGAGGAGGCGATGCGGGCCTACCGCGAGCTGACCGGCAACGCCCCGATGATGGCGGAGTGGACGCTCGGCTTCTGGCAGTGCCGCGAGCGCTACCGCAGCCAGGAGGAGCTGCTGGGCGTGGTGGCCGAGTACCGCCGGCGCGGGGTGCCGCTGGACGGCATCATCCAGGACTGGCAGTACTGGGTCCCCGGCACCTGGGGCTCGCATGCCTTCGATCCCTCACGCTATCCCGACCCGAAGGGCATGGTCGAGGCGGTCCACCGCGCCCACGCCCACATCATCATTTCCGTCTGGCCGAAGTTCGACCTGGGCCAGGCGCACACCGCCGAGCTGGAGAAGGCCGGCGCCCTCTACGCCCCGGTCTACCCCAGCGTCTACCCCAAGGGGCAGAACCGCTGGTACGACGCCTTCAATCCCCGCGCGCGCCGGATCTACTGGCGGCAGATCTCCGAGAGCCTCTTCCGGCTGGGCATCGACGGCTGGTGGCTCGACGCCAGCGAACCGGAGCTGTCCGGCAAGTGGGGAGAGTTCCGCCAGCAGATGACCGCCGCCGGGCCGGCCGCCGAGGTCTACAACGCCTACCCCCTGGAGCACACCGCCGGCCTCTACCAGGGCCAGCGGGCCGAGTCCTCGGCCAAACGCGTCTTCCTCCTCACCCGCTCGGCCTATGCCGGCCAGCAGCGCAACAGCGCGGTCACTTGGTCGGGCGACATCCAGGGCACCTGGGAGGTGCTGCGCCAGCAGATCCCCGCCGGCCTGAACTTCGTGGCCAGCGGCATCCCCTACTGGAACACGGACACCGGCGGCTTCTTCGGGGGCGACCCGGCCGACCCGAAGTATGCGGAGCTGTTCACGCGCTGGTTCCAGTTCAGCGCGTTCTGCCCGATGTTCCGGGTCCACGGCACCAACCGGCCGAAGGAGATCTGGCGCTGGGATCCGGCCACCCAGCGCGTCCTGGCCGACTTCATCAACCTCCGCTACCGGCTGCTGCCCTATATCTACAGCACCGCGCACGCGGTCACCCTGGGCGGCTCGATGATGGAGCCGCTGCCGATGGCCTTCCCCGGCGACCCCTCGCTGGCGGTCGTGACCGACCAGTACCTCTTCGGGCCCGCCCTGATGGCCTGCCCGGTGACGGCCCCCGGCGCCAGCTCGCGCCCCGTCGACCTTCCGCGCGGCGCGGACTGGACGGACTTCTGGACGGGCCGGAGCTTCTCCGGAGGCAGCGTGATCACGGGGGACGCGCCGATTTCGCGGATGCCGATCTTCGTCCGCGCCGGCTCCATCCTGCCCTACGGGCCGGCCATCCAGTACGCGGGGGAGAAGCCAGGGGCCCCGGTCGAGATCCGGGTCTACCCGGGCGCCGACGGCGACTTCAGCCTCTACGAGGACGAGGGCGACAACTACGACTACGAGCGGGGGGAATCCTCCACCATCGCCTTCCACTGGGACGACACCGCACGGACCCTCTCGATCGCCGCGCGCCGGGGAGAGTTCCCGGGAATGGTGCGGGAGCGGAAATTCCGGATCGTCGCCGTCGCCCCGGGGCGCGGAGCCGGCTTGGGGCCCTCGGATTCCGTCGACGCCGAGATCGGGTATGACGGCTCGGCGGCGACGGTCCGCCTGCCGAGCCAGCCCTTTTCCCGTTGACCATCCGGGTCCTGCGGAGATTTGATTTCCCCTTGTCGCCGGAGAAGCCGCCGCTTCGCCGGCGGCACCGCTATCCGGAGAGGTGACAGAGTGGTCGAATGTGCATGATTGGAAATCATGTGTACCCGCAAGGGTACCGAGGGTTCGAATCCCTCCCTCTCCGCCAGTTTATTCCTCTGATGAGGAACGCTCCACGGTCGATTTGAGGGGTCTAGTTCAAAGTTTGGGGACATTTAGGGAGGAGGGAGAGAGGGTTAGCCGCATTGGGCGATGACCCGGAGGCGGTAGTTGGAGAAGGATCTGAAGCCGTAGGCGCGGCGCTGGATCAGCTTCATTTTGCGGTGGAA
>DASZWO010000038.1:0-5186 GCA_035546595.1 Opitutaceae bacterium
TTCCACCGCAAAATGAAGCTGATCCAGCGCCGCGCCTACGGCTTCAGATCCTTCTCCAACTACCGCCTCCGGGTCATCGCCCAATGCGGCTAACCCTCTCTCCCTCCTCCCTAAATGTCCCCAAACTTTGAACTAGACCCCGAAATGGTGGACCCTACTGGACTCGAACCAGCGACCTTTTCCATGTCAAGGAAACGCTCTAACCAACTGAGCTAAGGGTCCGAAAGTGGCGGTCGGAAATTAAGCCAAATCCCTCGCCCGCAGGGCAAGATCAAATCCGGCGGGCCGCCTCGACGTCCCGGGCGATCTGCGCCTTCAGTTCGTCCAGCCCCCCGAACTTCATTTCCGGCCGCAGGAACCTGAGCCACTCCACCGTGACGGCGTCGCCCTGGTTAAACGGGCAGGCCCCGAGGACATGGGTCTCCAGGCGCGGCTCCGCCGCGTCCTCCACCGTCGGCCGCAAGCCGTAGTTGGCCACCCCGGAGAGCGGCGCCCGGGACTTGGGGCCCGTCACCCGGACCGCGTAGACGCCGAGGCGGGGCTTGAGCCCCGGATTCCAGGCGAGGTTGAGCGTGGGAAAGCCGAGGGTGCGGCCGAGGCGCCGGCCCGAGATCACCGGGCCCTCCGCGTAATAGCTGTAGCCGAGGAGCGCGTTGGCGGCCTCGATTTCCCCCAGCTCGAGCAGGTTCCGGATCCGCGTGCTGCTGATCGGCTCCCCGTCGAAGTTCACCGGAGGCGCGCTGAAGACCGAAAGGCCCAGCCGGCGGCCCTCGGCCACCAGCAGGGCGACATCGCCGCGGCGGCCCGTCCCGAAGCGCCAATTCTGGCCGACGTAGAGGCCGGAGAGCCCCGGCAGCTTCGCGCGCAGCCAGGGCAGGAATTCCTCAGCGGCCAGCCGCGCGAACTCCGCGGTGAAGGGCTGGGTGATGACGACGTCGACCCCCAGGCGCTGCAGCAGGCGGGTCTTAGTCCCGGGATCCATGATCAGCGGGGTCGGCCGGTCGGGCCGGAGCACCGCGCTGGGATGGGGAAAGAAGGTCAGGACGGCGGCGAGGCCGCCGCTGCGCCGCGCCGAGTGCAGCGCCGCCTCGATCACCGCCCCGTGGCCCAGGTGCACCCCGTCGAACATTCCCACGGCGAGGTGCAGGGGCTGCGGCGGCAGGTCGGCGGCCTCGAGCGACGGGAAGGCGAGCGGCAGGTTCGGCATGCGGCTCTCAGACCACGCTGGGGGCGGCTTGGTGGGCGGGAATCAGCTTTTTCTCGATCTCGGGGAGGGTCAGGGCCTCGATCTGCTCCATGGTCAGCGCCTGCTCGATCCGGAACGCGCCGGTGGCGGTGCGCCGCAGCGCGGCCAGGTGCCCGCCGCAGCCCAGCTTCTCGCCCAGGTCGTGGGCCAGGGTGCGGACGTAGGTGCCCTTGCTGCACTGCATGCGGAAGTCGAAGCGCGGGAGCGCGAAGGCGGTCAGCTCCCAGCCGGCGACGCGGATGAACCGGGGTTCGCGCTCCACCTCCTCGCCCTTCCGGGCCATCTTGTAGAGCGGCACGCCGTCGATCTTCACCGCCGAGAACATCGGCGGGGTCTGGTACTGGTCTCCGAGGAAGCCCCTCATCACCGCCTGCACCTGCTCGCGGGTCAGGGCCGGCACCGGCCGGGTCTCCATCACTTCGCCCTCGGCGTCCTGGGTGTTGGTGATCTTGCCCAGCTCGACCGTCCCCTCGTACTCCTTGTCCATCCCGGTCAGGTACTGGGAGAGGCGGGTGGCCTTGCCGATGAGGATCACGAGCAGCCCGGTGGCCATGGGATCGAGCGTGCCGGCGTGCCCCACCCGCTTGGTGCGGAGCTTGCCGCGGAGGCGGGCGACGACGTCATGCGAGGTGTGGTCGGTCGGCTTGTCGACCAGCAGCACCCCTTCGAGCTCTTTCGGAGGAACCAGCATGGGAAGGGAGGTCAGTGCCGCGGCGGCAGGCGCTTGGTCAGGGAGGCGATGAGCTGGCTGCGGAAGTCCGCGCGGGCGGTCTTCAGGTTGAGGCCGGCGGCGCAGGCGTGGCCGCCCCCCCCGAATTCCGCCGCGACCAGGTCGACCCGGCAGGCCGGGTCCTTGGCCCGCAGGCTCGCCTTGAGCGTGCCGTCGGCCCGCTCCTCCACCAGCACGCCGATGTCGACGCCGGAGATGCTGCGGGCGTAGTCGACCAGGCCCTCGGTGTCCTCCGCCGTGGTGCCGGTCTGCTCGAAGATCCCCGCCGGCAGCGTGCCGACGCAGATCCGCCCGCCGGCCTCGAAGCGCAGCGAGCCGAGGAAGCGCTCCAGCAGCTTGATCCGGCCGGGGGATTCCTGCTCGTAGAGCTCGAAGCCCGCCACCGCCGGGTCCGCGCCCCGCTCGACCAGCTCGCCGGCCAGGGCGAAGCAGCGGCGCGAGGTGGAGGCGAAGCGGAACTGCCCGGTGTCGGTGAGGATGCCGGTGTAGAGCGCCTGGGCGGTCTTCGCGTCCACCGGGAGCCCGTGGTCGAAGGCCAGGCCGGCGAGAATCTCGCAGGTCGCGGCCGAGACGCTGTCGATCAGGTTGACCGCGGCGTAGCCGGCGTTGGAGAGGTGGTGGTCGATGTTGCCGGCCGGAGCGGGGAAGAGGGCCTTGAGGCGCTCCCCGGCCCGGGCGTGGTCGGCGCAGTCGACGAAGACCGCCGCCATGCCCAGGGCCCGGTCCGTCAGCGCGTCGGTGCGCAGGAAAGTCGTGCCCTGGGCCACGAACTCCAGCCGCCGCGGGACCGGGTCGGGATTGACGCAGATCGCCTCGACGCCCCGGGTGGCGAGCATCCGCGCCAGGGCGACCTGGGAGCCGATGCAGTCGCCGTCGGGCCGGGCATGGCCGATCACGGCGACGGGCCGGCCGGGCAGGCTCGCCAGGAGCCTCCCGAATCCGTCCGCCAGGCTGGGATAGAACTTCTCCATGGCTATGGCTTGGCCCCCCGGTCGAGCTGGTCGAGCAGCGTCATCAGCCGGGCGCCGCGGGCGGCGGACCTGTCCAGCACATACTCGAAGCGCGGCAGGAACTTCAGGACGATGCGCTTGGCCAGCTCCTCGCGGATCAGGGGGGCCTGGCGGCGCAGCCAGCGCAGCCGCTCCGCCGCGAAGTCCTCGCTGCCGACGACGGCGACGAACACCCTCCCCTCGCGCAGGTCGGGCGAGACCCGAACCTCCGTGACGGTCAGGGCCACCGCCTCGCTCTGGTAGCGCTTGCGGAGGATGTCGCTGATCTCGCGCTGCACGAGCGCGTTGACGCGGACCGTGCGGTTGCTCATGGCGTCGCGGTCAGAGCGTCGCCCTGACCTTCTGCACCTCGTAGCACTCGATGATGTCGCCGACGGCGTAGTCGTTCCAGTCGTCCAGCTTGATGCCGCACTCCAGGCCCGCCCGGACCTCGTTGGCGTCGTCCTTGAAGCGCTTGAGCGTCGCGATCTTGCCCTCGAAGACGGTCTCCTTGCCCCGGCGCAGCCGCGAGGTGTTGTTGCGGCTGATCTTGCCCTCGGTGACGAGGCAGCCGGCGACGAAGCCCTTGGCCAGCGGGAAGACCTGGCGGACCTCGGCGGCGCCCAGTTTGACCTCCTTCAGGTCCGGCTCGAGCATGTCCGCCATCATCTCGCGGACCTTGTCGCCCAGCTCGTAGATGATCTCGTAGGTCTCGATCCGCACCCCGTGGTGCTTGGCCAGCGGGGTGACGCCGTTCTCCAGCTTGGTATGGAAGCCGAGGATGACCGCGCCGGCGGCGCTCGCCATCAGCACGTCGTTCTTGGTCACCAGGCCGACGTCGGCGGAGACGATCTCCAGCTGCACCTTGGTGCTCTTGATGCCCTCCAGCACCTGGCGCACCGCCTCGGCCGAGCCGAAGACGTCGGTCTTGACGATGACCTTGAGCATCCGCTGCTGGGTGGCGGCGATGTTGGCGAAGAGCTGCTCGACCGAGACCTCCTTCGGGGCCTCGGTGGCGCCGGCCTTCTTCAGGCGTTGGCCCTCCTCCTCCGCCAGGTTCTCGGCCTCGCGGGCGTTCTTGACCGCGTGGAAGCTGGCGCCGCTGTCCGGCGTGCCGGACCAGCCGATCACCCGCACCGGGGTGCTGGGCGGAGCCTCCTTCAGCGGCTTGCCCTGGTCGTCGAACATGGCCCGGACCTTGGCCCATTGCGCCCCGCAGAGGAGGGCGTCGCCCACCTTGAGGGTCCCGCGCTGGACGATGACGGTGGCGACCGGGCCGCGGCCGACGTCGACCTGCGACTCGATGATCACCCCGCTGGCCTCCGCCTTCGGGTTGGCCTTCAGCTCCAGGACGTCGGCCTGCAGCAGCAGCATCTCGAGCAGCTCGTTGATGCCGGTGCCCTTGATGGCCGAGACCGGAACGGTGATGGTCTCCCCGCCCCAGTCCTCGGGGGCGATGCCGCGCTGCTGCATCTGCGCCTTGACCTGGTCCAGGTTGGCGCCCTTGACGTCCATCTTGTTGACCGCGACCGCCAGCGTGACCTTGGCGTTCTTGGCGTGCTGCAGGGCCTCGTCGGTCTGGGGCATGAAGCCGTCGTCGGCCGCCACCACCAGGACGGCGATGTCGGTGACCGAGGCGCCTCGCGCGCGCATCTTGTTGAAGGCGGCGTGGCCCGGGGTGTCGAGGAAGGTGATCTTCCGGTTGTTGAATTCGATCTGGTAGGCGCCGATGTGCTGGGTGATGCCGCCGGCCTCGCCGGCCGCCACGTTCGCCTTGCGGATGGCGTCGAGCAGCGAGGTCTTGCCGTGGTCGACGTGGCCCAGGATGCAGACCACCGGGGGGCGCGGGACCAGAAACTGGGTCTCGTCCTCGGGCTCCGGCTTCTTCTTCTCCTGCTTCTGCGCCTGCTGGGTGGAGGCGTCGCCGCGGTGGCGGATCTCCAGCGCGAAGCCGTATTTCTCGGCCACCTTCTGCGCCACCGGCTCCTCGATGGTCGAGTTCATCGAGGCGAAGCCCATCAGGGGCTGCAGCTCGGAGATCAGCTTGAAGGGCTTGAGCCCCAGCGCGGTGGCAAAGTCGCGGACGATGACCGGCGGCTTGAGATGGATGGTCTTCTTGCCGTCCGGGCCGATCACGATGGGCGGGGCGGCGGGCGGCGCCGGCGGCATGCTGACCGGAGCCGGCGCGGAGACGCGCGCGGGCGGGAGCGGCGGGGGCGCG
>DASZWO010000039.1:0-12630 GCA_035546595.1 Opitutaceae bacterium
GTCTACCTCCCCGTCCTCAAGCAGGGCGGCGACGCCAACACCATCGCCGTCGTCGACGGCATCAAAAATGCCGTCGCCCACCTCATCGACGTCCCCAAGCAGCTCGTCACCAAGGTCGTCTTCGACCAGTCCGTCTTCGTCCGCAACGCAATCGAGAACCTGATCCATGAAGGCGCCATCGGCCTCCTGCTGACCGGAATCATGATCTTGATCTTCCTCGGCAGCCTGCGGGCCACTCTTGCCGTCTTCCTCTCCATCCCGCTTTCCGCCCTTGCCGCCTTCATCGCCCTGTCGCTCGGAGGCAACACCCTAAACGCAATGATCCTGGGTGGGCTGGCGCTGGCCTTCTCCCGCCTGATCGACAACTCGGTCGTGGTGCTCGAGAATGTCTTCCGCCACATCGAGCTGGGTGAGTCGCCGGCGGTGGCGGCGGAGAAGGGCGGGCAGGAGGTGGCGCTCCCCGTCCTGGCCGCAACTCTGACCACGGCGGTGGTCTTCTTCCCCGTCATCTTCCTCTACGGAGTGAGCCGGTTCCTCTTCACTGCCCTGGCCCTCTCGGTAATCCTCTCGCTCTTCGCCTCCTACTTCGTCGCCATGACGGTGGTGCCGCTCTTCTGCGCCAAGCTCGTCCGGCGCGTCGAGGAACACCAGGCCGGCCGTTTCAATACCTGGTTCAACGGCCGCTTCCACGCGATGCTCGACCGATACGACCGAAGCCTGGGCCTCTCCCTGCTCCGGCCGGCCGCCACCGTCGCCGGCATCACCGGAATCTTCGTACTCAGCCTCGGCCTCTTCCCCCTAGTCGGCCAAGCCTACTTCCCCCGCACCGACCCCGGTCAGTTTGTGGTCAACCTCAAGGCGCCAACCGGCACCCGGCTTGAGATTACGGCCGGAATCGTCGCCCGGGTGGAGCACATCGTCCATGAGACAATTCCCGCGGAAGATCTGCGCATCGTCGTCTCCAACATCGGCGTCACCCCGGGTTTCTCCTCCATCTACACTTCCAATTCCGGGCCCCATACCGCCTTCGTCCAAGTGGGGCTGCAGCCGAAGCATCGCCTCAGCAGCTTCGCCTACATGGACCGGGTTCGCGACCGGCTCAGGCGAGAGCTGCCGGAGGTAACCGCCTACTGCCAAGCAGGCGGGCTGGTCGACGCCGTGCTGAACCTCGGTCTACCGGCGCCCTTCGACATCCAGATCGCCGGGAACGACCTCAATCTCGCCCATGCCGCAGCCGTGAATCTGGCCCGGAAGATCCGCGCGCTGCCGGGAGTGAGCGATGTTCTGGTACCTCAGGACGTCGACTATCCCGCTCTACGGCTGAAGATCGACCGGGAGCGCGCCGGCGAACTCGGCCTCAACGAACGGGAGGTGGTCGACAACATCATCACGGCCCTGACTTCCGCGCAGATGATCGCGCCGAGCTACTGGGTGGATCCCAAGAGCGGCAATGACTACTTCCTTACCGTCCAATATCCCGAGGGCGACGTGAAGGACTTTCCCCAGCTCTCCTCGGTGCCGCTGCGCGGCCCCCACTCGGTTCTGCCGGCCCGATTGGACGCGGTCAGCCACCTCGAGCACATCGAATCGCCGACCGAACTCGACCACTATCAGCTGAAGCGGGTGGTGGACATCTACGTGGCCCCCTCCGGAGAAAACCTGGCCGGCGTCCTAGCCGGGGTGAACCGGATCCTGAAATCCACGCAGCTTCCGCCCAACCTCCAGGTCAACGTCCGCGGCTCAGTGGAGGCGATGCAGACCTCGTTCCGCAGCTTCGGCCTCGGCCTCATCCTCTCGACCGTGCTGGTCTACCTGATCCTCGTGGCCCAGTTCAAATCCTTCCTCGATCCCCTGCTGATCCTGCTCGCGGTCCCCACCGGCCTGACCGGGGTGCTGCTGATCCTCTGGCTGACCCACACCACCATCAATGTGATGTCGCTGATGGGAGTGGTGATGATGGTGGGGATCGTGGTCTCCAACAGCATCCTGATCGTGGAATTCATCCGCCGGTTGAGGGACCAGGGAACGCCGCTGCGGGAGGCTGTGGGGCTGGCCTGCCGGGTGCGCCTGCGCCCGGTCCTGATGACCTCGCTGGCCACGCTCATCGGCCTAATCCCGATGGCGCTGGCCCTCGGCGCGGGCAGCGAGGCCTATGCTCCGCTGGCCCGGGCGATCATCGGGGGCCTCGCCGTCTCGGTGGTCCTGACCATGTACGTGGTGCCGGCGGCCTACTATCTCACCTACCGCCGGACCGAATCCCATGCCGCCGCTCCTTAACATGAAAATCGTCCTGTTCGCCATCCTGTCCGGAGGAGTCCTTTCGGCCGCCGCCGCTCCCGTCCCGCTGGCCCCGCCGGACCCGGAGTCACCGCCCGTTCCTCTCACCCTGGCCGCGGCCCGGGATCTCGCCCTCCGTCGCCTTCCCCGAGCCGTGGCCGCGCAGCTGCGGGCGGAGGGCGCGCAAGCGCAGGTGGAGCAGGCGCGCTCGGCCTACCTGCCCATGGTCAACGCCTATCTCACCGCCGTCGACGCCGGCAACGAAAACACCCGCATTCTCGCCGGCGGCCTGAACAACCCCTCGATTTACGACCGGGCCGCGGGCGGCGTCGCGATTAGCCAGCTTCTAACCGATTTCGGGCGAACCGGCAATCTAACCGCCGGCGCGAAGCTCGCCGCCCGCGCCGAGGGCCAGAACGCCGCCGCGACGCGGGAGCAGATCCTGCTTGAGGTCGACGTCAGCTTCTTCAGCGCCCTGCAGGCCCAGGCGATCCTAAGAGTGGCAGACCAGACGCTGCAGGCGCGGCGCTTTCTCGTCGATCGAGTGTCGGCGCTGGCCCACAACCAGCTGAAGTCCTCGCTCGATGTCAGCTTCTCTCAGGTGGCGCTGGAGGAGGCCGAGCTGCTGCGCCAAAAGGCGGCCGGCGACGAGGAGGCGGCGGAGGCCGCGCTTTCGGCCGACCTTGGGTACCCGACCGAGCAGCATTTCGTGCTGGCCGATCCGGCGCCCCCCCCGGCCGCCCCGCCGGACCTGGCGGCCGCGCTCGCGGCCGCCCGCCGCGACCGTCCCGACCTGGCGCGCCTGCGCTATGAGCGCGATGCCGCGCGGCGTTTCGCCCGGGCGGAGAACGACCTGAGCGGCCCCACCGTAACCGCCACCGGGACGGTCGGCGACGCGCCCTGGCGCGACAGCCATCTGCCCGAGCACTATGCGGCCGGCGGAGTTAACCTGAACTTCCCGATCTTCACCGGCGGTCTCTACCGCGCCCGCCAGCATGAGGCCCGGATCAAGGCCGACATCGCCGACCAGAACCTGCGGGAGGCGGAAGATGACGCGGATCGCGACGTCCGGATCGCCTGGGTCAACCTCCGCACCGCCGGCCAGCGCCAGACCACCGCGGCCCAGCTGGTCCGCCATGCGCGGGAGGCCTACCAGCTCGCCCAGGCCCGTTATCAGGCAGGCAGCAGTTCAATCGTGGAGCTGAGCCAAGCGGAGGTCGAGCGGACCTCCGCAGAGATCGGCCTGGCCGGCGCGCGTTACGGCTTGATGGCCGCGCAGGCCGCCCTCGAATACCAGACCGGGGCCCTGAAGTAGGCCCGCGTCCGGAATTCGCTTTGCGAATCGCTGAATCTGGGTTCACTGGGGCGATGGACCCGGTCACCGAGCTGCGGGAAGGATTGGCCAACCTCGGGGCCAACATGTTCCGGGTCCGGATGCCGGTCCTGGGCGAGCTGCGCCGCTATAGCTGGTCCAAATGCCGCGCCGACTTGGTGTCGGCCGCGACCCTCTCGCTGGTCTCGATTCCGCAGGCGATCGGCTTCGCCCTCATCCTCGGCCTCCCGCCGATGCCCGTCATCACCTCGGTGGTGGTGGGCGGGGCGGTCGGCGCCTTCTTCTTCTCCTCCCACCACCACGTCTTCGGACCGACCAACTCGATCAGCATCATCGTGGCGGCGACCCTGGCGAGCCATGCGGCCAGCGGCCTCACCCCGCTCCAGCTCGCGGTCTACCTCTCCTTCCTCATCGGGGTGATCCAGCTCGCCGCCGGGCTGTGCAACTTCGGCGAGCTGACCAAGTTCATCTCCCGCTCGGTGGTCATCGCCTACTCCACCGGCATCGGCGTCCTCCTGATCGTCGGCCAGCTGCACAACGGCCTGGGGATGGAGAGCGGCTCCGGCGCCAGCTTCCGCGAATGGCTCTGGCACGCCGCCGAGTCGGTCAGCACCGGGCACTTCAACCCCTGGGCCCTGGGGGTGGCGCTGCTGACCCTGGCGATCTTCGAGGGGGTGCGGCGGATCAAGCCCTCCTGGCCGGAGGCCCTGATCGGCCTCTCCGTCCTCGGGATCGCCTCGCGGCTCTACGCCGCCTTCCACGGCCACCCGCCCTTCCGGCTGGTGCAGGACGAGGGCGCCCTGACCGCGGCCGTGCCGATGTTCTCGGGCTGGCGCTTCGGCCACCAGCACCTGCAGCTGCTGCCCACCCTGGTCGGGACCGCCGTCGCCGTCTCCATCCTCGGCATGCTCGAGGCCGCCTCGATCACCAAGTCCCTCGCGGCCAAGAGCGGCCAGAAAATCGAGCCCAACCAGGAGCTGATCGGCATGGGGGCCGGGAACATCGCCTGCGCCCTCTTCAACGCCGTCCCCGGCTCCTCCTCCTTCACCCGCTCGGCGGTCAACTACCAGAGCGGCGCCCGCTCCCAGCTGGCCTCGGTTTTCAGCAGCGCCATCGTCCTCGCCGTCCTCTTCTTCATCACCCCGATCTTCAACTACATCCCGGTGGCGGCCCTCGCCGCCCACCTCATCCGGGTCGGGGTCAAGATGATCAACGTCCCCCAGATCAAGATCGCCTGCCGCGCCACGCGCTCCGACGCGGTGGTCTTCGCGGCCACCCTGGCAGCGAGCCTCATCCTCAAGCTCGACACCGCGATCTACGTCGGCATCGGCGTCTCGCTCGCGCTCTTCCTGCAGAAGTCCGCCACGCCGATGCTGGTGGAGTACACTTTCAACGAGGCGGGCAACCTGGCCGAGCTCGGGGAGGGCTCCAAGCGGCCGGACCCGCAGATCTCGATCATCCACGTCGAGGGCGAGCTCTTCTTCGGGGCCGCGGACCTCTTCCAGGACCAGGTGCGCCGCCAGGCCGAGGACGAGAACATCCGCGTTTTCATCCTGCGGATGAAGAACGCCCGGCACCTCGACGCCTCCACTGTCTTCGCGCTGCAGAACCTGCACGAATACCTCAGGACCACCAACCGCCACCTGCTGATCAGCGGCTGCAACGCGGAGGTCACCTCGGTCCTGCGCAAGAGCGGCCTGCTGGCCGAGATCGGCTCCGCCAACATCTTCCCGGCCGAGGCCAACCCGACGGCGTCGACCAAGAAGGCCCTGAAGCGCGCGAACGAGCTGCTGCCCGGGATCACCGACGTGCGGATCTTCTACGAGAAGCTGCAGGAGCCCGGCCAGGAGCTGCCGCCGACCTACGAGATCTAGTAGGCCAGCATCGCGTTCTCGTCGCGCTCCTGCTGGGTCGGCTCCGGCACGGCGTCGGCCGTGAGCTGGACCAGGCTGCGCAGCGAGGTGAAGTGCTGGCTGAGGTCGAAGTCGCCGCCCAGCCCGTCCACCAGCCGGTCGAAGAGGTCGCGCTTGGAGGCCTTGAGGGCCTGGATGCGCTCCTCCACCGTGCCGGCCGTGACCATGCGGTAGACGAAGACGGTGTTGGTCTGGCCGATGCGGTGGACGCGGTCGACCGCCTGGGCCTCGACCGCCGGGTTCCACCAGGGGTCGAGCAGGAAGACGTAATCGGCGGCGTGCAGGGTGATGCCGGTGCCCGCGGCCTTGAGGGAGACCAGCATCGCCGCGGCGCCGGAGGCGCCCTGGAACCCCTGCACCGGCTTCTGCCGGTCGAGCGTCATGCCGGTGAGCTCGTAGCGCGGAAGGTCCGGAAAGTGCCGCATCAGGGCGCCGCGCACCCGGTCGAGCAGCATGACGAACTGCGAGAAGATCACGACCTTGTGGCCGCTGCCGATGATCTCGGCCAGCTTCTCGATCAGCAGGTTGATCTTGCCCGAGTCCTCCAGCGGCGCCTTGAGCCAGGGCAGCATGTCCGGATCGCAGCAGGTCTGCCGCAGCCGGGTGAGCAGCGCCAGGAAGCCGAAGGACTTCTCCCGCATGGCCGCGCCGACGTCGTCGCCCAGCCGGGCCAGGCCCTCGGTGCAGATCCGGGCGTATTCGGAGCGCTGCACGTCGGTCAGGGGGCAGATCAGGTCGATCTCCACCTTCGGGGGCAGCTCCGTCGCGACCTCCTTCTTGGTGCGGCGGAGGATGAAGGGGGCGAGCTGGGCCCGCAGCCGCGAGATGGTGCCGTCATGGTCGGCGTTCAGCGCCGCCTCGAAGGAGGAGCGGGAGCCGAGCAGGCCCGGCAGCAGGAAGCGGAAGATGCTCCAAAGGTCGAGCTGGCGGTTTTCCAGCGGGGTGCCGGTCAGCACCACCCGGTGGCGGGAGCGGACGGCGAAGCAGGTCTGGGTGACCTTGGCGTCCGGGTTCTTGATGAACTGGCCCTCGTCCAGCACGGCGTAGCCGAAGTCGATCCCGTCGAGCAGCGAGCGGTGCTTGCGCAGCTGGGTGTAGCTCGCGAGCCAGAGCACCGGCTCGCGGCTGGAGGTGAAATCGTGCCCGGTCTTGAGCACGTCCACCTTGAGGTGGGGGAAGAACTTCCCGATCTCCTCCCGCCAGACCGGCACCACGCTGGCCGGGCAGACGATCAGGTTGGGGCGGTCGGTGATCGGCCAGGTGGCCAGGAGCGAGAGCACCTGCAGCGTCTTGCCCAGGCCCATCTCGTCGGCCAGAAGCCCGTGGCAGCCCGAGGCGCAGAGGTGGTGCATCCATTCCACGCCGCGGCGCTGGTAGGGCCGGAGGATCTCGGGCAGCTCGGGCGGGGCGTCGGGCGGGGTCAGCACCTGCCGGCGCCAGGCCTCGATCTCGGGCGAGAGCGTCAGCTTGAGCCGGGCGTCGTTGAAGAGGGAGAAGACCAGGTAGGGGGGAAGCGAATCGCCGGTCGAGATCTCCTCGACGCTCTTCTGCCAGGCGCTGTACGAGTCCCAGCGCTCGGGGGGAAGGGAGACGATGCCCAGGCTCGGCAGGATCACGGGCTGGCCCCCGCGCTTGAGCAGGGTCGCGACCTCGCCGTCGGTGAGCAGGCGCTCGCCGGAGCGGAAGATCCACCTCAGGTTCAGGCCCACCGACCCGCGGGCCCCGCCGGCGCCCGCCGCGGAGGGCTCGGCCACGGCCTCGATTTCGATCGAGCGCGTGCCCTTCAGCAGATTGGCCGCCTTCTCATCCAGCTCGATCGCGAACATCCGGCGCCAGGCCGGCAGCGTGCCCTTGAGGAAATTGGGGATCTCGACCAGGGACTCCATCCAGTAGACGCCGGTCTCCTGGTCGTAGGCGAAGTGGGCCTTGCGGGCGTAGGCGGCCAGCCCGATCAGCTTGGCGCGCTCGGAGGAGGAGACATGGCCGTTGCCGTTGCCGTGGGCCTCCGGGCCGAGCGCCGCCACCCTGTTCTTGTCCTTTCCCTCCACCCAGTAGGCCCGGAAGGCCAGGCCCGATACCCGGATCTTGAAGACGAGCAGGAGCGGCCGCGCGGGCCGGTTCGGCGGCCCGTGGAGGTCGCTGCCGGCCGCGGGGGCGGCCGGGGCCGTTCCATGGCCGTTGCCATTGCCATTTCCGTTGCCGGCGCCGTGCCCGTTGCTCGCGGCGGGGCCGGTGCCGCTGCCGTTCTGGGCCGAGGCCGGCAGCGGCTCTCCCGGCAGGGGCGAGATTTCGTCGGCCACCAGCTCCTCGATTTCGTGCAGGCCGGCCACCGCCAGGGCATGGGCGAGCTCGCGGTCGGTGGTGGACGAGCGCACGGATAGGGCCCCGCCTGACCATTCGATCACCGCGTACTCGTCCTTCTTCTCGATCCGCCGGTGCACCACCGCGTCGCGCTCGGTGAGCTCCAATTCCCGCACCTCGCCCGCGCGGTAGATCCGCCGGCCCTCTTCCAACTGGCTGGCGCTGAACGCCTCAGACCAGTCGCCCTCCAATCGGTCGAACCAAAATTCGAGGGAATGGGGCGTGTAGAAGCGCTTAGGACCGTGCGACTGCATCACCTAAAAAGGATGAACGTAGAGAACGGGGGATTGCCTGAGCAATCCCCAAATTAGGATATTCCGCGCGGTAAAATCCCCGTGGCGCGGTAATTGCAGCTTGCCGCCGTTCGCCCGAGCGGCTCTGGAATGTAGGATGGCGTTGACAGCCGCAAAGGTCCCCGAAGAGCGCCGGCCCGCCCTCTGGATGGACGCGGTCGTGCTGCTGGGCGTGGCCGCGATCGTCCTCGGCGTCGCGCAGGTCGCCTCCGAATGGCGCCATCCCCTCCATGCCACGGCGGCGATCGATCTCTCGATCTCCGCCCTGCCGAAATACGCCCTCTTCTCCTTCGCCCGCGGCTGGATCGCCTACTTCCTCTCCCTCCTCTTCACCATCGTGGTGGCGTCCTGGGCCTACTACGACCCGGCGGCGCGGCGCTACGTGCTCCCGTCGCTCGACATCCTGCAGAGCATACCGGTGCTGGGCTTCCTGCCGGGCATCACCCTGGCGCTGATCGCGCTCTTCCCCCGCACCAACACCGGCCTGGAGCTGGTCTGCATCCTGGCGATCTTCGTCGGGCAGGTCTGGAACATGGTCTTCAGCTACTATGACTCCCTGCGGGGCACCCCCGCGGACATCCGCATGCTCGGTCAGCTCTACAACTTCAACTGGTGGAACCGCCTTTGGCGGCTGGAGCTGCCCTTCGGCGCCCAGGGATTGGTCTACAACAGCATGATGTCGATGGCCGGCGGCTGGTTCTTCCTCAGCATCTGCGAGAACCCGCCGCCGATCAACGGGCAGGCGCTGCGGGTCCCCGGCCTCGGCTCCTACATGGCCGAGGCGATCGCCCGCGGCAACGTCCGCGCCCAGCTCTGCGGCGTCGTCGCGATGGGCGCGGTCATCGTGGTGGTCGACCGGCTGATCTGGGCCCCCCTGGTGGTTTGGTCGCGCAAGTTCAAGATGGACGACTTCGGCGGCAACCGCGCCGCCAAGTCCGCCTTCCAGCTCTGGCTGGCCCGCTCCCGCGCCTACCAGGCGCTGGGCCGCGGGATGTCGGCCCTGGGCGGGCGCCTCCTGCCCGCTCCGGAGCCCCCTTCCGCCGCCACCTCGCTGATCGCGCCGGACGCCGCGCCGCTCCCGCCCAGCCGCCGCAGCCGCGTCGTCTATGGGGCCGTCCTCGCGGTTCTCGCCGCGCTGGTGGCCTGGGGCGGCTACCGCCTGCTGCTCCTCCTCCTGCAGCTCCGCGCCGGCGACTGGCTCGAGATCGCCCGCGACACCGGGCTCACCTTCCTCCGGGTCTCCGCCGCCGTCGCCATCGGGACCCTCTGGACCGTGCCGCTGGGAGTCAGCATCGGGCTCAACCCCAAGCTGGCGGCCCGGCTCCAGCCCTTCATCCAGTTCGTCGCCTCCTTTCCCGCCCCGATGATCTATCCCTGGCTCGTCGCCCTGGTCTTCCTCGTGCACGGGACGCTGCAGTGGGGCGCGGTCCTGCTGCTGCTCTTCGGCGCGCAGTGGTACATCCTCTTCAACGTCGCCGGCGCCGCCGCCGCCATCCCCAACGACATGGTGAGCTGCGCCGATCTCCTGCGCCTGCGCGGCTGGGAGCGCTGGCAGAAGTTCCTGCTCCCCGCGATCCTGCCGGGACTGGTCACGGGGTGGATCACCGCCGCAGGCGGCGCCTGGAACGCCACCATCGTCTCCGAGGCGGTCCAGGTCGGCGGCAAGACGCTGTTCGCCACCGGACTCGGCGCCTACATCACGCGGGCGACCGGCGACAACCACTTTCCCCAACTGGCCGCCGCGGTGATCGTGATGGCCGTCGTCGTCGTCGGCATCAATCGCACGGTCTGGAAGCGCCTCCAGGCGATCGCCAACGACCGCTGCCGCTTCATCGCCTGACCCCTCGTTCCTCCCCATGGACTCGCCCAAGCCCCCCCTGATCGAACTCCGCGGCGTCAGCCACCGCTACGGCCTGCCCGGCCAGGAGAGCGACCTGATCCTGAGCGACGTCAACCTCTCGGTCTCCGAGAACGACGCGGTCGCGCTGCTCGGCCCCTCCGGCTGCGGCAAGTCGACGCTGCTGCGCGTCATGGCCGGCCTGATCAAGCCGAGCGAGGGCGAGGTCTTCTTCAAGGGCATGCGCCTGCAGGGGGTCTCCCCGGGCGTGGCGATGGTCTTCCAGAACTTCGCGCTCTTTCCCTGGCTGACCGTGCGCGGCAACGTCCTGCTCCCGGTCGGCAAGCTGCCCGAGGCGGAGCAGCAGAGCCGCCTGGAAAAGGCCCTGCAGACGGTGGGCCTCGGCGCCTACGAGTATGCCTACCCCCGCGAGCTCTCCGGCGGCATGAAGCAGCGCGTGGGCATCGCCCGGGCCCTGATCGCCGAGCCCGAGGTCCTGGCGATGGACGAGCCCTTCAGCGCCCTCGACGTCCTGACCGCCGAGACCCTCCGCGGCGAAATCGGCCGGCTGATCGCCGACCCCAACCACCCTCTCCGCACGATGGTGTTCGTGACGCACAACATCAGCGAGGCCGTGTTCCTCGGCACCCGCGTGGTGGTGATGGCGGCCGGCCCCGGCCGCGTCGACGTGGTCGTCCCGAACCCGCTCCCCTACCCGCGCGATCCCGACACGCCGGAGTTCAAGCAGATCGTGGAGCGGCTGCACGCGATCCTGACCCACTCGGTCCTGCCCGAGGCGGCGCCGGCCGAGGCGGGCAAGGTGGTGACCAAGCTCGACGCCTCCAAGCGGCACATCGCCCCGGTCTCCCTGCCCTACGTCACCCCGGCCGAGGTGCTCGGCATGCTCGCCCTGCTGGGCGACGAGCCCAGCGACGTCTTCCTCCTGGCGGAGCGCTTCGGCAAGGAATTCGGGTACGTGGTCCGCGTGGTCAAGGCGGCCGAGCTGCTGGAGTTCGTCCAGACCCCGCAGCACGACGTCATCCTCACCCCCCTGGGCAAGGAGCTGGTGAACACCTCGACCAACGACCAGAAGCGCCTGGTGCGCGAGCAGCTGATGAAGCTCAAGATTTTCGAGCTGCTGGTGCGCCTGATCAAGGTGCAGGAGGACCACATCCTCACGGTCGAGGCCCTGCTCCACGAGCTGGAGCACGCGCTGCCCCACGAGAAGCCCCGCCCCCTCTTCCGCACGCTGCTGAGTTGGGGCCGCTACGCCGAAATCATCGCCTTCGACCAGCGCCAGCACCTGATCAAGCTCTACGAGGCGAAGGGGACCCGCTCCCGGCGGCCGGCTCCGGCCGTTCCCCCGCCGGCGCCTTCCGCGCCCCCCGCCGAGCCCCCGCCGCCGGCGCCCGACATCCCCCCCCCGCCGGCGGCCGCGCTGTGACCGGCGGCCCGGGGCGCGAACCCCGGCTTTGTCACGATCGTAACCTCGCCGCCGCGGTTTCGACACCGAGGCGGGGGCATAATGCCGGGGAAGGTGAAGCTTGCCCTCATCTCCGAGACATTCCCGCCCGAGGTCAACGGCGTGGCCATGACCTTCGGGGTGATCGCGGCCGAGCTCGGGCGCCGGGGGCATGAGGTCACGGTCTTCCGGCCCGGCGCCGGGCCTCCCGCGGCCGAGGCCGCCCGGCGCCCCTTCCACGAGGTCTCGCTCCCCGGGATGCCCATCCCGGGCTACGCCGCGCTGCGCTTCGGCCTCCCGGCCGCGAGCGTCCTGCGGCGGCGCTGGCGGAGCAGCCGGCCCGACCTGGTCCATGTCGTGACCGAGGGGCCCCTCGGCGCCTCGGCCATCACCGCCGCCCGGGACCTCTCGATCCCGGTGACCTCGAGCTTCCACACCAATTTCCATTCCTACACGCGCCACTACCGCGTGCCGTGGCTGCGCCCCCTGGCCCTGGCCTGGCTCCGGCGGATTCACAACCGGACCCGGCGCACCTTCGTCCCCACCAACGAGCTCTCCCGCGAGCTCTCCGCCCAGGGCTTCCTCCGCCTGCGGCTGCTCTCGCGCGGGGTCGACACCCGGCACTTCCGGCCGGAGCGTCGCTCCCCCGCCCTGCGCGCCTCCTGGGGCGCCGAACCGGCGGATCCGGTCGTGATCCATGTGGGCCGGATGGCGGCCGAAAAGAACTACCCCCTCCTCTTCCGCGCCTACGACGCGATGCGGGCCGCCAATCCCCGCTGCCGCTTCGTCATCGCGGGCGAGGGCCCCCTGCGCGGGAAGCTGCTGCGCCAGCAGCCGCGCTGCGTCTTCGCGGGCTTCTTCCCGCGCGAGGAGATCGGCCGCTACTACGCCTCCGCCGACATCTACATCCACGCCAGCCTGACCGAGACCTTCGGGAACGTGCTGACCGAGGCGATGGCCAGCGGCCTGGCGGTCGCCGGCTTCGCCTACGCGGCCGCCGCCCAGTTCGTGCGCCATGGCGAAAGCGGCCTGAGCGTTCCCTGCGACCGGCCGGACGAGCTCGTCGCCGCGGCCGTGCGCCTGGCCACCGAGCCCGCGCTGCGCCGGCGGCTGGGCGCGGCCGGCCGGCTTGCGGTCGAGGCCCAGGCCTGGGA